>JAABTN010000059.1 GCA_011389895.1 Maritimibacter sp. | reverse complement strand
CATCGTGAAACCGGACCCCGTCGCGGATCTGGAAGGTCCAGACGGTGCCGTCTTCGTTCGGCTCCCACGCGGTGGCCAGATCGGGTTCGGGTTTACCGGACGGGCTGGGCCGCACAAGGCGGCTCTGGATCTTCTCGATGATCTGCAGGACGCGGCCCTTGGAGGCGGCATCGAGGCTCGATTGCGACCCGAACCCGACATTGTGCGCATGGCGAAACGTGCCGGTGGGCCCGGCCATCGCCTGCGGTGCCGAGAGCGCGAGCATCACCGCGATCAGGAAAGGGCGGATCCTGTCTGTTCGTGTCGATATCATGGGATGACTTTGACGGGGTCTTTCACGGGACGCAATACGTCGAGACGCGGATCGCCCGCGGACGGAACATGAAAAGAGGAGAAGGCCGAAAACGGCCAGGATCGCCCGCGCGCATCCGCGCCGTTCCGGACATACCGTGTTCCGTTCTGGCGACACGATCTGTTTGCGCGGTTCATGTGCCCCGCTCGCCACGGATTCATGACAAAGCGACAGGGCGGGAGAAAAGGCAACTGGCGCGGTTGACGGGGCTCAAACCCGCGACCTCCGGCGTGACAGGCCGGAACCCAGCACAGCGCGAGCGAAACCTTGGGGAACCTTCCCACCGAAAATAACACCGTAACCCATTAAAAACCTTTTCTTTTTCCTTATAAAGAGCGAACCTAGGGAAACCAAGCCGAACGCCACAAAAGACGACAAACCGTTCCCCCAGCGTTCCCCTAGAGCCTTTGAGGAGAGAAAATGGCCCATGCAACCACGCTCACCGAACCCGCCATCAAGAAGATGAAGGCCGCCCCCGAGGGCGGGCGGATCGACAAGCCCGACAAGCTGGCACCGGGGCTTTTCCTGCGGATCAACGCGAAGGGCGGCAAGGCGTGGATGTGCCATTTCCGCTGCGCCGGGCGGCAAGGCAAGATCGCGCTGGGCCACTGGCCCGCCATGGGCGTTGCCGAGGCGCGAGAGGCGGCGCGCGAGGTCCGCGAGCAGGCCCGCGCGGGCATCCACCCGAAAGCGTCGCGCGATTCGGCGCAACAGGCCGAGGCGGCGACGGCCACGAACACGTTGCGCGCGGTTTCCGAGGCGTATGTCACGGCGCTGGAGAAGGGCCAACTGACCGGCGGGCGACGGGCCGCAGTCACCCCCGCCACAGTTAGGGAGCGCGGCTCCCTGCTGGCGCGGCGGGTTTACCCGGCGCTGGGAGACCGGCCCCTCGACCAGATCACCCAGCCCGAGGTGGCCACGCTGCTGGCCCAGATCGACCGCGACGGCGGGCCGGTGGACCGGACGCTGCAAACGCTCCGGCTTGTGTTCAAGTTCGCCACGTCGCGGGGCATGTTCGCAGGCCAGCCGCCCACGACCGGGCTGACCCCGAGGCAGGCACCCGAGAAGAAGTCACGCGCGCTGACCGACGCCGAGTTGCGGGCCATGTGGCGGGCGGCGGACGAATGGGGCTTCCCCTACGGCCACGCCGTCAAGCTGCTCATGCTGACCGGCCAGCGCCGGGACGAAATCGGGGATGCGCTGTGGCGCGACGTGGACCTTGACCGGGCACTGCTGGTCGTGCCGGAGTCCCGCGCCAAGAACCGGGCGGGCGACCATGAGGTGCTGCTTAGCGCCCCCGCCTTGGCGGTGCTGGAAGATGCTCGCGAGATCGGCCGCGCCTTGCGCGACAAGACGGGGTGCGTGTTCCCGAACACTGACCAGACCGGGCCGATTGCTGGGTGGTCAAAGGCTGGGACAAAAATGCTTCGCGATGCGCGCGGGGTGCTGGCGGGGCTGACCGAGGGCGACCGGGCGCTATGGCATAGCCACGCGGCGCAAGGCCCCGAGGCCCGCACCCGCAAGGCGGCGCTGCTGGACCGCATCGAGGCTGTCCCCGGCTGGCGCATCCATGACCTACGCCACACCTTCGTCACCCGACTGCGCGCGGGGGAAGAAAACGACGCAGGCGAGACCACCTCCGCGGTGCCGCTGGACGTGGTGCAGGCGACCGTGAACCATCGCCTGAGCGCGGGCATCACCGAGGTATATGACCACTCGGACGTGCAGCGCCGCTACCGGCTGCGCAAGCGGGAAGCGATGGACTGGTGGGCGGCGCGGTTGATGGAGATTGTTGGCGCGGAAGGCTAGGGGCGCGGCGGAGTTGTTGCAGGAGCGGCCTTGTGCGGGTGGCTGGGGCGGTTGCCCCCGCCGATGGTCCGTGGCCGCCTGCATGGTGCTTTGCGGGGCTATTGACAAGCAGGGGCGATTCGTGGTCACTATTCTCTGGGACGACACCGCGCGGGGCGCGGGCTACAAATCACCCCACCAATGTGTCCTTTCACCCAAAACTGACGTGACGCTGGGCTGTGTGCCCGGCAATGTGAAAGGAATGCCACATGGCAAATCTTGCTAAAATGAATCTTGATGCGGGTCTGCCCCCGCGCCCCAAGATGATCACTGACTGGGGCAAAGAGGTCGATGCTTTCTACTTCATCGACAAGCAATTCAAAGTGACCCGCCCGCCGGTCTTCATCTTCGAGCACTGTCAGGCTACGTTCACCCCTAACATCACCCGCCAAATCGACGGAAAGGCATCTTACCTAGCGCCAAAGGGCGAGGGCTGGGTTTATACGTGCGCCGATGGTGACTGGCTGTGGTTCACCCGTGGCCCCGAATATGATGTTGCCGACTGAACCCGACGCAGATTGACCAAGGCCCCCGGCGTGAAGGCGTCGGGGGTTTTGCTTTGTGATGGGCGGAAATGAGTGCGACCGCCCCGGCGGGTGATGAGGCCACTGGAGCGGTCGCGGGTGCAAGATCCTTGCGGGACCGACACCTTTATCGCTCGAACTTGTGCCGAAAGAAAGGGTTTTCAGAGCCTGAATCGCGGCTTTTATTGCGCGAAAACAATGGCATAGAATTAGTTTCGCGGACGCGTGAAAAAGCCCTTTGACTCGGCACGAATCGGAGGCATAAAGATTCCAGAGCCGCCCCGCGCCGGATGCGGGGGCTGAGGCTCTCGGTGCAAGATCGTACCACAGCGAGGTGATGCTCGCACTGACCACCAGCCGCCCCACAGGCGGCGCTGCGGAACCGGCCTCTCTAGCAGCAATGGGCGATGTCTCTTAGCGCAACCAGCGCCGAGGGACCATTACGCCAAGACGATCCCTCGGCCCGCACCGAGAGGATCACCCGATGACCCTATCCCCTAACGAACGAGAGATCGGAGCGAAGGCCCGCTACGCCGCCCGCTTCGAACAGAGCCGCAACCGCGTCCGCGAGTTGTCCGGCCACGCTCTGCTGTCGCCTACCGAGGTGGCGGCGATGCTGTGCATCACGACCAAGCACATCAGAGTGCTTGAGGATGCCGGAGAGTTCCCCGCCCGTGTCCAGCTTGGCCGGAACAAGAAGGGGTGGCGGCTCAAGGATATCGAGGAATACATCGACGCCCGCCAGAAGCGCCACCGCATTTGCGAGGACAATCGCCGGGGCCGCTGGGCCGCTGCCGATGAGCGGGGGGCCGACCATGGATGATCTGATTTACAACGAAGAGGATTGGCAGCTTCGCAAAAAGCAGTCCGATCTTCGAGAAATCATAGACAAGATCAACCGAAGTGCAAAGAAGCCCCGCGATCCGGAGTTTACTAGCTCACTATACCCAGAGCTCTTAATTCCAGAAGAATGGCTGAAACGCTTCGACCGCCTCAGGCGAGAATTTGCCCTAATAAATCCAAACCCGCTTGGGCATTTGGTCGATGATGGGGCATTCACCAGCGATGCCCGTCCGTGGGGCGAGCCATTAGCGGAATACTGGCTCGTAAACGATGGTGCGGATGGAACAGCCTATCCTGTCAAGCCGAAAGGCCTGTCTTTGAGAGCTTGGCGATTTGATGGGTTTGAAGCAACGATCACATTCAATCGGATCGACTTCAAGCGCATCGAGATGAAGAGCGATAAGAAGATGCGACCTGAAAAGCGCCCTTATCGCTTTATGCTGGATTGCAAGCCAGTCGTGCCGCCTTTCGGGGAATGGGAGATGGCCCCCGGAGGCTGTCTTGTGTGGGACACTAGCTGCGTTTGGACGCGGCCTCTTGTGAAAAGGGGGCTGGGCAATGACTGACCGCAGCTTCCCCGACGACGACCCCCGCAAAGAAAATGGCCCCGGCAGTGAACCGGGGCCAGAGGCTGACGAGACAGGCAAGGAAGATCGAATGCCCAAAGACATTAAACCTGATAACAATGCTCAGGAAAAGGGTAAACCGAGCGGTTCCTACAACATTTCCGACTCCGACCGCCCGCGCTGGGGGCCGAACACTGTCGAAGAGGCGCGCTTCACCTACCACCGCGCCGATGGCACCGTTGCCTTCATAATTGTTCGTGGCAGGAACCCCAACGGCGAGCGCCCTTCCGTGACGCGTCGCCCCAACCTGATACCATACAAGGAGCGGTTCGAGCCTGAGCAGAAACGGGACGAGTTTCCCGGCCAAGGCAATGAACCGCCGGTGCTGTATCGGCTGCCAGAGTTGATCGAGGCCACCAAGAACCCCGGCGAGTTGGTGCTGGTCTGCGAAGGCGAGAAGGACGTCGATACCGCCCATCGCCTCGGGTTCACGGCCACCACCAACCCGTTCGGCGCGGGCAAGTGGCTTGACCAGTTCTCCGAGCATCTGCGCGGGTGCCGGGTGGCGGTGATCCCCGACAACGATGAGGTGGGCGCGAAGCACGCCCAGAAGGTCGCCCGCTCCGTCGAGGGGGTGGCGGAATCGGTGAAGATCGTCGAGCTGCCGGGCTTGGGCGAGAAAGGCGACCTGACCGATTGGGCCGAAGGTCGGGCCGAGGATGAAGCTGCTGAGGCGTTGCGCCAGTTGATCGAGCACGCGCCCCCGGCTGAGGTGCCCAAGCGCCAGAAAGCGCCGACGCCGAATGTGGATAATGTGGCGCGCGTTGTCGAAACGTCGCCGGCGTGGAATCCCGATGGCGGAGTCTTGGTCGCCTACAACGAGTTCGCGGACGAAATGATGCTGATGCATCCTGTGCCGGGGACCACGACGCCCAAATCAACTTTCCGTCCCCGCCAGTGGCGCGACGCCGACGATGTGAGTGCGCAACGGTGGTTCAATCGCAACGGGTTTCCGCGCGTGGCGAAGCTGACAGTCCATGATGCGGTTGTGGACGTCGCGCAGCAGAACGTCATTTCGCCGGTGCGCCATTACCTCGAAAACCTAAATTGGGACGGTGAAAAGCGGCTCGACCGCTGGCTGATCGAACATTGTGGCGCTGAGGTCGAAGATGATGAAGGCGACGACCCCGGCATGAAGGCCAAGTTCGTGGCTGAGGTCGGGCGGCGGTGGATGATCTCGGCGGTGGCGCGGGCTGTTGAGCCGGGGTGCAAGGCTGATGCTTGCCTCGTGCTGGAAGGCAAACAAGGCGTCGGCAAATCGACCGCGCTGCGAATCCTCGCAGACGGGCGCGGCCAGCCGAAGGGGCATCGCTCTTGGTTCAGTGACTCCCTGCAACAATTCGTCGGCAAAGACGCACAGTCCGCGTTGCGTGGCTGCTGGATCGTCGAGCTGGGCGAACTGTCCGCGATGAAGCGCGCCGAGGTTGAACACATCAAAGGCTATCTGTCCCGCCAAGTGGATCGCTATCGACCCGCCTACGGGCGGAGTGAGGTGGATATGCCGCGACGGTGCGTGTTCGCCGGGTCCACGAATAAGGACGACTACCTGAAAGATGAAACGGGCAACCGCCGGTTCTGGCCGGTGAAAGTCACCGACATTGACCTGGAACGGCTGACCGCTGATCGAGATCAACTGTGGGCAGAGGCGGCCCATGCCTTCCGCAAGGGTGAGCCTTGGCACCTGATCGGGGCCACTGCGGATTATCAGGTGAGGGCGGCGGATCAGCGCGCCGAAGAAGATCCATGGTCGCGGGTGCTGGATCACCTGAGCGCCGTGAAGGAGATCACCACCGGCGAAGTGCTCGAAGTGCTGGGTAAGTCCACCGGGGAACAGTCGAAGGCGGACCAGCAACGTGCCGGGGCGATGCTCCAGCGGGCGGGGTGGGTGACGCGCGGAAAATTCACCAGCGGAGCGCGGCGTAACTCGCGTCGGTATGTGAACCCGGACGCGGATGCGACGGAGGAAATGACCCCCGAGAAGCTGGGCGAGGCCAAGAAGGAATTGGGCGATGATGAGGCGATGTAGTCGCGCCGACTACGCGCCGAGTCGGCGCGAAAATCGGGCCGCTGGAGAGACATTTTGCCGAAAGTCGCGCCGACCGCGCCGACTATTCGAATGCTTTTCAGCGGTAGGTCGTAACCCCCCGTTATCCCTTACCTTTTCGCCGAAATGTCTTTTTAGGTATGGCGGCGCTTTAAGGGGGGTCGGCGCGGTTGTCGCGAAACTCAGTAGAAAGTCGGCGCGGTCGGCGCGTCGGCTTCAAGCCGCCCCACGGGGCACCCCGCCGGGCAACCGGCAAGACGAGCAGCACAAGGAGAAACGAAATGCTCATCAAGACCACGAACGGAAGCCAATACGAGGCGCACAACATCGCATGGATGAAGGCCAAGCCCCTGTCCGCAGGCGACTGGGAGTTGGAGATCCACCCGGCGCAAGGCTCGCTGCTGGAGCCAGCTGGCGCGACGTTCGCCGAGGTGCCGGTGCCTCACGACGAGGCCGTGCGCATCGCACGGGTAGCGCGTCACCTGTTCGCGCCGGGGGCCGCGCGGGCAATCGACGGCGAGCGGCAACCTGCCCCACCTGCTCCGGCCCACGAGCGGGCGGTCAACTTCGCGCACGATTGCCGTGTGTGAGGGCTGGCGCAGGAGCGAAGGGTTGGGGCCGTCTGGCCCCTTCCCCCGCCGCCGATAGAGACCCCACTGACGGGCCATCTCTGGGGCGCTACAGGGCGGGGGCATTGAAAGTCTACGACCCCCCACAAACCGAAACCGGCGGCATCCCTTGTTTTCGCTACCTGCCCCCAAAAAACTTTCGGAAAGCAAATCCACATTTAGCGAAATAATATTTTGCACACTGAAAAAGGACAACGAACCGTGACCGACAACACGTTGCTCAAGGCGCTGGCGCGCGCCTTCCGCTGAAAGCGGATGCTCGAGTCGGGCGACTTCGCCACCATCGCCGAACTGGCCGACCGCGAGGGAATCGCACCGTCCTACATGACACGCGTCCTGCGCCTCACGCTGCTTGCGCCCGACATCGTCGAGGCGATCCTGGAAGGCACGCAGGGGTCGGAAGTGACGCTGGCGCGGGTGCTGGAGCCGTTTCCGATAGAGTGGGAGGGGCAGCAAGAGCAGTTTGTATGAGCGACACTCTCGGCCCGGAGCGGACCCTCGAGGCAGAACTCTGTGCCGCAGGTGCGGCTTCACTGAACCGGCCGTTCAAGCATCGCGCAGCATTTCGCTTGGCCAGATGACTGGAGTGCGGACGAAGCGGGCATTTCGAGTAGCGGCAATTGTGTCCAGCCGACTTCAACAAGCGACAAAAAACTGAGGCTCGAATGGGCGAACCTGCAGCCGAAGCCAGATTGAAGAAACGGCTTGCCATTGCATCGTACGAGAGGGCCCGGCGCCAACAAGGATTTGTAAACGGACACAGACGTTATCCTTGTGATTTCGACGAGCCACCATCTATGTTCACCGGAGTGCATCTCTGCAGACCGAGTTTGGTGAAATGGGCAAAATGTCGGATAGCGTAACGAGATGGCTGGCGGACCGTGACCTCGAGGAGTACGCCGCGATCTTTCACGATAACAAGATAGATCTTGAGATCCTTCCGCATCTCTCGGTCGAAGACCTCAAGGATATGGGCATC
>JAABTN010000058.1 GCA_011389895.1 Maritimibacter sp. | reverse complement strand
CGTCGAGATCGGCGGTCACGTAATGCGCGGTCGCCCCGATCAGCTTAACGCCCCGCTCGAACGCCTGTTTGTAAGGGTTCGCGCCCTTGAACGAGGGCAGGAAGGAATGGTGGATGTTGATGATCCGACCTGACATCTTGCGGCACATGTCGTCGGACAGAACCTGCATGTAGCGCGCCAGAACCACCAGATCGGCATCGGTTTCCTCGACCACCTCCATGATCCGGGCTTCCGCCGCGGGCTTGTTCTCAGGCGTCACCTTGATGTGGTGAAAGGGAATGTCGTGGTTCACGACAACCTTCTGGTACTCCATGTGGTTCGAGATCACCGCCACGATCTCGACCGGGAGCGCGCCGATGCGCCAGCGGTAGAGAAGATCGTTAAGACAGTGACCAAAGCGGCTCACCATGATGATGACCTTGGCCTTGGCGGCCTCGTCATGAAACGCAAAGTCCATGCCGAACCCGGGCGCGATGGCGCCAAAGCCTTTGGTCAACGCGTCGGGCGCGGCCCCGTCTTCAGAGACAAAGCTGACCCGCATGAAGAAATTGCCGGTCTGGGGATCATCGAATTGCGCCGAGTCAGTGATGTTGCATCCGTTCTCGGCCAGAAACCCCGACACGGCGGCAACGATCCCACGGGTGGATTTGCAGGTGACGGTCAGCGCGTATCTGGACATGGGGTCTCTCGGTGTTTGTGCGGTTTACCCCCCTCATAGTCCCCTTTGCCGGCATCGGCCAGCCACGGCGCATCAGACACCGGGGCAGGGCCCAGTTACCGATCAAGCGCATCAAAGGTCCAGTCGGTGTCGGTATCGGCCGAAGCGCTCAGGATGATCGCCAGACCACCGCTGTCGCGATCAAGCCGGACGTCAGAGGAAAACCCCAGATCACCGCCGGAATGCCCGACGATTGCGCCCTCGACCTCGATCCCCATGCCGTAGCCTTCGCCCAAGGGATCGCGCAGAAACTCCGTCATCAACGCCGGGGTCAACAGGGTCTCGTCGATGAAGAGCGCATGGTAGAACTTGGCAAGATCACCGGCGGGCGCGATCACGCCACCATCGCCGAACCCGTCAAACGCGTAGTAGGCGCGATAATGCCGCCCGTTCTCATGACCGGTGGGAAAGCTCTCGGGCAACGGGATCGCGCCGAACACGAAAGACTGGCTCATTCCCGCCGGGCCGATCACGAGCCGATCCATGGCCTCGGCATATGTCGCGCCCGTCACATCCTCAAGGATCAGGCCCAAGAGGACATAGTTGGTGTTGGAATAGTCGAACCCCTGCCCTGGGGGAAACACCTGTGGCTCGCCATAGGCATAGCTCAGCGCCGTCAGCGCGTTCTGCACGGCGCTGGGGTCATCTAGGGCATCCTCGATATAGGCGTCGCCAAGATAGTCTGGCAGACCGCTTGTCATGGTCAGAAGATGGCGGATCGTGACATCTGCCACCTGCGGCAGGCCAGACAGGATCGCGTCCGGCGCATGCGCGCTGACCGCATCATCAAGCGTGAGCTTTCCATCGGCCACAAGGCGCAAGACCGCGACGGAGGTCATCGTCTTGCCGATCGAGGCGATTGCAAAGGGCGTGTCCGGAGTCGCCGGTCCATCGAGGGAAATCGACGCGACGCCATTGACCTCGTGGTAGCGGAGGGTGGCGATATCGTCCGCCACGGCCCTGCCGGGTAGCAAAAGCAGGATGATGAGCAAACGAAACATGGCGCGGCCTCCGGCGGGTCACGGATGACCTCACAAGACGCTTAAGATCACCTGTTTTCCACCCGCGAGCAAGAGCCCCTTTCGCGGTCCGTCATCAGGGCCCACTGGTGCTTGCCACAAAGGGGGGATCGGGAGAGACCCGGCGCGCGGCAAAACCGCTGCCGACAGCCGGTCTATCACGCTTTTGGTGTGGAGGATTTTGGTGGAGCCTAGGGGGATCGAACCCCTGACCTCTTGCATGCCATGCAAGCGCTCTCCCAGCTGAGCTAAGGCCCCGAAACGGGACGGCTGGCGCCGTTCGTGCGCGGTGTGTAGGCGAGGGGGGGCAACAGCGCAAGCGAAAAAACGGCGCATAAACGAAAAAGGCCGGACGCCCGCGCCCGGCCCGAAAATCGCCTGTCGAAACAGTTTATTCGTCGTCGTTGGCCGCCACGTCAGCGATGTCGTCGAGCGAGACATCATCGTCTTCATCGTCTTCAAGCACGTCATCGCCCAGATCGACTTCGTTGTCCTCTTCGAGCACTTCGTCGCCTTCGTCGATGACATTATTGTCGGTGGTGGTGTCGTCGGTCTTGCCGGCCTTGTCCGCCTTGTCGGCGACCATGGTGCGGGTCTTGCCGGATTCGACCTCGACCGCGTCGCCGGTGTAGGGCGAAATGATCGGGGTGGCGTTCAGGTCATAGAACCGTTTGCCGGTGGTCGGGCACACCCGTTTGGTGCCCCATTCTTCTTTGGGCATGGAATAACCCTTTCCGTCATCGTGTCATCATGCGAGAATTTCAGGCCAACTGCCACATGTGCAGGGGGCTGTCAAAGGCTTTCGCGCATCGGGGCGGATGCGGGCGTTGACGGGGCAGGTAGCGGATCGGGCGATGGGAATCGGACAGGCATTGTTTCGACAGAACCGGGGGCCTTTGGACCCGATCGCGGTTCCGGGGACACCGGGCACCGTGGTCGTGGTGCGAGAGTCGTCGCGGGCGCGGCGGCTGTCGCTGCGCATATCGCGCCTCGACGGGCGGGTGACCCTGAGCATGCCGCGCGGTCTTCCACGGCGGGAGGCCGAGGCTTTCGTGGCCGAGCGCGCGGATTGGATCCGCAAACATGTCGCGGGGGTGCCCGCGGACATCCGGCCCCTGCCCGGCGGCACGATCCTGTTCGAGGGGCGCGAACGACCGATCACTGCGGTGAAACGGCGCGGTGTCGCCCTGAGCGAAGCCGGGATCGACGTGCCCGACAGCCGGGTCGAGACGACGCCGGCCCGCTTGCAAGCCTTTCTCAAGCACGCCGCGCGTGACCGGCTGGTGTCGGCCTCGGAACGTCATGCGGCAAAGGTCGGGCGCGAAATCGGGCGTATCACGCTGCGCGATACCCGGTCGCGCTGGGGCTCCTGTTCGCACGAAGGCAACCTGATGTATTCTTGGCGGCTGATCATGGCCCCGCCCGAGGTGCTGGATTACGTCGCCGCGCATGAGGTCGCGCATCTCGTGCATATGGACCATTCCACGGCGTTCTGGGATCAATGCGCCGCGCTCTATCCCGATCACAAGCGGGCGCGCGCATGGCTGCGTGACGCAGGCGGCACGCTGCACCGCTATCGCTTCCGCGATTGACCGCGCGACGATTTGTGATCACATGGGGGCATGCAAACGCCTCCACCCCCGCCGATGACCCCTGCCGTGCCCCCTGCTGCCTCTGACGGACAGGTCGCGACCCATGAACGGGTCTACCGCACCCTGCGCGGTCGTCTGATGGCGGGCGAGATGGAGCCGGGGGTGGCGCTGACCCTGCGCGGGATCGGCAAGGAATTCGACGTATCCATGACACCGGCCCGCGAAGCGGTGCGCCGGCTGGCCGCCGAAGGGGCGTTGACGCTGTCCTCTTCGGGCCGGGTCACGACGCCGGACCTGACCCCGGAACGGATCGAAGAGCTGGCGGCCCTGCGTGCGCTTTTGGAGCCCGAGCTTGCGGCGCGCGCCCTGCCCCGTGCCCACATGGCGCTCATCGAACGTCTGCGCACGATCAACAGCCGGGTGGCAGAAGTGGTCGCGAAACATGACGTGACCGGCTACATCCGATCGAACCTCGAATTTCACCGCACGCTCTACCTGCGGGCACAGGCCCCCGCGATGCTTGCCATGGCGGAAACAGTCTGGCTGCAACTCGGCCCCACCATGCGGGCGCTCTACATGGCGCGCGATCGGTCGGATCTGCAAAAGCACCACCGCGCCATTCTCGCCGCCCTCGCGGCGGGGGATGAGCCCGGCCTGCGGCTCGCCGTGCGCACCGATGTGACCCAAGGGCTTCGGATGCTCGTCGGTCTCTAAGCGCGCCTCCCCTCCGGTGGAACGCGAAAAGGGCCGGGGATGATCCCCGGCCCTCTTTGAACATCTGCGCTGCCGTGGCCCCGACCCGGGGCAAAACCCTAGCTGTGGATCGGGCCGTCGCCGACCGCCAGCGCCGCTTCGCGCACCGCCTCGGAAAAGGTCGGGTGGGCATGGCAGGTGCGGGCAAGATCCTCGGCCGCCGCGCCGAATTCCATCGCGACACAAGCCTCGTGGATCAGATCGCCTGCCGAGGGGCCGATGATGTGAACGCCCAGAATGCGGTCGGTCGTCTTGTCGGCAAGGATCTTCACGAACCCATCCGCCTCGAACACCGCCTTGGCGCGCCCGTTGCCCATGAACGAGAATTTGCCAACCGTGTAATCGCGGCCCTCGTCTTTCAATTCCTCTTCGGTCTTGCCGACATTCGCCACTTCCGGCGCGGTATAGATGACGCCGGGGATCACGCCGTAGTTCACGTGCCCGGCCTGCCCCGCGATGGCTTCGGCGGCGGCCATGCCTTCGTCTTCGGCCTTGTGGGCCAGCATCGGGCCGGGGGTGACATCCCCGATGGCCCAGATACCATCGACGTTGGTTTTCCAATGATCGGTCTCGACCACGCCGCGATCGGTCATCTTCACCCCGGCCTCCGCCAAACCGAGACCATCGGTGAAGGGTTTGCGCCCCGTGGCGACAAGCACGACATCGGCGTCAAGCACCGCTTCGCTGTCGTCTTTCTTGAGCTTGTAGGACACTTTCGCCTTGGTCTTCATCGCCTCGACACCCTGAACAGCGGCGCCGAGCACGAAATTCATGCCCTGTTTCTTCAGGATTTTCTGGAACGCCCGGCTCACTTCGGCATCGAGGCCGGGGGTGATGGTGTCGAGGTATTCCACCACGGTCACCTCGGTCCCCAGACGGGCATAGACCGACCCCATTTCCAGCCCGATGACGCCCGCACCGATCACGACCATCTTTTTCGGAACCTTGGGCAGCTCCAGCGCGCCGGTGCTGTCGACCACGACACCTGCGTCATTGTCGATTTCGACCCCCGGAATGCTGCTGGGCACGGACCCGGTCGCAATCACGATGTTCTTCGTCTTGTGGGTTTCATCCCCGACCTGAACCGCGCCCTTCCCGGCGATCTTGCCCCACCCCTTGAGCCAGTCGATCTTGTTCTTCTTGAACAGGAACTCGATGCCCTTGGTGTTCTGGCCGACCACGTCATCCTTGTAGGCGAGCATCTGTTTCCAATCGACCGAGGGGGATTTCCCCTTGAGACCCATCTTGGTGAAATTGTGCTCAGCCTCGTGCAGCGAATGCGACGCATGCAGCAGGGCTTTCGACGGGATGCACCCGACGTTCAGACAGGTGCCGCCAAGCGCCTCTCGCCCCTCGACACAGGCGGTCTTCAATCCCAGTTGCGCACAGCGAATGGCGCAGACATAGCCGCCGGGGCCGCCGCCGATAACGATCACATCATAGTCTGCCATGTCTTACTCCTTTGACGAAAATTCGAAAACCGCGGTCTGTTCGGAACACGACCGACCCGCGCCCGACACCCGTGCAAAACCCGGTGCAGCGCGGCACGCCGACAGGGATATCCGGTGAAATTGGCTCATGCCACACCGCCTGCGCCGAACAGGGCTGCGAGAAAAAGCAGCGCGCAACACGACAGCGCGCCCAGCCAGATGAACGACCGCCAAGGCCGCCATCCGAATGCATAGGCGAAAACATAAAACAAGCGCAACACGACATAGGCATAGGCCACCGCCGCCGTGAAAAGGCTCGATTGCCCCGACAGGACCACGACGAGGGCGCCACCGGCGAACAGACCGATCATGGC
This sequence comes from Maritimibacter sp., assembly GCA_011389895.1. Lineage (GTDB taxonomy): Bacteria > Pseudomonadota > Alphaproteobacteria > Rhodobacterales > Rhodobacteraceae > Maritimibacter. The sequence goes on along the minus strand of JAABTN010000058.1, from coordinate 3,939 downwards.
GCTTGAATTGTCGTAGGCCCGGCCAAGGCGCGCGGTCGTCGCGCGCATCTGGGTGCGGGGGGCCAGATCACGCGGGCTGGTGGTATAGCCGGTGCCGAGATCGACGTTGGCCATGTAGGAAAACACCGCGAAGGCACCGATATGCAGGAGCGCGGCCAGACAAAGGGCAACAAGTTCGGGGGTCACGCGCCAGCCCCCCCACCGGCCAGACCGCGCAGGGCGGCGTCCCGGATCATGTGTCGTCCTCCGATCCCGCTTCGATCCTGTCCAAAAGGGTCGCACGGCGTCTCTCGATCGCTCGCAGACGCGAGCTATAGGCATAATAGGTCAGCGCAAAGGACACGGCGGCATAGATCGCCACGAGCGGCACGAACAATGTCGTGTCGGTGCCCTGCCACTGAATCACCGCGAACACGGCGACGCCCAGAACCGCGACCCGGATGATCCACGGGGTCAGGGCGCGTTGCAGGGTCGGCATCTGCGCCTCAAGCGCGTCAAGCTCTGCGCGCGCGGCTTCCGGGCTCTGGTCGGGGTCGGGTGTCTGTTCTTCGTCGGTCATGTCCTTACCCTGTCACGACACCGATCAGCATGGCAACGATGCCGACCATGGAAACTTGCCAGATCACCGTGCGCACCCACGGCCAGCCGGTCAGATAGGCCGGCAGATAGGCCACGCGCCCCGCGAGATAAAGCGCGATGCCCCAGGTAACCCAAAGGCCCCCGCGCCCCGACATCTCGGCCACCAGCGCGAGCGCAAGGAACGCGGGCGCGGTTTCCAAGAGGTTCCAAAGCGCCCGGTGCGCCCGGCCCGCCACGCGCCCCGATTCGGGCGGTGTGTCGCGCGGCCCCACGGTCCAGGCATTGCCCACCGATCCTTTGAGCAGGAAACTGTCGAGGCTCACATGAACCACGATAAGGGCGGCGAGGCCGATCAATCCCCAGAGTGCGATGGACATTCATTAGACCTCCGGTTGGACGCATCGGCGGGTTTTCACCCACCCAACACGACCCGGGCGGCAGCGTAGGGTGGGTGAAAACCCACCATCCCTTACAGATCCATCAACAAGCGGCGTGGATCTTCCAGCGCCTCTTTCACCCGGACGAGGAAGGTCACGGCACCCTTGCCGTCAACGATGCGGTGATCATAGCTCAGGGCCAGATACATCATCGGGCGGATCTTGATTTCGCCATCGACGACCATGGGCCGGTCCTGGATCTTGTGCATCCCGAGAATGCCCGACTGCGGCGGGTTCAGGATCGGCGAGGACATGAGCGAGCCATAGACACCGCCATTCGAGATGGTGAAGCTGCCCCCCTGCATCTCGGCCATCGACAGCTTGCCATCACGGGCGCGTTTGCCCAGATCGTTGATCTTCGCCTCGATACCGTGGAACGACATCTGGTCCGCGTCGCGCACGACCGGCACCACGAGACCGTTGGGCGTGCCGACGGCGACGCCCATGTGCACATAATCCTTGTAGATCACGTCGGTGCCGTCGATCTCGGCGTTCACATCAGGCACTTCCTTCAACGCATGGGTGCAGGCCTTCACGAAGAAGGACATGAAGCCCAGCTTGATGCCGTGCTTTTTCAAGAACAGGTCCTTGTAAGCGTTGCGCAGCTCCATGACCTCGGTCATGTCCACCTCGTTATAGGTGGTGAGCATGGCGGCGGTATCCTGCGCCTCCTTGAGCCGGCGCGCGATGGTCTGGCGCAAGCGCGTCATCTTCACCCGCTCTTCGCGTGCGGCGTCATCGGCTGAAACCGGCGCGCGCGCGGCCGCCGGTTTGGACGGGGCCGGGGCAGAGGGGGCGGATTTCGTCGACGCGATCGCCGCCTGAACGTCTTCCTTCATGATGCGCCCATCGCGGCCCGAGCCTTCGACGGTCGAAGGGTCGATGCCCTTCTCTGCCATCATCTTCTTGGCAGAGGGCGCATCTTCCACATCCTTGTCCGAAGATTGCGTGGCGGAGGCCGTGTCGTCGTCGGTCTTGGTTTCAGCGGACTTGGCGGCAGGCGCCGCCCCGGCGCCCGATGTCATCACGCCCAGCTTTCCGCCCGCTTCCACGGTTTCCCCTTCGCCCGCGACGATCTTGGCGATCGTGCCCGCCGTGGGGGCCGGCACTTCGACCGAGACCTTGTCTGTCTCAAGCTCACAGAGCATTTCGTCGGCGGCGACGCTGTCGCCCTCTTTCTTGAACCATGTCGAAACGGTCGCCTCGCTCACGCTTTCACCGAGCGCGGGTACCATGATGTCGACCTCTTCGCCCGACGCATCGGCTTTCGCGTCTGCCCCATCATCATCCGCGCCATCATCAGCCTTGGCGCTTTTCGCGGGCTTCGCGGGGGCCGGTTTCGCAGCCGACCCGCCCTCTTCGATATTGGCCAGCAGCGCATCGACCCCAACGGTTTCACCTTCGGCCGCCACGATATCGCCCAGCGTGCCTGCCGCGGGCGAGGGCACTTCCACCGTCACCTTGTCTGTCTCAAGCTCGCAGAGCATTTCATCTGCGGCAACGGTATCGCCGGGTTGTTTGAACCAGGTTGCGACGGTGGCCTCGGTGACGCTTTCTCCAAGCGTGGGGACACGAACTTCAGTGCTCATGATTTTATCCTTCGATGGTCAGCGCGTCATTCACGAGCGCGGCTTGTTGGGCTTTGTGCTGGCTGGCCAGACCCGTCGCGGGCGAAGCCGAGGCGGCGCGACCGACATAGACCGGGCGCGAACCGTCTTTGCGGATGCGCGAGAGCACCCATTCGATGTTGGGTTCAACGAAGGACCAGCCCCCCTGGTTCTTCGGCTCTTCCTGGCACCAGACGACATCGGCATTGGGGAAGCGTTCCAGCTCTTTCACCAGCGACAGCGCCGGGAAGGGATAGAATTGCTCAAGCCGCATGATGTAAATGTCGTCGATGCCACGGCTGTCGCGCTCTTCAAGCAGGTCGAAATAAACCTTGCCCGAGCACATGACGACGCGCTTGACCTTGTCGTCCGTCGTCAGCCTGTTTTCCGAAAGCCCGGTGCCATTGTCCCGGTCAGCATCATCCCAAAGGATGCGGTGAAAGGACGACCCCGTGGTGAAGTCCTTCGCGTCCGACACGCAGTGCTTGTGACGCAAAAGCGACTTGGGCGTCATCAGGATAAGCGGCTTGCGATACGACCGGTGAAGCTGGCGCCTCAGGATGTGGAAGTAATTCGCCGGCGTCGAACAATTGGCCACGATCCAGTTGTCGGCACCGCACATTTGCAAGAACCGCTCCAACCGGGCGGATGAGTGTTCCGGCCCCTGCCCCTCATATCCATGGGGCAACAGACAGACGAGCCCGGACATACGCAGCCATTTCGATTCACCCGATGAGATGAACTGGTCGAACATGATCTGCGCGCCGTTGGCGAAGTCGCCAAACTGCGCCTCCCATAACGTGAGCGCGTTGGGTTCGGCGAGCGAATAGCCATATTCGAACCCGAGCACCGCGTATTCCGACAGCATCGAGTCGATGACTTCGAAGCGGGCCTGCCCGGGCTTGATGTTGTTGAGCGGATAATACCGGTCTTCATTGTCCTGATCGACCAGACCGGAATGGCGCTGCGAAAAGGTGCCGCGCGTCGAATCCTGACCGGCCAGACGCACCGGGTAGCCCTCGGTCATCAATGACCCGAACGCCAGCGCCTCGGCGGTGGCCCAGTCGAACCCCTTGCCGCTGTCGAACATCTTCTTCTTGGTGTCCAGAAGCCGCCCCACGGTTTTGTGCAGCGCGAAGTCTTCGGGCGGGGTGCTAAGGGCGCGGCCGACCTCGGCCATCGTCTCTTGCGAGATCGAGGTTTCGCCACGCTGGTAGTCTTCGCCCTGCTTGTCGAGATGGGACCAGCGGCCATCGAGCCAGTCGGCCTTGTTGGGCTTGTAATCCTTGCCCGCCTCGAACTCTTCGTTGAGGTGG
>JAABTN010000057.1 GCA_011389895.1 Maritimibacter sp. | reverse complement strand
CCGAGACCATGCAACAGGTGCCGATGGACGCCCTCGCCTTGGGCGAGATCATGGTGCGCGGCAACGTGATGATGAAAGGCTACCTGAAAAATCCCGAGGCGACCGCAGAAGCGTTTCAAGGCGGCTATTTCCACACCGGCGACATCGCCTACCAGCACCCCGATGGCTACATCAAGATCACCGACCGGGCCAAGGACATCATCATCTCGGGCGGAGAGAACGTCTCGTCGGTCGAGGTCGAGGGCGCGCTGATGCATCACCCGGCGGTGGCGCTTTGCGCAGTGGTGGCCAAGCCGGACGAGAAATGGGGCGAAGTGCCCTGTGCCTTCGTGGAACTGAAGGACGGCGCGACCGCCACCGAGGACGAGATCATCGGCTTCGCGCGTGAACGGCTTGCCGGGTTCAAGACGCCCAAGCGGGTTGTGTTCACCGATCTCCCCAAAACCTCGACCGGAAAGATCCAGAAATTCGAGCTGCGCAAGGGGTTGGCAGACCTCTGATCGCGCCGTTGACGCGATCTGCGCGCCGAACTTTGCAAAGCCCCGCGCACGCTGTATCCTCGCCGCATAACAAACGACAAAGAGCAGCCCGCCGATGACGGCCCTATCCGAATATGCCCGGCTCGAAGCCACCGGCCTGTGGCGCGCCACGCCGGACGCGCAACGCGTCGAGGTGATCGTGTCGGTGGGTGATGCGACGCTCACGATCTCGGACCGCGCCGAACGCGCGTTGTCGCACTGGTCTCTGGCCGCGATCCATCGGCTGAACGTGGGCAAACGCCCCGCGCTTTTTGCCCCCTCTGGCGATCCGGATGAAGCCGAAGAGCTTGAGATCGACGACGACCAGATGATCGACGCCATCGAAAAGGTGCGCAAGACAATCCTGAAGCGCCGACCCCACCGGGGCCGTCTCAGGGCGGCGATCACCGTGGTGCTGGCGGCGGCGCTCGGGCTGGCGGCCATCACTTGGCTTCCCGGGGCATTGACCCGACAAACCCTTGCGCTGTTGCCCGACGTGACGCGCGACGAGGTGGGCAACCGGCTTCTCACAAGGATCGAACGGGTTTCGGGCAGCCGCTGTTCGTCCGGGTTGGGCACAGTCGCGCTTGACCGGCTGACGGCCCGGGTGCTGGGCCCGGAGGCGGCCCGCGTCGTGATTGTCAGCGACGCCGTGACCCAGTCAGCCCACCTCCCCGGCGATATCATTTTACTCAACCGCTCTCTGGTCGAAGCCTATGACGAACCCGATGTGGCCGCCGGTCATATCTTGGCCGAAGCGCTGCGCGCCCTCGTCCGCGATCCGATGCGCGACCTGCTGGAGGACGCCGGGATGATTGCCACGGTCAGGCTCCTGACCTCCGGCACGATCGCGCCCGAGGTGCTGGATGCCCATGCCGAACACCTTCTGACCACACCGCCGATCACGTTGTCCCCCGAGGTGCTTCTCGCGGGATTCGACGCGGCACGCCTCCGCGCGACCCCCTATGCCTTCGCGCTGGACCCGAGCGGGGAAAGCGTTCTGCCCCTGATCGAAGCCGACCCGGTGCCGATGTCCGAGGCCGCGCCGCTGATCCCCGACAGCGCCTGGGTCAGCCTGCAAGGCATCTGCCGCGACTGAATACCCCCGCGCGCCCCGGGGTCATCCGGCGCGCGCGGGGCGCATTCGCCTTTGATCTGCCGGGGGTCGCCCTATTCGATCGTCACCAACCGGCGCGGCACCGTGTTGGTCCAGACCTGCTGCATCTGCGCCTCACCTGCCCCGGTGCGTTGCGCCCGGTTGGGGTTCAGACGGTCGTCATCCCACGCATTGCGGTAGCCCTCGGGCGTCCCATCCTGCCCATTGATGATGACCCGCGGGTTCGAGGCGGGCTTGGTGCCATAACCCTGCGTCGGCACGTAGGGGTTTTCCCGGATCACCACGGTGCCCGGCGCGCGGGCGGGGGCGCGCGCGGAGTTGGCGGTGCCTACCTGACCCGCAGCTTCGAATTCAATCCCGGCTGCGCGGTAAGCGGCGGCCTTGGCGGCGAGGTAGTCTTCGTAAGAGCCGCCAGCAGGCGGGGCGATGTACCGCCCGGCGCGCGATGTGCCGCCTTCGTTGCCAAAACCGGTGCCCTGTCCCGGGCTGTTGAACGGCATCCGCGCCCAGCCCTGCACCCCGGAGACCAGCGTGCTGTGGGTCGCGGTGAAATGCTGCGTGCCGGGGGGCGGACCGTTGACGATCACGCGGCGCGCCTGGTTGGCCGGGCGATAGCGGGTATGGGCCCCGCCGCGCGCGATCTCGGCCTGCGCGACCATGACCGGGGCGGGACGGGCGACCAATTCGGTGCGCATGCCGCCGCCATGGCTCACGGTGTAGGTGCGCGGGGCGGTCATGTTCGTTCCGCAGTTCACGTTGACGGTCGAGCCGCCGATCCGCACCCGCGCGTTACCACCGCCCACCGGACAGGTGACGGCCAATTGACGGGTCTTTGTTTCGGCCTCGGCGCTGGGGCGGGCCGAAACATTCGTCGGCTCGGGCGCCGGGCTGGGCGTGCGCAGGTTGCCGGATCCGAAAAGGCCGGACCCACGCGCCGACGCGCTGTTGGTGGAGGCGGGCGATGAGCGCCGCGCGGAGAGATTGCTAGGTTCGGGGGCCGGGCTCGGGGTGCGCAGGGTCTGTCCCCCGCGCACCGCACTTGCGGTCTGGATCTGGGTACCGGAGGTCTCGCTCTGGGGGGCAGCGGTCGTTTCGCGGGCAGGCGGCGGGGCAAGCGGCGCGGGCGGGCGGGTCGCGCGCGCCGAACCGGCAGCAAAGGTCGGGTTCAAACCACAGACGACGCTCTCGCGATCCGACGACAGGCGCGGCACCCAATTCACCGCGCTCCCGACATTAGCGCGGGCATAGGCGCAGCCCCGGCTATCGACATAGACATCGCCGCTGTAGGAGCCCGGAGGCGTCTCGCGCGGTTTGGCCCCTTCGGTGAGCGAAACCGCCACGGCGGGGCCGGTGATCAGGCTGGCCGCAATGGCCAAGGCAGACAAGTAACCTGTTCTTTTCATTATAAGTGTCCCCCAACACTAGATATAGCGCCACCATGACCGATGGGCCCATGGGAGTAAAGTCCCGCAACCCGGGATTTCGGAGATTCAGCGTTTCCATTTTCCGTCTGGCCGGGGCGCATGCAGGCAGCGCGCGGCGCGCCGGTTGGAGGCGGGAGCGGGAGGGCGCTGCCCTCCCAAACGCCGCCCCCGCAGGGCGGGTTCGTCGACCCTCCCGAGGTATTTTCAAAACGATGAAATCACTTGGTGCCGAACATCCGGTCGCCCGCATCGCCAAGGCCTGGAACGATATAACCAAGGTCGTTGAGCTTCTCGTCAAGCGCGGCGGTGACGATGGGAACATCCGGATGCGCTTCCTTCATGCGCGCCACGCCTTCGGGGGCCGCGAGCAGGCACAGAAACCGGATGTCTTTCGCCCCGGCTTCTTTCAGCATGTCGATGGCCGCCGCCGAGGAATTGCCGGTGGCCAGCATCGGGTCGACCGCGATCACCATGCGTTCGCCCAACTGGTCCGGCACCTTGAAGTAATACTTGTGCGGCTTGAGCGTCTGCTCATCGCGATAGAGACCAACAAAGCCGACGCGCGCCGAAGGGATCAGTTCCAGCATCCCGTCCAAGAGGCCGTTACCCGCGCGCAGGATCGAAATCAGGGCGAGCTTGCGACCTCTGAGCGTCGGCGCATCCATGACCTGAAGCGGGGTTTCAACCTGTTTGGTGGTCATTTCGAGCTCACGCGTCACCTCGTAGGCCAGAAGCAGGCTGATTTCGCGCAAAAGCTGGCGAAACACGGCGGTGGAGGTGGTCTTTTCGCGCATCAGGGTCAGCTTGTGCTGCACCAACGGGTGCTTAACGATGGTGAGGTGATCATACATCCTTGGTCTCCAATTGTGTTTCCAGCGCCGCCTTGGTCGGCGCGTCGCAGAAGGCGGCGTCCAGCGCCGTGCGCGTGAGGGCGGCGAAATCCGCAGGACCCCAGCCGAAGGTGTCCGCCAGGCGTTGATGTTCGCGGGTCATCGTGGTGTCGAAAAATGGCGGGTCGTCGGTCGAGACCGTGACCCGCACCCCGGCGGCGCGCAACCGGGCAATCGGGTGGGCGGCAAGGTCAGGGTAGACGCCCAGCGCGATGTTCGAGCCCGGGCAAACCTCAAGCACGACGTCTGATGCGGCAAGCTCGCGCACCAGCGCGGGGTCTTCGATCGCGCGAACGCCGTGGCCGATGCGTGCGACCTTGAGGTGGGTGATCGCATCGCGCACCGCATCGGGGCCGCCCCATTCGCCGGCATGGGCGGTCAGGTGAAGCCCCGCCTCGCGCGCCGCGTCGTAGGCGGGGGCGAAATCGCGAAAAAGCCCCGCGTTCTCGTCGCCGCCCATGCCGAAGCCGACGATGAAATCGCCTGCTGACGCTTGTGCGCAGGTCGCGGCCTGTTGCGCGGCCTCAGGGCCGAAATGGCGCACCGCCGTGACGATCCCGCGCAGCGTGACCTCGGGCACGCTGCGCGCCGCCTCTTCGAGGGCGGCGAGGTAGTCGTTCCAGGCCGCGACATCGCCCCCGCCGCAGAAGGCGGGCGATATGAAGGTTTCGAGATAGATGACATTCGCGCGCGCGGCCTCGTCCAGCACGGCGCGGGTGAGCGCGGCGTAATCCTCCGGGCTGGTCAAGGGGGCGGTCGCAGCTTCGTAAACATCGAGAAACTGCAAGAAACCACGGTAAGAATACCTCCCATCCGGGGTAAAAATGTTCGAAAGGTCCAACCCCTTTCGTGCCGCGAGATCGCGGATGAAGCCCGGCGGTGCGGCCCCTTCGATGTGATGGTGCAATTCGATCTTGGGTTGCGCGGCCAGGTGTTCGGCGGTCTCGGCGTCGAGTGTCACAGAAAAGACCTCCCCGCCCCACGCGGCCCAAGGCCGAGGTGCTTGGCCACGCTCGCCGCCACGTCGGCAAAGCCGATCTGACCCAGCGCCGCCGGCCCAATGCCATGGCAAAGCACCGGCACCCGTTCGCGGGTGTGATCGGTGCCCGTCCAGCTGGGATCATTGCCATGGTCGGCGGTGAAAATAACAAGATCGCCCGCGCCGACCCGAGACATAAGCCGCGGCAGCTGCGCATCGAACCATTCGAGATGGGCGGCATATCCGGGCAGGTTGCGCCGGTGGCCGTATTTCGAATCAAACTCCACGAAGTTGGCGAAGGTCAGCGACCCGTCTTCGGCGCTCTCCGCAAGACCGATGAGCGCCTCCATCAGGTCGGCATCGCTGCCCTTGGCATTGTCGGTGACGCCCCGGTGGGCAAAGATATCGCCGATCTTGCCCACCGCATGCATCGGTCGCCCGGCCTCTGTTACCCAGTCGAGAAGGGTGGGCTTGGGCGCGGCCAGCGCAAAGTCGCGCCGGTTCACGGTGCGCGCGAACCCGGTCTCGGCGTCGCCCAGAAACGGTCGCGCGATGACCCGGCCCACCCGGCGTTCATGCAGCATCGGGGCAATCGCCGTGCAAAGATCGTAAAGCCGCTGCAAGCCAAAGTGCGTCTCATGCGCCGCGATCTGAAGCACGCTGTCAGCCGAGGTATAACAAATCGGGAACCCCGTCTTCAGATGCTCCGCCCCAAGCTCATCCAAGATCACCGTGCCCGAGGCATGCTTGTTGCCAAGAATGCCCTCGGTCTGTGCCGCCGCGCAGATCGCGGTGACGACATCGTCGGGCAGCGCCGGGATCTCGTCCGGGAAATAGGTCCAATCGAAAGGCACCGGGACCCCCGCGAGTTCCCAATGTCCCGACGGCGTATCCTTGCCCTGGCTGATCTCGGTCGCCGCGCCCCAGCACCCCGTGGGGTCGGACCTCAACCCCGGCGCATCCATGCCGGAGGCGAGCTTGAGCGCCGCCCCCAGCCCGAGCCGGTCGAGGTTGGGCAGGGCAAGCGGCCCGGACCGCCCGATGTCCGCGCGGCCCTCGGCGCAGGCTTCGGCGATGTGACCCAGGGTGTTGGCCCCGGTGTCCGGCACCCCGTCGTTGAAAAACCGGTCTGCGTCCGGCGCGCCGCCGATCCCGACCGAATCCATCACGATGAGAAATGCGCGTGCCACCTCAGCTCTCCATCTGCGCCTTGGCGAAGGCATGGGGCAACAGCTCTTCAATGGTCATGACAATCTCATCGCCCGCGAGGTTTCCCATGGTCACCTTGGTGCCTTTCGGGGCAAATTCCGCGATCTTCTGGCGACATCCGCCGCAGGGGGTCACCGGGTCCGGCGCGTCACCGACCACCGCAACTTCCGCGATCACCGTGTCCCCCGCGGCCACCATCGCGGCAATGGCCCCGGCTTCCGCGCAGATGCCCTCGGGATAGGCCGCGTTCTCGACGTTCACGCCGGTGTGGATCGACCCCGATGCCGCCCGGATCGCCGCCCCGACCTGAAACCCCGAATAGGGCGCATGGGCCCGGGTTCGGATGCCCATTGCGTGATCCATCAGCGTTTTTTCCGACATCCGCGCCTCCTTTGACCTTATGGTCCAGTTTGAGGACTTTGCCGATACGCGCAAGGCGAATCATCTCGTTGCTTGATTTGCCCTTGGGTCATCGTGTAGAGCGGCGCCAGCCAAGATGGTTTAATATTAAACCATCTTGCGGGAGCGGTTCGGGAGAGGTTTGAGGGAGAGGGTCATGTCCGACAAGATCGACGATCAGAACACCGGTGCATCCGGTGACGAGAGCCCCGCAGAAGCGCGCCACCCGGCGCTGGATTATCACGAATACCCCAAGCCCGGGAAACTCGAAGTCGTCGCGACAAAACCGATGGCGAACGGGCGTGACCTTGCCCTTGCCTATTCGCCCGGCGTTGCCGAAGCCTGTCTTGAAATCAAATCCGATCCGCTGACCGCCCCGCGCTATACCGCGCGGGGAAACCTTGTTGCCGTGGTGTCGAACGGGTCGGCGGTGCTGGGGCTTGGCAATATCGGCGCGCTGGCCTCGAAGCCCGTGATGGAAGGCAAGGCGGTTCTCTTCAAGAAATTCGCCAATATCGATTGCTTCGATCTTGAGCTGGACGAACCCGACCCCGAGAAGCTGGCAAACATCATCTGCGCGCTGGAGCCGACGTTCGGCGCGGTGAACCTTGAGGATATCAAGGCGCCGGATTGTTTCATCGTTGAACAGATATGCCGCGAGCGGATGAACATTCCGGTCTTTCACGATGATCAACACGGCACCGCCATCGTGGTCGGGGCCGCCGCCACCAACGCCCTGAACGTCGCCGGCAAGCGGTTCGACGAGATCAAGGTGGTCTCGACCGGCGGCGGGGCGGCCGGGATCGCCTGCCTGAACATGCTGTTGAAGCTGGGGGTGAAACGCGAAAACGTCTATCTCTGCGATATCGAGGGGCTGGTCTACAGCGGGCGCACGGTTGAAATGACGCCGCAAAAAGCGGCTTTCGCGCAAGAGACCGACCTGCGCAGCCTTGATGACGTGATCGACGGGGCCGACCTGTTTCTCGGTCTCTCCGGCCCCGGCGTCCTGACCCCTGCCCATGTTGCGAAGATGGCCGACCGCCCCATCGTCTTCGCGCTCGCGAACCCGACGCCCGAGATCATGCCGGACGCCGTCCGCTCGGTCGCGCCCGAGGCGATCATCGCCACCGGTCGGTCGGATTTTCCCAACCAGGTCAACAACGTCCTGTGTTTTCCGTTCATCTTCCGTGGGGCGCTCGACGTGGGCGCGACCGAGATCAACGACGCCATGCAGGTCGCCTGTGTCGACGGGATCGCCGCCCTCGCCCGCGCCACCACCAGCGCCGAGGCCGCCGCCGCCTACAAGGGCGAAAAGCTGTCGTTCGGGGCCGATTACCTGATCCCGAAACCGTTCGATCCGCGCCTCATGGGCGTGGTCGCCACCTCGGTCGCGAAAGCGGCGATGGAAACCGGCGTTGCCGCTCGCCCACTGCCCGATGTCGCCGCCTACAAGGACAGGCTCGATCATTCGGTGTTCCGCTCCGCGCTTATCATGCGCCCGGTGTTCGAGGCCGCCGCCACCGGCGAGCGCAAGATCGTCTTTGCCGAGGGCGAGGACGAGCGCGTGCTGCGCGCCGCCAATGCCATGCTTGAGGAAACCACGGACGCGCCGATCCTCATCGGGCGCCCCGAGGTGATCGAACGCCGCCTTGCGCGGGCGGGCCTGCCGCTCACACCCGGCAAGGACTTCGAGGTGGTAAACCCCGAGAACGATCCACGCTACCGCGATTACTGGGAAGAGTATCACGGGCTGATGGCGCGACGCGGCGTGACCCCGGACACCGCCCGCGCGGTGATGCGCACCAACACCACCGCCATCGGCGGCATCATGGTGCACCGGGGCGAGGCCGACAGCCTGATTTGCGGCACGTTTGGTCAGTATCTTTGGCACCTGAGATACGTGAACGAGATCCTCGGGGGCGGGCCCGACAAGCTGCATCCGGTCGGGGCGCTCAGCCTGATGATCTTGCAAGACGGGCCGCTGTTCATCGCCGATACCCATGTGCACCCCGAGCCGACACCCGAACAAATCGCCGAGTCCGCCTGTGGCGCAGCGCGCCATGTCGGCCGCTTCGGGATGCACCCGAAAATCGCGCTCTGCTCGTATTCACAGTTCGGCAATCTCGACTGTGACACCGGGCGGCGGATGCGGGCCGCGATCGACATCCTGGACAGCGAACCGCGCGCGTTCGCCTACGAGGGCGAGATGCATGTCGACGCCGCGCTCGACGTGGATGTGCGCGAACGCATGTTCCCCGGGGCCCGCTTCGAAGGGCCCGCGAATGTGCTTATTTTCGCCAATACCGATGCGGCCTCGGGCGTGCGCAACACGCTGAAGATGAAGGCAGGCGGGCTTGAGGTCGGGCCGATCCTCATGGGCATGGGCAACCGCGCCCACGTGGTCACACCCGCGATCACCGCGCGTGGCCTTCTGAACGTGTCGGCCATCGCGGGCACGCCGGTGGCGCATTACGGCTAAGCGCAGCCCCACGCCTGCTTGCCAAGTCGATCGCATGGTCACATCATGCGGCCATGGTGTCGAAGCGTATCATGACCGCAGGCGTTTGGGGGGTGGCCTTTGTCGCAACGCTGTCTCTCGCCATCCCGGCGGTGGGCGACACGACGCGCTGGACCACGATGCCGCCGAACCCGATCACCGGCGTGACCGGGGCGGCCATCTGCCCCTACATGGACGTGGAGAGCGGATACCACAATTGCCTGACGCTTGAATGCACCCCCGGCGAGGCGCTCACCCTGACCGCCAAGGTCGGGGGGTTCGATGAACCCGAAAGCCTCGCCGTCGCGATCGAGGTCGAGGGTGAGGCGATCTGGGATCTGCGGCTTCTGAGGCAGGAGGACGGGCGCTATGCCAAGGGCATGAGCGGTCGCCAATGGGCCGCCGGGCTTGATTCGCTACAGGCGGGTCTCTTCGGCAGCGTCACCTTTACCACAGAAGCTTATCTTTGGCGCGATCACCTGCCCCTCCGCGGGTCGCGCGAGGCCATCGACACCGCGCTCAACGCCTGCTGGACCGCCCGCACCGATCCCGCCCGTGACCCCGCGCGCGCCGCACGCGAAGAGGTGCGCGCCTATTGCGCCGACCGGCTCATGTCCGCCGCCGTCATCAACCCGGGCTTCACCCGCGAAGAGGACATCGACGGAGACGGACAAGCCGATGTCATCGCCAATTACAGCAGCGTGAACTGCGGCGCGATCGGGGGCGCTTGGTGCGGTTGGGCGGGCTGTGACCTCGCCCTGCACCTGAACCGGGGCGATGACGGGTTCATCACGGGGTTCCGGGGTATCGCCGAGGGGTTTCGCGTGGTCGAGGGCGGCGTGATCATCCGTCGCCACCCGTCCGAATGCGGCGCGGGGCACGAGGACACCTGTGCCGTACGCTACCGCGCCACCCGCGAGGGGTTCGTGAAGGCCGGCGTTGCCGACTGGCCGTCAGAATGATCCACTATGATTCTCCTCCAGACCACTTTGCAGTGCGCGCCCGCCATACTTTGCAAACTTGTGTGCGTTTCCGCGCGGGTCTGCAAATTCCCCGTGAGTTTGCAAAAATTTGCAGGCGAACGACGGAAAATGTTGCAAATACGCCGGTCCCATTGACGCAGGTTACCGCCAACAGCCTTGCCCGGTCGACGCGACGTCACTAACACCACGAACAAGACTTTGGAGGAGGATGACATGGCGAGCTACAAAGACGTCTATGATAACTGGCGGGCCGATCCTGAAGGGTTCTGGATGGAGGCGGCCAAGGCCATCGACTGGGACAAACCCCCGACCCGGGCGCTTTTTGACGACAACGCCCCGCTCTATGAATGGTTCTCGGACGGGATGGTCAACACCTGCTACAACGCGGTGGATCGCCACGTTGCGAATGGACGGGGCGGTCAGGACGCGATCATTCATGACAG
>JAABTN010000056.1 GCA_011389895.1 Maritimibacter sp. | reverse complement strand
GACCATTCTCGACAAGAAGGGTATCGCGGTGCGGGCCGGGCACCATTGCGCACAGCCTTTGATGGAGCATCTGGGCGTGCCCGCGACCGCCCGGGCGTCGTTCGGGATGTATAACACCACCGAAGAGGTAGACCGGCTTGTCGATGGGTTGGAGCTTTGTCACCGCTTATTTGGATGATAAGTTTCGAAGGGCATGAATGCCCTTCGACCGAGCGGGGGGCGCTGCCCCCCGGACCCCCCGAGGTATTTCAAAAACGATGAAGGGAAGAAGGGGTGTCAGGGCGCCGTGTCGTCCGGTTTGATCAGCCCCAATCCGCGCAAATAGACGCCGATCCCGGTTTCCAGAAGGTCTTCGGGCGGGAAAGGTGATTTCGTGCCCGGCGACCCGCGCGAAAAGAGCTCGACCACCCCATGCGACATGGCCCAGACATGGGCCGAGACCATGCGGGCGGGGGGACGCTTGTCACTGGGCAATTCAGCGATCAGGGTTTCCGCCGCCCGCTCCAACGTGGCGAAGGCGCGGGCCGAGACATGAGCGAGCTCGGGGGTGCGGTTGACCGATATGCCGCTTTCAAACATCGAGATGTAGTGGCCGGGAAACCGGCGGGCGAAGGCGAGATAGGCCCGCCCGGTGGCCTCGAACGACGCCAATGGCGCGGGGCGGCCTTTCTCGGACGCATGTTCCATGAGGTCCGCGAATATCTCGTACCCTTGGCGCGCGGCCTCGGCGATGAGGTCTTCGCGGCCCGCGAAGTGGCGGTAAACGGCGGCGGGCGTCACGCCTGCGGTCTTGGCCGCCTCTGACAAGGTGAAGCCGGTCGGCCCCTTCGCCTCGATCAGTTCGAGGGCCGCATCGACCAGCGCCTGTTTCAGGTTGCCGTGATGATATCCCCGTTTCTTGGTGGTCATCTGGCATCCCAGGCCTTGGTCGAGATGCTGATTTTCGGGTCGGGCGGCGCGGTCACGCTGGCATCCTTGCCGTCATATTCGATCCCCTGAAGGATCTGTTGAATCGCCGCGTTGCGGGCCCGGCGTTTGTCGTCCGAGCGGATCACGTGCCAGGGCGCGACGGAAAAGTCGCTGGCGTCGAAGGTCTCCGAGATGGCCTGTGAATACTGGTCCCACCGATTCAGGCCTTCGACATCGACCCAGCTCAGTTTCCACTGTTTGTAGGGGTCCTGTTCGCGGGAAAGAAAGCGGCGCAGTTGCTCGGCACGCGAGACGTTCAGCCAGAGCTTGACGAAATGATAGCCTTCGTCGACCAGCATATCCTCGAACTCCGGGAGCTGGCGGAAAAAGGCGGCCCTTTGGGCATCGGTGCAGAAGTCAAACACCTTCTCGACAACGCCCCGGTTGTACCAGGAGCGGTCGAAAAGAGTGATTTCGCCCGCCGTCGGAAGCTGGCGCACGTAGCGTTGGAAATACCACTCGCCGCTTTCCCGGTCAGACGGTTTCGGTAGCGCCACCACCCGGGCCACCCTGGGATTGAGGTATTTGCGAGCCCGTTTGATTGCGCCCCCCTTGCCCGCCGCATCACGGCCTTCGAACAGCACGACGACGCGTTTTCCGGTGGCCTTCACATCGGCCTGGAGTTTCACCAGCTCAAGCTGGAGCGCATCAAGCTGATCCTTGTAGTCGCTCTTGTCCATGCGCGTATCATAGGGATGGGCGGGGTCGAGAATGTCGTTCTTGTCCGCCGCCTCGATGGCCGCCCGCACATCCGCCGGTGCTTTTTCCTGAAAGTAAGAGGTGATCGCACCGTCGAAGGGCAGGGTCATGTTAGTCTCCATTACATTCGGTGACCCTATGGCGATTGCCCCCGGCGCGCAACGGCGCGTGGATCACATGTTGTCCGGAATGGGGATCAGTCCGCGCGGGGGATGCCTGCGCGCTGTGCCACGCGGGTGACGGCGGTAACGATATCGCCGGTGTGGGTGTGGTGCAGCATGTGGCCGGCGTCGGCGATGCGCGTCAGCTGGCCATTCTGGACTTGGTCCACGAATTTCTCGGCGTGCACCTCGACCCCGACGATGGTGTCGGCTTCGCCATGCACGATCTCGACGGGCACCGAAATTTCGTCATATCGGCTTTCTTGATCGGCCAGCTGCGCGCGCAGGTCGGTGCGTTGCTGCGCGTTGGCCACGAGCCGGTGGGGGGCGAGGTTCAGGCGCGGGCCGAAATGGTCGATGAAACCGCCCGGCATCTCGTCGGGGCGAAACACGGCGGCGACCATCGACCTCAGCCGCGTGTCTGACATGATCGCGGAGACGCCGTGCGCCACGACCGGGCCGATCAAGGGCCATGACAACACCCGGTAGCTGAGGTCCAGGGGACCGGTCCAAGTATGGGTTGCCCCCGCGATCGACACCAGACCCGAGAGCTGGTCGGGATGGCGCAGCGCCCAGTTCGCAGCCAAGGCACCACCGTAGCTTTGCCCCGCAACAATCGGATTTTCCACATCAATTTCATATGCGGCCTGCACCAGAAGGTCAACCTGATCAGAAACGGTCACCCCGGCGGTATCAAGCCGCGGGGTATAGCCAAGCCCGGGCCGGTCGAAGGCGGTCACGCGAAAGCCGGCCTCGACCAGCGCGGGCATCAACCGAAAGCTCGCATCCCGCGTCGATCCCATCGAGCCATGCAGGATGACGACATCGGGGCCCGATCCCGCCTGAACCACATGGACCGGGTGTCCATCGACGTCGATCATCTCGCCTTCGGGCGGGTAATCCTGTTCGACCCAGATCGTGCGCATCTGCGCGGCAAACCAGATCGAAAACCCGACGACCGCGACCGAGAAAAGCGTGCCCCACAACCCCATGTCAGCCCCGGCGATCTTCGGTCACGGTGCCGATTTTCTCGATGTCGAAGGGCGTGGTCAGATACATCTCGGACATCCAGTTTCCGTAAAGCAGGTGGGCGTGCGATTTCCAGCGGTTTTGCGGTTTGCGGGTCGGATCATCGTCCGGGTAGTAATTCATCGGCACGTTGATCGGCGCACCCTTCTCGACGTCGCGGTCATATTCACCCTTCAACGTGTCCGAGTCGTATTCGAAATGGTTGAAGATGTAGAGCGCCCGGTGCGCCGGGTCCTGGATCAGGCAGGGGCCGGTGTTCGACGATCCCAAAAGCGTCACGAGACCGGGGGTGGCATCCACGTCGGCCTGCGAAATCTCGGTCCAGCGGCTGACCGGGATCACGAAATGGTCCGAGAACCCGCGCAGGTAGGGCGAGGTCGGGGCGAGGTTGTCCTGCGGGTAGCAGCCAAAGGATTTCGCCTCGAGCATCAGTTTCGGGATCCGGTGGAAATGATACAACATCGCCATCCCGCCCCAGCAGACGCCGAAGGTGGAATGCACGTTGGTCTGGGTCCACTCCATGATCTCGACCATTTCCTGCCAATAGGTCACGTCTTCAAACGGCAGATGCTCGATCGGGGCCCCGGTGATGATCATGCCATCGAATTTCTGGTCCTTGATTTCCTGAAATGCCTGGTAATGCGCGCCGATATGGGCCTGTGACGTGGTCTTCGAGATATGCTCGGTCGGGCGCACCAGCGTCAATTCGACCTGAAGCGGCGAGGCGGCGATGAGCCGGGCAAACTGCGTCTCGGTCTCGATCTTCTTGGGCATCAGGTTCAACAGCGCGATCCGCATCGGGCGGATTTCCTGACGCTCGGCCTCTTCGGCCTTCAGCATCATGATCCCTTCCGCACGCAACGTGTTGTAGGCGGGCAAGGTCGAGGGGATCTTGATGGGCATGGGATATGGGCTCCGGCTGGGTCAGGGTGAAATAAACGCTCTAGCCCCGGGTCTCAAGAGCGCGGGAGATCAGGGTGTCGAAGTCGTCGGGGCCGGTGACACGGGCCACGTCATCGGCCGACACCCGCACCCCCCAGTTTCGCGCCATGGCTTCGTAACGCGGCTGGCGGTGGGCCAGCGCGCGGGCATAGGTCGTCCGGATGAAATCGTCCGGGTCCACCTTGTCCTCCGTCAGCGCATGGGTGTCGAGGTATTCGGCCCAGCAGGCTTCGAGAAAGGCGGGTTGGTAATACATCGGCTTCGGCGCGCGTGAGAACCGGGTGACGAGATCTTCGGTATGCGCGCCCGAGCCTTCGATCCAGACCATGAGAAGGGTCTCGGACAAAAGCGTAAGCAATTCGTCCTCGGGGTCGTCGGGGTCGACCACTTCGCAGATCGACCCGCCGGAATCGCAGACGAAATCATCGTAGCCATAGATGTCGCGCGCCCGGTCGATGAACCGCACGGTATCCTTGAGCGCGCTGATCTCGGCCTCGCGGTGCTGCATCTGGCGTTCCATGTAATCGGCGAAGGGCAGGCCGCCCTTGTCCGGATCGCCCGGTTTGCCGAGATAGGTCGAAAGCGGGGCGAGATTGTCGAAGGTGATGTTCGAGGCGATATAAACGCTGTCGGTCAAAAGCAGTTCGCGCAAGAACGGGTTTTTCATCGCCTCGCGTTTGAAATTGTCCGAGATGTATTCGCCCATGTAGCGGGTGCCGATGCGGTAATCGACCGAGTAGTGAAACCAGTCGCCCGCATCGCGCAGCATGTTCGACAGATGGGTCTTGCCCAACCCGGACATGCCGAACAAGAGCACATGTTTGCCGCTGGCCGCCGACCAGTCCCGCGTGGAAGAATAAATCATGCCTGTCCTCGATCCTGTGCCGCTTTGGTAGCGGGCCGGGGCAGGCAGGGCAAGCAGGGCACGCTCAGCGCGCTTCGCGAAGCCCGGCGCGCAGGTTGATCCAGTTGGCGGTCAGGATGATCGCCGCCCCGATCACCACGCTGGCCTTGAGGGGTTCGGCATAGAGAAGCCACCCAACCGCGGCGATCAAAGGCAGGCGCGCAAAGTCGATGGGCATGACCAGCGTGGCAGGGGCCAGCGCCAAGGCCGAGGTCAGGCAGAAATGCGCAAACAGCCCGGCGCAGCCGATGATCACCAGCCACAGCGCCGAGGTCGACGAGGGCAGGGCGATGTCACCGTCGATCCCGGCGGTAATCAGCCCGAACACGGCCTGCATCGTGGTGAGGTAGAACAGGATCGCCCCAAGGCTCTCGGTGCGGGTCAGGCGGCGGGTGAAGACAGCAGACCCGGCAAACCCGATGGCCGCCCCGGCCGCCGCGATGACACCGGGCGTGAGCGGCTCGGAAAACGGTTGCGTCAAGATGAGGATGCCGAAAAAGCCCAAGAGCGCCGCCCAAGCCCGCACGCGCGTGATCATCTCGCCCAGAAAGATCGGCGACATCACCAGCACCCAGAGCGGGACGGTGAATTCAAGCGCGAAGACCTGTGCGAGCGGTATGACCCCGACGGCAAAGAACCACAGGTTTTGCCCGGTGAAATGCGCAAGATTGCGCACCGTGTGAAGCCCGATCCGGTGTGTGTTGATCTCGCCCCACCGGCGGGTCAGGCTGAGGACCGACACCACGATCACGATCCCGACCAGAGAGCGATAGAGCATGATTTCAAACGTGTCGTGATCGAGCGAGATTTCACGCCCGGCCACCGCCATGGTCGAAAAGCTCGCAACCGCCCCGATCATCCAGAGGGCCGCTTTCAGGATCGGGTTCAACGCCTTATACCTCGCCAGACAGGGTTGCGCGACCGGCGCGGTATCTTGCGCCCCGGCGCCGGGTCACTCCCACTCGATCGTGCCCGGGGGTTTCGAGGTGATGTCGTAGGTCACGCGATTGATCCCCGGAACCTCGTTGATGATCCGCGTCGCGGTTTCGCCGAGGAAATCGTGGCTGAACGGGTAATAATCGGCGGTCATGCCGTCCACGCTGGTCACCGCTCGTAGCGCGCAAGCGTAGTCGTAGGTTCGGCCATCGCCCATGACCCCCACGGTGCGCACCGGCAGGATCGCCACGAAGGCCTGCCAGATCTCATCGTAAAGCCCGTGTTTGCGGATCTGGTCGATATAGACCGCGTCGGCCTTGCGCAGGATATCAAGCTTTTCGCGCGTGATCTCGCCCGGGCAGCGGATGGCAAGCCCCGGACCTGGGAAGGGATGGCGTCCGATGAAGCTCGCGGGCAGGCCAAGCTCGTGGCCCAGTGCGCGCACCTCGTCCTTGAACAACTCGCGCAGCGGTTCGACCAGCTTGAGCCCCATCTTTTCGGGCAGCCCCCCGACATTGTGGTGCGACTTGATCGTAACGCTCGGGCCGCCCGAGAAGCTGACGCTTTCGATCACGTCCGGGTAAAGCGTGCCTTGTGCGAGGAAATCCGCCCCCTCGATCTCGCCCGCGTATCTCTGGAACACGTCGATGAACAGTTTCCCGATCGTCTTGCGCTTCACTTCCGGGTCCGCGACGCCTTCGAGTTCTCCAAGAAACAGCTCCCGCTCGTCGGCATGGATCAGCCTCATGTTGTAATGGTCGCGAAACATCGTGACGACCTCGTCGGCCTCGTTATGGCGCAACAGCCCATGGTCGACGAAAACGCAAGTAAGCTGATCCCCGATCGCCTCGTGCAACAAGACGGCGGTGACCGAGCTGTCGACGCCGCCGGACAACCCGCAGATCACCTGTCGGTCGCCCACCTGGTCGCGGATTTTCTGCATCGCCTCTTCCTTGTAGGCGCCCATGGTCCAGTCACCTTCAAACCCCGCGATACGCACGAAATTCTCGTAGAACGTCTTGCCGTTCGGCGTGTGGTGCACTTCGGGGTGGAACTGCACGGCATAGAACCGGCGGTCCAGATCGGCGGTGATGGCGAAGGGCGCATTGGGCGAGGTGCCGTAAACCTCGAACCCCGGGGCGATGGCCGACACGTGGTCACCATGTGACATCCAGACCTGTTCACGACCCTCGAGGAACCATCCGAACAGCAGATCGGTCTGCTCGTTCTTCGGCTCGACATAGGCCCGGCCGAACTCGGCGGTGCCATGGCCGCGTTCGACCTTGCCGCCAAGCATATGCATCATCACCTGCTGACCATAGCAGATCCCGAGGATCGGGACGCCAAGGTCAAAGACGCTCGCAGGCGGGCGGGGCGAGGCATCATCCATCACGCTGGCGGGACCGCCCGACAAGATCACCGCTTTCGGCGCGAAGTCCGCCAGAAACGCCTCGGTGACGTTCTGGAAAGGGTGTATTTCGCAATAGATGTTCAATTCGCGCAGGCGGCGCGCGATAAGCTGCGTCACCTGGCTGCCGAAATCTATGATGAGAAGGCGGTCGTGGGATGTCTGGCTCATCCCCGCTGATTAGGCCCGCAGGCGGGGCGTGACAAGAGGAATTGGCGGGGCAGGACGCTTTGCCTGCGCTGTCGAAACCCCTAGTCTGGGCAGACAGTCGAAAGGAGCCGACATGTCGGAAGAAATCTACCTTGTTCGCGCGCGTGAGATCGAGGCGATGGAGGGGCTGGCAAAGACCCATTTCCTGAACCCCACAGCCAAGCGCGTCAACAAATCTCTGGGCGATATGACCGGCCTGACCGGTTTCGGGTTTCATATCATCGAGGTGCAGCCGGGCGACGCCTCGACCGAAACCCATGTGCACCACTTCGAGGATGAATGCGTCTACGTGCTGGACGGGCAGGCGATCGCGCGCATCGGCGCGGACGAGGTGGCGGTTGGGCCGGGCGATTTCATCGGGTACCGCAAGGGCGGGCTGGCACATTCGCTCGTCAATACCGGCGACGGTGTTTTGCGCTGTATCGTTGTGGGCGAACGGTTGGCCCACGACGTGGCGGATTACACAGACATCGGCAAACGCATTTACCGCAACGCGGGCCTTCCATGGAACCTTGTCGACCATGGCGACATCGAAACGCCCACGGGCGGGGCCAAGTAACCGGGCCCCAAAGTCGCTTTCGCGCGCGAAACGTCGCAAATTCGACGATGCTTTCGCGGTGAGCCGGTAGTCTCGGGACACAGATTACCGGGAGTGAACCATGTCCGAAGAGCAAGCAGCACCAGAAGCCGCCGCCGCGCCGACGCGCCGGGGCAGGTCAGGCGGCGGGGCCGCGCGGCGCGCCGAACGGACCTCGGTCAAATTCGATGTCGCCCCAACGATCCGGCGCAAGTTCAAGCCCATCGAATTTCTCGATGAAGAGGCGCTATCGACGGTCGAGGCCAATGCCGAGACGATCCTCGAAGAAATCGGCGTCGCGTTTTCCGAAAACCCAAAGGCGCTGGAGCGCTGGCGCGACGCCGGGGCGGACGTGCGCGGCGACCGCGTCCATATCCCGCGCGGGCTGGCGCGTAAGCTGTGCGAAACGGCACCGGGCCAGTTTACCCACCATGCCCGCAACCCCGAGCGGTCGGTCGAGATCGGCGGTGACAACCTTGTCTTCGCGCCGGTCTACGGCCCGCCATTCGTGCGCGATTATAACGGTGGCCGCCGGTACGCCACGATCGCGGATTTCCGCAATTTCGTGCGGCTGGGCTATATGTCCAAATGGCTGCACCTGTCGGGCGGCACGGTCTGTGAACCCACCGACGTGCCGGTGAACAAACGCCACCTCGACATGCTGCATGCCCATATCACCCTGTCGGACAAACCCTACATGGGCGCGGTGACGGACAAGGATTGGGCGCGCGATTGCGTGAACATGTCGAAAATCGTCTTTGGCGACGATTTTGTCGATCAGAACGCGGTGATGACGTCGCTCATCAATATCAACTCGCCGCTCACCTTCGACAACGTCATGATGAACACGCTCGAGGTTTATGCCGAGGCCGGGCAGGCCTGTATCATCTCGCCGTTCCTCGTCGGCGGGGCCATGGCGCCGGTGTCGGTCATGGGCACGCTGGCGCAGGTGATGGCCGAGGTGATGGCCGGGGTCGCCTATTCCCAGCTGGTGCGCCCGGGCGCGCCAGTGATCTTCGGGGCCTTCGTGACCTCGATCGACATGAATTCCGGCGCACCGACATTCGGCACGCCGGAAGCCACCCAGATCACCACCGGGGCCGGGCAGCTTGCCCGTCGCCTCGGGCTTCCCTTCCGCTCTGCCGGCGGGTTCACCGGGTCCAAGATCAACGATGCGCAGGCCGGCTATGAAAGCGCCAATTCGCTTCAGATGGGTCTGAACGCTGGTGTGAATTTCATGCTGCACTCCTGTGGCTGGCTTGAAGGCGGGCTGGTTGCCAGTTTCGAGAAATTCGTGCTCGACGCCGATCAGCTTGGCACTTTGCACAAGCTCGGGGCGGGGGTGCCGACCGACGAGAATGCCCAAGCCATGGACGCGATCCGCGAAGTGGGGCCGGGGGGGCATTACCTTGGCTGTGCCCACACGCAGGCCAATTTCAAGGAAGCCTTCTGGTCCTCGAAAGTCTTTGATTACAAGGCATTCGAGACGTGGGAGGACGAAGGCGCGCGCGACAGCGTGACCTTGGCCAGCGAACGGGTGGCCCAGCTTTTGGCAACCTACCAAGCCCCCGCGCTTGACCCGGCGATCAACGAAGCCCTCGCGGCCTTCATCGCCAAGCGCAAGGAAGAGATGCCGGACGCCTACACCTGAGGCACTTCTACCAAGTGAGGCACGGCCTGTGCGCGCGGGCGCGGGGGCCTGTGTTCCTGCGCCTTGTGGGCTTCTGCCATGATTGCGGACAAAAGCCGGATATGGGTCGATGCCGCGTAGTCGGCATGGCCCGCCCGGCGCCGCGCGTCCATCTCTGCCTCCCGGTCGGTCAGCGCACGAAGCGCCTGCGCCCGTGACGGATCGGGTTGCCCGATGAGCGCGGCAAGATCGCGCTCGCGCTGATAGCTCTCGACCCCGAACCGCGCCGCCCGGATCAACAGTCCGGGCCGTTTGAGAGAGGTCAGAAGGGCAAGAATATCATCCATGTCACGCTCCTCTTGGTGATTCGAGCCTGACCATGACACAACCTAAGAGGGCGTTGCGGTGAAAAGCGTGGCTGCGCTCGCGCGCTTTACCCAATGTTATCCACAGAATAACAAGTTGATTTTGTGCCGATGAGCTATGGTTTTCCACCATTAAAACCGTTTGCCTGTGGATAACACTACAACGTAGGGTTGCATTGTTTCCAATAATGAAACGGTTGCCGGAAGGGGACGCAATGCACGCCAACATCAACGTGCCACATCCACAAGGGCCCGCTCTGCCAGAGTGGGTGCCGACCGAAGTGATTACCTATCTTGCTCATCTCGAAGGCGGAAACAGCCTTAGGCACATCGCCCGAAAGTGCGGATGCCATGCCTCCACGGTCCTGCGACAAGTGCGCAAGACCGAAGGGCTTCGTGATGACCCGCTCGCCGATGCAGCACTTTCGACCCTGGAAACCTTCTGGCGTGCCGGTTCCGCCGGTTCGACCGGTCGAAAAGGAATGCACATGTCTTTGGCCCGCAGCGAACAGGACAAGGCGCGGTTGCAGCGCGATATCACCCGCGCGTTGAAGGCGCTCAGCGAACCCCGAACCCTGCTTGTGATCGCCGAGGCGGTCGAAGAGGCGATCGTGGTCCTGACCGGAGACGACGGTCGCCCGGTGCGCCGCGCCATCGTGGCCCGAGACGTGGCCGAAGTGCTCGCCCTGCGGGAATGGATCGCGGGCAAGACCAAGGGGCGTCTTGGCCGCTATTCGATCACGGCGGCGGGACGGGCTGAGTTGAACCGGCAGATGGCGCAGGCGGAATCGCAACGTGCGCAAGAGGATGTCGGACCTGCGGCACAGGGGCAGGGCGCGCGCGCGCAAACCGGGCGCGCCGCCGGGGCCGAGGCCCCGTTGCGGGTTCTGGCCCGACGCAAACGCGGGGACGGCGAAGCCTATCTTCCCCGCGCGCTGGTCGCGGCGGCGGAAAGGTTTCATGAAAGCTTCGAGATCGCGCGGGTGTCCGGCGTGTTGGGAGAGGATCTTTCGCCGCTGCTACAGGGGCAGATCGCCGTATCGCCCACTGCTGCAAACGCGGCGGGCGCAACGACTGCGCAGGCGCTGTCGCGCGGTGAGCTTGCGCTTGATCATTTGTCCAAGGCTGTGCGCGCGCTCGGCCCGGATCTGGCAGAAACCGTGATTCTCGCGGTCTGTCGCGAATGGGGCATGGAACGGGTGGAAGAGGCGCTGGATTACCCGGCGCGCTCTGGCAAGATCGTTCTGCGCATCGCGCTTACGACCCTTGCACGCCATTACGGCGCGACGCAGGACGAAGGGCATGACCTGATCTATTGAAAAAACGCGCGCGGGTCACCCGGTTCTCACCCGCGCCTCTTGCGGGGCGACCATAAGAACGTCGAAATCCAGCGTCGGAAATTGCCCGCGCACCTCGTTGCGCACAAGCTCGGGGCGGGGCAGGTCCGGCGCGATGGCGCGATAGCGCCCCTGAAACCCGAACGCATGAAGCCGATGGGCCAATTCGAGACAGTCGAATTGGCGCGTCACCATGGGCGAGAGCACCACATCAGGGGC
>JAABTN010000055.1 GCA_011389895.1 Maritimibacter sp. | reverse complement strand
TTAGTCACAGTGCTTTCCGCGCGGCATTCGCTGCATATGGCACGAAGGGCCTCTGGCTTGAATCGGCTATGACTTTGCAATCTCCGCTTACTGCGCATAGCCGACGCTCGGACCTTCGTTCGAACGCCAGAGGCGCACCAGAGGCAAACTCGCAAACCTGCGTCAGGTGCAGACCGCGAGACGCTCTCAGGATACGGCCCCCCGGGCGGAGCCCGCACCGCGCGGCCGCGCCGCGTCAGGGTTTCATCTTGATCGTGTATCCCGCCGCCTTCGCGGCCCGGATCTGTGCCTCCTGCTCGCGCGCGGCGTAATCGTCCTGCCCGATGTGCATGCGACCGGGCAGCGTGAAGTCCGGATCGAAGGGGGCCGAGGCCCCGTAGCCAAAGGCGCTGTCTTGCACGAAAACGCGCCCGCGCATCCAAGGCCAGACCTCGTGGCGCAAAAACAACTGATCCTCGACACGTGAATTCAGGATCTTTTTGCGCGTCTTGGCATAGGCAAGCACCTTCTTGCCCATGCCGCCCGGAATATTGCCGCGATGCGCGCCCCACAGACCGGCCAGCACAAGCTCGGAATGCGTGTAGAAATCGCGCATGACATGAAATGGCTGACCGGAGGCAAGCCAATCGCGCACCGCCACCGCTTCGCGCACGGTCGGCACGGAATCGGCATCGCGCACGAGGTAAAGATCGACGTCCGCGTCATCCTCGACCAGGAACCGCCAGTAAAGCCCGTAGCGATTGGCGGGCAGTTTCGGCACCTTGCGCAACTGCGCGCCGTTGGCCACCAGATCGTCGCGCGTTTTCGTCGGCACGCTGTCGTCGATGTAGAACCGCGGGGTCCAGCCCGGAAAGACATGGCGCGCCACGATGGCATTGCGCACCGCACCCTCGAGATAGCGCGCGCCGGTGCCAAAGAGCGTGTAGGAGATGATATTGCGCGTCGGCTGTTCGGGGTCGAACGCATGGGTCGCGGGTGCGGGGCGATCCGCGATCACCGGTGCCTCGGCCTCTTTCAGCTCAAGCGCCCGGATCGACCACTCACGGTTTTTCGGCAGGTTGCCGGTGCGCCCGTAAAGCTCGGACAGGAAGCTGGCTTGGGTCACCGCCTTGAGCGGCGTCTCGGGGTCTTCGGCGACCGCGATCGCCTCATCCGTCATCTTGGCGCGCGACAGGGCCGACACGAGGTTGGCGGCGTTCTCCGTGGTCGGGGCGGCTTTGAAAACCCGGCGCGAAATCTCTGCCGCGCGGGCGGGGTCGCCCATGTTGAACCAATGCGCGGCAAGAATGCGCTGCGCGGGCAGGTAGGTGTCAGGCAGCGCCTCAAGCCGGTCCACGTCGGCCGGGTCGAGCTTCAGATGACCGCGCGCGGTGATTTCGTCCACAACCTGTTTCGGGTCACTCATATCCGCTCACATCGGCCAGAAGGTGAGGATCGCGGGGGTCGATACGGCCACCACGATGATTTCAAGGGGAAGCCCCATGCGCCAGTAATCGCCAAAGCGATAGCCGCCGGGGCCAAGGATCAGCGTGTTGTTCTTGTGCCCGATGGGGGTGAGAAAGGCACAAGATGCCGCCACCGCCACCGCCATCAGGAACGGATCGGGGTTTTTGCCCATGGTCTCGGCCATCTGGATGCCCACCGGGGCGGCCACGATGGCGGTCGCGGTGTTGTTCAGCACATCCGAGAGCGACATAGTCACGATCATCAAGATCATGAGCACGGCCCAGGCCGGCAGGCTTTCGGTCACGCTGACAAGGCTCCCGGCAATAAGGGCGGTCCCCCCGCTTGCATCCAGCGCCGCGCCCAGCGGGATCATCGACCCGAGAAGCACCACCACCGGCCATTCGATATGGTCGTAAAGCCCGCTCAAGGACACGATCCCTGTAAGCACGTAGAGCACCACCACGATCCCAAGGGCCACCGGCAGGTAGAGCAGACCGAAACTTGCCAACGCCACGGCGGCGGCAAAGATACCGATGGCCATCCAGACCTTGCTCTCTTGCGTGACCGACAGGCCGCGTTCGGCCAAGGGCAGGCACCCGAGCCATTCGGTCACCCCCGCCTCACGCCCGGACGGGACCAGAAGCAACAGGATATCCCCCGGCTTCACCGTGGTCTTGGCGATCTTTTCGCGGGATTTGCTTTCCGAACGGCGGATCCCCAAAAGCACTGCGTTCCGGCGCCAATTCAGCCCGATCGCCTGCGCGGTCTTGCCCGCGATCCGGCTGTTCTCGGTCACCACCACCTCGATCTTCGACAGACCGGCCCCATCGGCGCGCAACCGCTCTTCGCGCACGGAATCGGCGAACCGGAGCGATAGGGCGGCGCGAAATTCATCCAGCGCCGTGGGCGTGGCCTCGATCACCAGCGTGTCTTCGGCTTCGAGCTTCGTGGTGCGCTGGTTGCCATATTTGCGATTTCCGTCGCGCATCAGGCCAAGGATCACGACATCGTTGTTCTCGGCTTCGTCATAAAGCTCTTCGACACGCATCCCGATCAGCTTGGAGTCGTCGGGGATCACGAGCTCGGCGGTGTAGTCGGAGTAATCCTCCATCGGGTCGATGGCCGCGCCGCCCTCTTCCGCCCGCGGGATCAGGCGCCACCCGACCAGCGCCACGAACACAAGCCCGACCGATGCCGTGATGATCCCGACCGGGGCAAAATCGAACATCCGGAACGGTTCCCCAAGGCTTTCACCCCGGATCGACGCGATGATGATGTTGGGCGGTGTCCCGATCAGCGTCGCCATGCCGCCAAGAATGGTGGCAAAGCTGAGCGGCATCAGGGACAGGCCCGGCGCACGCCCCGCCTTGCGCGACGTCTGGATATCCACCGGCATGAGAAGGGCAAGCGCCGCCACGTTGTTCATGAAGGCCGACAGCACGCCCCCGATGGCCCCCATGATGGCGATATGGGCCCCGAGCTTTCGCGAACTGTCCACCAGCGTGCGGGTGATCAGAAACACCGCGCCCGAACGCACCAGCCCGGCAGACACCACCAACACAAGCGCCACGATGATCGTCGCCGGATGGCCGAAGCCCGCAAACGCGTCCTTGGTCTCGACGACCCCCAGCACGATCCCCAGCATCAGCGCCCCGAAGGCCACGATATCATAGCGCAGCCGCCCCCAAAGGAGCATGCCGAAAACGGCGGCGAAAAGCGTGAAAAGAATGATTTGGTCTTGTGTCATGCGGTAGGCTTACCGCGTCAGACAGGCGAGGTCACGCCAGAAGAACGGGCATCAAGGACGCGATCAGAAGCACGGCCATGGTCCAGTTGAAGGCGGTCAATCTGCGCGGGTTTGTCAGGACACGACGAAGCTCCTGCCCCAGCCGCGTCCAGACGCTTGTGGAAATCATCGTGACCACGAAATAGCTCCCCGCCACGATCAAAAGCGTCACCGTCGCATTGTCGGGGAGATAGATGGTCACGGCAGACAGCGCCATCGCCCAAGCCTTGGGATTGACCCACTGGAAAGCGGCGGCCTGTAAAAACGTCATCGGTTTCGCCTTGGCCGGACCCGACCCGGGGGCGGCGGCATGGGCGATCTTCCACGCCAGCCAGAAAAGGTATGCGGTGGCCACCACCATGAGCACGGTGTTGAGCCATGGAAACCGCTCGAACACCGCCGATATTCCGACGCCCATGAGCACCACCATGAACGCAAAGCCGGTCGCGATGCCAAGCTGATGGGGCAAGGTGCGGCGATGGCCGAAATTGGCCCCCGACGCCATCACCATCAGGTTATTGGGCCCCGGTGTCAGCGACGCGGCAAACATGAAGCCGACGAAGGCGATGTAAAGCTCATAAGTCATGGTGCAATATATGCACGCTTCACGCCGAGAAATATTGCAATTATCATCGGATGCGTAAAATCGGAGCAACCAATGATGGAAATCGACCATATCGACCGCCAGATATTGCGCGAACTTCGGGCGGATGGGCGGATCGCCAATACGCGGCTTGCCGACCGGATCGGCCTGTCTCCCTCGGCCTGCCTGCGCCGGGTGCAAGCGCTCGAAGCTGCCGGGATCATCGCGGGGTATCGCGCCGTCGTCGACCCGGCGCGGCTGGGCCAAGGGTTCACGGCCTATCTCACGGTTGGGTTGTCCGAGCACACGAAGGCGGCACAGGCGCGGTTTGAACAGTCCATGATCGCCTGCCCCGAAGTGCGCGAATGCCATAACGTGACCGGCACGGTGGAATACCTCCTGCGGGTGGAAGCCGCCGATCTCGCCGCTTACAAGGCGTTTCATACCGAACAACTGGGCACGATCGACGGGGTGAACCAGATCGTGACGCATGTCGTCATGGGATCGCCGAAGGATGAGCGGGCCTGACGCGCAAAACCCGCGTCGGCCCTTGCCCCTCCCCGGTTCCCTGCCCTATAGAAACGCGACCGATCACACCGACGCGGAGGCAACCATGGCTGGCCACTCAAAATGGGCGAACATTCAGCACCGCAAGGGGCGGCAGGATGCGGCCCGGTCAAAGCTGTTCTCGAAGCTCGCGAAGGAAATCACCGTCGCGGCCAAGATGGGCGACCCGGACCCCGAGAAAAACCCGCGCCTGCGCCTTGCCGTGAAGGAGGCCAAGTCTAGCTCGGTGCCAAAGGACGTGATCGACCGCGCAATCAAGAAATCGCAGGGCGGCGATGGCGACGATTACGAGGAAATCCGTTACGAAGGCTATGGCCCCAACGGTGTCGCGGTGATCGTCGAGGCGATGACTGACAACCGCAACCGCACCGCTTCCACCGTGCGCTCCACCTTCTCGAAGAATGGCGGAAATCTGGGTGAGACGGGATCGGTCGGGTTCATGTTCGACCGGAAGGGTGAAATCGTCTATCCGGCAGAGGCAGGCGACGAAGACATGATTTTCGAAGCGGCGATCGAGGCCGGGGCGGAAGACGTCGAAAGCTCGGACGACGGGCACATCATCTATTGCGCCGACACCGACCTGAACGACGTGTCCAACGTGTTGGAAGAAAAGCTGGGCGAAAGCCAGTCGACCAAGCTGATCTGGAAGCCGACGACGACAACCGAGATGGATCTCGAGTCGATGCAGAAGCTCATGAAACTGATTGACGCGCTGGAAGACGACGATGACGTGCAGCGTGTGACGACCAATTTCGACGCGGCGGACGAGGTCATGGAACAGCTCTGATCCGGGCGCGTTTCACGGCAGGGTGTCACGACAGAAAAAGGGGGGCCAGCACGGCCCCCTTTCTCGTCTCCCAGAGAGGTTCAGTGCCGACAGCGCCGCGCCGCCGTATCATCGGCCGGGGTCGCTGCGAGCCGGGCGAGCGCCGTGCCCGCGCGTTCAGCATGGGCCACGACACCCAGTGCCTGATCGGCCCGCACCATCAGGGTGGCGAGCATCATCGCGTCGTCACGCTCTCCGTCCAGCGCGGCGCGCACCAGATGGGCGATACAGGCCTCATCCGCCCCGAGACAGGCGCAGCGCAGGTGGTGGCAGGCCATCGGGCGACGCCCGAACCCCCGCCAGATCGCGCAGATGTCCCCGATGGCACCCAACGCGATATGCCCGCCGTATCGCCCCATGTCCCGCTCGAACCCGAGCCGGTCGGGCGAAGCCGGGCCTTCGAAACACAGGCGCAGGCACAAGACCGCCCCCGCCTCGATCGCGCCGAGATCCTGCAACCGGCCAACGGCGGCCCCGCCCCGGGGGTCGGGAAAAGATTGCCCGTCCATCGCGGCCCTCACTTTGTCAGGATAAGCTTGCCCGCCTTGGTGATGCGCAGCGTATAGAGCGCATCCCCCAGCAGGATTTTCGCGGTCCGCCCCCCGAGCGTCAGCTCTTCGGCGTGATGAAGCGGCGAGGGCACGCTGCGGCACGCCTCGTTGTCGCGCACCATGTTCATGCCCCGGCCTCCCCTTTTTTTGTCAGCCAATCAAGCCAATCCTCGATCCCGCGACGCGGGCCAAGGCCCGCTTCGGCCAACAGGTAGCCAAGCGTGTGATCCTTCGTGTCGGTGTCGATCCCATGTCCATTCTTCCCGCGTTGCGGGGTCCGGTCCTGCGCGTGTCTCATACCCACTCCTGAGCTTTGGCGTGTCTGAACGGTGTCCTCTGGCGTGCCGGGGACCGGGTGGCTTGAGGGTGCGCTTTAAACCTGACTAATTTTATCAGCTTTGTCAATTCCCACGTGAAATTCCCCTGCGAACACCGCGTCACGGCTTGCACTCCCCCCTGTGAGCCGCCAAACCGAGGATCATGGAAACAAAGCTCGATCCCCCTCTCCAGCGACCGCTGGTCGGCGTTCTCTGGATGATCTTGACCGGGCTCTGTTTCGTTGCCGTCACGGCGATCGTGAAGCATGTGGGCGGGCGCATCCCACCGGCCGAATCCGCATTCCTGCGCTATGCCTTGGGTCTCGTGTTCCTGATCCCGATGCTCGGCCCCCTCATGTCGACCAAGCTCGACCGGCGCACGCTGGGGCTGTTCGGATTGCGTGGGGTCGTGCACACCGTCGGGGTGATCTTGTGGTTTTTCGCCATGACGCAGATCCCCTTGGCCGAGGTGACCGCGATCAATTATCTCAACCCGGTGTTCGTCACGCTCGGAGCGGCGCTGATCTTTGGCGAAGTGCTTGCCGTGCGCCGGATCATGGCCATCGTGGTCGCGCTGATCGGCGCGCTGGTGATCCTGCGGCCCGGCGTGCGCGAGATCGAGCCGGGGCATTTCGCCATGATCGGCACGGCGCTTTTGTTCGCAGTGGGCTATCTCATCGCGGGGCGCTTGGCGGGGCGGGTTGCACCGATCGTGGTGGTGGCGATGCTGTCGATCACGGTGACCATTGGCCTTGCCCCCTTCGCATTGGCAAACTGGGTCACACCGACGCTTGCCGAACTCGCATGGCTGTTCGGCGTAGCGGCCTTTGCCACCCTCGGGCATTTCACCATGACACTGGCCTTTGCCGCCGCACCGCTGGCGGTCACGCAGCCGGTGACCTTTTTGCAGCTTGTCTGGTCGGTGACCCTTGGCGCGGTGGTGTTCGGCGAAGCGGTGGACATCTGGGTTGTGACCGGGGGCACCATGATCCTTGGTGCGATCACCTTTATCGCCCTGCGCGAAGCCGTGCTGAACCGCCGGGTGACACCGGGGCCGAACGAAGCGAAATTCTGACGCGTGGCCTAAAGCCCGGGAGACCGGCGCCGGGGCTTGACTGTGGCCTAGGGAACAGACCCCTCGGTTGAGCGTGGATCGACAAGCCGCGCCATGACCCGGTCAGTGGTCACATGGCCCAGCGTTTTTCCCGCTTCGGTCACCGCCAGCGCGCCGCCCGATTGCAGCCGATCCATTACCTCCCGCACCGTGCAGGATGCCGAAACCTCGCCCGACGCCTCACCGGACGCCGGGCCCATTACGTCCCGCGCAGTCAACACGCCAAGCGGGTTCATATGGGCGACGAAATCGGCCACGTAGTCATTCGAGGGGTTGGTGAAAATCTCGCGCGGGGTGCCGCATTGCACGATGCGCCCGCCTTCCATGATCGCGATGCGGTCCCCGATCTTGAAGGCTTCGTCAAGATCGTGGCTGACAAAGATGATGGTACAGTGGAATTCGCGCTGAAGGTCCAACAGTTCATCCTGCAACCGGGTGCGGATCAACGGGTCCAGCGCCGAATAGGGTTCGTCCATCAACAGGATCGGCGCACCGGTGGTAAAGGCGCGCGCCAGCCCGACGCGCTGCTGCATCCCACCGGACAGCTCGCTGACCATGCGGTCGGCCCAGTCGGTCAGCCCAACGATGTCAAGCTGTTCATCAACCTTGCGGACGCGATCCGGCTTGGACAGGCCGCCCAGTTCCAGACCCAGCCCCACGTTGTCGCGCACGCTGCGCCAAGGCAGCAGGCCGAATTGCTGAAACACCATCGACACGCGAGACAGGCGGATATTGCGCAACGTTTCGGCATCTGCGTGGGTTACATCCACCATCCCGTCGCCATCGTTCACCCGAACCTCGCCGCGCACCACCGGGTTCAGCCCGTTCACCGCGCGCAGGAGCGTCGATTTCCCGGACCCGGACAGCCCCATGAGCACGAGGATCTCGCCTTCGTCCACGTCGAGCGAACAGTCGTGAACCCCAAGCACCTGCCCGGTCGCCTCCTGCACCGCCGCGCGATCCTGTCCCTTGTCCATCAACGGCAATGCCGTTTGCGGCGCGTCGCCGAACACGATGGACACCTTGTCAAATTCCACGGCCCTGTTCATTTGCGATCAATCCTCAGCATGCGGTCAAGTATGATGGCGACGACGACGATGACGAAGCCGCTTTCAAACCCGAGCGCGGTGTTCACGGAGTTCAGCGCCCGAACCACCGGCACGCCAAGACCATCGGCCCCCACGAGCGCGGCGATCACCACCATCGACAACGACAACATGATCGTCTGGTTCAGCCCGGCCATGATTTGTGGCAGGGCAAAGGGCAGCTCGACCTTCCAAAGCACCTGCGATTTCGTCGCACCAAACGCCCGCGCGGCTTCCAAAAGCGGCGTCGGGGTCGTGCTGATCCCGAGATGGGTCAGGCGGATCGGGGCCGGGAGCACGAAGATCACCGTGGCCAGAAGCCCGGGCACCATCCCGATGCCGAAAAACACGATGGCCGGGATCAGGTAGACAAAGGCGGGCAGGGTCTGCATCAGGTCGAGAACCGGGCGCATCCATGTGTAGACCCGGGGTCGGTGCGCAGCCCAGATGCCGATGGGCACCCCGATGGCCATGCAGACCATGCAGGCCGACAAGACCAGTGTCAGGCTCTCGGTCGTTTCCTCCCAATACCCCTGGTTCATGATGAAGAGAAAGCCGATGACCACGAAGACGGACACCTTCCAATTGCGCTGAAGATACCATGTCAGCGCCGCGAACAGCGCCACGATCACCAGCGCGGGCGGGCCCTGTAGCGCCCAGAGGATGCCGTCGATCAGGGTCTCCATGACGATCGAGATGCCATCGAACACCGGCCTGCCCACGTCCTGCAACCAATCGAAAAGGTTGCGCGCGGTCTGTCCGACCGGGATTTTCGTATCTTCAAGCCAGTCCATCTTGTCCCCTATCCTGCCGCGTTCAGTATCCGGCCCCGTACCCGGCCCGTCTCCGGTTATCGCGCGACATCCGCCGCGGTTCCGATCCAAGTATACGCATAGCCATCGCGCCCCTGTCCCGGCTCTTGCGCGACCACGACCCCAAGCTCCGGCGCATAGGTCAACAGCCGTTCACCTTGGATCACGCCGTCAATCACCCGCGTCTCTCGCACCTTCCATGTCTCGTAGCGACAGCCAAGGATCGCCATTTCGGACACCCCGTCATGCACATGCGCGACCTGCACCGGTTGCGGAGCCCCATTGTCGCCTATGCGCGTACCGCGCGTCACCGTGCTTCCCTCGGTGGACAGCGCATCCAGCCTTTCGGGGGCGGTGTCGTAGATAAGGCGCGTGATCGCACGCCCTTCCGAGACGCCAAGTGGCAAGAGCCCATGTGCAAACACAAACACGCGCTGGCGTGGCTTGCCATCCTTCCGCTCGAAGCGCACTTCGCGCAATCCGTCACCGGTCAGTTCGAAATCCGACCGGATGAAGTGATCCCCGTTCTGGACAAGCGTCACGCCCGCGCGCAGATCGGCGCGGGTCGGGCAATCGGCCATGGCCGGGCTGGCAAGACAGGCGAGCGCGAAAAACAGACGCATGGGGCCGAGTGGGCGGCGAGCAACCCCGCCGCCCGATCCGATTATTCGAGCGCGGCCGTGACCGCAGCCACCGCATCACCGCCATCAAGGGTGGTCACACCGTCGAGCCATGCGCTCCAGGCGTCGGGGTTCGCGGTGAGCCAGGCCGTGGCGGCCTCGGTCGGGTCGGTCCCGTCATTCAGGATCGCGCTCATGATCTCGTTTTCCATTTCGAGGGAAAACACGAGGTTTTCCAAAAGCGCGCCCACGTTCGGGCATTCCTCGACATAGCCTGCGCGGGTGTTGGTATGAACCGTCGCGCCGCCGAAGTTGGGGCCGAACCAGTCATCGCCACCGGCGAGATAGCCCATGTCGAGATTGGCGTTCATCGGGTGCGGCTCCCACCCGAGGAACACGATCGGCTCATCGCGACCGCTGGCCCGGTCGACCTGCGCCAACATCCCTTGTTCCGAGCTTTCGACAACGCTGAAATCCGACAGGCCGAACGCATCGGCTTCGATCATGTCCATGATCAGGCGGTTGCCATCATTGCCCGGCTCGATCCCGTAAATCTGGCTCTCAAGCGCGTCGGCATGGTCTACGATATCGCCGAACTCACCTATCCCGAGATCCATCGCGGCCTTGTTCACGGCAAGCGTATATTTCGCGCCCTCAAGGTTCGTGCGCACGGTGTCCACCGTGCCCGCCTCGCGGTAGGGGGCGATGTCGCCCTCCATCGTCGGCATCCAGTTGCCGAGAAACACGTCGATATCGCCCTGCGCCATCGAGGTATAGGTCACCGGCACCGACAAGAGCTTTGTCTCGGTATCATACCCAAGCGCTTCGAGCACCACGCTGGTGGTGGCGGTGGTGGCGGTGATGTCGGTCCAGCCGACATCGGCCATCACGACTTCGTTGCAGTTGGCAAGCGCCGGACCGGCAACAGTCAGGGCGAGCGCGGAAATCGTCATCTTGAGCTTCATGTGTATCTCCCTATTTTTATTGATTGACGAGTCAATCAAATTTCAACACCTTAGCCATGGTTTTGCAAGGACCATAAAAATGCCCAAGGTTGGAATGGAGCCTATCCGCCGCGAGGCCCTGATAAAAGCAACGATTGCAGAGATCGGGACGGTGGGGTCGCTCGACGTGACAGTTAGCGCAATCGCACGGCGCGCGGGGATGTCCCCGGCGTTGGCGCATCACTATTTCGGCTCGAAAGACCGCATCTTCATCGCCGCAATGCGACATATCCTGACCACCTATGGAAACTGGGTGCGCCGGGCGCTTGGTCAGGCAAACGGGCCGAAAGAGCGGCTTGAGGCCATCATCGGCGCCTCGTTCGATGCCGGGAATTTCGAGCCCGAGGTGATTGCCTCCTGGCTCAATTTCTATGTCCATGCCCGCTCCGACCCCGGGGCGGCGCGGCTTCTGGCCATTTACCACGCGCGCCTTCGCTCGAACCTGATCCATGATTTGCGCCCGCTGGTCGGGGCATCGGCGGGCGAAAACGCCGACATCCTCGCTGCCCTGATCGACGGGTTCTATATCCGCCACGCGCTGATTGCCCCGCCCGACGGG
The DNA here is from genome assembly GCA_011389895.1 of Maritimibacter sp. GTDB lineage: Bacteria > Pseudomonadota > Alphaproteobacteria > Rhodobacterales > Rhodobacteraceae > Maritimibacter. The sequence continues at coordinate 406 of JAABTN010000055.1, read as the reverse complement.
GTGGCCGCCCACGCCCGCGTGAAACGCGTGCTCAACCGCCTTTTGGAGGACACATGACGCAGCCGAACATCCTTATTTTCATGGTGGACCAGTTGAACGGGACACTGTTTCCCGATGGTCCCGCCGACTGGCTGCATGCACCCAACCTGAAAAAGCTCGCCGCGAAATCTGTGCGGTTTCAAAACGCCTATTCCGGCTCGCCGCTGTGTGCGCCCGGGCGGGCCGCGTTCATGTCCGGCCAGCTTCCCTCGCGCAACGGGGTTTATGACAACGCGGCGGAATTCGGTTCGGACATCCCCACCTATGCCCACCACCTGCGGCGCGCGGGCTATTACACCGCGCTGTCGGGCAAGATGCACTTCGTCGGCCCCGATCAGCTCCACGGGTTCGAAGACCGGCTGACCAC
>JAABTN010000054.1 GCA_011389895.1 Maritimibacter sp. | reverse complement strand
TTCGGCGAGTTGGCGGAGTGGTGACGCAGCGGATTGCAAATCCGTGTACACCGGTTCGATTCCGGTACTCGCCTCCACAATCTTTTCAGTGACTTAGCGGTTTTTTTGGCTCGGGATTCGGGGCCAAAGGCGCTCGGTCTACAGGTTGGTTTACAGACAGGATATGTAAAAGGGCCCTGCCCTTCATTGCCAAGGCCGTTATGCTGGCCCCAGAACGGAGCCGACAAATGATCCCTACTTACCAAGAATTGATGCGCCCCGTGTTGGCCAGTGCTTCCACAGGGGAACGAAAAATCAGCGATGTCGTGGCGGAAATGGAAGACAAATTCGACCTTTCCGATGAGGAACGCGCGCAGCTATTGCCAAGCGGAAAGCAAACCGTGATCGCCAATCGGGTCCACTGGGCGCGAAGCTACATGAAGCAGGCTGGGCTCGTGAACAACACGCGGCGTGGGTTTTTCGAACTGACTGATCAAGGACGTACGGTGCTCGCTGACGAGACAATCGAATTGAACGCAAAATACCTCGAACGTTTTGAGGACTTTCGAGAATTCCAAGCGCGTGGCGGCAAGACAGAGGATGTCGCCACGGCGTCCCCCATGGAAGTCGAGGAAGACGGCACGCCCGATGAAGAGCTTCAAGCAGCGCACGCGCGGCTCAACAAGGCACTGGCCGCCAACCTGCTTGATCAGGTCCGAAGCTCTTCTCCAGCCTTCTTCGAGCAACTCATCGTCGATCTATTGCTTGCGATGGGCTACGGCGGAAGCCATGGCGACGCCGGTCGCGCGCTCGGTCGCACCGGCGACAACGGTGTTGATGGTGTGATCGACCAAGACCCTTTGGGAGTGGATCAGATTTACCTGCAGGCAAAACGCTATGCCGCAGGCAACTCTGTAGGATCGGGAGACATCCGGGACTTCTTTGGCGCGTTGAGCTTGAAGAAGGCAACGAAGGGAATTTTCGTCACAACTTCTTCGTTCTCGCCGTCTGCAAGCCAGACCGCCCACGATCTTGGTGCACGTTTGGTCTTGATTGACGGTGCGCAGCTGGCCCGGCTTATGATCCTCCAAAATGTCGGGTGCCGCGATAAGGACGTGCTGCACATCAAGGCGATCGACGAGAACTACTTCGAGGAAACCGACGTGTAGCCCACCCCTCAAGGCACCACGACCCTGACCTCTCCGTCAGCGCCCCATGCGGATGGAGAAGACACAGGCCTCGGCGCCGGTGCTGCAACAGGCGGTTTCGGTGACGTGGCAGTCGGCTGCGATGAGCGCGCGGAACAGGGTTTCCAGCACAGAGCGGTGCCAGTCGCAGTGTGACAGGGCGAGGGGGTTGTCGTGGATCTCGATCCGCGCGGGGTTGCCCGCGAAGACCTCGACCCGGCCCGATCCCGCGAAGGTCCAGGCATGGACGGCCACGGCGCGCAACAAAAGCGGGGTGGCCAAGCGCGGCGGCAGCATGCGCAAAAGGCCCCGTGCGGGTGCGGGAATGCGATTTGCGAGAATATAGGCCCCGGTGCGATGGCCCGCTTCGCTTGCAACCTGGCACGCGATATCCGGCGCAAGCGTTTCGCGGAGCGCGCGAAACAGCGCGATGGCGGTCTCTTGCGGCACCATCTTCTCGGGCGGATCCCGCAGCAGCGCGAGAAGTCCGGCTGCCGCGAACACCCGTTCGACCAATGGCCGGCCACCCCGCGCCTCGATCGCATGCGCGGTTTGCAAGATCGCGTTGGGCCCGATCACCGCCGGTGTCATTGCGTGAGCGCGCCGGGGACAAGGGGCGCGCCCGCCCTTTCACCGGGTGCCGGGTCAGCGGATGCGCCCCGCGCCGCCTCGGCTTTCTTCGCCTTGATCTGGTCGCGCAAGGCCGCCTTGCGTTCGGCCGCCTTGTGCTTGCGGTCCGCCATTGCTTCCCAATCCGCGATCTGGGCTTCTGCGATCTGACGGCTGTCATCAAAGTGGAAATCGACCTTTTTCTTGGTCTGCGGACCCCAGTAGCCGACCTTTCCCAGATCGTAAAACGTGCGGGCAAACCCGGCCTTTGCAAAGGCCTTGAGGCAACCCAGAAGGTATTTCCGACGAAAGCCCCGCCCGCGCCAAGGGTAATGGAACAACGCCTTGATCATGTAGAACCGGCGGTAATTGGACATCACGTGATCCAAAAGCGTGGCCCGGTCCATTGCCTCGGGTTTCATGATCGGGGTGACAAAGTTGTATTTCTCGAAATCGAAGACCTCGACCTTGTCGCGCAGTTCCTGAAACAGCGGCGTGAAGGGCCACGGCGTATACATCGTCCAATTGGCCAGATCGGGGTTCCAATCGCGGGCGAAACGATAGGTTTCTTCCAGCGTTTCCGCGGTCTCGTTCTCCAGTCCGACGATAAACTGCGCCTCGGTGAAAATATCGGCCTCGCGCAGGAGGCGGATCGCCTCCTTGTTCTCTTCGACCTTGGTTTCCTTGTTGAACCGATCAAGCTTCATCTGCGCCGCCGCCTCGGTCCCAAGGCTGACATGCACCAGCCCGGCCTTGCGCCACAGGCCCAGCATCGCCTTGTCGCGTTGGATATCGGTCACCCGGGTGTTGATGCCCCATTTGACCCGGGCGGGAAGATCGCGGCGAATAAGCTCTTCACAGAATTCGGTGAATTTCTTCTTGTTGATGGTCGGCTCCTCGTCCGCGAGGATGAAGAACCCGACGTCGTGGTTGACCACAAGATCCTCGATCTCGTCGACGACCTTTTTCGGGTCGCGCACGCGGTAGTCGCGCCAGAATTTCCACTGCGAACAGAACGAGCATGTGAAGGGACAGCCGCGCGCAAGGCTGGGGATCGCCAGCCGCGTGCCAAGCGGAATGTAGATGTATTTCTCCCAATCCAGGATCGACCAATCCGGCACGATGCTGTCGAGATCCTTGACGGTCGGCGCGGCGGGGGTCGCGATGATATCGGAACCTTCGGCATAGGCGATCCCCTTGATCCCCTTGCGATCTGTCTGCCAGCGCCCGTCCTCCACGGCGCGCACGAAATCGAGAAACACCTCTTCCCCCTCACCGCGCACGATCGCGTCGATATGTGGGGCTTCGGACAACACCTGTTTGAACATGAAGGTCGCATGGACCCCGCCTAGCACGAGCACCGCGCCCGGCGCCGCCTCACCGGCGATTTCCAACGCGCGCTCGGCCTTGTAGATGGACGGTGTGATCGCGGTCGCGCCGACGATGTCGGGCTGAAGCGCGGCGATCCGGTCGCGAAGCTCTTCTTCGCCGATGTCGTGGGTCATCGCGTCGATGAAATGAATGTCCGTGTAACCCGCCGCCTTGAGCGGCCCGGCCAGGTAGGCCACCCATGCCGGGGGCCAGTTGCCCGCGATCTCGGCACCGCCGGAGTGGTAGTTCGGATGTATCAGAACCAGTCGCATCTTGTCCCTCCCATGTGTCATTATTTTCTTACACATGGGCGGGCGCGGGAAATTGACACAGGTCAAGCCGGGCCGGATTCGTCGAGAAACCGGGGCTCAGGCGAAGATTTGCGTGCTGTATTGATCCATGTAGATGCAAAGCCACGGCGTATAGGCCTCGGGACTGCGGCGTGTGCGTTGGGCGAGATCGGCCATGTCGACCCAAGCGGTCTCCATCACCTCGTCGGGGTTTGGCCGTGGCGTCACCCGCCGCGCCACCCGCGCGACGAAGATATCAACCCGCTCGTGTTCGATCAGCCCCTGACCTACGTCCGCGCGGTATGTGATCTGATCGCGATGCTCCAGCGTCAGGCCAGACAGCCCCAGCTCTTGCGACAACCGGCGCGCGGCGCAATCTTCGGGCAGTTCACCCGCATGCGGATGGGTGCAGCAGGTGTTCGCCCAAAGACCCGGCGTGTGGTATTTCGCCATCGCCCGACGCTGGATCAAAACCGCGGTGCCGTGCAGCACGAACACCGACACCGCCTTGTGCAAAAGACCCCGGCGATGCGCCTCCAGCTTTTCGACGGCGACAAGCTTTCCATCGACCCAGGTCGGGATCATCTCGGTCATGTCGAAACAGCCGGCACCAGCCGGGTCAGATGTGCGAGGTTCTTGAGACCGATCTTGACATGCGCCATCGGGCGGGCCCGGACCAGTTTCTTGTTCATGTAGGCCTCGAAGGTAAGCCGCTGCACATCCGTGTCGTGGCAAAGCGACACGAAGCGTTCGCGCCGTTCATCCGACCGGTAATAGGCGTTCTGCATCGACCCCAGCACGCGAAACACGGTGCTGTGTTCGCGCATGAACAAACTCCGCGCGATCTTCAAATCCTTGGCGCGACCCGAGGCGAGGCAGGCACTCGCGGCGCTGGCCGCCATCCGGCCACCGACCATGGCGTAATAAATGCCTTCGCCAGAGGACGGGGCCACCACCCCGGCTGCGTCACCGGCCAGCACCACGTCACGGCCATTGTCCCAGCGGTCCAGCGGCTTGAGCGGAATCGGCGCACCTTCCCGGCGCAGCGTGGGGCAGTCGGTCAGACCAGACGCCCGGCGCAGGTCTGCGGTCGCCTGTTTCAGATCCACACCTTTGACCATCGACCCCATGCCAACGCTGGCGGATTTGCCATGCGGGAAAACCCAGCCATAGAAATCGGGCGAAATCGCACCGTCATAGACCACGTCACAGCGGGCGGGGTCATAGGCACCGATGGCTTCCGGGGCCTCGATGATCTCGTGATAGGCGATGACATAGGGAATGGCGTCGCCCCCCGGCACCTCGTCGCGCGCAACGTTGGAGCGCGCGCCATCCGCGCCGATGACAAGCCGGGTTTCCAGCCCGCGTTCCTCACCGCTCGCCTTGTCGCGGTAGATGACGCGGGGCGTGTCGCCATCGCGTTCGATCCGAAGGTAGGTGCCGCGGACACGATGCGCCCCGGCACGGTCGGCACGGTCACGCAGGTAGTCGTCGAAATCCTTGCGGTCGACCATGCCGACAAAGCCGTTCTCGATTGGGATGTCCACGTGCCGCCCGGTGGGCGAAATCATCCGCGCGGTGGTGATCTTTGCGACAAGCTGATCCTCGGGAATATCGAAATCCGCGATCAGCCGGGGCGGAATGGCACCGCCGCAGGGCTTGATCCGCCCCTCCCGGTCCAGAAGCACGACCTTGTAGCCCGATCTTGCCAGATCCTCGGCAGCGGTCGCACCGGACGGCCCGCCCCCAACAACGATGACATCATACATGATCATTCTCCCGGAACGAGGGTCGCGCCCCGGTCGCGACCATGGTCGATAACCCGAAGCGCCATCAGCGCCGCGAGCACGAAGAGTGCAGCTTCAAGGACAAAGACCGTGCCGAAGGCGATGGCATCGGTCGCCAGAACACGCCGCAAGGCATCCACGGCCCCTGCTCCGACCAGCCCGCCGAACCCCGCCGCGATGGCCTGTGCCGCGCCCCAGAGCCCCATGCGCGTGCCTTCGCGCGATCCACGCCCGCGTCCCGCGAGCGCCATCATCGCGCCGATAGCGGCCACGGCGAACATGCCGTTGAAGAACCCAAGCGCCACGACCGCCGGGACAAAAAGCGCCTCGACGCCAGACACCCCGAGCGCCGAGATCACGCCAAGCGCGGTGGCGGACCCAAGACATCCCGCGATCACCCAGTTCTTGAGCGATCCCAGCCGGAGCCCGGTCGCCACCACCCCGACCGTCAGCATCCCGAAGAAAACGCCGCCGTTCTGCGCACCCGACAGCTGCGTGGACTGCCCCGGCGTCATGGCGAACACGAGCCCGGCGTAGGGCTCCAGAATAAGCTCCTGCATGAAATAGGCGCTCATCGACAGGAAGACGAAAATGGTGAAATTGCGGGCTTCGGGTTCCGCCCAAATCTCGGCCAGCCCATCACGAAAGCGCATTGGTCGATCCGCCCGCGCAGGCTGTGCACCGACGCGCCGCTCGATCCCCCAGATCGCAATCGCGGTCACGACCAGCGCCCCGAGCGTCACGACAGCCACGATCTTCAACAAGAGCGCGTGCGTATAGGGGTCAAGAAAGCTTCCCACGATGCCTGCCGTGAGCGCGATCCCGGCGATCATCATCAACCAGGTGATCGTGGCCGCCGCCGGCCTGCGGCGCGGGGCACAAGCGGTGGCCAGAAGCGCCAGAAGCGAAGTGCCCGATGCCCCCACGCCCACGCCGATCAGCGCGTAGGCGAAGAGAGAGAGCGCGAGCCCGACCGCGAACCACGTCTCAAGCAGCACGACGCCCAGCGCGGCAAGCCATCCGCCCGCCGCAAGGATCGCCATGCCGCCGATGATCCAACGGGTTCGGTTTCCGTTCGTATCCGACAGAAAGCCCCAGTTCGGGCGGGTGATCTGGATGCCGTAGTGCAGCCCGACCAGAAGACCGGGCAAGAGCGCGGGCAAGGCAAGCTCCACCACCATCAGCCGGTTGAGCGTCGAGGTGGTCAGCACCACGACCGCGCCGATGCACATCTGCACCAGCCCCATGCGAAAGATCTGTCCCCAGTTCAGCGTCATCCCAAACCCCCGATCGTGCGAATGGCAAAGGCCGCGACCATCATGCCCGAGACATAGGCGGTGACGCCGGTGCCGTTATACCAAGGCGCACGACCCTTGGGGTCGGTCAGAAGGACCCGCATCGCCCAGAATTGCGCCAGAAGAAGTGCCGCGATGGCCGCCGCATGCAGGGGCCGGTCCCAAGCGATCAGAAGACCGATAACGACAAGCTGCGGCAGCGCCATGACAACGCAGGCCACGCGCGCCGCGCGATCGGGCCCAAGCGTGACCGGGAGAGAGTTTACCCCGGTCTGCCGGTCACCCTTCAACGCCTTGAAATCGTTGAGCGTCATGATGCCATGGGCCCCGATGGCATAGAGCGCGGCGATCGACACCACCTCCATCGCGGGCGCACCGGCGGCCAGCACCGCGGCCCCGGTGAACCACGGCAACCCTTCGTAACACAGGCCGACCAGCCCCGGCCCCCAGACCCCGGATCGTTTGAGCCGGACGGGTTCGGCGGAATAGGCCCAGGCTGCGAGCACGCCAAACACCGTGGCTCCGAACCCCCATGGCCCCAACATGGCGCCCATGCCCAGCGCCAGAACGCTCATCGCGAGGGCGACCCAAAGACCCCACCGACCCGGAATGGCGCCCGAGGGGATCGGGCGGTCGGGTTCGTTGATCGCGTCCACATGCCGATCGCACCAATCGTTCGCCGCCTGGCTCATCCCGCAGACCACGGGGCCGGCGAGCACCATGCCCAGAACGACGAGAAAGGGGGCCGAGGTCAGCGGCACGCCGGACGAGACGACGCCGCAGAGATAGGCCCAGATCGGCGGAAACCATGTGATTGGCTTCAACAGCGTCAGCAGAGCGCGCGGCTCCGGGTATACGCGGGGTTTGTGTAAATCTGTCATGACACTCATGGTGTCAAGTTAATCACACACCTCGAGTCGCGAAAAGGGTTTTCTTCCCGTCGCGGGGATCAGCTCACTCGGAGCTGTTGATCAAGCCGTACTTGCGGAGCTTCACGTAAAGGCTCTGGCGCGAAACGCCCAGCATTTCGGCGGCAGCGGCGCGGTTGTTGTCGGTAAGCTGCACGGCGGTTTCTATGCACATCTTCTCGACCACATCCGATGTCGCCGACACAAGCTCTTTCAACGACGCGGTGCCGACAAGGTCCATCACGTTCTTCATCGCCTCGTCGCTGACCGCAACGGCGCTATCGCCGGCGGAATACTCGGCCGGCCTCTCTTCCCGCAAGATCAGGCCAAACCCGAGATCCCCGCCCCGCTGACGCAGGCGGGCTGCCGAGATTTGAACCGGCGCGCGCGTGCCCACGACGCTTTTCACCTGTGCGGCAAAGCTGCGCATATGGCCCGACTTGTTCGCCGTCTCCATGATCAGCTTCAGGTCCACCACCCCGCGGGACAGGAATTCGGACATCGACTGTTCCTTGACGTCGCGCAATTGCGCCGCGTCGGCGAGGATCAGGAACGCCTCATTCACGTCGCGGATAATGCCCTTCGAATCGGTCAGCACGATGGCATCCGTGCTCGCGGCGAACAGCGCCGAGAGCGCATGAGTCAACTCTGGACCCGTCGTGTCCTTTTCGTCGACCAGCGTGATGCGGCACAAAAGCATGAGATCGCCGGACGCGCGGAAGAACTCCGGGCACAACATGACCACGCGTCCGTTGCGGCGTGCCATGACCTCGACCCCGATGGCCTCGTCGGCCTTGGCTGCCGCTTTCACGCTTTCCATGAATTCGCCCCGACGCCGCCCTTCGAAGGCCTGCGCAAAGGCGGTTCCGCTCAGGGTGTCAGGCAGGGTGCCCAACAGGGTTGCGGCAGCGGAATTCACATCGGTGATCCGCCCGCTTTCGGGTTCGACCAGAACCATGGGCGTCTCGGCCGCTTCCAGAACGACGCGGTAATAGGTTTCGCCACTACGAAGGCGCTGTTGATCGCGTTCGCGCGCCTGCTGTTCGCGCAGAAGGCGCTGCTGCACCTCGGCGATCGGCTGCATGTCGCGACCGAGCAGCAAAACGCCCTGCCCGGCGACCCGGTGCAATGTGTAGCGAACGGGAAACTCCCAAACGGCATTGTCGGTATGGTTCAATTCGACGGGACGCGTGTATATCTCGCTGTCCGACAAAAGCTGCTTTCGGCGGGCGACGTATTTCTCGTTGCTATCCGGGGTCAGGAAGCTGGTGAATTCGCGTCCGACCCAATGGTCGAGGCTTCCCAGCGCGGGGCATTCGGGGCTGACCGAGATGCCGGTAACGATCCCCAAGTCGTCGACCATGACGGCAATGTCGCTTGCCTGCTCAAGAATGTTTTCAACATCACCGAGATCGGGAAGTTCGCCGGCACTCAGTGAGTCAGACATTCTGATCTGTCTGGTCAAAACAACTCTCCGGTTCTACGCGCTCCTCAACTCAAAGTGCCGAGTCGAGCGGTATTTCATTCACCACCGAAGTCAGTCCGCATCGTTCAACCGCCTCTCGGATCGATCTGACCGCATGGTCGGCCCCCGTGCGGCGCTCGATCAACTGGGTGTCTTCGACGATGCTTCCGCCAACAACAACTGGCGGACAGTCCGGTGTATTCGTGCGCACGTCATCTATTATTTTGGTGGTCTTTTCAACTGCATTCGACGAACCCACGCTGAATCCTATCATCGAAAACCGCCCCTGTGCGACAAGTTTGGTCAGTTCTTCCCGGTTCAGCCCGATTCCCATGCGAACCCAAAGGCCATATCGCCGCAACCGGTCGGCGGCCACGAACGCCCCGAGAGAGTGTTGTTCAAATTCGGGAACGACCATCAGAACGGATTGGCCAAGTGGAATGCTCCGGTCGAGAAATCGCTCGGGCGCATCCTCTTCGTAGTCCCGGTAAATGGTCTGGATGCGCGAGGCACCGACCGTGACATCCACGAAGCTCGCCTGATCCTGTGTCCACATTTCCCCCAGAGCCCGCGAGGCTTCGGGAAGAAAGGAGTCCAGCAATTCGCGCTGCGTGACCCCGGTTGAAATCAGGGACGAAATGACCGCTTTGTGGCTGGTTTCGGACTCTGACACCAGCGCGAGGCATAGCTGTTCGATCCATCCGCGCCGCGTGCGCGGGCGAGCCCCCTGATTGGTGGACGCAACCGATCGAAGCGCCTGTTCTACGAGAAAACGAATACCCTGACCCTGGCGCGCTTCAAGCGCGGCTTTTCGGTCCTCCTCATCCTGGTTCATGCGGCTCCTCCCTGTGCGCGAAGGCCGACTGCCCACGGCTCGCTCCCTACAGATGCCTGTCGTGAAATTAAGTGTGCTTTGGCGCAATGTGAATGTCAAAGTTTTCTGACAATATCCAAAGGATAACTTGTAGGCTGCTGAAATCTAACTCCGAATCCAACAACCCCCTTCAACGAAAAAAGTGCAATTCCTGCTTTTTTCTATTGATCCGATTCTGATGGAAGCGCCCACAATGGATGACAGATCGTGTCTTTCTGGGTGTAAATATAATTTGACACTCCGCCCGCTCCCCTCTTACGATCCAAGCCATCGACGTTACCTTCAAGGGGGGAGAGATGGCGCATCCCGCGCAAAGCGCAAATATCTCCGGCGCGCTTTACACCGAAGCCCAACGCGCGCGCCGTGACGCAAGCAAGTGGACGCTGGTGCAAGGGCTTCTGGCCCCGTTTCAATTCCTCGTTTTTCTCGTCTCTCTCGCTCTCGTCATCCGCTACCTCGCGACCGGCGCGGGGTATGAGGTGGCGACGCTCTCGATCCTCGTCAAAACCGGGGTGCTCTACCTGATCATGGTGACCGGTGCGATCTGGGAAAAGGTCGTTTTCGGCCAATACCTTTTTGCCCCCGCCTTCTTCTGGGAAGACGTGTTCAGCTTTGCCGTCATCGGCCTTCACACCGCCTATGTCTGGGTGCTGCTGACCGGCACGCTCGGCCCTGTTGGCGAGATGACGATCGCGCTGGCCGCCTATGGCGCCTACGTCGTGAATGCCGGGCAATTCCTGCTCAAACTGCGCATGGCGCGCCGCGATACGCAGCATGACATGCAGGGGGTCGCATGACCGCCGCGACCGCCCCCACACCGCCCGCCCAAGGGTGCCTCGACGCGCCGGTTCTGCGCGAACGCGGCCAGCACGAAGTGTTCTGCGGGCTGACGGGAATCATCTGGCTGCATCGCAAGATGCCGGATGCCTTTTTCCTCGTGGTCGGGTCGCGCACCTGCGCGCATCTGCTGCAATCGGCTGCCGGGGTGATGATTTTCGCCGAACCGCGATTCGGCACCGCGATTCTCGAAGAAACCGATCTCGCCGGTCTTGCCGATGCGCAAGAAGAGCTTGAGCGTGAAGTCGCCCGTCTGGTTGACCGCCGCCCCGACATCCGGCGCCTGTTCCTGGTCGGTAGCTGCCCGAGCGAGGTGATCAAGCTCGACCTGGCACGCGCCGCCGAACGGCTTTCGGCCCGCCACGGCCCCTCGGTCCGGGTGCTGAGCTATTCCGGGTCAGGCATCGAGACGACCTTCACCGAAGGCGAAGACGCCTGTCTTGCCGCGATGGTGCCCGAATTGCCGGCAACCGATGCGCGCGAGCTTGTCCTCGTCGGCGCGCTGCCCGACGTGGTCGAGGATCAGGCGCTGGGGCTTTTGACCGAGATGGGCATCGACCCGATCCGCGTCCTTCCCACCCGGACCGCCGATGATGACCTTGCAGTCGGCCCGAACACCGTCTTTGCGCTGACCCAGCCGTTCCTCGGGGCCACCCACGGCGCGCTGCAGCGCCGGGGCGCACGCCATATCGCCGCCCCCTTCCCCTTTGGCGAAGAGGGCACCACCGCGTGGCTGCGCGCCATTGCCGACGAATTCGGCGTACCCCCGGATGTGTTCGAGACCGTGACCGCCGCACCGCGCGCCCGCGCCCGACAAGCCGTTGCCCGCGTCAGCGCGCCGCTGCGCGACCGCTCGGTCTTCTTCTTCCCCGACAGCCAGCTTGAAATCCCGCTTGCCCGGTTCCTGACCGCAGAATGCGGCATGCAGGCCATCGAAGTCGGCGCACCCTATATCCACAAGGCGCTGGTCGGCCCCGATCTTGCGCTACTCGACGCCGGGCCAACGCTCGCCGAAGGGCAGCATGTCGACCTTCAACTCGACCGGTGCCGCGCGGCGCGCCCCGACCTTACGGTCTGCGGGCTGGGGCTTGCCAATCCGCTTGAGGCCGAGGGGCTG
>JAABTN010000053.1 GCA_011389895.1 Maritimibacter sp. | reverse complement strand
CAACTTCGCCAACACGCAGCGCCGCGTGACCAGCCCCGAGGATCTCGAAGGTCTCAAGATCCGCACCGTGGTCGCCGACCTGCCGCAGGAAGTCGTCAAGGCGATGGGCGCGTCACCGACACCGATCAGCTGGCCAGAGCTTTTCACCTCGTTCCAGACCGGCGCCGTTGACGGGTCCAAGAACGGCATCACCGATATCATGGGCATGAAGTTCCCGGATGCCGGCCTGGAATATGTCACGCTCGACGGTCACGCCTACATGGGCGCCATATGGGTGATGAACAACCAGAAGTTCCTGGAGATGCCCGAGGACCTGCGCCGCGTCGTGGTTGACGGGTTTGCCGCGCTTCAGCAAGCGACCTTCGCCTCGCCCAAGCGCAAGTCGATCCAGGCCTACCAGGAATTCGTCGAAGGCGGCGGTGACCTCTATGTCCCGAGCCCTGACGAAAAAGAAGCCTTCCGCGAGGCGGCTCAGCCGGTCTTCGAATGGTTCCAGGACAATGTCGAAGGCGGTCCGGAAATCTACGAAGCTTTGACAACGGCCGTCGCAGACGCCGAGGCGGACCTCGCAGAGGCCTATGAAGCTGATCTCCAGTAAGCCCATCTGACCTGAAATCAAAAGCCCCCGTGCGGCTTGCGCGGGGGCTTTTTGCGGTCCGCACCCTGTACCGATCCACGCCTTTCAGCCAGACTTTTCCACACCGGAAGGCCATGACACGCGAACCAATCGCGCAGGGTCCCGCGCGGGGCGATGCCGCGTTACTGTTTCTTGCGCCGCTGTACGTTGCCACCGCGCTGGCCCGGGCGGCCGGCGGTTGATCGGCCAGACGATTTGGTGGCGGCATCCGCTGCTGCCTCGACCGCCGACTGCCGCGCCAAGGGATCGTCGGCAACGGCCAGGTCGACGGCCTCTAGCCGTTTGACCTCGTCGCGAAGGCGGGCGGCCTCCTCGAACTCGAGATTTTCCGCCGCCTTGCGCATATCTGTGCGCAATCCGTCGAGAACCGCTTGCATATTCGCCCCGGCCAGCGGTTTATCCACCTTGGCCGTCACACGGTTCATGTCCACGTCACCCTTGTAGAGCCCTTGCAGAATGTCATCGACATTCTTCTTGATCGTCGCAGGCGTGATGCCGTGTTCCTCGTTATAGGCGATCTGCTTGGCGCGGCGGCGGTCGGTTTCGGCCAGGGCGCGTTCCATGCTCCCGGTGATCCGGTCGGCATACATGATGACGCGACCCTCGGAGTTGCGCGCGGCCCGGCCAATGGTCTGGATGAGCGAGGTTTCGGACCTCAGAAACCCCTCCTTGTCGGCATCAAGGATGGCCACAAGCCCGCATTCCGGGATGTCCAATCCCTCGCGCAGAAGGTTGATACCGATCAGCACGTCAAAGGCCCCCAGCCGCAGGTCACGCAGGATCTCGATCCGTTCGATCGTGTCGATATCGCTGTGCATGTAGCGTACGCGGATGCCCTGTTCGTGCATGTATTCGGTCAGATCCTCGGCCATGCGCTTGGTCAGGGTCGTGCACAGGGTGCGATAGCCATCGGCGGCCACCTTGCGCACCTCATCCAGCAGGTCATCGACCTGCGTCTCGACCGGCCGGATCTCAACCATCGGATCAAGCAACCCGGTGGGACGGATCACCTGTTCGGTAAACACACCCCCGGTCTGTTCGATCTCCCACTTGGCGGGCGTGGCCGACACGAACACCGATTGCGGGCGCATCGCGTCCCATTCCTCGAACTTCAGGGGTCGGTTGTCCATGCAGGACGGCAGGCGGAACCCGTGTTCGGCCAGCGTCATCTTGCGCCGGAAGTCGCCCTTGTACATGCCACCGATCTGCGGGACGCTCACATGGCTTTCGTCGGCAAAGACGATCGCGGTATCGGGGATGAATTCGAACAGCGTGGGGGGCGGCTCGCCCGGTGCGCGGCCCGTGAGATACCGCGAATAATTCTCGATCCCGTTGCACACGCCCGTCGCCTCGAGCATTTCGAGATCGAAATTTGTCCGTTGCTCCAGCCGCTGCGCCTCGAGCAGCTTGCCCTCAGCCACCAACTGGTCGAGCCGCGTGCGCAACTCTTTCTTGATACCGATCATCGCCTGCTGCATCGTCGGTTTCGGTGTCACGTAGTGGCTGTTGGCGTAGATGCGGATGCGTTCGAAACTGCCTGTCTTTTGACCGGTGAGCGGATCGAATTCGGTGATCGCTTCCAGCTCATCGCCAAAAAAGGACAGCCTCCAGGCCCGGTCTTCCAGGTGAGCCGGGAAAATCTCGAGACTGTCGCCGCGCACCCGGAACGAGCCGCGCTGGAACGCCTGATCGTTGCGGCGGTATTGCTGGGCCACGAGATCGGCCATGACCGTGCGCTGATCATAACTGTTGCCGACATGCAGATCCTGCGTCATCGCGCCATAGGTTTCCACCGACCCGATGCCATAGATGCACGACACCGACGCGACGATGATCACGTCATCGCGTTCCAGAAGCGCCCTTGTGGCCGAGTGGCGCATCCGGTCGATCTGTTCGTTGATCTGGCTTTCCTTCTCGATATAGGTATCGGAGCGCGGAACATAGGCCTCGGGCTGGTAATAATCGTAGTAGCTGACGAAGTATTCCACCGCGTTATCGGGAAAGAAGCCCTTGAATTCACCGTAAAGCTGCGCCGCGAGCGTCTTGTTCGGGGCCAGGATTATCGCCGGACGCTGCGTTTCCTCGATCACCTTGCCCATGGTAAAGGTCTTGCCGGTGCCGGTCGCGCCGAGTAACACCTGATCGCGTTCCCCCGCCACGATCGCCTGTGACAGCTCTGCAATCGCGCTCGGCTGGTCGCCTGCGGGCGAGAAGGTGGTGTTCATGATGAAGCGCTTGCCACCCTCGAGCTTGGGCTTCACATGGGCGCTGTGCATCAAGGGGGCGTCGGTCATGGCAGGCTCCTTCGGAGGTGCAGAGTTGTGCTCTTTTTGTTCCGTTTCAAGGGGGAAACGCAAGCGGCGCGTAAAGCCCCCCGAAGCGGGTCAACCGATGTTGTCTGTTTACCGTCTTCTGCCGCGTGAATGTGATATTTCGTTCATTTTTATTGACATATTCGAACATTCGGGCAGTGTAGCCAAAAACATGAGAGGCATCGCGAAAGATGTCGGGCAGAGGCACCGAAACGATCGGGCGCGCGAGCGGCGCTGCCCCGGTTCGTCCGAGGGACGAACATTTGCTGGCTTTGGGCAAGCTCAGCTATCTTGCGGCCTATTGCCCGATGCACCGCACATTTCCCGGACACGGGCTGGCCGCGCTGTTTTTCCCGGCGGTGAACAACGATTGTGTTCGCTTCTTCGAAGACGACAACGGCGCGACTGCCGCCGCCCTGATCTGGGCGCGGCTCAGTGACCGGGTCAGCGAGCGGATGCTGTTTCAGAAATCACCGCCGGCCTCGGACGAATGGGCGGCGGGCCCGAACCTTTGGTTCATCGACCTGATCGCGCCGTTCGGACATGGCGCGATGGTGGCCCGCCATATTGCCCGCAATCCACCAGAAGGCGCGTTCTACTTTGCCCGGATGGGCGCGGGCGGGACCGTCTCCAAGGTGGTGCAAGGCGATGCCTCGCAGGGGCAGCGCGGATTGGTGAAGGCGTTTCTCGCGCCGGAGGCGCTCTGATGGGTATCCCGATTCCCCAGACCGGCACGGTGACCGAAGACACCGGCGTTGTCGGCGGTTTCATAACCGCATCGGGGGACGCCGATTATTACCTTGGCGATGACACCGGCGAGTGGACTGCCGAGACCATCGGCGGCACCTACGGGTCGTTGGAGATCGACGCAAACGGGGTCTGGAGCTATGCTGCGGACAACGCGAACCCGTCGATCCAGGCGTTGGACACCGGTGACACGCTGACCGAGGTGTTCACCATCACCTCGGACGCGGGCACCACATCGGTCACGATCACGATCAACGGGGTGGATGAACCCCCCTGTTTCACGCGCGGCACCTTGATCGAGACGCCCCATGGCGCGCGCCCGGTCGAGGATCTGCGCGCGGGCGACAGGGTGTTGACCGCCGACAACGGGGTGCAGCGAATCCGTTGGACCGGATCGAAGCGGATCGCGCTGGCGGGGGCCGAGACGGATGCGCGGTTGCGCCCGGTGCGGCTTCGGGCCGGGTCAATCGCGCCGGGCGTGCCGGCGCAAGACATGCTTGTCTCGCCCATGCACCGAGTTCTGATCGGCGGGGCCGTCTCGCAGCTTCATTTCGGGCGGGATGAAGTGCTGGCGGCGGCCCGTCACCTTGTCAACGGACAGACGATTTTCGTCGATCCGGTGCCGGAGGTCGAGTATTTCCACCTGCTGTTCGATACCCACCAGATCCTCGTGACCATGAACCTTGCGTCCGAGAGCTTCTATCCCGGCGGCGTCGGGCTTTCAGCCTTTGAGGCCGAGATGCGGGAAGAGGTCTTTTCGCTGTTTCCCGACCTGCGCAGCCTCGATGGGGCCTATGGCCCGGCGGCGCGTGACGTGCTGAAGCGGCACGAAGCACAGGTGTTGGCCCAAAGCCTGACCAAACCGCCCCAATCCGGTGTGGGTCCGTCCCGGCGCGCAGCCTGACCGGCGCGGGAGAGCGGGGGCTGACGATCTGCGCACATGCTGCGCCGCCCCGGTAATCCGGATCGGGTATCGATGTCACATTTTTTCACAGATTGCTGGTTCTGAAAGCTGCAGGGCGGGGCCCTATGGCGTCTCTTCATTAAGCCTTTCTTACCACCAAAGGGAGAGTTTTATGAAATTCAGTCCGCATAGGTTGAATTTTTTCTTGCGGCGGATTGCCGATGGTTGTTAGCGTGGTGGGGCAAGCAGCAGACCGGCTGTCGGCTTCGGCGAACACCCACCCCACCCCTCGCTCCCTCGCCGGGGTCGACAGCCCCACACTCACGAAACAGAGACCTGTTTCACCTCGGAGGCCGCCCGTGATGTCATCGCGGGCGGTTTTCGGTTGGCCCTATCCGGGACCACCTGGTATCACATGGTAGGCGCGTTCACGGCGTTTTCGCTTGCATGGGGCCCCGGGTTTTCGGATAAACCGGGGCGTCAGAAGGAGAGTTTCATGCCCGCTCGTATCTACAAGCCCGCCCGCAATGCCATGACATCCGGTCAGGCGAAGACCAAGGAGTGGGTTCTGGATTTCGTGTCGAACGAATCCAAGGATATCGACCCGCTGATGGGCTGGACCAGTTCGTCCGATACACAAGCCCAGGTGCGCATGCGCTTCCCGACCCGGGAGGCCGCCGTTGCCTATGCCGAGAAACATGGGATCGACGCGGTTGTCACCGAGCCGCAAGAGCGCAAGCAAACCCTGCGCCCCGGCGGCTACGGTGACAATTTCGCCACCAACCGGCGGCAGGTCTGGACCCACTGAAACGCATTGCGCGTGGCCATCGGGTCCGCTCGGGCTCGGGTGCGTTCAGGCGGCTTGCGCCGCCTCTGGAGGATCCTCCTCCAGACCTCCTGAGGTATTGTCAAAACGATGAAGGGCTCAGAGCCCGAGAAAGGCGCGCAGCGCGGCCTCGAATTCGCGGGGTTTCTCGGCATGGAGCCAATGACCGGCTCCGGGGATGCGGGCCTGTTTCGCCTGCGGGAAAAGCGTCTTGATCCGGGCGCGGTGTTCGGGGCCCACGTAGTCGGAGCTGCCACCTGACAGGAAGAAGGCGGGGCCATCGTAACGCCCCGAGACGTCCGGAAAGCCGGTGATCTGGTCCATGTCGCGTTCAAGCACGTCGAGGTTCAGGTTCCACGCCTTGTTGCGCACATCGAGCGATTGCAGGAGGAAGGCGCGGGTTTCACGCTCCGCGATCGCATCGGCGAGGGCGGCGTCGGCATCGGAGCGCGTGGTGATGGTGCTGAGATCAAGGTCGCGCATCGCCTTGATCAGGTGCGCTTGCGAATGCTCATAGCCGACCGGCGCAATGTCGGCGACAGTCAGGCTTTGCACATACGCGGGCCGGGTCAGGGCCAGCACCATGGCGGCCTTGCCCCCCATGGAATGACCGACCACATCCGCCGTGCCGCCTTCGGCATCGATGACCTCGGCAAGGTCGTCTGCCATGTCCGGGTAGCTTTGGCTGTCGGCATGGAAGCTGGCGCCATGGTTGCGCATGTCGACGGTGAGCACGCGCCGGTCGGCAGACAGGCGTTTCGCGATCACACCCCAGTTGCGCCCGGAGCCGAAAAGGCCATGAACGATGAGAAGTGGTGGCTGTGCGGTGTCGGTGCCGACGGTTTGGACGTTGAGCATGGGCGAGATGTAACCCGGCCCCGTTGAGGGGGGAAGGCGTATCGGCTAAAGATTTTTGCAAGGGGGACGCAGATGGACCTTCAGGACCGGGCCGACCGGCTGGCTGGATTGATGGAAGAGCGGCTGGATATCAGGGGCGAGGGGCTTGCGGTGAAATACCGGCGGGCGGCGCGGCGCATGCCGCGCTGGGTCGGGCGCGAGATCGAGGCGCTGATCGAGGCGCTGGATCTGGCGCGCAATCCCAAGCTGCGCCCGCGGATCGACATGGCGCGGATCGAGGCGGGGACGGAGAAGGCGGAAGCCTGGTTGAAGACCATCGACCCTTGGGACCGCCGCAAGGGGATCGTGCTGCATTGGCTTGCGGGCAATGCGCTCAACCTCCTGGTAGTGGTTGCGATTGCCGTTGCGATCATGGCGTGGCGCGGGCTGTTGTGACGCCCGTGGGGATGAGACGCGGAACGGCGCGCCCATGGGACGCGCCGTTTGTCTTTGTCAGGCCATGTCGAGCGTCCGCCCGCGCGCGGCCTGCGCAGGTTCAGAGGTGCGGGTAGATCGGGAAGGCGGCGCAGAGGTCGGCCACCTTGGCTTTCACGGCCGCTTCGACGGTCCCGTTGTCGTCGTCGCCATTGGCGGCGAGCCCATCCACCACTTCGACGATCAGGTCGGCGATCTGGCGAAACTCGGCTTCGCCGAAGCCGCGGGTGGTGCCGGCGGGGGTGCCAAGACGCACGCCCGAGGTGATCGTCGGCTTTTCCGGATCGAAGGGAATGCCGTTCTTGTTGGTCGTGATGTGCGCGCGGCCAAGCGATTTCTCGGTGGCGTTGCCTTTTACCCCCTTGGGGCGAAGATCGACCAGCATGACATGGGTGTCGGTGCCACCGGTCACGATGTCGAGCCCACCTTTCATCAACTGATCGGACAGCGCCACGGCATTGGCGCGCACGGCCTTTTGATAGGTCTTGAACGACGGATCAAGAGCCTCGCCAAAGGCCACCGCTTTCGCCGCGATCACATGCATGAGCGGGCCACCCTGAATGCCGGGGAAAATCGCGGAATTGACCTTTTTCGCGATGGTTTCATCGTTGGTCAGGATCATGCCGCCGCGCGGGCCCCGCAGGGTCTTATGCGTCGTGGTGGTGGCGACATCGGCGTGCGGGAAGGGCGACGGGTGTTCGCCTGCCGCGACGAGACCGGCGAAATGCGCCATGTCGACCATGAGATAGGCCCCGACCGTATCCGCGATCTCGCGAAACTTCGCAAAGTCGATCTGGCGCGGGATCGCGGACCCCCCGGCGATGATCAGCTTTGGCTTATGCTCTTTCGCGAGCGCTTCGACCTGATCATAGTCGATCAGGTTATCGTCACGCCGCACGCCGTATTGCACGGCGTTGAACCATTTGCCCGACTGGTTCGGCGGGGCCCCGTGGGTCAGGTGGCCACCGGACGCCAGATCCATGCCGAGGATCGTATCGCCCGGCTTGATCAGCGCGGTGAACACGCCCTGGTTGGCCTGCGAGCCCGAATTGGGTTGCACATTGGCAAAGCCGACGCCGAACAACTTGCAGGCGCGTTCGATGGCGAGCGTTTCGGCCACGTCGACATATTGGCACCCGCCGTAATAGCGGCGACCCGGATATCCTTCCGCGTATTTGTTGGTCATGACCGTGCCTTGGGCTTCCATCACGGCGGCGGAGACGATGTTCTCCGAGGCGATCAATTCGATCTCGTCACGCTGGCGACCGAGTTCGCCGGTGATCGAGGCCCAGATCTCGGGGTCACGGTCAGACAGCTTTTCAGTGAAAAAGCCGGGGGCGCGGATATCCTTCATGGGGCGGTCTCCTGTTCTTGGATGTGCGGCACATACGGCATATTGGACGGGTCGGGAAGGGGCGGGCTGGTCCGATTGCGACGTCGTGACGTCGAAACTGGCCCTTTGTTGAAACTTGTGATTGTTTCGGAACCACGCGTGCGCGTGAGGAAACATTGGAGAGGGCGACATGGGACCGAAACTGGCGTTTCTGGCGGCGAGCGGACCATCCGCCCAAGAGGCGCGAAGCGAGCTTGTCGCGCGGTATGGCGATTGTGCGCCCGAGGCGGCGGATGTGATCGTCGCGCTGGGCGGGGATGGATTCATGCTGGGCGTGCTACACCAGACACAGGAGCTGGACGTGCCGGTCTACGGGATGAACCGGGGCACGGTGGGCTTTCTGCTCAACGAGTATTCGACCGAGCGGCTGGAAGAGCGGTTGAGCGATGCCGAGCTTGAGGTGATCAATCCGTTGCGCATGCGCGCCACCTCGCCCGACGGGACGCTGCACGAGGCGTTGGCGATCAACGAGGTGTCGATGTTGCGCGCCGGGCCGCAGGCGGCGAAACTGGCGATTTCGGTGGACGGGAAACAGCGCATGTCGCTTCTCATCTGCGATGGCGCGATCCTTGCCACCCCGGCGGGGTCGACCGCTTACAATTACTCCGCCCATGGTCCGATCCTGCCGATCGGATCCGATGTTCTGGCCTTGACCGCGATCGCGCCGTTTCGACCCCGTCGCTGGCGCGGGGCGTTGTTGCCGAAACCCGCCAAGGTGCGCTTTGACGTGTTGGAGGCGGACAAGCGCCCGGTCATGGCGGATGCTGACAGCCGGTCCGCCGGGCTGGTCACGTCGGTCGAGGTCGAGAGCGCCGACGATATCGCGCACAAGGTGCTGTTCGATCCGGGCCACGGGCTGGAAGAACGCTTGATCCGCGAGCAATTCGTCTGACACCGGGGCGCCTTCGCCGGGTGCGTGCCGGTGCAGGTTTGGGTCAGGACGGGTCGTCCCGCGTCCAGCTGTCGCGTTTTCGGTAGATCGTGGAGGGCGACACATCGAGAACCCGCGCAGCGCGGGTGACCGAGCCACCTTCGGCGGCAATCGTCGCCTCGATCACCGCACGCTCGATATCGGCGAGCCGTTGCCCCACCAGACCCGGAACGCTGATCGGCGCGGGGGTCCCGGTGGTGGCGACGTCGCCCCCCATGCCGGTGGCTTGGTCCGGGTGGGCGGGGCTGCGGGCCGCCATCACCGAGGCGGGCAGGTCATCGGGGCCAAGCTGTGCGCCGGACCCGATAAGCACGAGACCGCGCATGACGTTGGTCAGTTCGCGCAGGTTCCCCGGCCAGTCGTGGCTGATGAGAAGATCGCGCGCCGTGGCGGAAAGAACCGGGGGCACGCATCCCTCGCGCTTGGACTGGTCGGCCAATATGGCTTCGATCAGGTCCGGGATATCCGCGCGCCGGTCCCGAAGCGGCGGCAGGGCCAATTCGACCACGTTCAGCGTGAAATACAGGTTCTCCGCAAGACTGCCGCGGGACAGAAACCGCGCGACCGGTTCGCTCAGGGCGCCGATGACGCGGGCTGTGTCGGGCCGTCTGCGCGCCTCTTCCTCTTGCAAGAGCGCCACGAGGCGGCATTGGAGCGGGTCGGGCAGGGCGTTGAGATGGTTCAGGAAAAGCGTCCCGCCGCGTGCGCGTGTCACCACATCCGGGATCTCGCCCGTGCCGTTGAAGACCGTTTCAAAGCCGTCGGGGGAAAGGGTTGCGCAATTGACAGTGACAAACGGGTGATCCGCGCGCGGGGATGCGGCATGGATCGCGCGGGCAAGGCGGCGTTTGCCAGATCCGACCTCGCCCTGAAGTAAAACCGGGGCGTCCGAGCCGCTGATGGCCTGAACCCGGTCAAAAAGTGCGACCATCGCGGGGGTCTGGCCGACCATGCCGTGAAAGCGCGGGATGTTTGGCGTCGCGCTTTGCGCCGGGCGCGCGTCGTCCCCGTCCACCGGGACAATGACCGCACCGCCAAGGTCGGGGGCACCCGGCTGCCTGCGGTGTTCGGAATGCGCGGTGTGATGGTCGCGCGGGGCGAGCGCGGCGCGCAGCGTGCGGTCCAGCCGCCCCGGCGAAAACGGGCTGAACAGGCATTCATCGGCCCCCGAGCGCATCGCTTCGGCGGCATCGTTGATCTGGTCGCTTTGCGCGATCACCACGATGGCCGGGGGGTCATCCTTGGTCGTGCAATGGTTCAGGATCGGCAGGAGCGAGGTGTTGTTGACCGACAGCGGCATGACCACGAGGTCGACGTCATGAATGGCACAGGCCTCATGCGCTTCGGCCACGTTGCGCGCCCGGATCGGGTGACAGGCCAGCGTTTCGATCTGGTCCGCTGGCACCAGCGCATCCATGTCTTCCGACCCGATGATAAGCGCAATGGACAGGGGGCCTTCACCGGGCGTTGCACCGTCGAAGTGATCGTACCGTTTTTCTATGCCACGCGTCACAACGGCACCTCGCGATTGTTACGGCGCCAATTTAATCTCATTCATTTACCAAAACTCTAACGGGCCACCGGGTCGATACCAACACCCGTTTCGCGGCACCCTGAATTGAGCAAGAAAACGTAACGGGACGGAACCGATAAATAAAGTCCCAGCTAAAAACGATTTGCCTGCCGCTGCAACCCGAAAGGGCGCGCCCAGCGGACGCGCCCTTTCCTGTCTGGCGATCTGACGCGCCGGGGTCAGGCTTTCGCGTAGCCGAGGCTTTCAAGCGCGTCGCGAATTTCGTCAAGGACTGCGGGGTCGTCGATGGTGGCGGGCAGCTTGAAGTCCTTACCATCCGCGATCGACACCATCGTGGCGCGAAGGATCTTGCCCGACCGGGTCTTGGGCAGCCGGTCAATGACCACGGCGGATTTGAACGCCGCGACCGGCCCGATCTTGTCGCGCACCAGCTTGACGCATTCGGCCACCACTTCTTGCTCGTCGCGGTCCGAGCCTGCGTTCAGGCAGACGAACCCCAGCGGCAGCTGACCCTTGAGTTCATCGGTGACACCGATCACCGCGCATTCGGCCACATCGGGGTGGGAGGCAAGGACCTCTTCCATCCCACCGGTCGAGAGCCGGTGACCGGCGACGTTGATGACATCATCGGTGCGCGCCATGATATAGAGGTATCCGTCCTCGTCCATGTAGCCCGCATCGCCGGTCTCATAATAGCCGGGGAAAGAATTGAGGTAGCTTTTGCGAAACCGGTCTTCCGCGTTCCACAGCGTTGGAAGCGTGCCCGGCGGTAGCGGCAGCTTTGCCGCGATGGCACCAAGCTGACCCGCTTCCAACGGGTGGCCGGCATCATCGAGGATCTGCATCTCGTAGCCCGGCATCGGCACGGCAGGCGAGCCGAGCTTGGTTTCCAGAAGCTCGATCCCAACAGGGTTGGCCACCGCCGGGTAGCCCAGCTCGGTCTGCCACCAGTGGTCGATCACCGGCACGCCCAGCTGGTCCTGCGTCCAGACAATGGTGTCGGGGTCGGCGCGTTCGCCGGCGAGGTAGACCTGCTTCAGGCACGACAGGTCGTATTTCTTCACGAACTCGCCCTTGGGGTCTTCGCGTTTCACGGCGCGAAAGGCGGTTGGGGCGGTGAAGAAGGATTTCACGTTGTGCTCGGAGATAACGCGCCAGAAGGTGCCGGCATCGGGGGTTCCCACGGGCTTGCCTTCGAAGACGATGGTGGTGTTGCCGTGGATGAGCGGCGCATAACAAATGTAGCTGTGGCCCACGACCCAGCCCACGTCCGAGGCGGCCCAGAATACGTCGCCCGGGTCCACGTTGTAGACGTTCTTCATGGTCCAGTGTAGCGCGACCAGATGCCCGGCGGTGTCGCGGATCACGCCCTTGGGCTGGCCCGTGGTGCCGGAGGTGTAGAGCACGTAACAGGGGTGGTTGCCCTCGACCGGCACACAGGGCACCGGTTCGGACCTGGACATCTCGTCCCAGTCGAAATCATAGCCATCATTCAGGTCTGCCGGATGCTGGTCCCGCTGGAAGATCACGGTGAACTCGGGCTTGTGGGCGGACAGCTCGATGGCCCCGTCGAGGAGCGGCTTGTAGGCCACGGTGCGGTTCGGCTCCAACCCGCAGGACCCCGCGATGATCGCCTTGGGCGTGGCGTCGTTGATCCGGGTGGCCAACTCGTTCGAGGCAAAGCCACCGAAAACCACCGAATGGATGGCCCCAAGACGCACAACGGCGAGCATGGCGATCAGCGCCTCGGGCACCATCGGCATGTAGATGATGACCCGGTCGCCCTTCGTCACGCCCTTGGCCTGAAGCCCCCCGGCAAGGCGCGCGACCTTGTCTTGCAACTCGGCAT
>JAABTN010000052.1 GCA_011389895.1 Maritimibacter sp. | reverse complement strand
TGCCGTGTTTGCGGCGCAGGCGCTTGGCACCCTCCAGCCCCTCGCGCCGCATCGCGGCCATGGTGAAATATTCCCGGCCCAGAAGGTATCCGTTCACCATCCAGAACAGGATCGGGGCCAGCGGGCCGATGAACAGCGCAAGGATCAGCGCAACGATGTTGATCGCGATGGTCACGGCGATGAGCGAGGCGGCATCGCGCAATCCGTCCAGCACCGTCACGTCGCCCGCTGAAGGCAAGGTCGGATAATGCCGGTCCTCAACTGCATCGGCCACTTCGTCCAGGAATATACCCTGGAACGCCACCGCGACCGGCACCATCAGGAAGGGCGAGAGCACCATCATGATGCCCACGATTGCCCAACTCGCCACCGAATCGAGCCAATTCACCTCGCCAATCCATGGCAGGCTCATGCTGTCGGGCAGGAACACCCCGATGAGAACCACCAGCGCAATGGTGATGGCGGCCAGCAGCGCGATGGTCAGCCCGAGCCCGAGCAGGAGCACCTTGCGAAACCGGCGGTCCCCCAATTGGCCCAGTGCTTTGAGAAAATCATCAAAGATCATGACGTCACCCACTCTACCTTGGTATCCAGATCGGGACGGGGTCGTTCCGGCGGCACGACCCGTTCGGTGCCGATATGAATGAAACCGGCAACCGTTTCGTGCCCTGCCAGACCGAGTTCTTCACGCACGAAACCCGCATCATGGCTTGGCCAACCAGAGAGCCAATTGGCACCCCACCCCGCAGCCAGCGCCGCGTTGAGAACCGAAAGGCACACAGCCCCGGCAGAATAAAGTTGTTCGATCGCGGGCACCTTGTCGCTCGCCACCGGCGACGCGACGACCGTGACCACGAGATCGGCATCGGCGAATTGCCGATAGCTTTTCTCGATCTTGTCAGGGTCAACGCCCAGCTTTTCCCCGCAGGTGGTGACACAATTGGCCAGCCGCGCAAGCGCCGCCTTCTCAAGCACGATGAAGCGCCATGGCTCCAGCTTGCCGTGATCGGGGGTGCGCGCGCCTGCGGTCAGGATCGGCGACAACGCCGCGCGGTCCGGCACCGGAGTGGTCAGCGTTTTCGCGGGGCGCGACCGGCGCGTGAGCAGGAACGCCAGCGCGGCATCGTTTTTCTCGGGCATGTGTCCTCCTGTCCGTTGGATAGCCATGTCGGCACTTTTTCCACGGGCGTCAAGTGTATGGCCGGTCTTGCACCCGGTGCGGCGATCGGCAAGGAAAGGGCATGAAGAAGGGCACGCTGTCACACTGGGTCGAACCGGGCCGCGAAATCGCCGTGCGGGTCACGCCGAAAGCGGCGCGAAATTCGATCACGGTCGAGGGCGACGTGCTGAGGATCACCGTCACCGCGGTGCCCGAAGGGGGCAAGGCGACCCGCGCGGTCACAGCGCTTTTGTCCAGCGCGCTTGGCATCGCGAAGTCGCGTCTCACGCTCACACGCGGGGCGCCGGGGCGCGACAAGGTATTTCGCGTCGATTAGACGTTCTCGTCCTCGACCGGTTTCAGGCGGTAGACGCCTTCGGGTAGGTCCAGCGCGGCGGCGAGGTCGCGCACCTGGCTCATCGACAGGGTGACGACCTGCACGCGGTCGGTCTGCGGTTCGAGTTGTTCGAGCGTGATGCAGTCCTCGAAGGCGTTGATGGTCACATCTTCCTTGAGATGCTGTATCCCCTCTTCGCCCTCATCGACGAGGGTGACCACGGTCGCGTCGAAATCGTGTTCGATGGTAAACATGGGGTCAGCCTATCCCAGCCACGGCGGAATGAAACCCCGATTTGACCTCTATCAAAGCGGGTCGGGGCAATCTTGCCGATAATCGGCCTCGTATTGCACCGGGAGGTATAGATGATGAAAGACAATTTCGATCGCCCCGTCACACCGCAGGCCATGCGCCGGATGGCCGAAACACTCGGCCTGAACATCGCGGCGGAATACGATGCAAACCTCGTCTCGCGCCGCCAGTTGGACCGTGCCGTGGAGCGCTGCCACGGTTGTGCCGATCCCGAGGGCTGCGAAATCTGGCTCGAGGATCACGCGGGCGGGTCGAAAGAGGCCCCGTCGCTGTGCCCGAACAAGGCGCTTTTCGATCATCTGCGCGACGGGTGGTAGGCGTTCGGTAGCCCGGAACACCGCTGCGTGCCATCGCCCTGCTTGATAGGACGGGGCCGACCCGCTAATGCCATCCCATGGCGAAGCTTTATTTCCATTACTCGACCATGAACGCGGGGAAATCGACGTTGCTTTTGCAGGCGTCGCACAATTACCGCGAACGCGGGATGAAGACCTACCTTCTCACCTTCGCCTTCGATAATCGGGCCGGGGCGGGGCACATCGCCTCGCGCATCGGGATTGATACCGAGGCCGACACCTTCTCTCCGGGAGAGAACCTGTTCGACAAGATCCGCGACCGCATTGCCACCGGCGCGATCGCCTGCGTCTTTCTCGACGAGGCGCAGTTTCTTGAACCCGCCCAGGTCTGGCAGCTTGCCCGCGCGGTCGATGACCTGAACATGCCGGTCATGGCCTACGGGCTTCGGGTCGATTTCCAGGGTCAGCTTTTCCCCGGCTCCGCCACGCTTCTCGCGCTGGCTGATGAGATGCGCGAAGTGCGCACCATTTGCCATTGTGGAAGGAAGGCGACGATGGTGGTGCGGCAAGACCCCATGGGCAACGTGCTGACCGACGGGGAGCAGGTCGTGATCGGCGGCAACGAAGCCTATGTGTCGCTGTGCCGAAAGCATTGGCGCGAGGCGGTGGGTGACCGTGAACCCGATCGCACCTCTTAGGCGGCTCGCCACCCTCGGCGTATTGGGTGCGCTCGGGCTGGTCGGTGCCAAGAGCTGGCTGGACGAAGGCCGGGCGAACCTGCGGCTCGCTTATTACCGCGACCTCGCCGCCTTTCACAGTGACGCGGGCCTTGCCGCCTGCGTCACGCGGGATGCCGTGGTGGATGCGGCCATGCGACAGCGGTGGCTGGTAAGCGAAGCGCCACGGGCCTGCGGCGTGGGCGCGCTTCGCGTGATCCCGGATGAACCGACCCCGTGGCGCCCCGGGCCCGAGGGTTTCGTGGTCGGTTTCGATACCGCCGGATGCCGGGTCGAGGTGCCGCTGTCCTGCACCGAGTGATCCGGCACTCACCCGGTCGCGTAATCGGCTTATGATACGCACAATCCTCGCCTTCGTTCTCATGTCTACAACTCCTGTCAAAGCGCAGGTGATTGAAGATTTCTCCGGCACCCCCGCCAGCCGGTGGGAGTTCTTCTCTGACCAGGTGATGGGGGGCGTGTCCGATGGGCAGGCCGCCGTCACGACCGAGGGCCTGCGTCTGACCGGAACGGTTTCGACCGCCAACAACGGCGGCTTTATCCAGGCGCGGCTCAAGATCAACGGTCTGCCCGACGACACGAAAGCCATCGGGGTGTCGGTCAAGGGCAATGGCAACCGCTATTACGTCTTTGCGCGAAAGCGCGGCACGCTTGCCCCATGGCGGTTTTTCAAAGCGGGATTCACCGCGACCGGCGGCTGGCAGGACATCACCCTGCCACTTTCGTCGTTCACACCCGAAGGCGGCCAACGCGGATCCCTTTCACCCGGTCAGGTCAGCTCGATCGCCGTGGTCGCCTATGGCGATGACTACACGGCGGATGTGTCCGTGCGCCGCATCTGGGCCGAGTAATAGGGGCGGATTGATCAGGCCGCCTGTGCCAACCCGGCCATCACCTGTGCCCCGATCTCGAACGACCGCAGCCGCATGGCATGGTCGTGGATGCCCCCGGCAAAGATCACCTCGTCCGGCCTGTAGCGCGCGATCAGCGTCTCGATCTGTTTCGCCACCCGGTCCGGTCCGCCCACGGCGCTGATACGAAGCGCATGGTTGACCATCGCCTGTTCTTCGGGCGTGGCCACGGTCCCGAGATCATCGACCGGGGCCGGGAGCGGGCCGGGATGCCCGCGCCGCAGGTTCAGGAACGCCTGCTGCATGGAGGTCCGAAGACGCAACGCCGCATCATCGGTGTCGGCGGCGAACAAGTTCACGGCAAGCATGAAGCACGGGGCTTTGGTGATCCCCGGCTGAAAGTTCGAGCGGTAGACATGGATCGCATCGTCCAGCGCGTCGGGTGCGAAATGGCTGGCAAACGCATAAGGAAGCCCGAGTTGCGCGGCGAGCTGTGCGCCAAACAGGCTCGACCCCAGCATCCAGACCGGCACATTGGTGCCCGCGCCGGGAATGGCGCGGATCCTCTGGTCCGGTGCGGCCTCTTGCAAGAAGCCGATCAATTCCACCACGTCATCGGGAAAGGTATCGGCCTGGCTCATGATCCGGCGCAGCGCCCGCGCGGTGGCCATGTCGGTGCCCGGCGCGCGCCCCACCCCGAGATCGATCCGGTCGCCGTGAAGCGTGGCCAGCGTGCCGAATTGTTCGGCCACCATGAGCGGTGCGTGGTTGGGCAGCATGATGCCGCCAGAGCCGACCCGGATCGTCCGCGTCTGCCCGGCGACATGCCCGATCAGGATCGACGTCGCGGAAGAGGCGATGCCGGTCGAATTATGGTGTTCGGCAAACCAATGGCGCCGGTATCCCCAGCCTTCGGCATGTTGAGCAAGATCAACGGCGTTTTTCAGGGCTTGCGCCGCGTCCGATCCTTCGGGGATCTGGGCGAGGTCGAGAATGGAATAGGGGATCATGGCGGTCTCCTGCCGGGGGGTTGCCCCGGTGTTCGCGTGTCACCCCGATGTGGGTTGCGCGCGTTCGGCTTCAAGGGCTTGCGTCACCACTGCCACGTTCGGGCGGCTCACCGGAAGCATCCGCCCATCGACCAGACGCACATGGCATTTGCGCCCGTCTTTGACGATCGCCTCGATCGCGTCGAGTGCCACCCAATGCGAGCGGTGGATGTGCAGACCGCGGTAGCCATCAAGTTCCACAAGCGCGTCGCTCATCCGTTTGAGAATGCGTTCTTGTCCCGCGCGGGTGACGACATCGAGATAGTGATCCTGCGTCGAGATCGACAAAAGCTCTTCACCCATCCGCGCGTCTAGGTTGCGCAAGAAAACCGGTCTGACATCGCGACTGGGCTTGGTGGCGCGCGTCGTGGTTGGGGCTGGGGCCGGTGTCGGGTTTAAATGACCCTCCGCCGCGGTCTCGACCGTGTCGAGGTCGTCTTGCGGTGACGGCACGCTGCCATCCGTCGCATGTGCCAGCCGGGCCAGCATTTTCATCGTTGTGTATTTCGACTGGTCGGCATGTGCCACCACCCTTGGGCGCACATGCATTTCGAAATAGGCGACCATGAAACTGATCAAGGCGACGTAGATCGCCCGTTCTTCGATCCGGTCCAGCGTGAAGGGCGCTTGGAAGAACTGGGCTTCGACGAGCACGATGATCGCGGCCCCCGGCACGGTCGCCACGGCAACGGCAAGCGCGATGCGCGCGACCGAATGCAGGGCCCCCAACCATCGCGGCGACAGGAAGACCACCAAAGACAGGTTCACGACGACGGCAATGCCGATGATGATTGTCCCCCAATACCCGAGCCGCGACACAAGAGGCATTTCCCCAAAGGTGCCAAACGGACCGGTCAAGGTCGCAATAGCCGTCATCACGGCGATAACTACCAGCTTCCGTCTGATCTGTGCCCCCATGGCAGGTGAGATACCGCATCCAGTTTACACTGGCAATTTCGCAATTGACACAATGCATGTGACAGTCTGATGCAGTTTTCGCCTGCCCCCGTGCTCGACCGACACACCGCGCCGCGTTGTCGTGCTGCGGGCCGGGTTGCGCGCCTGTTGAGGGGCGGTTGGCTGGGCTGGATCCGCGAAAAACCTGCCGGAAAAAATCCTTCACAGCCGGGGAATTGCAGAAATTGTGCAAGTCCCGAGTCCTCAAGCGACTCGATTCTTTGGGAAAACGCAGATTCTCTACTTTCTCCTTTACAGGAGTCAATGAATATCACACGATATGTAGTAGGGACGCGGTGCAAAAGACGCCACACCCTGTACAGGCAACAAGCCCTTGCGTTTCTGCAACCGCAAAGGCTGAACCGGGCAGAAGGGGCAAGCTCATGACGGCCACCGAGCATTTTCTCGAATCCGAAGATCTGCATCCCATCGACATCGTTGAAACCCTTGCCGAGCATCACGCTTGGGATTTCGATCGTGTCGGTGATGATCAGATCGCCATGGCTGTCGAGGGCCAGTGGCGGACCTATTCCATCACTCTGGCCTGGAGCCCCTACGACGAAACGCTTCGGCTCATCTGCACCTTCGAGATGGACCCGCCGGAGCAACGACTGTCGCACCTCTACGAAGCGCTGAACGCGACCAATGACATGGTTTGGGATGGTGCCTTCACCTATTGGCACGAACAGCGCCTGATGGTCTTTCGCTACGGGCTCGTGCTCAATGGCGGGCAGATCGCGAGCCAGGAACAGCTTGGGCGGCTTATCTCCTCCGCCGTGGGCAACTGCGAACGGTTCTACCCCGCCTTCCAGCTGGTAAACTGGAGCGATCAGACGGTGGGCGAGGCCATGCAGGTGGCGATGGCACAGGCGTACGGGCGCGCCTGACGGCAACAGGTTTCATACCGGCAATGACGGAGGGGCCTTGGCCCCTCCGTTCACGTTTGCGCCCGCATGGCTCCGCATTGCACCCCGCCGCCTCTCCCCATAGTGTCTGCGCAACGACGGAGAGACGCATGGATATGAAAGACATCGAAACCCACGGCCTCGTGCTTCTGGGGTGTGGCAAGATGGGGTCGGCGATGCTCAAGGGCTGGCTCGACGGGGGCCTGCCCGCCAGCTCGGTCTGGGTCACCGACCCCAACCCTTCGGACTGGCTCAAGGGTCTGGACGGCCTCAACCTCAATACCGACCTGCCAAAGCACCCCGCCGTGGTGCTCGTCGCCGTGAAGCCGCAGATGATGACCGATGCGCTTCCCACGCTTGAACCGATGGGCAATGGCACCACGCTTTTCGTATCGGTTGCCGCCGGTGTCACCATCGGCACCTATGAGCGGATGCTGGGGGACAAGACGCCGATCGTGCGGGCCATGCCCAACACGCCTGCCGCCGTGGGCCGGGGCATCACGGCCATCATCGGGAACGGGCATGCAACCGCCGACCACCTTGGTTTGGCCGAAAGCCTGCTCACCGCCGTCGGGCAGGTGGTGCGCCTCGAGGACGAGGGGCAGATGGACGCGGTGACCGCCGTGTCCGGGTCCGGCCCCGCCTATGTCTTCCACCTGATCGAAACGCTTGCCGCCGCGGGCACCGCCCAGGGTCTTACCCCCGAGCTTGCCATGGCCTTGGCCAAGGCGACGGTGGGCGGGGCCGGGCACCTTGCCGAGGCGTCAGAGGAAGACCCGGGACAGCTTCGCACAAACGTCACTTCGCCGGGTGGCACCACGCAGGCCGCGCTGGAGGTTCTCATGGACCCCGATACCGGTTTCCCCGCCTTGATGAACCGCGCGGTCCGGACCGCCGCCGACCGCAGCCGGGAGTTGGGCGCATGAGCGAGATTTCCTTTGACGATTTCCTGAAGGTCGACATTCGCAAGGGCACGGTGGTGCAAGCCGAACCTTACCCGGAAGCCCGTCAGCCCGCGATCAAGCTTTGGGTCGATTTCGGTGGTGAGATCGGGGTGAAGAAATCCTCGGCCCAGATCACCGAGCATTACACGCCGGACAGCGTGATGGGGAAAGAGGTCATGGCGGTGGTCAATTTCCCACCCCGCCAGATCGGCAAGTTCATGTCGGAGGTCCTTGTGCTCGGCGTGCCCGACGACGCGGGCGCGGTGGTGCTTTTGACCCCCGACAAACCCGTGCCCGATGGCGGGCGGCTGTTTTGACGCGCCGCTGATGGCAAGGATCCTCGTCACCCGCCCGCTGCCCGCCCCGGTGATCGCGCGGCTTGAAGAGGCCCACGAGGTCACCGAACGCGATGCGACCACGCCCATGGGGCGCGATGAATTGATCGCTTCGCTCACCGATTACGACGCGGTTCTGCCCACCTTGGGCGATGCTTACAGTGCCGAGGTGTTTGCCGCCGTGGACCGGCCACGCGCCCGGCTTCTCGCCAACTTCGGCGTTGGATTCAACCATATCGACGTGGCCGCCGCGCGCGCGAAGGGGATCGAGGTGACCAACACCCCCGGCGCGGTCACCGAAGCCACCGCCGACACCGCGCTGACCCTTCTGTTGATGACCGCGCGCCGCGCTGGCGAAGGCGAGCGGATGGTGCGGGCGGGCCAATGGGCTGGCTGGCACCCGATGCAGCTTCTGGGTCAGCATGTGACCGGCAAGACGCTTGGCATAATCGGCATGGGCCGAATTGGTCAGGCCATCGCGCAGCGCTGTCACCACGGGTTCGCGATGGAGGTGGTCTATCACACCCGGTCGCCCAAGGATCTACCTTTTCCTGCCCGCCCGTTGGCGGGGGTGGCCGAGGTTGCCGCTGCCTCGGATTTCCTCGTTGCCGCCGTGCCGGGGGGGCCGGAGACCCGCCACCTGATCGGGGCCGACACCTTTGGCGCAATGCCCGCGCATGCCATTTTCGTGAACATCTCGCGCGGGGAGGTGGTGGATGAGTCCGCGCTGATCGCCGCGCTTCAGGGCGGCGAGATTGCCGGTGCGGGGCTTGATGTCTACGAGTTTGAACCACAGGTGCCCGAAGAATTGCGGGCGATGGAGAACGTCACGCTCCTGCCCCACCTTGGCACCGCGACCTTTGAAGTGCGCTGTCAGATGGGGCTGATGGCCGCCGGAAACCTGTGCGCCGTTCTGGCGGGTGAGCGCCCGCTGAACCCGGTCTGATCGGCAGCGCACAGGGCGTTGTGCACAGGGGCCCGCGCCAATGCGGCCCGATCCCAACGTCAAAGTCACGGGGCCTCTGGTCGTTCCCGACCCGATCCCCTATCTGTTGTGAGCGCAAACAGGAGAGATGCATGGCACCGATCATCTCGGTCAACAACCTGACCAAGACATACGACAACGGATTTCAGGCGCTGAAGGGCGTGGACCTCGACATCGAGGAGGGCGAAGTGCTGGCGCTTCTCGGCCCCAACGGCGCGGGCAAGACCACGCTGATCTCGATCATCTGCGGGATCGCGAACAAATCTGAAGGGTCGGTGACGGTCGGCGGCTATGACATCACGCGCGATTTTCGCAAGGCGCGGGAGCTGATCGGGCTTGTCCCGCAGGAAATGTCGGTCGAGGTGTTCGAAAAGGTCATCTCGACGGTCAAATTCTCACGCGGGCTGTTCGGCAAGAAACAGGATGACGCGAAGATCGAACAAATCCTGCGCGACCTCACCCTGTGGGACAAGAAAGACAACCGCATCCGCGAATTGTCCGGCGGCATGAAGCGCCGGGTGATGATCGCAAAGGCGCTCTCGCACGAACCCCGCGTGTTGTTTCTGGACGAGCCGACAGCGGGTGTCGACGTCGAGTTGCGCAAGGAAATGTGGGACGTGATGCGTGCGCTCAAGAAATCCGGTGTCACCATCATTCTCACCACCCACTACATCGAAGAGGCCGAGGCCATGGCCGACCGGGTCGGGGTGATTTCCAACGGTGAGCTTCTCTTGATCGAAGACACCGACACGCTGATGAAATCCATGGGCAAGAAGGTTCTGAAGATCGAACTGGACGAACCGGTGACCGAGGTGCCGCCTGCGCTTGCGGAAAAGGGCGTGGTCCTCTCGCCCACCGGAACGCTGGACTACACTTATGACACGGCGGCCCAGCAAACCGGGATCACCGATGTTCTCGCCGACCTGCGCGCCGCTGGCCTGAAGCTGGCCGACCTGTCGACGCGGCAATCCAGCCTTGAGGACATTTTCGTGGGGCTTGTCACCGACCAGAAGACCGGGGAGAACGCGGCATGAATTTCAGAGCCATCGCTGCGATTTACAAATTCGAAATGGCGCGCACCTTCCGGTCGATCTTTCAATCGGTGATCTCACCGGTTGTGTCGACCTCGCTTTACTTCGTGGTTTTCGGGGCCGCGATCGGGTCGCGCATCGAAACGGTCGAAGGCATCCAATACGGCGCCTTCATCGTTCCGGGCCTGATGATGCTGCAAATGCTGATGCAATCGGTGACAAACGCAGCGCTGGGCATCTATTTCCCGAAATTCGTGGGCACGGTTTACGAAGTGCTCTCGGCCCCCATCTCGGTCCCCGAGATCCTGCTGGGCTATGTCGGGGCGGCGGCCACGAAGGCGATGATGATCGGGTTGATCATCCTCGGCACGGCGGGCCTGTTCGTCGATCTCCAGATCGCCCACCCGGTCGCCATGATCGCCTTCATGCTTTTGACCTGCATAAGCTTTTCGCTCTTCGGGTTCATCATCGGCATTTGGGCGGGAAATTTCGAGCAATTGAACCTAATCCCCATGCTGGTCATCACGCCGCTGGTGTTTCTCGGGGGGGCGTTCTATTCGATCTCGATGCTGCCGGAGGCATGGCAGACGATCGCGCTGTTCAACCCGGTGGTTTATCTCGTGTCGGGCTTTCGCTGGGCGTTTTTCTCGATGTCGGACGTGGCCGTGGGGTATTCGCTTCTCGCCATCGCCGCATTTCTCGCGTTCTGTATCGCGACGATCACATGGATCTTCCGGACAGGCTGGAAACTTCGGGTGTAACCGACACCGGGCGACATCGCGGCCACAACCCGTGCACAAATACCGACACAGCCCTTGTCGCCCCACAGGCCCGCCTCTACATCGGGTTACATGAAACGCTGGATCCCATTCATGACCCCCGACCCGATGGTCGCGGTCATCCGACTTCACGGGCAAATCTCGACCGGAACGCGCGGGCAACTCAATGATGTTGCCATGGCCTCCGCGATCGAGCGCGCCTTTCGCCGTGGCAAACCGAAAGCCGTCGCGCTTTCGATCAATTCGCCCGGCGGCAGCCCGGTGCAATCCTCGCTGATCGCGGCGCGGATCAAGCGGTTGTCCGAGGAAAAGGATATTCCCGTTTACGCCTTTGTCGAAGATGCCGCCGCCTCAGGCGGATACTGGCTCGCCTGTGCCGCTGATAAGATCTATGTCGACCGTTCGTCGATCATCGGGTCGATCGGGGTCATCATGGCAAGCTTCGGTTTTGCCGACTTCATCGGCAAATACGGGATCGAACGCCGGGTCTATACCGCCGGTGACTCGAAATCCCAGCTTGACCCGTTCAAACCCGAAGACCCGGCAGACGTGGCGCGGATAAAAGAGATCGGGGGCGACATTCACGACGCCTTCATCGATCACGTGAAAGCGGCGCGCGGTGACCGTCTGGTCGATGACCCGGCGCTGTTTTCCGGCCAGTTCTGGACTGGGGCCAAGGGGGTCGAGCTTGGCCTTGCGGATGAGATCGGGCATCTGGTGCCCACGCTCAAGGGACTGTTCGGCGACAACACGAAATTCGCGGTCTATGGCCGCAGGAAATCATTGTTCCAACGCTTCGGTGCACGGATCGCCAACGACGCGCTCTCGGTTCTCGACGAGCGCGCGGCATGGTCCCGGTTCGGTCTCTGACCCATGATCGTAAAGATAATCTCGCTCTTCCTGATCGGTATGCTGGTGCTGGCCATCTTTGGCCGCCTGCGCATTCCGGGTGTGCGGAAGCTGTCTTCCCTGAAATGCCAGAAATGCGGTCGGCCCAAGCTGGGCAAGGGCCCCTGCGAGTGTGAGAAGAAATGATCATCGACCTGCTCTATGCTGCGCTGGGGCTCGCTATCCTGCTTCTGGCGGGCGACAGCCTTGTGAAAGGGGCGGTGAACCTTGCCCTGCGGCTGGGGATCCCGGCGCTGATCGTGTCACTGACGGTCGTCGCCTTCGGCACCTCTGCGCCTGAACTTCTGATCTCGGTCGAGGCGGTGTTGCGCGATGTCCCCGGTCTAGCGCTGGGGAATGTCGTCGGCTCGAACACCGCCAATATCCTTCTGGTTCTCGGTATTCCCGCGCTCCTCACCGGGCTTGCCACGAAAGACTGCGAATCGCGCCACAACTACCTGATGATGTTGTCGGCCTCGGTCCTGTTCATCGCGCTGGCGTTTACCGGTGTGTTCGGCTGGTGGCAGGGGTTGGTGCTTCTCGCAGGGCTCGCCTACATGCTTATCTCCGCATTCCGCGACGCGATGCGCCATCGGCGCGCGGTGATCGCGGAGGCCGAAGCGCGGGGGCAAGAGATTGACGAGACCGTGCTGGATGACGAAGAAGACCTCGAAGGCGTGGACCCGAACCTGCCGGGCTGGAAAATTGCGCTGTTTCTGGTGCTGGGCCTCATCGGCCTTCCGATCGGGGCCAACCTGCTGGTCGATGCCTCGACCAATATCGCGCGCAGCATCGGCGTCTCTGAAACTGTCATCGGGCTGACCCTGGTGGCGGTGGGAACGTCGCTTCCGGAACTGGCCACCACGGTAATGGCCGCGATCCGAAAGCAGGCCGATGTCGCCATCGGCAACGTCATCGGATCGAACATGTTCAACCTTCTGGGCATCATCGGCGTCGCGGCGCTTGTCGGGCCGATCCCGGTGGATGCCGAGATCTTGCGTTTCGACATCTGGGTGATGCTCGCCGCGTCGCTCCTGCTCGCCCCCTTTGTTTTCAAGGGGTGGCACATGGGCCGTATCTGGGGGGTGGTCCTCACCGGGCTTTATGTCGGCTACGTGGTCACGGTGCTCTTGTGAAGGCGGCGCTTGTCACCGGGGCCGGGGGTCGGCTTGGCCGGGCCATGGCGATCGCGCTGGCAAGGCGCGGGGTGAATGTCGCCGTGCATTACGCGGGCTCACAAGACGGGGCCGAGGAAACCCGCGCCGCCTGTGCCGCCTTCGGGGTCACCGCCGTCACCTGCCAAGCCGATCTGCTTGATCCAAGCGCGGTCGAAGACCTGATCCCCGCCGCGTCACAGGCGCTGGATCAACCGATCGACCTTTTGGTCAACAACGCCTCGATTTTCGAATACGACAGTTTCGCGGATGCGACGCCCGAGAGCTGGGATCGTCACATCGGGTCCAACCTGCGAGCCCCGTTCTTTCTGACACAGGCTTTCGCGCGACAAGCCCCGGGCACGGTCCCCGATGCGCGTGGTGAGCCGGTCGCACAGGCGCTGGTGGTCAACATGATCGACCAGCGGGTGAAGAAGCTGACCCCGCATTTCGCCACCTATACCATCGCCAAGATGGGCCTTTGGGCGATGACCCAGACTGCGGCGCGCGCCCTTGCCCCCGATGTGCGCGTCAACGCCATTGCGCCCGGGCCGACCTTGCAAGGCGCACACCAAGGGGACGCCGATTTCGCGCACCAACGCGGTCATACGGTCCTGAACCGGGGCGCGGACCCCGACGATATCACCGATGCGCTGCTCTATTTCCTCGACGCGAAGGCGGTGAGCGGGCAGATCATCGCGGTCGATGGCGGGCAACATCTGGGCTGGCACACGCCCGAGATTCTCGACCGCGATTGACCCAAGTCAAAGCCACACAGAAAGGGCACAGGGGGTGCGGCGCGAAAAGTTGTGCACGGGGGGTAAGGCTTGCGATATTCCAACATGAAAAACCGCGCTATTTCATGCATTTACAAATACGTCATATTTTTATCTTTTAAAAACAACACCCTAAATATGCGCCTATTTTTTAAGCAATTCAGTCAGCCCCCCGCATTACAAGGGAAATCCGCCGCCGACGGCAATTCTTCCCCGAGGTTATCCACAGATTCTGTGGACGTGTTTTCTCTTGTCGCCACCGCGCTATCA
Organism: Maritimibacter sp.; assembly: GCA_011389895.1. GTDB lineage: Bacteria > Pseudomonadota > Alphaproteobacteria > Rhodobacterales > Rhodobacteraceae > Maritimibacter. The sequence goes on along the minus strand of JAABTN010000052.1, from coordinate 699 downwards.
TTGCAGGCAGCCGGGGGAATCAGCGTGCAGTCGAAATGAACGGATCGGAACAGCAACCACCCGGCCCAGCAACCGGAGCAAAGACGGACCCTGCGCCCACCGGCCACGCGGTCATCGCCGGATACGTGCGCCGGTTGGACAGCTCACCCGGCGTCTACCGGATGCTCGACGCCCAGGGTCGCGTGCTTTATGTCGGCAAGGCCAAGAACCTTAAAAACCGTGTGTCAAACTATGCCAACCGCACCGGGCATTCGGCCCGGATTGCGCGCATGATTTCGCAAACTGCGTCGATGATGTTCCTGACAACGCGGACCGAAACCGAGGCGCTGTTGCTTGAACAGAACCTGATCAAGCAGCTCAAACCGCATTTCAATGTCCTGTTGCGCGACGACAAGGCGTTTCCCTCGATCCTCGTGACAAAGGATCACGCCTATCCCCAAATTCGCAAACATCGCGGCGCAAAGAAAACCAAGGGGGCCTATTACGGCCCCTTCGCCTCGGCTGACGCGGTGAACCGGACCCTGAACCAGCTACAAAAGGTGTTCTTGCTGCGCAACTGCTCGGACAGCATGTTCGACAGCCGCACCCGCCCCTGCCTGCTCTACCAGATCAAGCGTTGCGCGGGGCCCTGTGTCGGCAAGATATCGGAAGCCGATTATGCCGACCTCGTTCGGGATGCCGAACGCTTCCTGTCCGGAC
>JAABTN010000051.1 GCA_011389895.1 Maritimibacter sp. | reverse complement strand
GGCCGATGGCCCCGGATTTCGTGCGCGTGCCGCATTGCATGGAATACCGCTCGCAATGGGATGTGACCGGCGAAGACTATGGCCGCATGGCCGCCGATGCGATCGAAGAGGTCATTCTTGCCGAGGGCGCCGATACCGTGGGCGCGCTTTGTCTTGAGCCGATCACGGCGGGGGGCGGCGTCATCACCCCGCCACCGGGATACTGGGACCGGGTGCAGGAGATTTGCCGCACATACGATGTGCTCCTTCATATCGACGAAGTCGTCTGCGGCATGGGGCGCACCGGCAAATGGTTCGGGTATCAGCACTATGGGATCGAGCCGGATTTCGTGACACTGGCCAAGGGCGTTGCCTCGGGCTATGCCGCGATTGCCTGCTGCGTCACGACCGAGCGGGTGTTTGAGCTGTTCAAATCCGACCCCTCCGACCCGCTTGACCATTTCCGCGACATTTCCACCTTCGGGGGCTGCACCGGCGGCCCCGCCGCGGCGTTGGAAAACATGCGCATCATCGAGGACGAAGGGCTGGTCGAGAACGCCGCGCGCATGGGCGAACGCCTGACCGCGAACCTCAAGGCGCTGGAAGCCAAGCACGAGGTGATCGGCGACGTGCGCGGCATCGGGCTGTTCCAAGGGCTGGAACTGGTCATGAACCGCGAGACGAAGGTCCCGGTGGCCGAGAGCGACATTGGCGCGGTGGTCGCGGGCTGTGCGGCGCGCGGGGTCATCATCGGGGCGTCGAACCGGTCGGTGCCGGGGCTGAACAATGTCCTGTGCTTCTCCCCCGCCCTCATCGCGACCGAGGCCGACATCGACGCGATCACCCAAGCCGTGGACGGGGCGCTAACGGACGTTTTCGGGGCTTGATGCGTCATCTGGCGAACCCCTACCGGGGCACCGGGCTGATCCATCCGGTGCTGGAGGACATTCCGTTTCCCGCCGATGACCCGGCCCCCGCGCTGGATCGCGGCGCACAGCGCCTTGGCGTCAATATCACCCCCCTGCGCAAAGCCTCGACCTTGGCGGCGGCGGCGGGCGTGGGGCATCTGTTCGTAAAGGACGAACGGGGGCGTCTCGGGCTGGGCAGCTTCAAGGCGCTTGGGGCGGCCTATGTTATCGCCACCCTGTCGGAAACCCGCGACCTGTCGCAGACCACTTTCATCGCGGCCAGCGCGGGCAACCACGGCCTGTCCGTCGCGGCGGGCGCGCGCATGTTCGGGGCGCAGGCGCGCATCTACCTTGCCGAAACCGTGCCAGAGGGGTTTGCCAAGCGGCTGAGGGCCGAAGGGGCCGACGTGGTGCGCGCCGGGGCAACCTATGAAGACAGCATGGCAGCAGCCGAAGCCGCCGGTGACGCCGAGGGCGCAGTCCTGTTGTCGGACAGCTCATGGCCCGGCTACACCGATCTGCCGCGCATCCTGATGGAAGGCTATCTTATCCTCATGGCCGAGGTGGGCGACCAGATCGGCCCACCGCCCAGCCATATCTTTCTGCAAGCCGGGGTGGGCGGGCTTGCCGGTGCCGCCGCCGCGCTGGCCAGACAGATGTGGGGCGACACGCCCCGGATCATCGTCGTGGAACCCGACGCCGCCCCCGCGCTCATCGGGTCGATCGAGGCCGGGGTGCCAACGCCGTCGCGCGGTCCAGTGTCGTCCATGGGCCGGCTCGATTGCAAGGAGCCCTCGCACATCGCGCTCAAGGGGCTCGCGCGCGACGCGGACGATTTTGCCACCCTGACAGAAGACGAAGGGCTGGCAGGGGCGGACGCCTGCCGCATCGCGGGGCTTGCCTCGACCCCGTCAGGGGCCGCCGGGATCTCGGCCTTGCTCGCCGCACAGGGGGCCTTCGGGCTGTCGCCAAGCGCACGGGTGCTCACCATCCTGACAGAAACCGCGCCATGACGGTGACGCGCGGCTTTCCCGATACGGAATTTCGCGCGCGGGTCGCCCGGCTGCAAACCGCGCTGACACAGGCGGGGCGCACAGCACTTTTGCTCACCACCGAGCCGGAGGTGCGGTATGTCACCGGTTTCCTGACCCGGTTCTGGGAAAGCCCGACGCGGCCATGGTTCGTGGTGCTCCCGGTCACCGGCGACCCGATCGCGGTGATCCCCAACATCGGGGCGCATCTCATGAGCCAGACCTGGCTTGACGACATCCGCACCTGGCGCTCGCCCGATTATGACGACGATGGCACCGGCCTTCTGGCCGACACGCTGGCCGAGGTCACCGCCCCCGGTGACCGGATCGGGGTGCCCAGTGGCGGCGAGACGCATCTGCGCATGCCGCTTGCCGATTGGGACCGGCTGCGCACCGCCCTGCCCGACCGAGACTTCACCGATGACGCCGACATCCTGCGGCAGGCGCGGATCGTGAAATCCCCCGCCGAGATCGACAAGATTCGCGCAGCCTGCGCCGTGGCTGACCGCGCCTTTGACCGGGTGCCGGAGATCGCCCGCGTTGGCACGCCTCTGGACGAGGTGTTCCGACGCTTCCAGATGCTGTGCCTTGAGGAAGGCGCGGATTGGGTGCCCTATCTCGCGGGCGGGCTCGGACAAGGCGGCTATGGTGACGTGATCTCGCCCGCGACCCAAGCGCCGCTCGCACCGGGCGACATTCTGATGCTCGACACCGGGCTGGTGCGCGACGGGTATTATTGCGATTTCGACCGGAATTTCGCGATTGGCCCCGCGACCGATGCGGTGACGAAGGCGCACGCCCGGCTGATCGACGCAACCCAAGCCGGCTTTGCCAGCGCCCGCCCCGGCGTCACCGCCGCCGATCTGTTTCACGTCATGGACCGGATCGTGACGGGCGGCGCAGGCGGGTCTGACACAGGGCGGCTGGGCCACGGGGTGGGATCGCAGCTGACCGAGCCGCCTTCGCTGATCCCAGACGATCACACGCCGCTGGCCCCCGGCATGGTGCTCGCGCTGGAGCCGGGGATTGACATGGGCGGGGGGCGCATCATGGTGCATGAGGAGAATATCGTGATCACGGACACCGGTGCCGAATGGCTGTCGACGCCGCAATCCGGGCCCATTCGAAAGATCGCCCCATGAGCATGCGAGAGTTTTCACACGTTCCGGTCACCGACTTTCCGCCCCAACTGGGTCTGATCGTGCTGCAATCCGACGAGACCATCGAACAGGATTTTCGCCGCTTGTTCGCGTCGTCGGTGGACCTGCAATTCTCGCGCATCCGGTCGGGCGCGGATGTGACCCCGGAAACGCTGGCCGCGATGGAGGGCGAGCTTGGCATATCCGCGAGCCTCTTGTGCCCTTGGACCCGGTTCGGTGCCATCGCCTATGGCTGCACCTCGGGCACCGCGCAGATCGGGCGCGCGCAGGTCGCCCGGCTGGTGTCGGACGCGGCCATTACCGCGCATGTGACAGACCCGGTCTCGGCCCTCATCGCCGCCTGCGGGGCGCTGGGTCTTGGGCGCATCGCGTTCCTGTCGCCCTACCTTGCCGAGGTGTCCGACCGGATTTGCGCCACGCTCAAGCAAGACGGGATCGAAACCCCGCTCTTTGGCACGTTCAACGTGCCCTCCGAGGCGCGGGTTGCACGCATTTCACCGGCTTCGATCATGGCGGCTGCCGAGGCGTTATTGGAAAATGGTGGGGCGGATGCCTTGTTCCTGTCCTGTACCAACCTTCGCACGCTCGACGTGATTGCCCCGCTCGAAGAGCGGCTTGGCCTGCCCGTCCTGTCAAGCAACCTCGTCATGGCATGGCACATGGCGCGTCTCGCCGGTGTGCCGCTGGCCGGGAATGTGCCTGGGCAACTGGCGCGATCTCCGATCTAGGGTTTCGTTGGCGAAACGCCCCGACACTTGGCAAACCGCGCCCGATGTTCTATATATGTTCTCACTCATTTGGGAGATGCGAACATGTATGACACCCAGTCCCTGCCCCCGACCGACCGGCAATTGACCTATGCCCGCGCCATCGCACGCAAACGCGACATGCCAATTCCGCGTGGATCGCTTGAAACCCGTCAGGCGCTGTCGCGCTGGATCGAAGATCACAAGACCCGTGGGCCCACCGGAGGCACCGCAACCTCGCGGCAGGTGGCCTTTGCCGAACGGATCGCCCGGATCAAACGCCGCGCGATTCCCGACGAATGCTTTCGCGATGCCGGGTTGATGAGCCGTTGGATCGACGCCAACAAGTAAGCGCATGGTTTGGGGGCCGAGCATTTGGCCCCCGTTACTCTGCGTCACCATGCCCGGGGTGCGGGGTCAGCCAGCCCATCTTCTTCACCACCGCAAGCTCCCCCACCGCGGCCAGAATCCGCACGAGGTGATGGAGCGTCACGAAGGCCGGGTTGGCGGCCAGCGACAGGGCGATCAGGCTCATTTCCGTGACCCCGCCCGGCGCGAAGCTGATGATCAGCATTTCAAGGTCGAGATCGGTGACACGGGCCAAGGCAACAGAGATCACCCCACCGAGCGCCAGCATGAAGGTGCTGGACAGGACCGACAGCCCGAGACCCTGCACCAGCATGCGCCGGGTCAGCCCGACGAAACGAAGGCCCAACCCGGCCCCCAGCACGACCTGCGCCGACCCGACGAGCCAGGCGGGGATCACGAGGTCGATCAACCCGAAGGCCGAGGCCGCGCCGACGACTAGCAAGGGGCCGGTCAATTGCGCGGCAGGCACCCGCACCAATGTGCCGATCCAGAGCCCGATAATGGCGAACCCGAAGGTCAGCGCGATATCCTGCCAATCGGCCACCCCGGCGGTCAGCGTGAGCCCCGCCGCCGACCCCACCGGCGCGCCTTCGTAGATCGAGATCGCGACGGGCAGGATCATCACCACCACGATGATGCGCAAAAACTGCATGATCGTCAGCCGCCGGATATCCGCCCCGTCCTCTTCCCCGAAGGCGATGGCCTCCAACAGCCCGCCGGGCGAGCCGGAGTAATAGGCCGTGGGCCGGTCGAACCCGCCAACACGGCGAAAGATCTGGTAATTGCCCCAATGGGCCAGCACCACGAACACGAGGATGGCCGGGATCGACCAGGCCATCTTTGGCAACAGCGCGACAAGATCGGGCGACACCTGCGCCCCGATCATCACGCCGATGACCCCGACGAAAAGCTGCCGGAAACGGGGCGGAAAATCGTAGGACGCGGGAAACAGATGGCCTGCCGCGATCGCAAGGGTGGCCGAGGATACAAGGCTGCCCAGCATGAAAGGAAGCGGCGTGCCCGCCCACATGAAGATGAACCCGAAGGCCGCGCCAAACGCCAAGATCAGGGCGGTAAACCCAAGATGAATGAGAGACGGAAGGCGCATGATCCCGGTATAATCCGATGACCTGCGAGTGCAACGCCCCCGCCCGCACAGCTTATCCCGCGTCGGTGCGCCCGCGCCGGTCCGCCCGGAGCGCGGCATAGAGCACATGGTTGCGCCAGCGCCCGTTGATTTGAAGATAGGCCTGCGCCACGCCTTCATATTTGAACCCGCTGGTCTCCAGAACACCGCGCGACGGGGTGTTCTCGGGCAGACACCCGGCCTCAAGCCGCGACAGGTCCATCTCGGTGAACGCATGGGTAACCACCGCCGACAAAGCCTCGCGCATATAGCCCAAGCGGGCAAAGGGTTCGCCGATCCAGTAGCCGCAGGTGGCCGATTGCGCCGGGCCACGCCGGATGTTGTCCAGCGTGATTGCACCCAAAAGCACGTTGTCATCGCGTCTTAGGATCAAGAGCGGAAGCGCGGTGCCCTGCGCCACCGAGCGATTGACCCAGTAGACCCGGTTGGTGAACCCCTTGCGCGTCAGGTGGTCCGGTGCCCATGCCGGTTCCCACGGCGTAAGGAAATCCCGGCTCACCTGCCGAAGCTCGGTCCAGGCGAGGTAATCCCCGTGGGTCAGGGGACGCAGCACCAACCGGTCGGTGTCGATCCTGACCTTGCGAGGACGTCGGAGCATCAGGCGGCGAGCCTGTCGGTCAGTTCGGCCAGATCGGGGGCATCCGTCGCGGGGCCATAAAGCGCCAGCGCCGCCTTGGGCTCTGCGACGACATCCTCGGCAAAGCGGCGAACCGTGGCCAGATCGACGCTTTCCAGCCGTGCGACGGTTTCCTGCACCGGCACGACCCGGTTCCAGATCGCCACTTGCCGCGCCAGCCGTTCGGCCCGTGCCGAGGCGCTTTCAAGCCCCATCAGCATCCCGGCCTTCATCTGCGCCCGGGCCCGCGCCACTTCGGCCTCGGTCAGATCGCCTGCCGCGCGCCGCATCTCGTCAATGGTCAGTTCCGCCAAGGCCTTGATCTCGTCCCCCGAGGTGCCCGCGTAAAAGGTGATCAGCCCGGTGTCCGACCATGCGCCCGCTTGCGCGAAGATCGTGTAGCACAAGCCGCGTTTCTCGCGCGCTTCCTGAAACAGGCGCGATGACATGCCGCCGCCCAGCGCGTTGGCATAGACCTGCGCGGTATAGATCATGTCGTCGCGATACCCCGGCCCTTCGAGGCCAAGGGTGAAATGCACCTGTTCAAGCTGCCGCTCCTCGCGCCGCTCACCGCCGATGAACCCGGCGGGCTGGATCACGGGGCTGTTCTGTCGGGTCATGCCGCCAAAGGTGCGTTCGGCCATGCGCATGATCTCGTCATGGTCCACCGCACCGGCGACCGACAGGATCATCCGCTCGGGCCCATAATGTTCGCCCACGAACCCGGCCAGATCGCCGCGCGCAAAACCCTGCACCTGATCGGCATGGCCAAGAATGGTGCGCCCGATCGCCTGATCGGGATAGGCGACTTCCTGCAACCAGTCGAAGATCACGTCGTCGGGGGTATCGAGCGCCTGCCCGATCTCTTGCAAGATCACGCCGCGCTCCACCTCGATCTCGCGCTCGTCGAAAACCGGGTTGAGAAGAATGTCCGAGATCACGTCGATGGCAAGCCCGACGTCTTCGCGCAAAACCCGCGCGTAATAGGCCGTCACCTCGCGCCCGGTGTAGGCGTTGAGATAGCCCCCCACATCCTCGATCTCTTCCGCGATCTGAAGCGGGGAGCGGGTCTTGGTGCCCTTGAACGCCATGTGTTCAAGGAAATGCGCGATCCCGTTTTGCTCCACCCGCTCGTGTCGGCCACCCGCGGTGATCCAGACGCCAAGCGAGGCGCTCTCGATCCCCGGCATATGCTCGGTCACAATGCGAAAGCCGTTGGAAAGTGTGTCGAACCTGATGGTCATCAGCGCCCCGTGCGGTTGTGAATGAGTGTTTCGAGCGCGACGAGGTCGTTGGGCACCCGCGTGACGCGCTCTTCGCGGTCGAAAAGATCGGACATGCGCCCCGGTAGGGCCGCGTCTTCGCCGCAGGCGTCGTGGACGGCGGTGGGAAACTTGGCCGGGTGGGCGGTGGCCAGCGTGATCATCGGGACGGTGCCGAGATGATCCTGCGCCACCTTCACGCCCACGGCGGTGTGCGGACAGATCACTTCGCCCGTGGTGTCCCAGACCGCCTTGATCGTCGCCCGTGTTTCGTCTTCCGACGCGCGGCCCGAGGCGAACACCCCGCGCAAAAACTCGATCGCGCCTTGGCTGATGGTGAACCCGCCTGCCGCGAGATCTTCCATCTGCTTGGCGACCACGGCACCCTCGCGCCCATAGGCATCGAACAGAACCCGTTCGAAGTTCGACGACACCTGGATGTCCATCGACGGGCTGATCGTGGGTGTCACGCCGGCCTTGGTGTAGGCGCCGGTTTCAAGCGTCCGGTGCAGGATGTCGTTCTGGTTCGTGGCGATCACCAGCCGGTCGATGGGAAGGCCCATTTCCCGCGCAATGTAGCCCGCGAAGACATCGCCGAAATTGCCGGTGGGCACGGTAAAGCGCACCGGTCGATGCGGGGCACCAAGGCTTACCGCGGCGGTGAAATAATAGACGACCTGCGCCAGAACCCGCGCCCAGTTGATCGAATTGACGCCCGCCAAGCCGACCGCATCGCGAAATTCGAAATGGTTGAACATATCCTTGAGCCGGGCTTGGCAATCGTCGAAATCACCGTCGAGCGCGAGGGCATGCACGTTGCCTTCGACCGGCGTGGTCATCTGGCGGCGCTGCACCTCGGACACCCGGCCATGCGGGAAAAGGATGAAGACGTCGACATTGTCGAGACCGCGAAACGCCTCGATCGCGGCCGATCCGGTGTCGCCGCTGGTCGCGCCCACGATGGTGATCTTCTGGCGGCGCTTCTCGAGCGCGGTCTGGAACAGGTGCCCGATCAGCTGCATGGCGAAATCCTTGAACGCCAGCGTCGGGCCGTGAAACAGCTCCAGCAAAAAATGGTTCGGGGCCAGTTGTGCAAGCGGCGCGCGCGCGGTGTGATCGAAGCCCGCGTAGGCGTGGCGGATGCAGGCCTCAAGCTCGCGGTCAGTGAATTCCGGGCCGATGAAGGGGCGCATCACCCTGTAGGCCACCTGTTCATAGCTTTGGCCCGCAAACCCCGCGATCTCGTCCGGGGTCAGGGTCGGCACGGTTTCGGGCAGGTAGAGCCCACCGTCACGGGCCAGCCCGGTCAACATCGCCTCTTCAAAGCTCAGGACCGGCGCTTGCCCGCGGGTCGAGATGTATTTCATCTGCTCAATTCTCCTTGGTCGGGGCCCCGGACCCCGACATTCCGGCGCCGTATACGCCAAAGTGCAAAGCCTGTCATCCCGACCCATGTCGCCGCCATGAGAAACCATGTCATGGCGTATTCCGCGTGATCGTTCGGGATGCCTTCGGTGGTGACCGGCAACGCCTTTATCCCCGGATCGGTCGAGGTGCGGGCGATGACCAGAACCGGATCGGTGTTCAGCGTCGCCGCCATTTTCGAAACGTCGCGCGCATACCACCAGTTCCCTTCCGGATCGTCGTCGGGGGTATAGCCGTCGCGCTCATCCGGCCAGTGCAGATTGCCCTCCAGCGACATCACCCCCGTGCTGCGCTCCGCCCCCTTGGCTTCGTTCAACACGAACCCCCGGTCGATCAGGATGCGCCGCCCATCCTCGGTGGTGAAAGGCGCGATGATGCGAAACCCCGCGCCATAATCGCGGCTCGACACCAGAACGTGAAGCTCGCCCGTCTCCATCCGGCCCGCGATGGCCACGGGTTGGTAGCGGTGCGCTTCGGGGGTCGGGTTGGCGGGAAGCGGTTCTGCCTCCCCCGCGATCTGTGCCTCGATCTCGTCCAACACCGTCTGTTTCCAGTCAAGGCGCTGAAGCTGCCAGACGCCAAGGCCCACGAAGGTCGCGAGACCGGCGACGAGAAGCACGGCAGTGATGATTTGCTTTGTCATGAGGGCTGCTTATCACTGGCCGCGCTGCGGCTCTAGGCTGTTTGCAAAGCTGTGTTCCGAAACGCAAAACGGGCGAGGTTGCCCCCGCCCGCCTGACATCAGAAAAACCGGCGTCCGGAGTCAGCCGCCCCAGACATAGACTGCGGCGAAGAGGAACAGCCACACAACATCAACGAAGTGCCAATACCAAGCCGCCGCCTCGAACCCGACATGCTGTTCGGGCGTGAAGTGCCCCTTGAGCACCCGGATCAGGCAGACCGCGAGGAAAATGGTCCCGATGATGACGTGGAAGCCGTGAAAGCCCGTCGCCATGAAGAAATTCGCGCCATAGATATTGCCCGACAGGCCAAAGGCGGCATGGCTGTATTCATAGGCCTGGAAGAAGGTGAAGATCACGCCAAGACCGATGGCGATGATCAGCCCGGTCTTGAGATCCCGGCGGTTGTTTTCATGCACCAAGGCATGGTGCGCCCATGTCGCGGCGGCACCGGACAACAGCAGGATCAGCGTATTGATCAGCGGCAGGTGCCACGGATCGAAGGTCTCGATCCCCGCCGGGGGCCAAACCCCGTCGACCGCCGGGCTGTCGGGGCCCATCGGATACATGGCGTGCTTGAAGAAGCTCCAGAACCACGCCGCGAAAAACATGACCTCGGACATGATGAACAGGATGAACCCGTAGCGCAGACCGATGCGCACGACCGGCGTGTGATCGCCGGTCTGACCTTCGTCGACCACGTCCGACCACCACGCGAACATGACGTAGAGCACGACCAGAAGCCCTGCGAGAAACACCCAAGGCCCGCTGTCGTGCATCCATTTGACCGCCCCGAAGAGCATGACGAACGCCCCGACCGCCCCGAGGAACGGGTTCAGCGAGGGGTTCAGGATATGAAAATCATGGTTCTTTGCGTGGGCCATGTGGTGTTTCCGTCCCTGGTTCAGTTCTGATCCGGCGATCCCGACACATCCGCATCGAGCGCGGCATGTTCTTCGGGCAGATCGGTTTCGTGGAAAGTGTATGAAAGCGTGATCACCTTGGCAAACTTCGCGTCGTTGTCTTCGGTGATTTCCGGGTCGACATAGAAGGTCACGGGCATGGAAACCGTCTCGCCGGGTTCAAGCACCTGCATTTCAAAGCAGAAGCAATCGATCTTGGTGAAATAGCCACCCGCGCTATAGGGCGCGACATTGTAGCTCGCGGTGCCGGCGATCGGGCGGTCAGAGGTATTTGTGGCCTCGTAGAACGCCAGCCCGGTCTCGCCAAGGCGCACTTCCATCTCGCGCTGGACCGGTTTGAAAGCCCATGGGAAGTCGCGCTCGACCGAGCCGTCGAAGCGCACCTTGATGGTCTTGTCGAGGATCACGTCAGACCCCGCCTCGGCCTGCCCGGTGGTGCCGCCAAAGCCGGTCACGCGGCAGAACCAGTCATAAAACGGCACCGCCGCCCATGCCATGCCCCCCATGAAGACCACGACACCGACCATTTGCAGCGCGGTTTTCTGCTTTTTCTCCAGCATCATTGCGTGCGCTCCTCCTGCGGGGACGCCCAGGGCGCGCCAAGATCATCGTTTGGATCGGTGCCCACCTTCGCGATGGTCAGCCCGTAGACGAGGCCCACGAACAGGATCAGCATCACGCCCAGCCCGATGTTGCGCGACAACCGGCGGTGGTGGAGTTGGTGGTCGGCGCGAATGCGGGCCATGTCACCAGCCCCCCATGCCGAAACGGGTCAGCGTCACTTCGACCAGAAGCATACCGAAGTGCACGAACAGGTAGAGCAGCGAGAACTTGAAGAACTTGCGCTCGACAAGGTGGCTGTCGGCGTCGCTGTCGGCATCGGTCCGGCGCCAGATGTCCACGGCACCCTTGATGAACCATGCGTTCATGATCACCGCCACCGCCATGTAGGCCGGGCCACCGACCGAGGTGAGCCCAAGCCCAACGGCCACGGCGGCCAAAACGAAGGTGTAGCCAAGGATATGGTTGCGGGTTACGCGCCGCCCGTGGGTGACGGTCAGCATGGGCACGCCCGCATCCTTGTAATCGCTCTTCACAAACAGAGCGAGCGACCAGAAATGCGGCGGTGTCCAGGCAAAGGTCAGCGCGAACATCAGGATCGAGGCAAGGCTGATATCGCCGGTCACGGCCGCCCAGCCGATCATCGGCGGAAACGCCCCTGCGGCGCCACCGATGACGATGTTCTGCGGTGTCCAGCGTTTGAGCCACATCGTGTAAATCACGACGTAGAAGAAGATCGTGAAAGCCAAAAGGCCCGCGGCCACCCAGTTGGTGGCGAGAAACAGCATGATCACCGAGATCAGGGTCAGCCCGATGCCAAGCCCCATCGCTTCGCCCGGTTCGACCGTTCCGGCGGGGATCGGGCGCTTCACCGTGCGGCGCATACGCGCGTCGATGTCGGCATCCCACCACATGTTCAACGCCCCCGAAGCCCCGCCGCCGATGGCGATAAAGATGATCGCGACCAGCCCGACGAAGGGGTTGATCCCGCCCGGGGCGACCAACATGCCGACCAGCGCGGTGAACACGACCAGCGACATGACGCGCGGTTTCAAAAGGGCGACGAAATCGCCGAAGCCCGCGTCCCGGTCCTGTTTGATCGTTGTCGTGTCGGTCATGTGCTCTACCTTGAAGGCATCTTGCGCCTCTTGGGGGCTGTTCAGCCGGGGCGCGGCCGGTCGCCCCGCCCCGTCCTGTTCACGCGGCCATGATCACTCGGCGGATGCCACCTGAACATCTGCCGGGATGCCCGCGTATTCTTCGCGCGCTTCGGAAAGCCAGGCGTCGTAGTCGTCCTGCGACACGGCCTTCACGGTGATCGGCATATAGGCATGGTCCTTGCCGCAAAGCTCGGAACACTGGCCAAAATAGATGCCTTCGTTGCCTTCCTCGACGGTGAACCAAAGTTCGGCCAAACGCCCCGGAACCGCGTCCTGCTTCACCCCGAAGGCCGGGATCGTCCAGGCGTGGATCACGTCTGCGGCGGTAACCTGCATCACGACCTTCTTGCCGGTCGGCACGACCACGGCAGTGTCGGTGGCAAGCTTGTGAAGGCTCTTGTCATAGCCGTATTCGGCAAGCTCGTCTTCCGCCAGCATGAAGCTTTCAAACCCGAATTCTTCATCGACGTATTCGTAACCCCAGAACCACTGGTAGCCGGTGACCTTGATCACCACGTCGCCTTCCGGGATCTCCTGTTGCTTGTAGAGCACCGGCAGCGACTGCGCCCCGATGAAGACAAGGATCAGGATCGGGATGAAGGTCCAGGCGATTTCAACGGTGGTGTTATGGGTGAAAGTCGAGGGCGTCGGGTTCGCCTTTCGATTGTAGCGCAAGATCACCCAGAGGATGAGCGCCGCAACGAAAAGCGAAATGGCCACGATGATGTAGAGCAGAAGATCGTCCAGCCCGTAGGTCGCGATGGCGATGTCCGTCGCGGCGGGTTGAAACCCGGTTCCGCCCTGCACGGGGGCCCCCTTCACTTCAAGGTCCTGGGCGAGCGCCGCGCTGGCACCGAACGTAGCGGCCAGAGGGGCCAGCAGTCGCAGGGTCTGTTTCATGGCTTGCATTGCGTCCTTCCTGTGTCGACACTCGTTTCTTGCGGGACGTTCAGAGTGCCACAATCCTCAGATTACCGCACCAATTCCGCCCGACATCCGGTCCTTGAAAGCCCGGTGATCGTCTCGTGCGCGGGAATCCCGTTGTCTCCCGGCGGTCAAAAACCATATTAGCACAGAAGGAACAAGGAAAATCCTGCGCCGATCTGACGCACATATGCACTTTCCGTTATTTGTGATAGATCAAGGACGCAGCCGAAAGGAGCACCATGGCCGAGCCCACCGCCTTCCGCCCGTTCGAGACGCATCTCGACGAATCAACCGCCCTCTCCCATCTGCGCGCCGCCACCGACGGGGCCGATGATGGCGAGCTTTTTCTGGAACGCCGACGCTCCGAGGCGCTGGTTTTTGACGATGGGCGGCTCAAGACCGCCTCCTATGATGCCTCCGAGGGCTTTGGCCTGCGGGCCGTGCGGGCCGAAACCACGGGCTATGCCCATTCCACCGATATGTCACACAGCGCCTTGAAGCGCGCGGTCGAGACCACGCGGCTCGCCGTTGGCGCGGGCGGCGCGACGCTGGCCGATGGCCCGACGCCGACCAACCGCAAGCTTTACACCGACCACGACCCGATGACGGACGCCCAGTTTCCGGTGAAGGTCGAGACACTGCGCGAAATTGACGCATACGCCCGCGACCGCGACCCGCGCGTGGTGCAGGTGTCGGCCACCATTGCCGCGAGCCTGCAAGAAGTCACCATCCTGCGCCCCGATGGCACGCTGGTGTCGGACACCCGCCCGATGGCCCGCGTGAACGTGAGCGTGATCGTCGAAGAGAACGGGCGGCGCGAGGCCGGGGGGCATGGCGGCGGCGGGCGCGCGGGGCTGACCGAGATCATCCAGCCCGCGTCCTGGAAAGCCAGCGTGGACGAGGCGCTGCGCATTGCGCTGGTGAACCTGAACGCCGAAGCGGCGCCTGCGGGCCAGATGGACGTAGTGCTTGGCAATGGCTGGCCCGGTATCCTTCTGCACGAAGCGGTGGGTCACGGGTTGGAGGGCGATTTCAACCGAAAGGGCTCCTCGGCCTTCTCGGGTCTCATCGGTCAGCAGGTCGCGGCACGCGGCGTGACCGTGGTCGATGATGGCACCCTGCCCGATCGGCGCGGATCGCTCACCGTTGACGACGAAGGCACGCCCACCTCGCGCACCACCCTGATCGAGGACGGGGTGCTCGTCGGATACATGCAAGACCGCCAGAACGCCCGGTTGATGGACGCCGGGGCGACCGGGAACGGGCGTCGCGAAAGCTATGCTCATGCGCCGATGCCGCGCATGACAAACACGATCATGGAAGGCGGCGACGCCACCCCGGGCGACATCGTCGCGGATCTCAAGGACGGGATCTACGCGGTCGGGTTCGGCGGTGGTCAGGTCGACATCACCAACGGGAAGTTCGTGTTCTCCTGCACCGAGGCCTACCGGGTGAAGGACGGCAAGATCGGCGCGGCGGTCAAGGGCGCAACCCTCATCGGGGACGGGCCGAAGGCGATGAAACAGGTCCGCGCGGTGGGCAATGACATGGCGCTCGATCCCGGGATCGGCAATTGCGGCAAG
>JAABTN010000050.1 GCA_011389895.1 Maritimibacter sp. | reverse complement strand
ATCGACATCTACAACTTTTTTGAGGATGGCACGGTCCTGGCCACGCTGGGGATCGACGACGACATCACGGTCATCAACAACACAGGCATACTCGGTTAACGCCGGATCGGGTTGGTCCACGCCCGTTTGCCGGCGGCATCAACCACAGTTACGCGCAACCAATCGGAATTGTAGAACCGGTTGAGCGGCACCGCCGCCCGCGTCATCGACGTGCCGTGAACGGCATGGGCCGCCTGCCCGTGCCCCTGCACGATCACGGTGGTGACCGCCGTGCAATCCACGATGATCTCGGCTTTCGTCATCTCGACGTCGCGTATTTCCGGGCCTTGGGTGGCATAGAAATCACCACGTTTCAGGGCGGCGAGCAACAGCACGGGATCGTTCGCCTCGGCTTTCACCATGACCCAGCCGCCGAAATGGTCAGGTTCGGTGAAATGCGCATCATCCGTGGCGATCACGGTCAGATCGCGCCCCTCGGACAACAAAAGGTCAAGCACATGCCCGCCCCCGCCCCGATCGGCCCCGACCGCGCAGCCGTGATTGTAAATCTCGACCGCGTGGGCGGCGTCGAGTGACCGGGCATCGGCAAGGGTCAGCCCGGACCAATGCGGGTGCGCGATGGCTATGAATGCGCCCGCCTCAAGCGCGCGGCGCGCAATCTGCGGCCCGGTCTCCTGCCCCTCTTCCGGCAGGAACCCCGGCGCATTCGGGGCATTGAATTCTTCCGGCAGTCCGACCGCGAGGATATGCCAGAGATCGCCGTTCTCCATCGCGCCGGAATGAAGCTCGGCCCCGATGAGCGTGGTGAAAGTGTCGGTGCGATAGGGCCTTGTGTCAGCAATCGGATAGTCGAACATGCCAATGAAATGGTCGGTCAGGGCGATGAAATCATACCCCTCCGCCCGGTAGCGGCGGCAAACCTCATCCGGGTCAAGCGCGCCATCCGACAGGGTGGAATGGGTGTGAAGGTTGCCCCGGTAAAACCGTCCGGGAGCCTGAAAGGCAGAGAGGACCATGAAGGCTCCGTTTTGTTCAAGACGACCCGAGACCCGGGTGTTGCACCCTGCGCACCCTATGATTTGAGCAGGCGAAATGGCAACCTTTTCAGGGCAGGTGCGGCTGCGCCCAAGGCCCAAGAAACAAGGGGGCCGAGGGTTGATCTTGATTTTTCATTGCATTTGCAACGAAAAATCGGGTATCACCAGCCCAAAGCGCGCAGGATCGTTCGGGGGAGCGGGAATCACTTTGGAAACAAGGCGGCTCCTGAAAACGTCCAACGTCACAGGGCCCAAGTCTCCGCGCCGAAATTCGAACCTATCTGGGAGGAACGCGATGTTCGACGACCGCTATACGCTGGCAGAAAAGATATACCCCTACGAGAAGTCTTCCGATCAGGACCGGGACGAGGCGGTGCGCCATCCGGTCGTGATCGTCGGCGGTGGCCCGATCGGGGTTGCCACCGCGCTTGATCTCGGGATGCAGGACATTCCGGTGGTCGTGCTGGACGACCACGAGGGGATCGGCATGGGATCGCGCGCGATCTGTTTCGCCAAGCGATGCCTTGAGGTCGCCGATAGATATGGCTGCGGCGAACCGATGGTCGACAAGGGCGTCGTCTGGAACATCGGCAAAGTGTTTCACAAGGAAGGCAAGGTCTACGAATTCAACCTCCTGCCCGAGGACGGTCACAAGTATCCGGCCTTCATCAACCTTCAACAGCCCTATTTCGAACGCTTCATGGTCGACCGCCTGCGCGCGCTTCAGGCCGAAGGCAAGCCGATCGAAATTCGCGGCAAGAACCGGGTCGATGCGATCGAGGTCAAGGATGACCATGTCGTGCTCGACGTGATGACACCCGATGGCCCCTACAAGATCGAGGCCGATTGGCTCGTTGCCGCGGACGGGGCCAATTCGCCGCTGCGCAACATGTTGGGCCAAGATTTCACCGGAAAGGTTTTCCAGGACAGTTTCCTGATCGCCGACATCAAGATGAAGAACGTCGAATTCCCCACCGAACGCTGGTTCTGGTTCGAGCCCTCGCATGGCTCCGGGGCTTCGACGCTGTTGCACAAGCAGCCCGATGATGTCTGGCGGATCGACTTCCAGATCGGCTGGGACGTGGACCGCAAGGAAGAGCTGAAAGAGGAAAACATACGCCGCCGTCTGGACGCGATGCTGGGTGATGTCGAATATGAAATGGTCTGGTCCTCGATCTACACCTTCCAGTGCAAGCGCATGGAAAGCTTCCGCCACGGGCGGGTGTTCTTTGCCGGGGATGCGGCACACCAAGTGTCACCTTTCGGCGCACGAGGCGCAAACTCCGGGATGCAGGATGTCGACAATCTGGGCTGGAAACTTGGCCTTGTCATCGAGGGCAAAGCCCCCGAAGCCTTGCTTGACAGCTATTCCGAGGAACGGGTCCACGGCGCGGATGAGAATATCCTGAATTCGACCCGCTCGACCGATTTCATCACCCCGAAATCGGAAACCTCGAAGATCTTTCGCGACGCGGTCCTGACGCTTGCCGCCAATTCCGAATTCGCCCGACCGCTCGTCAACTCTGGTCGCCTCTCGGTGCCTTGCGTCTATGACGGGCTGTCTCTCAACGGTCCCGATATGCTTCCCGGCGCGCCCGCGCGCACCCGCGTGGGCGCACCGCTTGTCGATGCGCCGCTGGGGGACGCATGGCTTCTGGAGAAGATCGGGTGGCGCTTCATGCTGATGACCATCGACGCCGATGCGCCCGAGCACCTCGATTTCGACGGGATCGAGGTCACGCGCCTTGCCCTTACCGCAAAGGGCAACCCCGAGCTCGCCGAACGTTATCTCGGCGATGCGAAATCCGCCGTCTACCTGATGCGACCGGATCAGCATTGTGCCGCCCGTTGGGAACGCTTCGACACTGCATCCGTCAAACGCGCGATCAACATCGCCGCGGCCCGCACCTGAGGAGAGATACCATGAGCACCCTCAACACCAAACCGAACCTCGCACGGCCCGATGATGTCTATGAACACCTCTTGTCCGTGCACGAAGGCAAGTCAAAGGAAGAGAGCGACGCGATCAACGCCCGCCTCGTCTTGATCCTCGCCAATCACATCGGCGACCCGGACGTGATCACCGAAGCCTGCGATCTCGCCGCCAATCCCTGAGCGCCCAAAAGGATATGCCATGAAAATCGAGAAAATTCACCACGTCGCCTACCGTTGCAAGGACGCGAAGGAAACGGTCGAATGGTATGGCAAGATGTTGAACATGGATTTCATCCTCGCCATCGCCGAGGACCATGTGCCATCGACCCATGAACCCGACCCCTACATGCACCTGTTTCTCGACGCGGGCGACGGCAACGTGCTCGCGTTCTTCGAACTGCCGACCAAGCCCGAAATGGGGCGCGATCCCAACACCCCGGCTTGGGTTCAACACATCGCCTTCAAGGTCAAGGACCGGGACGAGCTGATTGCCTTCAAGGACCATCTTGAAGCCAACGGTGTCGATGTGCTCGGCGTCACGGATCACTCGATCTTTCATTCCATCTACTTCTTCGATCCCTCCGGTCACCGGGTCGAGCTCGCCTGCCCGGACCCAGAGGAAGAGGCGCTTCTGGCCCGTTTGGACGCGGTGAAATGGGACATGCTCGAGGAATGGTCACGCACCAAGAAGGCGCCACAACACGCCGACTGGCTCCATGCCAAAGAGCTGTCGAAATAGGCGCATCTTTCGCGCAGGGTGACATTTCTTGTCACATCCCTGAAACGCGGCTGGGTTTGCATTGCGCCCAGCCGTGATTGCGCCGTAGGCTCGGTCGCGTTGCCATGGGTCATGCGGGGTGCCGTGCCGTGAAGATTGAAAACCGAACGTTTGACGAGCTTGAGCCGGGCGACAGCGAGATGCTGCGCCGCCTGTGCACGCAAGACGACCTGCTCGCCTTTGCCAATATCTCGGGCAATCACAACCCGATGCACATCTATTCCGCCGATGGCGATGGCGATGGGCAACCCGAAGCGGTCGCGCCCGGCATGTTCGTCGGATCGCTGGTGAGCGCGGTGCTTGGCAACCTCCTGCCCGGTGCCGGCACGCTGTACCGCGCCCAGAGCCTCGTCTTTCACAACCGCGCCCATGCCGGGGACGAGCTTGAAAGCCGGGTCACGGTCACCGAGAAGAACGAACGGGATTTCACCGTCACGCTGGCCGCCGAGGTCACGCGTGTTGCGGATGGGGCGCTGATCCTTTCCGGCGTCGCCGAGGTCGAGGCGCCGCGCCGCAAGATCTCTTATTCAAGCCATGATCTACCCGGCCTGATCGTCCAGCGCCACCGCCATTTCGAGAAGCTTCAAAAACTTGCCGCCCCCCTGCCCCCGCTGGTCACCGCCGTGATCTGCCCGGAAGAGGAAAATTCGCTGGGCGGCGCGCTTCTGGGGCGTCAGCACACGCTGATCGAGCCGGTCCTTGTCGGAGACCCGGACAAGATCGCGGCGGCGGCAAAGGCGCTGGACCAAGACCTCGCGGGGATCGAGATCATCGAAGAGACCAACCACGAAGCCGCCGCCCGGCGTGCCGTGGCGCTGGTTCAAGAAGGCCGTGCCGGGGCCTTGATGAAAGGGCACCTGCACACCGATGTGCTCCTGCGCGCGACGCTCGACAAGCAATCCGGGCTGCGCGCCGGACGCCGGTTCACCCATGTCTTCGTGATGGATGTTCCGGGCCTTGCTCACCCGCTTTTGGTGACAGACGCGGCGATCAACATCGCGCCCGATCTGCGCACCAAGATGGACATCGTGCAAAACGCCATCGACCTAGCCAAGAGCATCGGCATCGAGGTGCCGAAGGTCGGCGTGCTTTCGGCGGTCGAGACGGTGTCGCCCGACATCCCCTCATCTGTCGATGCGGCGCTCTTGTCGAAGATGGCCGAGCGTGGCCAGATCTCCGGCGGGCTGGTTGATGGGCCGCTGGCGATGGACAACGCGATAGACCTTGCCGCCGCGCGCACCAAGGGGATCAAGTCGCCGGTCGCCGGACTGGCCGAGGTGCTTGTGGTTCCGGGCATCGATGCGGGCAACATGCTGGCCAAACAGCTCACCTACATCAGCCATGCCGAGGCCGCCGGGCTGGTTCTCGGGGCGAAGGTGCCGATCATCCTCAATTCCCGGTCGGACGACGACGAGGCGCGGCTTGCCTCCTGCGCCGTCGCCGCGCTGCATTTTTCGCGTCAGCAGGCAGGCGGGTGATGGCCCATGTTCTGGTCCTGAACGCGGGGTCTTCATCGCTCAAATTCGCGCTCTTTGAAGAGGGCGACACGCCCCGCGCGCTGGCGACCGGGCTTGTCGAACGGATCGGAGGCGCGGCGCGAATCACGGTTGAGGGACCGGCTGACGACCCGCTTGTCGCAGCCGACCTGCCGCACACGCAGGCTGCCGATCACGCAGGCGCGCTTGGCGCCGCGCTCGACGCCATCTCGGAGCATTTCCCGGATGCCAAGGTGGTCGCGGTCGGCCACAGGGTCGTGCATGGCGGCATGGATTTCTCGGCCCCCGTGGTCATCACCGAAGGCATCCTGTCGCGCCTTGCCGACTTCAAACCTTTCGCGCCCCTGCATCAGCCCCATAACCTCGCAGGCATCCATGCCGCCATGGTGGCCTTTCCGTCTGCCGTGCAAGTCGCCTGTTTCGATACCGCGTTTCACCGCGATCATCCTTTCGTCAACGACACCTTCGCCCTGCCGCGCGCCTACTATGAGAAGGGCGTGCGCCGCTACGGGTTTCACGGGCTGAGCTATGAGTATGTCTCGGGCGCGTTGAAAGACAGCGCGCCAAAGCTTCACGCAGGCCGGGTGGTCATCGCGCACCTTGGAAACGGGGCCTCGATGTGCGGGCTGAAAAACGGCCATTCGGTCGCCTCGTCCATGGGGTTTTCCGCGCTTGACGGTCTGCCCATGGGCACGCGGTCGGGGCAATTGGACCCCGGCGTCGTGCTCTACATGATGGAGGAAGAGGGGCTTGGGCCGAGAGAGATCGGCACGCTTCTATACACGCAATCCGGGCTCTTGGGCATGTCCGGGATCAGCCATGACATGCGCACCCTTCTGGCCTCCGACGATCCGCGTGCGCGCGAGGCGATTGATTATTTCTGTTTTCGCATCCGGCGCGAGCTTGGCGGTCTTGCTGCCGCGCTCGAAGGGCTGGATGCCGTGGTCTTCACTGGCGGGATCGGCGAGAACGCCGCCCCCATCCGGCAGCAGATTTGTGCCAACCTCGGCTGGATCGGCATCGACATCGACGCCGCCCGCAACACGGCAGGTGAGACGGTGATCAGCACCCCGACTTCGCGCGTGCGCGTGCTCGTGCTTCCCACCAACGAAGAGCTGGTGATCGCCCGCGCCGCGCTTGGCCTGACCAAGGGCGGCGCGCCGATTGCGTGACCTGAACCACCTTGCCCGTCAAGCGGTGCGTGCCGCGTTGTGGCGCGCCGCCAGCACATTGTGGGCCAGCAGGTAGAGCGCGCCCAGCACGAAGGCAGGCCAGTGGATGATCGGCGCGGTCAAAAGCACCGCGATGGCCAGCGCAAGGCGCAGCACGATCTCGGGGCCACCCATGGCGCGCGCCTCGAACCGGGCCAAGGCCCCGGACAGGAGATAGAGTGCAAGCGACACCCGCGCCAGAACCAAAGCCAGCCCGCCCCAATCAATCCCCGGCCCGTATCCGGGCAGGAAAGCCATCGCCCCCGGCGTTGCCTCGGGGTCCATCTTCGCGGCGTCGATCAGCAAGAGCTCAGGATAGAAGGCAAAGATGAAGGGCATGACGAACAGCATGATCCCGGCCCGCACGGCGGCGACCCCGGTTTTCATCGGGTCGGCCTGCGTGATCGACGCCGCCGCAAAGGCCGCCACCGCCACGGGTGGCGTGATCGCCGAGGCCACGGCAAAGAAGAAAATGAACATATGCGCGGTGAAGGGCGCGATGCCGAGGCTGATGACCAAGGGGCCCATGAGAAGAGCCACGTTCACATAGGCCGGCACCGTGGGCATGCCCATGCCCAACAGGATCGCAAGCAGCATGGTCACGATCAGCGCAAGGAACAGGAAAATACCGCCCGACAGAAGATCGGGGCCAAAGGCGCGCAGCATGCCGGTCACGTCCCGCGCGATGAAACCCGAGAGACCGGTGAAATTCAGGCAGAAGTCGATCACCGACACCGACAGGAACATCAGGTAAAGCGTGGAAATCAGAACGCCCGCATCGGCGAAGGCCCCGAAAATCT
The DNA here is from genome assembly GCA_011389895.1 of Maritimibacter sp. Taxonomy (GTDB): domain Bacteria; phylum Pseudomonadota; class Alphaproteobacteria; order Rhodobacterales; family Rhodobacteraceae; genus Maritimibacter. Next base: position 8,949 of record JAABTN010000050.1, on the reverse strand, counting down.
GGCTCGGTTTCTTGCGAAATTCCTTGTCGAGGAAAAAGAGGACCGAGAGCAGCATGACCGCCCACCAGCCCGCCGACCCCGCATCCCCCGCGCTGTTTTGCACGAGCTGGAAGAAGAACGGCAGGTTCGGCGCACGACAGCTGTCGCCCTGCACGATGGTTTCGATCCCCATAAGGGCCGCGATGGGCCCGCACCCGATGGCCTCTTTCGGCGTCACCAGCAGGAACAGGATCATCAGGATCGGGGCGAAGATCATCACGAGGTTGAGCTTGTCCTGGCGGGTCAGCATCATGTCAGGCGTCTTATCGCCCACGGCTTCGATCCCCTGCTTTCGCGCCTGGAAGATTACGGTCATGAACAGGCAGCTGAAATAGGCGATGGCGGGGATCACGGCGGCGATGATCACCTCGCGGTAGGGCACGACCGTCATGGCGGCGAGCACGAAGGCCGCCACGCCCATGACCGGCGGCATGACCTGCCCGCCGGATGAGGCCGCCGCCTCGACCCCGCCCGCGAAGGTCCGGTTGAACCCGCGCTTGAGCATCATCGGGATGGTCAGCACCCCGGTGGACAGCACGTTCACCACCGGGCCGCCCGAAATCGTGCCGAACAGCGCCGAGGATATGATCGCGGCATGGGCCGGACCGCCGCGCAGGCGGCGGGTCCACAGGAAGGCCACCTTGATCAAAGATTTGCCCCCGGCGGAAATCCCGAACAGCGATCCGAGAACGATATAGGGAAAGACCGACGACAGCAGGATGCCCATGAACCGGCCCAATAACCCCTGCGACGTGTTCACCAGAACATCCTCGACGTTCGGCCGCCCGTCGATCAGCATGCGTGGCTCACCGCCCAGCTTGGTCATGACATACTTGTTCATGTCCTCGGAGCCGAAGATATACCAGATCAGGACGGTGATGAGCGTATAGCTCGCGATCAGGATCGCGACCGCCACCAGGGGGAAACCCCAGACGCGCACGTTGTATCCCAGGAACACGGCAATCGCGGCGCCGACGATTGCGAAGATCCAGATGCCCGTGGTGTTGATGCAATCGGGGTCATCGACCGACGTGGGTTCAGGCAGACCGTAAAGCTCGGCAAATTCCTTTTCCTCGGCCAGCGCCTTGACGATCAATTCGGCGCGCTCACCGGTGAATTGGTCGATCAGGCAGACCGAGCCAATCTCGATCAGGTAGGAGACCGAGATCATCACCGCCATCGTGACAAGGGCGACATCCATGAAGATCGCAAACGCCCGCCGCACCGCCCCCTTGTCACGGTCCTTCATGTAGAAGGAATGCTTGGTGGCGACGATCAACATCATCAATACGAAGGCGATGGGATAAAGCCATTCGTAGGGGAATTTCCGGATCACGAAGGCGGGGTTGCCGGTCATCTGTGCGGCAAGCGCATCCAGCCCCGGGATCGAGGGGATCGTGTTGAACAACCCGATGACCACAAGCACGAACCCCAGCACACGCGCAATGGGCAGGAACCGGTTCACGGGCGGGATATCGTCATGTTTCGTGGTCATCGTGGATGCGCCTCTCTCGCCGTTTCCGGTGGTGTCAGACCGTCTGTGCGGCCCGAATTACCCGCCGGGTCGCAGGCTGGTCGGCCGACGAAAATGTGCGGGCGGCACAGATTGCCGCCCGCGGACCCTGTCACTCGGCACAATCGGGTATCTCGTATCCGGCTTCTTCCCATGCCGCGATGGCACCGGGATGATACTTGAGCGTCAGACCGCCACAGAATCCCGTGCTCACCCGGTCGACAACGTCGAAATTCACCGTGCCCCCGTAAGGAGCGCGTGTCTTCAACTCTTCCAGCGTCGCGATATATTCGGCCGTCATCGCCTTGACGAGATCGGCGTCCAGACCCGCACGCACCAAGGTGGCAAAGGGCACACCGGGCGAGCGGAAGATACCATCCTCGGAAATGAGGTTCACACCCTGATCGGGGCCATAGCCAAGCTGATCCCCCGGCACGACGACCGGCGCGTTGCCGGGGGCCGAGAGGAATTTCCGCATCGCGTCGCTTTCCCAGATGTCCTTGGGGAAGGACACGATGTTGATGTCACCGGCGGCAAGCGCGGTGACGACCCGGTCAGAGGGCGACGTGATCGGCACCATGAAGGCCTCGGCAGAGCCATCGACCAGCGCGGTGGGAAGCTGGCCCCAATTGGTCTGGTATCCGTTGTAATCCTCACCATCCTTGAACCCGCCCGAGCCAAGCAGAATGGTCTGGCGCCCAACGGTCAGGGCCGCGCCCCGCGGCGGGCCGTTCCAGACGGTGCGCCCCGCCAGATCCTGGTAACTCTGGATCCCGGTCGAAACGGGCGCGAAAAGGCCATAGGCCCCCGCGTTGTATGGTGCGATTGCCTGAACATTTTCCGCCAGCGCCGCGCCATCTTCGCCGATCGACGAGAACGGTCCACGACCATTTTCCAAGAGGAAATGCAGGATGGTGGGCGCGGTCACGATGTCGGATTTGCCTTCGGCCACGTTCACGATCGAATTGGTGGCGGTCTGCCCCTCTTGCACCTGAACATCCGCGATCCCGGCACGTGACAGCACGTCGGCGAGATGCACCATGTTGACATGGGGCGAATTGCCCGGGCTCGATGTTTCACCCGTCAGGTTCTCTTGCGCAAATGCGCCGGTGGCCGTGAACGCAAGCGCCCCGGCGAATACCGTCTTCTTCACAATAGAAGTCATGTTGTCCTCCCTATGGACCTGTTGTTTTGCGCGGATCAGTTTCGGCCCGCGCCCTCCTCCCGCATATCCTTGGCCTTGCGTCCAAGGTATTTGCGGGTCAATTCGTCTGGCAGATCGTCCTCGCCCACGATCCCGATCATCACACCCTTGCGTATCGTCGCCCCGGCGCGCTTTTCGATCAGCGTGCCGTTCGAAATCGTCGTGCGCGCGGCGGGCCGGGTTGCCCAGTCACGAAGTTTCTCGTAAAGCCCGTCGATGATCTCCGCATGGGCATTGGACGCGCCCAGATCGGTCAGCTCATCGGGATCGGTTTCGAGATCGAACAACATCGGGCGATGACCACTTTCGAAATGGAGCATTTTCCATCTCTTGGTTGCGACCATGATGATGCGCGCGTCCTTGGGGTGAATATCCAACCGGTCGGCGAGCGGCGTGGCGGAAAAATCATACTCGCAGATCACGAAGTCCCGGCACGGTGCCGCGCCCCCGCGCAGCATCGGCAGAAGCGATTGCCCTTCCAACACATGGTCCAGCGTCTCGGGATCGGTGCCCGCCACCTCGATAAAAGTGGGCAGAAGGTCGATGCATTCCACCAGTTCATCGGTGCTCGTGCCGCGTGTCGCATCTGCCGCGTCAGACGGGTCATAAATGATCATCGGCACCTTGACGCTGGCATCATGGAAAAAGGTCTTCTCCCCCATCCAGTGATCGCCCATGAAATCGCCGTGGTCCGAGGTCACGACAATCAGCGTGTCCTCCATTCGCCCGGACGTTTCGAGATACTCGAACAGAATGCCCATCTGGTCGTCGCATTGCTTGATCAGACCCATGTAGGCGCGCAGAACCTTTTCGCGCACATCGTCGCGCGACAAGGCCTTGCCCACCGGCGCGTTTTGAAAGCCCTTGAAGATCGGGTGATCCGTCTCGCGTTCGGCAGCGCTGCGCACCGGGTCAAGGAAATGCTCTGGGCCATACATCGAGGCATAGGGTTCCGGCACGATATAGGGCCAGTGTGGCTTGATATAGGACAGGTGGCACAGCCAGGGCGCATCCCCCTGTGCCTTGATGAAGTCAATGCCACGGCGGGTGAGATAGGGTGTTTCCGAATCTTCTTCGCGAATATTCGCCGCCGCGTCGGAATTGTTCAGAAACCAGCCCGACAGCACATTGCCATCGTCATCAATGCCCGAATTTGCATAATCGTGCCACGGATTGTCGCTCTCATACCCCTTGGCGCGCAGGTAGTCGTTGTATTTCAACGCCCCGCCTTCGTCATAAAACCCATCCGGGCCTTCGGGGCGCATCCCGTCGTCACGCTCGAAAACGTCGAACCCACATTCCGAGACCCGCGCGCCGATCACGCTGTCGGGTTCAAGCCCGAGGCGGCGCATCCCCGCCTCGTCCGCCTGCATATGGGTCTTGCCGACAAGCCAGCATGACATGCCAGCCTCGCGCAGGTGGTCACCCATGGTCATCTCGCCGACCTTCAGCGGAACGTTGTTCCAGCTCGACCCGTGGCTATGCACGTAGCGCCCGGTATAGGTGGACATCCGCGACGGTCCGCACAGCGGCGACTGGATGATCGCCCGGTCAAAGCGCACGCCTTTCGCCGCAAGACGGTCGATATTCGGCGTGTGCAGGTGCGGGTGGCCATAGCAACTCAGGTAGTCCCACCGCAATTGGTCGAACATGATGAACAGGATATTCTTGGGTGTTCCCATTTTTCGCGCGCCTCCCTCATGCCAACATACGGTCCGGTATCTGGCATGGTGAGGTCAGAGATTAACGGCAAGGTGAGTTTGACGGAAATAGAGAAGGCGGTTTCGTTATGCCAGTTTCGGCATATCAAACATATTTCTGCGCCGCAGCGCGCACATGATCGACAAATCGCAATGCCTCGTCCGAGAGGCGGCGCGAGGTGGCAAAGCTCATCCCGACCGAGCTGACAAGCTCTTCGCCCCGCAACCCAAGATCGACCAACGCCCCGCTGGCAAGCTCGGTGCGCATTGCCCCCAACGGGGCACAGCCAACGGCCGGGGTTTGGGTTATATAGGTGCGCAGAAACTCCATCGACACGGTCAAAATCTGGTGGCTGAATTCATTCACCCCCCGCGCCTTGAGAAACTTGTCCAATTCCTCGCGAATGATCGTGCCCGCAGTCGGAATGACCACCATCTCGCCCACGATATCCTGCAACGTCAGGGTTCCGGCACGGGCCGCAAGCGGATGTTCGCGATCCACGACAAAGATCAGCGACTCGGTGAACAAGGGCTCAAAACTCAGCCCCTCCATCCGGTTGAGGTTCAGAAGGCGCCCGACAACAACGTCAATCTCTTGCCGGTGAAGCCGCCCCACGACCTCCGGCACGGCACCCCAATGCATGACAAGATCAACATCCGGATACGCGGCCTTGAACGTGACCGAGGCATCGACCGCCAGCGCCCGCGTCACGTTCGGCAACATGCCCACGTTGACCTCGGGCCGGGGCAGATTTCCCTTGGCCAGAAGCGCCCCCGCTTCGATCTGCGACATTGCGGTTTCGAGATATCGGTTAAGCTTCGCGCCGCTTTCGGTCAATGCCAACCCCCGACCGGTGCGCGAGAACATCGGGTTCCCGATGATCTCGTCCAGCTCGGCCAACGACCGCGACAACGCAGGTTGCGAGGAATTCAACTCCTTCGCCGCCGCCGTCACCGTGCCCAACCGGGCCACGGCAAGAAAGCAGCGCAGATGACGCATCCTGATACGGTTCAGCATGCTGCGGTCGACCAAGACGCTCTCCCTTCACGCGTTCCCCTGACCCGGACAGCATGAATGAGCCCCCGGGCGGCGGCAAGCGATCCGGGCACTTTCGGCGTGACATGACGGAAAGATGGCGACCCCTGAAGGACTCGAACCCTCAACCTGCTGATTAGAAGTCAGCTGCTCTATCCTGTTGAGCTAAGGGGCCGCGTGATCCTGTCGATAGCTTGCCGCCCCCGTGCATTCAACTGCTAAAGGTCAGGCGCGAAGCTTCTTCGCCAACAGCCAGGTTGCCGGGATCGAGATGACAAACCCGATGATCGCCGCCCAGATGATCGGCTGTGCCGTGGTCATTCCGGCGGTCAGCGCGGCGACGATGAAGATCCCCGCCAAAGACGTGCCCACCACGAAATAGAGAGCCATAATCAGAAACATGTGTGTGCCTTTCCATCAGCGCGTTCAGCAAAGCTTTATGGAAAGGGACGGTTTCCTGTCTTTGATCTAGGTCATCATCCTACTGCATCCTGCGGGCAACCACGATGGCTGCGGGCCAGCCGATGATCCAGCCCGCCCCCGCCGCACCCAAGAGCGGCCACAGACCCGCAACACCGGACACCAACGCGATGACCACCCCGACACCGGCAAGCGTCGGGCCGATCATCATGTGCAGGATCAGGATCAGGCGGGTCATGGGTTCGGCTTGACCATCCGCGACAGAACGTTGGTTTTCAGAACGAATTTCTGCACCAACGCGCCCGCGACATGCAGGGCGACCAGAACCAGCAACACCGATTTCATGATCTCATGCGCGTCCGCCGCATCGCCCGAGGCCCCGAACCACGCCACCATGCCGGAGACGGGAACCAGAACCATGAGCAGGTAGAGCGCGATATGGGTGCCATGCGCGGCAAGCTTGAGCATGGCGGGCTCATTCTCCGGCAAAGGCGGCGCACCCCGGCGCAGCCGGATCACCAGCCGCCATACGACGAGCCCAAGGATCAGGATACCGGTGAAGATATGCTGCGCCATCAACGGCGTGCCGGTGAAGGTGCCGCTGCGTTCAAGATCCTCAAAGGCATCGGAAATCCCGTCATGGAACACGAACTGGGCCAGTATAAGGGCGAAGATCAGCCAATGCAGGATGATCTGGGTGCGGGTATATCCGTGGGGCATGGGGCCTCTCCCTGTGAGTTGCCCCTGTTATACGCCCATCACGGGAAATTCCGTCGTGGTTTTTTGCCTCAGGCCGAAACCGGGCGGCGCGTGTGACCGGTGCGCCAATGCGGATCGTCGCGCCGCAATTTGCGGGCATTCCAAAGACCCGCCGGCACCCCGACGATCACGCCGATGGCCCCCGCGGCGGCAAAGCTCATCCAGTTGACCAGGCCGAGCGCCAAGGCCCCGATCACGACCGCCCCGGCCATGCAAATCGCCCAGAGCGGGATGAGAAGAAGTCTCCAACCATATGTCATCTTGCACCTCCTATGGGCCCCAACGCCCCCCTCCCCGCCCGGGTTCCGGGGGCGCGGCGCGGCGGTGGTCTTGGTGGGCTTCACGCGATGCTAACCATGGTTCGGTGACAGTCGGGCATGTCCAGATACATCCGCCCGCGCCGCCCCGGTGCGCGCATCTTCTTCACCGTCACCCTCGCGCAGCGCGGGTCCAACATGCTGGTGCGCGAAATCGCGCGCTTACGCCGGGCGGTTCAGACGACGCGGGCCGAGCGCCCCTTTGAGATTGAGGCTTGGGTCGTGCTGCCCGATCACATGCATTGCATCTGGGTCATGCCGGAGGACGACGCGGATTATTCGACGCGGTGGCGCCTTATCAAATCCCGGTTTTCGCGTGAGTTGCCGAAAGGCCAAACGCGGCCGAGCCATGAGGCACGCCAAGAACGCGCGATTTGGCAACGCCGATTTTGGGAGCACCACATTCGAAACGACGCCGATTTGGCCGCACATATCCGGTATTGTTGGATGAACCCCGTGAAACACCGCTTCGTCAACACACCGGACGCGTGGCCGTATTCCTCGGTTCACCACGACCCCCGATACACACCCGGAGCGGATCGCACGTAGGGTGCGTGATCTCACGCACCGATGCGGGGGAATGTGGTGGGTGGTGCAGACGTGGTGCGTGCGAGCACGCACCCTACGCTTGCTGCACTCAATCTACCAGTGTTTCAGGGATCTTGTCCCTCGTCCGTTTTACTAGCGCGTCAAGCTTTTCCCACGCTTTGTATGCCAAAGCGTTCGCGTGTTCGGACTGCGTTTTTCGACGGTCATATTCTTCCTCAGAAACGACCTCAGTAGGTTTGAAGCCTCGGACTTCTGAACCGCCAATTCTATGCGGTGCTGTTTTCATTCCCACAAAATGAAGAAAGTCACGGAACTCGCTCATGAAATCTTCAAACAACCGGTTCAGTTCTTCGTCCAAGAATAAGCTCTTTTCCCTACTCCAATCGTCAAGGAAAGCGAAAGCTCTATCATAGACAGTTTCATTCAAGAAGGCGAACGTGTCCCAAGACTTTAGCAAGTACCGAAAGTCTTCCTGATGGTGTTCCACGAGCTTTCGCCCGAGCAGAATATCGTTCGTCGCCGCCGGAGCTTTTTCCATTTCTTCCGAATTGTGAAATTCAGTCGCCAGCCACGTTGCCACACCCGCCAAGAAAGCGAGCAATGGTTCAGGGTCGAGAAAGCGACCTAACGAGTCTGGCCATAACAACCAAGCCAAAGACCCAAGCGCGAAAGCGCCAGATCCGATCCTAGCTAGTGTTTGCCGCATTCTAGGCAATGAAAAGTCCCTGACTGCAAATGCGTCTCACATTAAACAATAACGACACTACATGGATCGTTGCTTAATTCTCAACTATCCATCTTCAACGCCGAGATAAACGCCTCCTGCGGGATTTCCACCTTCCCGAACTGGCGCATCTTCTTCTTGCCGGCTTTCTGCTTCTCCAAGAGCTTCTTCTTCCGTGTCGCGTCGCCGCCGTAGCATTTCGCGGTCACGTCCTTGCGCAGCGCCGATAGCGTTTCGCGCGCGATGACCTTGCCGCCGATGGCGGCCTGGATCGGGATTTTGAACATGTGGCGGGGGATGAGGTCCTTGAGCTTCTCGCACATCCCCCGCCCGCGCTGCTCGGCCCGATCGCGGTGCACCATCATCGACAGCGCATCGACCGGCTCGTCGTTCACGAGGATGGACATTTTCACAAGGTTATCGGCCCGATACCCCTCCATCTGGTAATCGAAGGACGCATAGCCCTTGGTCACCGATTTCAGCCGGTCATAGAAATCGAACACCACCTCGTTCAACGGCAGGTCATAGACCGCCATCGCCCGCGACCCGGCGTAGGAGAGGTCAAGCTGCATGCCCCGCCGATCCTGGCACAGCTTCAACACGTCACCCAGGAATTCATCCGGCACCATGATCGTCGCCTTGATGCGCGGCTCCTCGATATGATCGACATGGGTCATGTCGGGCATGT
>JAABTN010000004.1 GCA_011389895.1 Maritimibacter sp. | reverse complement strand
TTGCGCTTGGGTGGCGGCACACGCCCGCCCCGCGTGCGCAACACCGCGCGAAGGCTTTCGACCAGCATCAGCGAACCGATGATCCCGAGAAAGACCACGTAGGACAGCGTCACGAGAAGATCGACCTGCCCGATCGACCGGAGATAGGCAAAAAGCTGAACGCCAAGCGCCGCGCCGACAAGACCGCCCAACAAGAGCACCACGCCCATCTTCAAATCCACCGTCTTGCGTTTGAGATGCGCAAGCACACCGGACAGGGACGAGGCCACGATCTGGTTCGTGCCGGTCGCCACCGCCACCGCAGGCGGGATGCCGATGAAAAACAGAAGCGGGGTCAGGAGAAAGCCCCCCCCGACACCGAACATCCCCGACAGGATGCCCACGAGCCCGCCCAATCCCAAAAGGAGATAGACGCTCACAGAAATCTCGGCGATGGGAAGGTAGATCTGCATGTTCCATGAGTGCGACAGGCAGCCACGGTTGTCCAGACGTCACCGGGTCAGATCAACAATCCCGCTGCCCCTTCGTGGCGCAGAAGCCAGACCTTGGTTTCGACCCCGCCCGTGCCCGAATAACCGCCCAGCGTTTCGGCCCCCAATACCCGGTGGCAGGGCACGATGATAGGGATCGGATTGGCCCCGCACCCCTGCCCCACGGCCTGCGCCGACACCCCGAGCTGGCGCGCCATATCGCCGTAGGTCCGGGTCTCGCCCGCCGGGATCGCGCCCAGCGCCGCGCAGAGGTCCGCGAGAAACGGGGTGCCGCCAATCCGGATCGGCAGGTCGAACACATGGTGCGGATCGTCGAAATAGGCCGCGATCTGACCCTGCGCCCGGAGCAGGAGCGGCGTTTCATCGCGCCCGTCCCCGCCCCATGTAAGGCCGGTGATCGCCGCGCCGGTTTCCGTAACGCTCACCCGCCCGACCGGCGTATCGAGCGACAGGGACCGAACCGGGGCGGCCACCGCGCTACCCGTCGCCCAAGTAACGGCGGATCACGCGCTCAAGCTTTTCCGCCCCGGCCACCGCGTTTTGCTTGGTATGCTCATGGGACAGCTTTTCGTCCGACAGGCCCTCGCCCATGTTGGTGATCGCGGAAATGGCGGCCACCTCGAGACCGAAGAACCGCGCTAGAATGACCTCGGGCACGGTCGACATGCCGACTGCGTCGGCCCCCAGCATGCGGATCGCCCGGATCTCGGCCGGGGTTTCGAACGACGGGCCGGACAGCCAGGCATACGTCCCTTTGGACAAGGCGATGCCCTCGTCCCGCGCCGCCGCGCCCAGCCCATCCCGCATCCCGGCGTCATAGGCATCGCCCAACGGGACGAAACGCTTGTCGGTCGCCTCCCCGATCAGCGGATTGGTTCCGGCGAAATTGATATGATCGGTGATCAGCATCAACTCGCCCGGCGGCAGGTCATCGCGCAGCGATCCCGCCGCATTGGTCAGAAGAAGCCTTTTGGCCCCCAACGCCTTCAATGTCTCAAGCGGCACACGCATTTCGGCGGCATTGCCATGTTCGTAGTAATGCGCACGCGCACCGAAGATCGCCACGCGATGCCCCAGAAGATCGCCTACCACCAGCTTGGGGTTGTGGCCCGACACGCCGGGTTGCGGAAACCCGGCCAGTTCGGAATACCCGATCGCTTCGCCCTCGACCGCGTCGGCCAGATGGCCCAGCCCGGACCCGAGGATCAGCCCGAATTCAACCGGCGTGTTCCCGGCACGAAACCGGATGAGATCGGCAAGTTCTTCGGCGGTCATGAGCATCTCCCTTCTCCTGTTGCCCCACCCTAGCCACAGGCGCGGGCAGAGGACCAGAGGCAGAATGCCCGGCGTCAAATCGGGAGCTGCTCAGGGCGTCTTCGTCAAAGTCAGCGCATCGACCGCGCCCCCCGTGCCACGCGGGTAGTAGCACGGTCGTCGCCCGGCCTCGACCCAGCCGGCTGCGTGATACAGCGCAAGAGCGGGCCGGTTGTCTGCCGCGACCTCAAGGAAAAGCCTTTCGGCCCGTGCCGCGCTCTCGAACGCAGCGAGAAGCGCGCGCCCCTGGCCCTGGCCCTGTGCCGCCGGGTCAACGGCGATGGTGATCAGCTCTGCCTCGCCCGCCACGCTCCGCCCGATGGCGAAGCCTTGCGACACCGTGACGACGAACCCGGGCGGGGTCGCGAGGTCGGCGATTTCCTCTGCCGACCACGCGCGGCTGTCGGCGAAGGCAGCGGCATGGATGCGCGCCATTTCGGCGGCGGTCATGGCAAGATCACGGGCGGCGGGTCAGATGCAGGCGCGGCATCCGCCGAGCGAACGTAAAGCGGCGCGGGGCGCGCGTGCACCGCACCTGCCCCAAGCCGGTCTGCCGCGATCGCCGCGATATGCGCGACCAGCGTCTCGGTCGCCACCGTCCCGGCCCGCGCCACGTCACCCGGCACATCCTCTGCCCCGACCAATGCGGGCGCGCCGCCCTCCATCTCCTGCACATACACCATGCCGCGCTTCGCGTCGGCAACGGCAAGACAGGGGCGGGGCACGCCATGTGCCTGTGCCTCCAGCGTCGAAACCCCGATGGCCGGTTTCCCGAGCCCGAGGGCGAGACCGCGCGCGGCGGCCACCGAAATGCGAATCCCGGTGAAATTGCCAGGGCCAACGCCCACCGCGATGGCATCGAGATCACCCCAGCGCACCCCGGCTTCCGCCAGAACCTCTTCAAGCATCGGCATCAACCGCTCGGCCTGCCCCCGCCCCATCTCTTCCACGCGGGTGGTGGTCACGCCCCCCGCAAACAAAGCGGCCGCGCAATGCGCGGCCGATGTGTCAAACGCCAGAAGGATCGGGTCAGACGGCAACCGGGCGCACCTCGGTCACTTCCGGGATATAATGCTTGAGCAGGTTCTCGATCCCCATCTTGAGCGTCAGGGTCGAAGACGGACAGCCGGCACAGGCCCCCTGCATGTGCAGATAGACCACGCCGCGCTCAAACCCGTGAAAGGTGATGTCGCCACCATCCTGCGCCACGGCGGGACGCACGCGGGTGTCGAGCAGATCCTTGATCTGCACCACGATCTCGCCATCCGGTCCATCGTGATCGGCATGGGCCGCCTTGCGTTCGCCTTCCATGACGGCCGCGCCCGATTGATAATGCTCCATGATCGCGCCAAGAATCGCGGGCTTCACATGGTCCCATTCGACCGCGTCATCCTTGGTCACGGTCACGAAATCGGTGCCGAGAAACACGCCGGTCACGCCCCCCACGTCAAAGATACGACGCGCGAGCGGTGATGGCGCTGCGGCCTCGGCGGTGGTGAAATCCGCGGTGCCCGCATCGAGAACGGTTTGCCCCGGCAGGAATTTCAACGTCGCGGGGTTCGGAGTGGATTCGGTCTGAATGAACATATGTCCCACCTTTCTGGTCAACTATTCATATGACCTTGGAACCATTCCAAGTCAACCCGTCGAAAACTGCTTGCCTCCCGCGCTCGATCACGGTTTGAGGAGGTATGAACGATCATCTCAAGGGCCTTCTCATCACCTTCACCGGTGTCATGTTCATCCTGCCCGACAGCCTCATGGTGCGGCTGATCGCGGCGGATGGCGTGACCATCGCCTTCTGGAAAGCGCTTCTGACCGGCAGCGTCACGGGCCTCGGGCTTCTCCTCTGGCGGGGGCCAAAGGTGTTTCGCGACACCTTCGCCCCCGGCTGGCGGGTCTGGGCCTTTGCGGCGACCAGCGGCATCGCGGGGACGCTGTTCGTGATCGCGGTGGACAACACCTCGATCGCGAACGTGGTCTTCATCCTTGCTGCAACACCGCTCGTCTCGGCGCTGTTTTCCTGGATTTTCTTGCGCGAAAAGATCACCCGGCGCACCGCGATTACCATGGCGGTGGTCCCGGTGGGAATCGCGATCATCGCCTATGGGTCGGGCGAAACCGAAGGCGCCTCGATCAAGGGCGACCTGATCGCGCTCGGGCTTGTCTGCGTGTTCTCGGTCGGTCTGACCATCGCACGCAGCCTGCGCCCGGTCTCGATGGTGCCCGCCATTGCGCCCGGCATGCTGGGCGCGGCGATCGTCCTCCTGCCCTTCGCGGCCCCCCTGTCGGTGCCCGCCGATGACTGGATCTGGATCGCGCTTCACGGCGGGTTCTTCATCGTGGTCTCGACCGCGCTCCTCGCCATCGGGCCGCAATACATCCCCTCCGCCGAGGTAGCGCTTCTGTTGCTGGTGGAAAGCGTCTTTGCCCCGCTCCTGGCCTGGGTCGTGGTCGGAGAGAACCCCGGCAAATGGGCCCTGCTCGGGGGCGCCATCGTGATCGGCACGCTCGCGGTATCGAACGTCATCGCGCTCAGACGGGGGCGGCGCGTGGTGATCGAGCCGCCGTTGCGCGGCTGACCCTCACGTAATGCTCTCCAGCCGTTCCTTCGACATCTCCCCGGGCACGATGGTCAACGGCACCGGCAAATTGGCAGCCGCCCGCGTCAGCGCGGTGACCAGCGGTCCGGGGCCTTTCTTGCCGACCCCGGCCCCCAGCACGACGACGCCGACCTCCGGGTCATCGCGCACCTGTGCCAAAAGCTCGTCCACGGCCTCGCCCTCGCGGATCACCAGCTCGGGATTGATGTCGAGCCGGTCGCGCATCCACTTGGCAAACACCTCGTAATGCGCCTCGATCCGCTCGCGCGCCTCTTCGCGCATGACAGCCCCGACCCCCAGCCAGTGATTGAATTCCTCCGGCGGGATGATCGACAGGATCGCGACCCCGCCGCCGGTCTTCGAGGCCCGCATCGCCGCGAACCGCATGGCATTCAGGCATTCACGGCTGTCATCGAGCACCACAAGAAACTTTCGCATGAAAGCCCTCCTCTCAACGGCACATCATGGCGCAGGGGTCGGGCCCGCGCAACTGTCCTTCATCGTTTCGGAAATACCTTGGGGGAGAGCGGCTTGCCGCTCCGGGGGTGAAACCCCCGCGCGCTCACTCCGAGAGCGCCCAATCCCAATACATCTCGCGCACCCGGCGGGTGACGGGGCCGTGCTGATACATCGTCCCGTCGAACTCGGTCACCGGGGTCACCTTGTTCAGGTTGCCGGACAGGAACACCTCGTCGGCGGTGCGGAAATCGTCGAAGCTCAACACCGTCTCATGCACCGTCACGCCATTGGTGCGCAGGTTGTCGATGTGGCGCGCGCGGGTGATACCGGAGAGAAAGGTGCCATTTGCGATCGGCGTGAACACCTCGCCATCGCGCACCATGAACACGTTGGCCGAGGCGCTTTCGGCCACGTTGCCCAGCGCATCGGCCACCAGCGCGTTGGAATAGCCCTTGGCATGGGCTTCGGCCAGCATCCGGGCGTTGTTGGGGTAAAGGCACCCGGCCTTGGCATCGACCACGGCATCCTCAAGCACGGGGCGGCGAAACCGGGTGCGGGTCAGGGTCATCGCCGCATCCGGCGCGGCCATCGGCATTTCCTCAAGCGACACCGCGAACCCGGTTGCGCCCTTGTCCGGCAGGATCCCAAGATGGCCGCCGTCAATACCCCAATACATCGGCCTGACATAGACGGCGGCCTCTTTCGGATAAAGCGCCAGCCCTTCCCAGACGATCTCCAGCATCCGCTCCGTCGTGACCGTCGGGTTGATCATCAACGCCTCGGCCGACCGGTTCACCCGATCAAGGTGCAGGTCGAGATCGGGGGCCAGACCATCGACGAACCGCGCGCCGTCAAACACCGTGGTCCCAAGCCACGCGCCGTGATCGCCGGCTTTCATTACGGGCACATCGCCCTCGTGCCATGTGCCCTCGAAATAGGTGCGCAGATTCGTGCCGGTCGCCATTCGCATCCTCCGTCCGTTTTTCCGCGACCCTAGGGGGCCGGGCCGGAATTGACCAGATGACAAAAAACGCCCCCGGATCGCTCCGGGGGCGCAAGATCGCGCGCGGGAAAACTGTGTAGGGACAGGCGCGCCACCCGCGCGACCGTTGGGAAGGGTCGGGGACACGGGCGACAACAGGCTAGCGGGAAAATGATTCCGTTTCGTGACAGTGACGCTAGGCGGCGACGATCCGCACGCCCAGCCGCGACAGGGCCGCATCGACCAGCGCGGTCTCTTCCTCGGCAAGCCGTTGATGACGCGGGTAGACCGGCGCGCAGCGATCATCGAGCACGCTCACCTCCCAGCCTTCCGTCGCGCCGAAGAAATGATCGACCCCCTCGGGCCCGAACTCGGACAAGAACCCCTGCGCGACCACGTCGATATAAGACAAAAGCACGACATCCGCCGCGACCGGGGGGCGGAATACCTTGGGGTCCGCTGCATAGATCGCCACCTCTGACCGGACGTGCCCCGGCTCCGGACCCTCGCCGATCAAATGGCTCACGTCATGGCGCGCATACAGGTGTTCGCGCGCATCCAGCGCCGCCCAATCCGCGCCGGGCACGGCGGCGATGAGCCCCTCGACGTAATCCTGCGCCCCCGGCACGACCGTCAGGATGCAGCGCTCAAGCACCGGGTTCTTGCGCCACGCCCGCCGCCAGCCGGTGACCCGCGCAGGCCGCGCCTGCCCATAGTCATGGGTGCGGCGGTTCACCAGCGATCCATAGCCGAAAAAACAGGGATCCATCATGCCCGACCCTCGCGCCGCGCAGGCGGATTGGCAAGGCTTGTGTCACGCCGATCCGCGCTCTAGTCTCGCCATGACCGCGTTGGGAGAATCTGGTTGTCCTGTGGATGATCGGTGCCGAAGGAGCAACCGCCCCGGAAAACTCTCAGGCAAAAGGACCGCGCGGGTCACGGACTCTGGAGAGAGGCGCCAAGCGGTGCCCGCCGAAGGGATAACGATCTCAGGCGAAAGGACAGAGGGGGCATCGCGGGGCATTGCCCTTTGGTGCCGGGGCGTCCCGGTTTGAAATTTGCAACCGGGGGCCGGAATGGGCGATCTGAAACGCACTCCCTTGTTCGATTTGCACCTGTCGCTGGGCGGCAGGATGGTGGGCTTTGCCGGGTGGGAATTGCCCGTGCAATACCCGATGGGCGTGATGCAGGAACATCTGCACGCCCGCGAGGCCGCCGGGCTGTTTGATGTCAGCCACATGGGACAGGTAATCTGCCGGGCCGGGACCGCCGCGCTCGAAGCGCTGATGCCGGTCGATGTCGCGGGGCTCGCCCATGGACGGCAACGCTACGGGCTTTTGACCAATGACACGGGCGGGGTCATGGATGACCTGATGTTCGCCAACCGGGGGGATCATTTCTTCCTCGTGGTGAACGCGGCCAACGCCGAAGCCGACATCGCGCATCTTTCGGCCCACCTTGGCGATGCGATCACGCCTGTCACGGATCGCGCCCTTCTGGCGCTTCAGGGGCCGAAATCCGAGGCGGTTCTTTCCGAAATCGCGCCTTCGGTGCAGGACATGCGCTTCATGGACGTGGCGGTGATCGACAGCGTTTTCGGTGATTTGTGGGTCTCGCGGTCCGGCTATACCGGCGACGACGGCTTCGAAATCTCGGTTTCCGCCGAGGCCGCGCGCCGCTTTGCCGAAACGCTGCTCGCCGATGACGCAGTCGCGCCCATCGGTCTCGGCGCGCGCAACAGCCTTCGGATGGAGGCGGGCCTGCCGCTTCACGGCCACGAAATGACGCCCGATCACACGCCGGTTGAAAGCGGGCTGGGCTGGGCGATTTCGAAAGCCCGCCGGGCCGGAGGGGCGCGCGAAGGCGGCTTTCCCGGCGCGGACCGCGTTCTGGGAGAGCTTGCGACCGGCGCGGCCAAGACCACCGTGGGCCTTCTGCCCGAAGGCCGCGCGCCGATGCGCGACGAGACACCGCTTTTCACTGAGCCGGCGGGCGGCACGCCGGTCGGCGTCGTCACCTCGGGCGGGTTTGCACCCAGCCTTGGCCACCCGATCTCGATCGCCCGGATCGACACGGCCCATGCCGCCCCCGGAACCCCCATTTACGCGGATGTGCGCGGCAAACGCCTGCCCGCCACCACCGCCCCGCTTCCCTTTCGCCAACCGACCTTCAAACGCTAATCCAGCAGGGACAGACAGATGAAATACACCGAAGAACACGAATGGCTCGACGACCAGGACGGGATCGTGACCGTGGGCATCACCGCCCATGCCGCCGAGCAACTGGGCGACATCGTTTTCGTGGAATTGCCCGAACCGGGCTTTGAAGTGACAAAAGACGACGAGATCGCGGTGATCGAAAGCGTGAAAGCCGCGTCCGAGATTCTCGCCCCGATGGACGGCGAGATCGTCGAAGTGAACGGCGCCATCGTGGATGAACCGGGCCAGGTCAACGACGACCCCGAAGGCGCGGCGTGGTTTTTCAAGATGAAGCCCGCGGATGCCGCCGACATGGACGAGATGATGGACGAAGCCACCTACAAGGCCTTCATCGCCTGACCGCCGCTTGGCGCATGCGCCCGGCGTTTTCCACGTTTTTCCGGGAGGACCCCATGACTTTCACGCCCACCGGCTACCGACCCTACGATTTCGCAAACCGACGCCACATCGGCCCCTCGCCGCGAGAGATGGAGGCGATGCTCGACGTGATCGGCATGGATAGCCTTGACGCGCTGATCGACGCAACGATCCCGAAAAGCCTGCGACAGGACGAGCCTCTCGATTTCGGCAAGCCCCGCTCCGAGCGCGAGATGCTGTTCCAGATGCGCACTGTCGCGGCCAAGAACACGGTGCACCGGTCGCTTCTGGGTCAGGGGTATCATGGCACCGTCACCCCCCCGGCAATTCAGCGCAACATTCTGGAAAACCCCGCGTGGTATACCGCCTACACCCCCTATCAGCCGGAAATCAGCCAAGGGCGGCTTGAGGCGCTTTTAAACTACCAAACCATGGTGTCCGATCTCACCGGGCTGGAGATTGCCAATGCCTCGCTGTTAGATGAGGCCACCGCCTGTGCCGAGGCCATGACCATGGCGAAGCGGGTGTCAAAGTCGAAGGCCACGGGGTTCTTCGTCGATGAAAACTGTCACCCGCAGAATATCGCGGTCATGAAAACCCGCGCGGCCCCTCTCGGGATCGAGGTCACCGTGGCAAGCCCCGATGATCTGGACCCCGAGGCGGTCTTTGGCGCGATCTTCCAATACCCCGGCACCCACGGCCACGTGCGCGACTTCACCACGCAGATGGAGGCCCTGCGCGCCACCCGCGCCATCGGGATCGTCGCCGCCGATCCGCTTGCCCTGACCGTGTTGAAAGAACCCGGCGCGATGGGGGCGGATATCGCCGTTGGATCGACCCAGCGGTTCGGCGTGCCCGTGGCCTATGGCGGACCCCATGCCGCCTACATGGCGACCCGCGATGCGTTCAAACGCGCGATGCCCGGGCGGATCGTCGGGGTCTCGGTCGATGCCCGGGGGAACAAGGCTTACCGCCTTGCGCTCCAGACACGCGAACAGCACATCCGGCGGGAGAAAGCCACCTCCAACGTCTGCACCGCCCAAGCGCTTTTGGCCGTGATTGCCAGTTTCTACGCGGTGTTTCACGGGCCAGAGGGGTTGAAGGCCATCGCCCAACGCGTGCACCGGAAGGCTTTGCGCACCGCAAGCAAGCTTGAGGAAGCGGGGTTCAAGGTCGAGCCCGAGGCGTTTTTCGACACCATCACGGTGGACGTCGGGCTGTTGCAAAAAGGCGTCCTGTTGGCTGCTGAACGCGAGGGGGTAAACCTGCGCCCCGTCGGCAAGACCAAGGTGGGGATCACGCTGGATGAACCCACCCGCCCCGCGACCATCGAAGCGGTCTGGCGCGCCTTCGGGATCGTGGCGCAGGACGAGGATTTCACCGACGCCTATCGCCTTCCCGACGCGATCCTGCGCACCTCGGAGTATCTCACCCACCCGGTGTTTCACATGAACCGGGCGGAAACCGAGATGATGCGCTACATGCGGCGGCTCGCCGACCGCGATCTTGCGCTCGACCGCGCGATGATCCCGCTTGGGTCCTGCACCATGAAGCTCAACGCGGCGGCCGAGATGATGCCAATCTCGTGGCGCGAGTTCTCGATGCTGCACCCCTGCGCCCCGCGCGATCAGGCGGCCGGATATGACGAATTGATCACCGACCTGAAGGACAAGCTTTGCACCATCACCGGCTATGACGCCATGTCGATGCAGCCGAATTCCGGTGCGCAAGGCGAATACGCCGGGCTTCTCACCATCGCAGCCTATCACGCGGCCAACGGCGAACCGGACCGCGACGTCTGCCTCATCCCGATGAGCGCGCATGGCACCAACCCGGCCTCGGCGCAGATGGTCGGGATGAAGGTCGTGGTGGTGAATTCGGCTGAAAACGGCGACATCGACCTTGAGGATTTTCGCGCCAAGGCCGAGGCGGCGGGTGACCGGCTGGCCGCCACCATGATCACCTATCCCTCGACCCATGGCGTGTTCGAGGAAACCGTGCGCGACGTCTGTGATGTCACCCATGCGCAGGGGGGGCAGGTCTATATCGACGGCGCCAACCTCAACGCGCTGGTCGGGCTGGTCAAGCTTGGCGATCTTGGCGGTGACGTGAGCCATCTCAACCTGCACAAGACGTTTGCCATCCCGCATGGTGGTGGCGGCCCCGGCATGGGGCCGATCGGGGTGAAGGCGCATCTGGAACCGCATCTGCCGGGCGATCCATTCGACGACGGGGCAGGAGCCGTGTCGGCGGCCACCTTCGGGTCTGCCGGAATCCTGCCGATCTCATGGGGCTATATCCTGCTGATGGGGGGCGAAGGGCTGACACAGGCGAGCCGGGTTGCGATCCTGAATGCCAATTACATCGCCTCGCGTCTCAAGGGGGCCTATGACGTGCTCTACAAGGGTCCGACCGGTTTGGTGGCCCACGAATGTATCATCGACACCCGGCCCTTTGCCGATAGCGCCGGTGTGACGGTGGACGATATCGCCAAGCGATTGATGGACGCCGGGTTTCACGCGCCGACCATGTCGTGGCCGGTGGCGGGCACGCTCATGGTGGAACCCACCGAGAGCGAAACCATGGCCGAGCTTGACCGCTTCTGTGACGCGATGCTGGCCATCCGCGATGAAATCCGCGCGATCGAGAGCGGGGTCATGGATGGTGAGAACAACCCGCTGAAGCATGCCCCCCACACCGTCGAAGACCTCGTGGGCGATTGGGACCGGCCCTATACCCGCGAACAGGGCTGCTTTCCGCCGGGCGCCTTCCGGGTCGACAAATACTGGCCGCCGGTGAACCGGGTGGACAATGCCTTCGGGGACCGAAACCTCGTGTGCATCTGCCCGCCGCTGGAAGACTACGCCGAAGCTGCCGAGTAACCGGGTTGCCAGGGCGCGCGGGCGCGTTCACCCCGCCCGTTTGCGCCGCATCTTCGACGGCCAGGACGCCACGCCTTGCAGCGCCTTGGTGAAAGCTTTCTTGGCAAACCGTTTCTCGACCTCGGCATAGGTTCGTTCACCCGACAGCACGTCGAAGAACGCGGTGCCGACCCAGTCGGAATGGCGCAAGCGGTCCTTGAAATGCTTCTCGAACGCCTCGGCATAGACGATGCCCCGGATCCGCCGGACACGGTCAAGCTCGGCCTGAATCGGCTTCACGGCGCCAAAATAATGCGTCTCGGCCAATGCGGGTCTATCCGCGGCAAGCGCTTCGGCGGCTGCATCCCCGGCCATCGCCCCGCTTTCAATGGCTAGCGCGATGCCTTCGCCGGTGATCGCATCGACAAACCCCGCCGCGTCGCCAACCAACAGGATATTGCCCCGCCCCGGCTTCTTCTTGTAATCACCACCGGGCAGATGCGCCCCTTTCACGGTCACGGACCCCGGGTCCACGCCTTCAAGCTCAAGATACTGGGCCATCAACGCCTTGAGATCCTGATCCACCGACTTGATCCCGCCCAAGCCAATGGTGCGGGTTTTTCGCTTCGGGAAATTCCAGCCATAGCCCCACCGCACGATGCGAAAATCAATGGACATCGAGGCATCGCTGACCCCGTCGCAAGGCTGATCCGCCTCGGCCTCGAATGCAAAGGCGATCTTGTCATTATCGAAGGCCTGCCCGAACAGGTGCTTTGCCAGCGGGCTCGCGGCACCATCAGCCCCGATCAACACGCCGTATTCAAGACGCCGGCCATCCGACAGCTCCAGCGCGTTCACGGTGTCGAGAAACCGGGAAACCCGCGTGCCCTCCCAGTTTTCGGCCCCGGCTGCCAGCGCCGAGTTGCGCAGCCAGTGGTCGAAATCCAGCCGATTGGAATAGGTCAGGTCGTAAGGGGCCGTGATGTCGCGCAGCACTTCGCCGTTCCATTTGAACTCGACCGCGCGGGACGGCAGATACATGTCATCCGGCATCTCGATGCCATGAACCTCTTTCACCGCCTTGTTGGCGCGCGGGCTGATCAACGCACCGCACAGCTTGTGACGCGGAAACACCGCCCGGTCGATGAGCGCGACCGACAGACCCCGGTCCGCCGCCCGTTTCGCCGCCGCCGACCCGGCGGGCCCCGCGCCCAGAACAATCACGTCATATCGAACAGCATCCGCCATGGGTCACCCTTTCGCCCGACGGCCAAGCGCCGCAGGCCAGCTCGACAATTTCAAGGCCATCTTCACCATGGCATGTTTCGCCATCCGTTTCTCGATGTCGGCATAAGAGGCATCGCCGCGCACAACCTCGAACAGCGCTTCGCGCAGGCGGACCGAGGTTGCGAGCTTTTCCTTGAACATCGGGCGGGTTTTCGACCCGTAGGCGATGACCCGCAATTTACGGACCTTGGCCAGATCGGCCTGTATATCGGCCACCAGCGGGAA
Source organism: Maritimibacter sp. (assembly GCA_011389895.1). Lineage (GTDB taxonomy): Bacteria > Pseudomonadota > Alphaproteobacteria > Rhodobacterales > Rhodobacteraceae > Maritimibacter. The sequence goes on along the minus strand of JAABTN010000004.1, from coordinate 126,338 downwards.
ATAGGCGCGATCGGCCCGGTGCGGGCGGGCTTCGCCGATCACGCGGGCGGCAGCCGTTGCCGCATGGGCGCCGCTCTCCATTGCCAGCGCGATGCCTTCGCCGGTGATCGCATCGACAAATCCCGCCGCATCACCAACCAGCAGGATATTGCCCCGCCCCGGCTTTTCCTTGTAATCGCCGAAGGGGATATGCGCGCCCTTGATCGACACGCTTTCGGGGTCCACGCCCTCGTGTTCAAGATACCGGTGCATGACGGCGCGGAGATCCTGATCCAGCCCACGAATCGACACGACCCCGATGGTCTGGCTGTCGTTTTTCGGGAAATTCCAGCCGTAGCCCCATTTGACCACGCCGAAATCAATCGACATGCGGGTGTCGTCGGCGCAGGGCAGCGGCACCTCGGTTTCATAGGCAAACCCGATGGTCTCGGTGTCAAACGCCTTGCCAAACAGGTGCTTGGCCACTGGCGAGGCGACGCCATCGGCCCCGATCAGAACCGTGTAGCCCACCCGTTCTCCTCCTGCGAAAACTAGCGTGTTTTCCGCGTCCAAAATCTCTTCGACCCGCGTGCCTTCGCGCACCTCGGCCCCCGCCGCGCGCGCCAGACCCAGAAGCCAGTGATCGAACCGGGTGCGATAAGTGTATTTGAAGGCAAACGGCTGATCGAATTCCGACAGAACCTCTCCGTCCCAGTGAAACCCCATCTTGGTGGATTGCAGCGTGATCTCTTCGGGCATTTCGGCCCCGAAAATCTCGGCCAGCGCGGTCTGGCTGCGCGGGGTGATCCCGGCACCACAAAGCTTGGGGCGCGGAAACACCGCCTTGTCGATGACCAGAACAGACAACCCGGCCTTGCGTGCCGTCACGGCTGCGGCGGACCCCGCCGGGCCTGCCCCAAGAATTACCACGTCAAAGCCCTGTGAGCTGTTCATCGCATCCCCGCCGGTCGGTTTCACAAGCTTTTACGGGAAATGTCGCCGCGTGAGAAGGCACTATCCCGTTGCGCGGGGTTGTGTTTCGGGGCCCACGCCTTACATATGCGCTTGATTGAATATTAATTGACCCATCGCTTGGAATATCATCATGGCGAAACCTGTGAAAATGACCTGTCTTGAGTGCGGATCGGTCAACCGCGTGCCGGACGACAAGATCGGCGCTGGCCCCAAATGCGGCACCTGCGGCACGAAGATGAATGACGGCCGCGTGCGCGAGGTGGACCCTGCCACGCTAGCCAAGGCCGCGAAGAACGATGACCTGCCGCTCTTGGTAGATTTCTGGGCGCCGTGGTGCGGCCCCTGCCGGATGATGGCGCCGGCGTTTCAACAGGCGGCCCAATCGCTCGCCCCGCAGGCGCGGCTGGCCAAGATCAACACGCAGGATCATCCCAAGGTTTCGGTGAAGCACAACATACGCGGTATCCCGGCCCTGATCCTGTTTCAAAGCGGGCGCGAAGTCGCGCGGCAGGCCGGGGCGGTCCCGGCGAAATCCATCGAGGATTTCGTGCGGCAGAAAGCAAAAACCGGCGCCTGAGGCCCTTCCAAACCGCTTGACACCCGGACCGGAAAACGCCAGAACCCGCCGCGTTGGGGCCGTAGCTCAGTTGGGAGAGCGCGTCGTTCGCAATGACGAGGTCGTCGGTTCGATCCCGATCGGCTCCACCAAGTATCCCGCCCCTCCCCGCCCCCGGCGGACCCGAGCCGCGCGGGATACGAAATTGACCCTGCGTCACTTCACGATTTGACGTGACAGCCCCTTTGCCCCCCGATTAGCGTTCCCCTGCCGAAGCCGATTTGTGTGATCTTGGCTTCCGCTGTGCGTTTGGAGAGGGTTTCATGGAAGGATCGGTTGCCGACCCGATGCAGGACGGGCTGTTTTCGATATTCGACCGCTTGGGGCCCGCGCTTGATGATATCGCGCGGATTTCGCTGAACCGTGGCGAAACCCTGATCGAACAGGGCAGCGCGGCGGGGGAAATGTTTCTTGTTCAGACGGGGCGATTGCAGGTTCTGCGCGATGGTGCCGAACTGGCCGAGATCGGGCCCGGTCAGGTGGTGGGCGAGATCGCCTTTTTCACCGGCGAGGCGCGCACCGCCGATGTGATCGCGGCCCGCGACAGCGTGGTCCTGAAACTCACGCGCGCGGAATATCACGCGCTATGCACCGCGCACCCCGACCTGCCGCAATCCATTGCCCGAGACCTTGCCCGGCGTCTGGCGGAAACCTCGGCCAAGGTGACGGCAAAGCCCGCGCCGCCGCTGGCGCGCACGGTCACGCTTTTGCCGGTCGGGACCGAGGGGCTGGACCCCGCCTTCGTGACCGCGCTGACCGATGCGCTGTCACGTCTTACCACGACGCGAACAATCACGCGCGACCACGCCGCGCGCGCGCTCGATGCCGACCCCAAGGGTGCGGCGGCGGCGACATGGTTCAACGCGCAGGAACGCGCGGGCGGCATCGTGGCCTATGTCGCGGACCCCGACGACACGGAATGGAGCGAACAGGTGCTGCGGCAGGCCGACCAGGTGCTGTTGATCGGCCACGCGGGCGCGGTGCCCGCGCTCTCGAAGCTGGAAAGCTTTGCCCTGTCGCTTTTGCCCGAAAGCCACCGTCGGCTTGTCCTGATCCACCCCGAGCGCAGCGCTTGGGTGAGCGGCACCGAGGATTGGCTCGATAGCCGCCCGGTCTTCATGCACCACCACACGACGCTGGGCGCGGATATGGGCGCAGATGACGACATCGACCGGATTGCGCGGTTTCTGACCGGGCGCGCGGTCGGTCTTGTCGCAGCGGGTGGCGGGGCACTCGGGGCGCTGCACACCGGGATCTACGAAGGGCTGCGCCGCCGGGGCGTCACCTTCGATATCTTCGGTGGCACAAGCGTGGGAAGCGCGATGGCCGGGGCTTTCGCCATGGGGCTCACGGGCGATGACATCAACGCCCAGACCGGCGAGATGTTCGTGACGCACAAGGCGCTGGCCCGGCTGACCGTGCCGAAATACGGCCTTCTCGATCACACCCATTTCGACCATTACCTGCGCAAGCATTATACCGAGGGCCTGGTCGAGAACCTTTGGGTTCCCTATTTCGCCCTTGCAACCGACCTGTCGGAAAATGCGCAACGGGTGATCCGGCGCGGCCCGTTGTGGCAGGCGATCCGGGCCTCTGCCGCGATCCCCGCGGCCCTGCCCCCGTTCTACGACGCGGAGGGGTCCATGCTTGTCGATGGCGGGTCGATGGACAACCTGCCCTACCGGGTGATGCACCGGCTAAAGAGCGGGCCGAACGTGGTCATCAGCTTTCAGCGCGACGGGCGACAAAGCTTTCGCGTGGCCTACGACAAGCTTCCGGGGCGCGGACCGTTGTTGCGCCGCACGCTGTTTCGCTTTGGCAAACGTCCGCCGCGCGCGCCCGGCATGGTCTCGGTCCTGATGCGGTCGCTTCTTGCGCGGCAGGCAGGCGATGCGCTCGACCTGGAAGCCGATGATTGGCTGATCCGGCCCCCGGTGCCGAAGGGGACCGGGTTCATGGACTGGAAAAGCCACGCAAAGCTTTATTCGGTCGGGCTCGATACCGTGGACAATCTGCTGGATGAACCCGGCGCGGAGGACGACGCGCGACGGCATTTCATCGCCTGACATTATTCCGCACTGACACCTTTCGCCCCGGACAAGACGGCCTGTCAGCCGTCCTGCCGAATGCGTGCGTTGGTCGGGTCATGCGGGCTGTCCTCGGTGATTTCGGCGTCCCAGAGCCTGCCCTGCATCTTCACCTTGAGCTTGGTTCCCACCTCGGCCTTGTTGGGCGTCACATAGCCCATGCCGATGGACTTGCCAAAGGCGACCGCGTAGCCGCCCGAGGTCAAGCGGCCCACCTTTGTCTCCCCGTCATAAAGCGCCTCGCGCCCCCAAGGATCGGCATCGACCGGCCCGTCGATCAAAAGCGTAACGCATTTCGCGCGGATGCCGGTGTCCAGCATCGCCGCCTTGCCCTGAAATTCCTTGTCCAGATCGACAAAGCGGTCCAGCCCGGCCTCGAGCGGCGTGGCATCCCGGCCCAGTTCGGTGCCGAAGGCGCGGTAGCTTTTCTCCTGCCGGAGCCAGTTCTGGGCGCGCACGCCCACCGGCTTCAAACCATGCGCAGCACCAGCCTTCATCAAGAGATCCCACAGGTAGGTCTGCATCTCGATCGGGTGGTGAAGCTCCCACCCAAGTTCCCCGGTATAGGCCACGCGGATCGCCATGACCGGGCACATCTTCAACTCGATGTTGCGCATCGATAGCCAAGGAAACCGCTTGTTGGACAGCGCGGTGTCCGGGTCGGCGTCCACGATCAGCTCTTTCAGAATATCGCGCGCGTTCGGTCCGGCCAGCGCAAAGACACCGTATTTCGTGGTCACGTCTTCGCGGTTGATGCGCCCGAAGTCGGCTTCTTTGTCCTCGATCGCCTTGTAAAGGTAATCCTCGTCATAGGCGTGCAGACCCCCGGAGGAGACAAGGTAATAGCTGTCTTCGCCTTCGCGCACGATGGTGTATTCCGTGCGGCTCGTGCCCGCTTGGGTCAGCGCGTAGGTCAAGTTGATACGCCCTACCTTGGGCAATTTGTTGGTCGTGAACCAATCAAGAAACGCCGTGGCCCCCGGCCCGGACACCCGGTGCTTGGCAAAGGCGGTCGCGTCGATCACCCCGGCGCTCTCGCGGATCGCCAGCGCCTCGTCACGCGCATAGGTCCACCAGCCACCCCGGCGAAACGACCGGGCGTCATGGTCAAAGGATGACGGGGCATCGAGCGGGCCATAATAATTCGCACGCTCGAACCCGTTCACAACGCCGAATTGCGCGCCCAGCGCCTTTTGCCGATCATAAGCCGGTCCGGTGCGCAGCGGGCGACAGGCTTCGCGCTCTTCATCCGGGTGGTGAAGGACATAGACGTGGTCGTAAGACTCTTCGTTCTTGCGCGCCCCGTATTCGGTGGTCATCCAGTCTTGGCCGAAGCGCTTTGGATCAAGCGACGCCATGTCGATCTCGGCCTCGCCCTCGACCATCATCTGGGCAAGGTAATAGCCGGTGCCGCCAGCGGCGGTGATCCCGAAGGAAAAGCCTTCGGCCAGCCACATGTTGCGCAGCCCCGGCGCGGGACCGACGAGCGGGTTGCCATCGGGCGTGTAGCAGATCGGGCCGTTGTAATCATCCTTCAGACCGACCGTTTCGGACGACGGGATGCGGTGGATCATCGACATGTATTCTTCTTCGATCCGATCCAGATCGAGCGGGAACAAATCGGCGCGGAAGCTGTCGGGCACGCCGAACTCGAACCGCGCGGGGGCGTTTTGTTCATAGGGGCCAAGGATCCAGCCCCCGCGTTCTTCGCGCACATACCACTTGGCGTCCGCGTCGCGCAAAACCGGGTGTTCGCCGTGGGTCTTGCGATACTCGACCAGCGCCGGATCGGGCTCGGTCACGATGAACTGGTGTTCGACCGGGATCGCCGGCATCTTGATCCCCAGTTGCCGTGCCGTGCGCTGCGCATGGTTGCCCGTGGCGGTCACCACGTGTTCGGCATGAATTTCAAAATCTTCCTCGGTGGTGATCAGGTTACCGCCCTTCTCGCCGGTCACGCGCCCCCGGACAATCCAGTGATCGCCGGCCCATTCATAGCTGTCCACCTGCCGCTTGCGCAGAATCTCAACGCCGCGCTGACGCGCGCCCTTGGCCATCGCCATGGTCATGTCGGCGGGGTTAATGTAGCCATCGGTCGGATGATAGATCGCGCCCTTGAGATCGGTGGTGTTGACCAGCGGCCAACGCGCCTTGATCTCGTCCGGGGTCAGGAACTCGTAAGGAATGCCCACGGTTTCGGCGGTCGAAGCGTAAAGCTCGTATTCATCCATCCGCGCATCGGTCTGTGCCATGCGCAGGTTGCCGACGACCGAGAACCCGGCATCAAGCCCGGTCTCTTCCTGAAGCGTCTTGTAGAACCGGACCGAGTAGTCGTGGATGTGGCTGGTCGCATATCCCATGTTGAACAGCGGCAAAAGCCCGGCCGCATGCCAGGTCGAGCCCGAGGTCAGCTCGTCCCGCTCGAAAAGCACAACGTCTTTCCACCCCGCTCTCGCGAGATGATACGCGATCGAGGCGCCAACCGCCCCGCCACCAACCACCAGTGCTTTCACATGTTTCGTCATGGCACGCGACTCCCTTGTCCGACTAGGGCACAGCATGGCGCACCACGCGAAAACCTGTCCAATTCACCCGACACTTGAGGGTGCAAAAGCGACCTAGGCCAAACCTTTGTCACGATTGCACTCCAACTGCCCGGCGCCCCCGGCGTCTTGCCTCAGGGCGCGCAATCGGTGACAGTTTACGGAACCGGGCACTGGTGCGCCCGCAGACATGGGAGAGGGGCGGATGTCGCAGAACAAAACCACCGCAACGGATGGAAGCGTCCCCGCGTTCCTCGACGCCGTGACACCGGCGCGCCGCCGCGACGACGCCCTTGCGCTCGATGCGCTTTTTCGCGAGGCGACCGGATGGTCACCGGTCATGTGGGGGCCCTCGATCGTCGGCTACGGCAGCTATCATTATGTCTACGACAGCGGGCGAGAGGGCGACATGTGCGCGACCGGGTTCAGCCCTCGCAAATCGAACCTCGCGATCTACATCATGCCGGGATACGCGGATTACGGCCCTCTCCTCGCCGATCTCGGCCAGCACCGGCTGGGTAAATCCTGTCTCTACCTGAACAAACTGGCGGATGTGCATGTTGGCGTTCTGAAGACATTGATCCAGACCGGGATCACCGATCTTGGTAAAAAGTGGCCGGTCACCGCGACCTGATCCCACCCCCTTACTCCCACCAGCGGTCGATGCTGGCGATGTCGTCGTCGGACCACCCGAAATGATGGGCAAACTCGTGGATCAAAACATGGGTGACCAGAACGCCGATCTCGACCGTGCCGCGTTCGGCCCATTCCTCAAGGATCGCGCGCCGAAAAAGCCAGATGACATCCGGTCCCATGGGCTGATCCATCACCGATTTCTCGGTCAGCGGAATGCCTTCGTAAAGCCCGGTCAGCTCCAGCGGATCGTCAATGTCGAGATAGGCAAGCGTGGTGTCATCCGCGAATTCCTCAACCCGGATCGAAACCTTGCGCGCCAGCCTGCGGATCGCATCGGGAAGTGCTTCCCGCGCAGCAAGCGCCATCGCCTCGATCTCGTCAAGGCTCGGGGGCAGGGCCGCGGCCCGATCCGGGGCAAGCTGGGTATCGGTCATGCACAGGCATCCTTCTTTGACCCCGACATAGCGGTTCGCGCCTGCTGATCCCAGAGGAAGATCCAAGGATCATGGACAAACTGCGGGCTTTGTGAAAAACGCTCCTGCGAAGGAGACCCAAGATGACCACGACCCGTTTTGCCCCGTCCCCCACGGGCTATATCCATGTCGGCAACCTGCGCACCGCGCTGTTCAACTTTCTGATCGCGCGCAAGGCGGGCGGCACCTTCATCCTGCGTCTCGACGATACCGACCCGGAACGCTCAAAGCCCGAATACGCCGACGCGATCATGGAGGATCTCGAATGGCTCGGCCTGACATGGGACCGCGTCGAAAGACAATCCGAACGGCTTGATCGCTACCACGCCGCCGCCAACACGCTGCGCGACATGGGCCGATTCTACGAGGCGTTCGAGACGCCGACCGAGTTGGACCTTAAGCGCAAGAAACAGCTCAACATGGGCAAGCCCCCGGTCTATGACCGATCCGCCCTCGCGCTCACCGACGATGAGAAAACCGCCCTGCGCACCGAGCGCGGCAACGGTGTCTGGCGTTTCAAGCTGGACCATGAACGGATCGAATGGGACGACGGCATCCTTGGCGACATCTCGATCGACGCCGCCTCGGTCTCGGACCCGGTGCTGATCCGGGCGGATGGGCAGTTTCTCTATACCCTCGCCTCGGTCTGCGATGATGTCGATTTCGGCATCACCCACGTTGTGCGCGGCTCGGACCACGTGACCAACACCGCGACCCAGATCCAGATCATCAAGGCCCTAGATGGCATTGTGCCCAGCTTTGCCCACCATTCGCTGCTCACCGGGCGCGAGGGTGAGGCGCTTTCCAAACGCCTTGGCACGCTGTCGCTGCGCGACCTGCGCGCGGGCGGTGTCGAACCCATGGCGCTCTTGTCGCTGATGGCGCGCCTCGGCTCGTCTCAGCCGATCGAACTGCGCGCCAGCATGGACGAGATCATCGCGGGCTTCGATCTTTCCACCTTTGGCGCGGCCCCGACGAAATTCGACGAGAACGACCTTTTCCCGCTCACCGCCAATGTGAACGCGGCAAAACCCTATGCCTTGGTCGCTGATGATATCCGCGCGCTCGGCGTGCCCGACGATCTCGCCCCGCGGTTTTGGGACGTGGCGCGCGAAAACATCACCACGCTCGCTGATCTCGAAGGCTGGTGGGCGCTTTGTCGCGACGGGGCCGAACCGCTGGTGGCCGACGAAGATGCCGAGATGGTCGCAACGGCCATGACGCTCCTGCCGCCCCCGCCCTATGACGACACCACGTGGAAGACCTGGACGGACGCGGTGAAGGAGGCGACGGGGCGCAAGGGAAAGGGGCTGTTCATGCCGCTGCGCAAAGCCGTTACGGGCATGGAACGCGGCCCCGATATGTCCAGCCTGATGCCGCTCTTGCAAAAGGTGCGGGCCAAGGGCTGAGTGACCATTTGGGCCTTTACATAGTTTTTTTGCAATAATTTGGAACCTTCCATGGCTGGATAGGTGTTGATCTCTCGACAACATCGTACGAACGGCTTTGGGGGATTTATGTCATATTGGAAATTCGCAGCGATGATCGCGACCTCGACGGTCGTGATGTTCGTCTTGATGTATCTCAACACCTACCTGTTGGGTCACCTCTTCTTCTCCGAAACGCGCGCCTATATGGCGGTGCTGATGGGGGCCGCGATGGCATTTGTCATGATGGCCTTCATGTGGGGGATGTATTCGAAACGGGCCGTGAACTTTGCCATTCTCTGTGTGGCAGTGATCGGGGCAGGCGGGGCTTTGTGGCTTGTCCGCAGTCAGGCGACGGTCGGTGATCTGTCGTATATGCGCGCGATGATCCCACACCACTCGATCGCGATCATGACCTCTAACCGGGCCAACTTGGAGGACGACCGGGTGAACGAATTGGCCGATGCGATTTCTTACGCGCAAAACAAGGAAATCGCCGAGATGCGGTATCTGATCGACGACATCACGGCAGATGGCAAACAGGCGGATGCGGGCGAGGGTCTCGACGCCAGCGTCATGTCTTTGGACAATGCGCTGGCCTCACCGATGGTTGGCGCTCTCGACGCCCAGCCGTTGACGGCGAATGACCTGAGCACAGGTTTGCCGGATGTGGTCGCGTGCCGGTTCACCTTTACCACCGAAAGCCCGGCGGTTCTGGCCGTGGGCGAAGCTGGGGGTGAACCCGCTGCCCTTCTGAAGATCAGCGATGACCTTGTCCGTCTGGCGCAAACCGCAGCGGGGGAGTTTGAAACCGACGGCGCGCGTGTGCAGGTGACGGCACCCGAGGGCGACGCGAATCTCGACGCTGCTCCCGATGGCCGGATGCCCGCCGATATGGTGCTGACGCTCGACGCGGGGCTGACCGCCGGATACCGGGGTTTTTACGCCTGCGACGGCTGAGAGAAGGAGGATAGGGGATGCCCAAGGACAATACCCAGACGCAAGAGACCGATGTGGCCGTGCTCTACCGCATGGTCATGCCCAATCACCGCTGCCCGTTCGGTTTGAAATCCAAGGATCTCTTGGAGCGCCACGGGTACACGGTCGAAGATCATCACCTGACGACCCGCGATGAAACCGATGCCTTCTTGGAAAAGCACGACGTCGACACCACGCCGCAAACTTGGATCGGGGGAAAACGGATCGGCGGGTATGATGACCTGCGCGCCCATTTCGACAAACCGCTGAAGGGCGAGGACGAGACGAGCTATCGCCCGGTGATCGCGATTTTCGCCACCGCATTCCTGATGGCGCTGGGCCTGAGCCTCGCCATGTTCGAGACGGTGTTTACGCTGCGCATGCTGGAATGGTTCATCTCGATCTCGATGGTCTTTCTCGCCCTGCAGAAATTGCAGGATGTGGAAAGCTTCTCGACCATGTTCCTGAACTATGACCTTCTGGCGCGCCGATGGGTGCGCTACGGCTACATTTACCCATATGGCGAGGCGCTTGCAGGTCTGCTCATGGTCGCGGGGATTGCGACGTGGCTGTCCGCACCGGTTGCGATTTTCATCGGGAGCATCGGCGCGCTGTCGGTGTTCAAAGCGGTTTTCGTCGATAAGCGCGAGCTCAAATGTGCCTGCGTCGGCGGTGCATCGAACGTGCCGCTGGGCTTCGTGTCCCTGACCGAAAACCTGATGATGGTCGCGATGGGCCTCTGGATGGGCACGCGGGCAATCTGGGGCGTTTGATCCCCTGTTCGGTCTTGAGAATTGCAACCATGGGTGCCGGGAAAACTCCCGACGCCCCGACCGGGCGCCGCCCCGCATTGGGACTATTAGCGCACGAACCCCATGATCTCGAACGTCCGGGCGAGAATCGGCTCCGCCACCCCGGCGGCCCGCTCGGCCCCGCGCGCCATGATCGCATCGAGCTCATCCGGGGCATCCAGCAGCCTGCGCATCTCGTCTGACACCGGGGCGAGCTTCTCGACCGCGAGGTCGGCCAGGGCGGGTTTGAATTTGCCCCAGCCCGCGCCGCCGAACTCGGCCAGCACGTCCGCCGTGTCGCGTTCAGTCAAGCCTGCGTAGATATCCACGAGGTTCTTTGCCTCGGGCCGATCTTTCAATCCTGCGACCTCAGATGGCAATTCTTCGGCATCCGAGCGCGCCTTCTTGAACTTTTTCGCGATCGCGTCGGCATCGTCGAGCATGTTGATCCGCTCCATGTCGCTGTCGCCGGACTTCGACATTTTCTTCGATCCGTCGCGCAGGTTCATCACCCGCATGGCCGGGCCTTCGATCACCGGCTCGGTCATCGGGAAGAACTCGACCCCGTAGTCGTGGTTGAACTTCGACGCGATGTCGCGGGTCAATTCGACGTGCTGCTTCTGGTCCTCGCCCACCGGCACATGGGTCGCGTGATAGGCGAGGATATCCGCCGCCATCAGCGCCGGGTAGGCATAAAGACCCAAGGACACCTTCTCGGTGTTCTTGCCCGCCTTGTCCTTGAACTGCGTCATCCGGTTCATCCAACCGACGCGCGCCACGCAGCTTAGAAGCCATCCCAGCTCGGCATGGGCGGGCACGCGGCACTGGTTGAACAGGATCGACTTTTCCGGGTCGATGCCCGAGGCGATCATGGCCGCGGCCACTTCGCGCGTGGCGCGGGTCAGGTCGGCGGGATCCTGCCAGACCGTGACCGCGTGCATGTCGACCACGCAATAGACCGTCTCATAGCCCGGATCTTCCTGCATCTCGACCCAGCGCTTGATGGCACCAAGGTAATTGCCAAGGGTCAGGCCGCCCGAGGGTTTGATCCCGGAAAACACGCGCTGTGGGAAGGTCTGATCGATCATGGCGATCTCCGTCTGGATTTCTCTGCCCGGCTCGCTTACCCATGCACGAAACCCCCGTCAAGGAAACGCCCATGTCCTTCGAGCCTGATCGCCCGCCCAGCGCGGCCCCCGTGAACCCGCTTCCCATCGTGGTGGTGATCCTCGCCGCCGCGGTCTTCCTGATCGAAATGGTGTTCACCCTTGCCGCCAGCGGTTTCATCGGCGGCCCCGAAGCCTCAGGCTGGCGCCTTACCGCGATCGAGAATTACGGCTTCTACGAACCCCTGATGCAATGGATGATCGACAACCAGACCGTCCGGGCGAAATACCTGTTTCGCTTCGTGACCTATCCGTTCCTGCAAGGCTCGTTCACGCAGGCGGTGTTCGTTCTCGTTTTCCTGCTCGCCCTGGGCAAACTCGTGGGCGAGCGTATGGGGCAATGGCCGATCCTCGCGATCTTCTTCGGCTCCTCGATCATCGGCGCCATCGTCTACGGGATCGTCTGGGATACGCGGGTGCCGCTCTTCGGGGGCTACCCGGGTGCCTATGGGCTGGTCGGTGGCTTCACCCTGATCCTCTGGGCGCAACTCGGGGCGACCGGGGGGCGGCAAATACAAGCCTTCGCGCTGATCGGCGTGCTCTTGGCGATCCAGTTCATCTTCGGCATCTTCTTCGGGGCCGGCCAAAACTGGGTTGCCGAGGTCGCGGGCTTCGTCTCGGGTTTCGGGATCGCGTTTCTCGTCAACCCGGGGGAATGGCAACGGATCGTGGCGCGCTTGCGCCAACGCCGTTAACCCCGCTTCATCATCGCCTTCAGGTCGCGGAAATTCACCGCGCCGAAAAGCTGACCGGCGAGGAAATAGACCAGCACCCCGAGGGTGATGAGGATCACCAGCGCAATGATCTTCAGCCCAGAGATCCCGAACATCGGGCCCAGCACCACGACGCCGCCCCAAAGTGCGGCCCCCATCACCGCACTGGCCGCCATGATCCCCCAGAGCCGCCGCCAGAACCGCCGGTCGAAGCGGGTGCTCTCACCCTTTCGGTAGGTGCCGATCCACAGGGCGATGGTCATGGCCCAGCCCGCGATGCTGGTACCGATCGCCGCCGCGATGAACCCGACGACCGGGGCCAGCCCGATGGCGAGCGCCGCGTTCACCACCAGCGATAGAAGCGCGAAGTAGAACGGGGTCTTGGTATCACCGCGCGCGAAATAGACCGGCTGAAGCACCTTTTGCAAAACGAAAGCCGGAAGCCCGAGGCCATAGACCGCCACCGCCAGCGCCGTCTTGGCGGTGTCGTCGGCGGTGTATTGACCGCGCTCGAACAGGACACCGACCAATTCCATCGGAATGACCACGAGCGCCACGGCGGAAGGGATCGTGAGCATCAGGGCAAATTCACCGGCGCGCGAAAAGCTGTGGCGGCTGCCCGCGTGGTCCTCGGCCCGCAATCGGCGCGACAGGTCGGGCAAAAGCACAACGCCGATGGCGATCCCCACAACGCCCAGCGGAAGCTGATACAAACGATCGGCCATGAACAGCCACGCAATCGCCCCATCGAAGTAAGACGCGACCTGACGCCCCACGATCAGGTTGATCTGCACCACCCCCATGGCGAGCGCGGCGGGACCGGCGATGATGGCAAGCCGCTTGAGCTCCGGGGTGAAGCGCGGGCGGCGTGGCAAAAGCTTGAACCCCGCCCGCGACGCCGCCACCCAGACCAGCGCCAATTGCGCGATACCGCCGATGGGCACCGCCCAGGACAGCACCAGCCCCATATCGAGGCCATATCCCCGCGCACCGAAAATGGCGATGATGAAGATGATGTTCAAAAGCACCGGCGCCGCCGCCGCCGCCGAGAACCGGCCCGTGGCGTTCAGCACGCCCGACAACAGCGCCGAGAGCGATATGAAGAGGATATAGGGAAAGGCGATCCGGCCATAAAGCGTGGCAAGCCCCAGACGCTCATCCCCCGCGAACCCGGAGGCCAGCATCAGGACCAGCGCGGGCATGAAGATCTGCGCCACGATGGTCAGGATCAACAAAAGTGTCGCGAGCGCAGTCAGCGCATCGCGCGCGAAAGACAGCGGGTCTTCGTCCGCTTCGACCTTTTTCGCGAACATCGGCACGAAAGCGGTGTTGAACGCGCCCTCGGCAAAGAAGCGGCGGAACATGTTGGGCAGCGAAAAGGCGGTATAGAATGCCTCGGCCACCGGGCCGGACCCGAGCGCCGCCGCGAAACCCACGTCGCGCACGAACCCCAGAACCCGGCTCATCGCGGTCCAGCCACCAACGGTCAGGAACCCGCGCAGAAGCGTGATGGGCTGCATCAGCGATCCGCCCGTTCGGCGCCCTGGACAATCGCCTCGCGCAGTTTCTTTTCAAGCGCCTTTTGCTTGCCCTCGGAGAAGAATTTCAACCCGAACATATCCTTCACGTAAAAGGTGTCCACCACCTGTTCCCCATAGGTCGCAATCACCGCAGAGGCGATATAGACATGGTTATCGGCCAGCGTGCGGGTGAGATCATGCAACAGGCCGGGGCGGTCGCGGGTGTCCACCTCGATGATCGTGTAAATGTCCGACCCATCGTTGTCATAGGTGATGTTGGTGGGCAGCTTGAACGCCTTTTCGCGTTTCTTGAGCTTGTCGCGATCCACCATCGCATCGCGGGCAATGACATCGCCGCGCAGGGTCTTGTGGATCATGTCCTCCAGCCGTTTCAGACGGGTTTCCTCGAACGGATGCCCTTCGTGATCCTGCACCCAGAATATCGCCGTGGCGAAACCGTCTTTCGAGGTATAGGTGCGGGCATCGACCACGTTGGCCCCAACCAGCGCCAGGGCACCTGCGAGGCGCGAGAAGATGCCGGGATGGTCGGACAGGACAAAGGCCGCGCGCGTCGCATCGCGATCTTTGTCTTGGGTCAGCTCAATACGGATATCGTTTGGCCCCAACTCCTTGAGAAGATTGGCGAACACCACGTGTTCGGCGGTCGACAGACCCTGCCAATACTGGTCGTAATGGCGGCTCGTCTCGGTGCGCAGCTCCTTGCGCCCCCAGGTGTCCAGCTTCTTGCGCAGCTTTTTCTTGGCCTTGTCCGAGCGCGCCTCGGTCGACAGCGCCTCGATCCCGCCATCGAGCGCCTTGGCAGTCTCACCGTAAAGCTCACGCAAAAGCATGGCTTTCCAGTTGTTCCATGTCCCCGGCCCGACACCGCGGATATCGCAGACGGTCAGCACCAAGAGCAGGTCGAGACGTTTCTTCAGCTTCACCGCCTTGGCAAATCCCTTGACCGTGCGCGGGTCCGACAAATCGCGTTTCTGGGCCACGTCCGACATCTGCAAATGGTGCCGCACCAGCCATTCGACCGTCTCGACCTCGGATTTCGTCAAGCCAAGGCGCATGGCGATGGGGCGTGACATCTTCGCCCCGAGGATCGAATGATCCTCTTCGCGCCCCTTGCCGATGTCATGGCATAGAAGCGCGACATAAAGCACCTTTCGGTTCACACCCGCCTGCAGAATGCTGGACGCAACGGGCAGATCCTCGACCCGTTCGCCACGCTCGATTTCGGCCAGCGCCGAGATGCACTGGATGGTGTGCTCGTCCACCGTGTAGCTGTGATACATGTTGAACTGCATCATTGCGACGATGGGTTCAAACTCGGGAATGAACGCGGCCAGCACGCCCAATTCGTTCATCCGGCGCAAGGCACGCTCCGGGTTGCCATGCTTGAGCAGGAGATCGAGGAAAATCCGCGCCGCTTCCCGGTTCGAGCGCATCTCGTCGTCGATCATGTCAAGATTGGCGACCACGCTGCGCATCGCGTCCGGGTGCAACAACACCCCGGTGCGCAAGGCTTCCTCGAAAATCCGCAAAAGGTTGAGCTTGTCTGACAGGAACGCGTCCTCGTCGGCGTAGGTCAGCCGCCCGTTGGCCATCGCGAACCCCGGTTTGAGCTTCTTGCGCCGCTTGAACAACCCCGCCAGCATCGGCTGTTTCTTCAAGTGTTCGTTTTCCAGTTTCACAAGGAAGATGCGGGTCAACTCACCGACCGAGGTGGCGTGGCGGAAATAATCCTGCATGAAATGCTCGACCGCGCGGCGTCCGCCCTTGTCGACGTAGCCCATGCGCGCGGCCACGTCGATCTGCATGTCGAAGGTCAGTTGGTCTATGGCCCGCCCGCCGATCAGGTGCATTTGCGTGCGCACCCCCCACAGGAAATTGCTGGCCGCGCTGAACACCGCGTATTCCTCGGCCGTGAACAGGCCAAGATCCCGCAATTCGCGCGCCCTGAGGACGCGGTAGATGTATTTGCCGACCCAGATGAGGGTCTGCAGGTCGCGCAGACCGCCCTTGCCCTCTTTCACATTGGGTTCGACCATATAGCGCTGGCCGCCCTGCTTTCGATGGCGGCTTGAGCGTTCGTCGAGCTTCGCCTCGATGAACTCGGGCGCAGTGCCCTTGAACAATCCTTCGAACAGCTCCGAGGCAAGCTCTTGCGCCAAGGGTTCGTCCCCGTCAACATAGCGCACTTCGAGCATGGCGGTGCGGATGGTGAAATCTTCTTTGCCCAGCCGGATGCAATCCTTGATCGTGCGCGACGAATGGCCAACCTTCAGATGCAGATCCCACAGCATGTAAAGCATGCTTTCGATCACGCTCTCGGCCCATGCGGTGATCTTGTAGGGGGTGAGGAACAAGAGATCGACATCGGAATGGGGTGCCATCTCGAAGCGGCCATAGCCACCGACGGCAAGCACCGCCATACGTTCCGACGTGGTGGCATTCTCGACCGGATGAAGCCGCCCGGTGGCCACCCGGAACACCGTCTGAACAAGGCAATCGGTCAACCACGCATAGGATTGCACCGCCTTGCGCGCCGATTTCGGATTGGCGGTGACCTGTGTTTCGATCTTCTCCCGGCCATGGGCCTGCGCGGCGCGCAGAACCTCGACCGTCGCCTTGCGCACGGCGCTTGCGTCCGTCGCATCCCCCAACGTCTCGTCGATCTGTGCCAAAACCGCCGCCCGGTCGAAAATCTCGACGGGCGGCGCGATCAGCTCCTCGGAGATGTCCCGGTTGGTTGTTAGGAGATCAGAGTCCGGCACCACCAAAGCTCTTCGGGGCCGGGTCGATCACAACGACCTGTTGGTTCTGAATCTGGGCAACGGCAAGACCGCGCTCATTGGTGCCATCGCCGCGCAGGCGGAACACGCCATTCACGCCAACGAAACCTTGCGATTGGGTCAGGGCCGCGCCCGACAGCGCGTCCGATTGCCCCGCCTTCACCAGCGCGCCGATGGCCGCGATCCCGTCATAGGCGAGACCGGCGATCGGATGCGGGGCGGAACCATAGGCCGCCTCGTAGCGGCTTTGGAACCGGCTGGTGAGCGAGGGATCAGGCAGCGCGAACCAGCCGCCCTGCACGCCCGGAAGCGTGAGCGCACTGCTGGGAATATCCCAACGCTGGATACCCGCGAACTGCACCTCGCTGTTGCGCACGCCGTTCTCGGGCAGAAGGCTGGTCACGAATGGCAGCGCCCCGTCTGTGCCGGAGGTGAAGAAGACCGCATTCGCACCCGAGCTTTTCACGGTTTCCGAGATTTGCGGCATCGCCTGAACGATCCCGTTCTGGCTTAGCTCGAACGCCATGGCTCCGGCCTGGGTCGCACCCGGCGTCACCGCGATAGCCTGCTGGATGGCGTTGCGCGCGGCGGTCTCGGCAGAGTTGTCGCCATGCAAGATCATGATGTCGCCCTTGCCCTGCGCGGCGGCGTAACGGACAACGCGGCGGGCCGTGTTGTCAAACGTATTGCCGAGGATGAAGACGTTGCCACCGGCCACCTCGGGGTTGTTCGAGAACGCCAGAACGTTCACGTCCCGCGATGCTGCGGCCACGCCGGCGGCGGCGGCGCTTTGGGCATAGACCGGCCCAAGGATCACCTTGGCCCCGTCCGCCACGGCCTCTTGCGCCTGGGACGACGCGGTCCCGGCATCGCCACCGGTGTTATAGACGCGCAGGTCTATGGTCACCCCGTCAAGCTCGCTCATCGCGAGCCGCGCGGAATTTTCCAACGAGGCTGCGAGCGTGTTGTCATTGGCGGACTCGGACCCCCCCGGCACCAAAAGCGCGACCGGCACGGGTTTCGACGTATCAATGCGCGGCCCCCCACCGACCGAGGGGACGCCCATGTCACAAGATGCAATGAACAGGATCGAGAGAAGGGCAATGATCGTCGCCGGAGCCTTGCGGGCGCGGCGCAAAAAAGCAAACATATGGGGCATCCTTTTTCCGCTTGGAGCCTTGCTGAAGCAGCGTGTTTTCGTGCGGTGGCAGGTGTTTCGAGACTCACCCCGCAATTGGCCGCATAATAAACGTCCCGAAAGGCAGGTCCACCCTTGAAACCCATCCCGGCCCCGCTTGATCCCGGTCTCTACCTTGTCGCGACCCCGATTGGCAACGCGCGCGACATCACGCTGCGGGCACTCGACATTCTGGCCAGCGCCGATGTCATTGCCGCCGAAGACACGCGCACCGCGCGCAAACTGCTGTCCATACACGGTGTCGCGCTTGGGGGACGGCCGCTCATTCCGTACCATGACCATTCCGGCGCGGATGGGCGCGCGGGGATCACAAAGCTGATCGCGACGGGCAAATCCGTGGCTTACGTAAGTGAAGCGGGAACGCCGCTGATCGCCGATCCGGGCTTCGCGCTCGCACGCGAGATCGGGGGGGCGGGGCACCTTGTGACGACCGCGCCGGGGGCATCGGCCGTGCCCGCCGCGCTGTGCCTGTCGGGCCTGCCCACCGACAGGTTTCTGTTCGCTGGCTTCGCCCCCGCCACCGCCGGGGCACGCAAAACATGGCTGGCCGAGCTGTTGCAGGTGCCCGCGACCGTCGTGTTTTATGAAAGCCCGGGGCGCATAAACGCGACGTTAACTCAATTGTGCGATCTTGGAGCAAAGGACAGGAACGCGGCGCTGTGCCGGGAGTTGACGAAAAAATTCGAAGAGGTCCGGCGGGGCACGCTGGCCCAAGTGCTGACATCGGTCGAGGACCGGCCCCCGAAAGGCGAGATCGTGATGGTGGTTGAGCGTGGCCATGACAAGATCAGCACGCGGGACATGGAAGCGGCCTTGCGACAGGCACTCTCCTCCATGCGGGTGAAGGATGCGGCGGCCACGGTGGCCGAAACATTCGGGCTGCCAAAACGTCAGGTGTATCAGGCGGCCTTGGCGTTGGGCAAAGACGACGGCGACGCAGGAAAGGGAGGCAAGGAGAACTGATGTCGGGACGCGGAAATTACCTCTCGGGTCTGGCCGCCGAAGACGCGGTGGCGCGCGACTATGAAAATCGCGGGCTGTCGGTCGCGGCGCGCCGTTGGCGCGGAACGGCGGGCGAGATCGACCTGATTATCCGCGACAAGACGGATTACATTTTCGTCGAGGTCAAAAAATCGCAAAGCTTCGACCGTGCCGCACAGGCCCTGTCGCCCGCCCAGCTTGGGCGCATTTGCCAGACGGCAGAGGAATTCGTCGCCACCATGCCCGGCGGCATGACGGCGGGGATGCGCTTCGATCTTGCCATGGTCGATGGCATGGGGCGCATGACGCGGCTGGAAAACATCACGCAATAGCTGTGCCACGACCATTGCCCTTCCTCCCCGGACGCGCCATGTAAGGTGAAAAGACGGGAGAGTGACATGGGGCTCAAGATCGCCTTTCAGATGGACCCGATCCAAGGGGTCGACATCGACGCGGACAGCACGTTTCGCATCGCGGAAGAAGCGCAGGCGCGGGGTCACGAGTTGTTTTTCTACACCCCGGACCGGCTGTGTTTTCGCGCAGGCCGGGTGGAGGCACGCGGGTGGCCCATGACACTGCGCCGGGTGCACGGCGATCACGTGACACTCGGGGACGAAACGCTGCTCGATCTTGCCAGCTTCGATGTCGTCTGGCTTCGCCAGGACCCGCCGTTCGACATGGGCTATATCACCACGACCCACATCCTCGATTTGATCCATCCCGACACGCTGGTGGTCAACGATCCGTTCTGGGTGCGCAATTACCCCGAGAAGCTGCTGGTCCTGCAATTTCCGGACCTGACACCGCCGACCATGATCGCGCGCAATCTCGATGATCTGAAGAGCTTCAAACATGAGCATGGGGACATCATACTGAAACCGCTCTACGGCAACGGCGGTGCGGGCGTGTTCCGGCTGGACGAAAACGACCGCAACCTGACCAGCCTGCATGAGCTTTTCACCGGCATCAGCCGTGAACCCCTGATCGCGCAGAAATTCCTGCCCGCCGTGTCGAAGGGCGACAAGCGTGTCATCCTGGTGGACGGCGAGCCTGTGGGGGCGATCAACCGGGTGCCGGCCAAGGGTGAAACCCGGTCGAACATGCACGTGGGCGGCCGCCCCGAGAAGGTCGCGCTCACCGACCGGGACCGCGCGATTTGCGATGCCATCGGCCCGCTTCTGCGCGAAAAAGGGCAGATCTTCGTTGGCATCGACGTGATCGGTGATTGGCTCACAGAGATCAACGTCACCTCGCCCACCGGCCTTCAGGAGCTTGAGCGTTTCGACGAGGTCAACATCACCGCGAAAATCTGGGAGGCCATCGAGGCCCGGCGCGCGTGAGCCTGCGACTACGCCTTCTCTCGCTTGCCCTTAGGGTGTTCGTAAAGCCGCTGCTTGCCCATGCCGCGAAACCCGAGGCCAACCGTGACCTGATGATCCGGGGCGCGCGCCGGGTCTTTCGCGCGCCGCCCTTCGCGCTTTATCGCGAAACGCGCCTCACCCCCGACATTCGCGCGCTTTGGGTCTGCGCGCGGCCCGCAACGCGCCCGGTCGCCCCGGACCGGATCGTGCTCTACATCCATGGTGGCGGCTTCATCGCCGGTGCGCCGGAAACCCATGCCCCGATGCTCGCACGCCTGGGCTGGCTCTCGGGCGTGGAAATCTGTGCGCCGGAATACCGGCTGTCGCCCGAACACGCGTTTCCCAAGGCGCTGGAGGATGTCCGCGCCGCTTGGGACGCGCTGGTAACCCGCGGCTATCGCCCGGAGCATATCGTTCTGGCGGGCGACAGCGCGGGCGGCAACCTTGCCCTCGCGCTTCTGGCCGATCTCTGCGCCGAGGCGCAGCGCCCCGCGGGCCTTGTCGCGATCGCGCCGCTCACCGATTTCACGTTCCAAGGCGCCTCGATGCGGGACAACGAAGCCCGCGACGCGATGCTGCCCGCGCGCCGCCGGGACGATGTGGCAACCTGGTATCTCGCCGGGGCCGACCCCACCGACCCGCGCGCCTCGCCACTTTTTGCCCGGTTCGATGCGCCGCCGCCGGTGCTTCTGCAATATGCCGAGACCGAGATATTGCGCGACGACGCCCGCCGCATGGCCGAGGTCTTGCGAACCGCCGGGGGCGCGGTCAATGAACACGCTTGGCCCGACGCCCCGCATGTCTTCCAGATTTTCGACGGCTGGGTGCCCGAGGCGCGCGAATCGCTGCGCGAAATCGCCGATTTCGTCACCGAAAGGCTCGCCATCGCACCGCGTTAATCCGGGCGCATCGTGGTGATCCGATACCCCAGGGCTTCCGCCAGGTGGGGGCGGCGCACCGCCTCGGACCCGGCCAGATCGGCGATCGTGCGCGCCACCCGCAACACCCGGTGATAGCCCCGCGCGGACAAGCCGAACCGATCCGCCGCCTTGGACAGAAGCGCGCGCCCCTCTGCATCCGGCATCGCCACCTCGTTCAAAACTTTGCCCTCGGCATCCGCGTTCAGCAGCATGCCGGCGCTATCGCCATACCGCGCCGCCTGTAGCGCGCGCGCCGCCTGCACCCGCGTGGCGATCTGCGCCGAGCTTTCGCCCGAGGGCGCCATATCGAGATCCGAGATCGACACCACCGGCACCTCGATGCGCAGGTCGAACCGGTCGAGCAGCGGCCCGGAAATGCGCCCGAGGTAGTCCTCGCCACACGCGGGGGCCTTGGCACAGGCCCGGTTGGCATCGGCAAGATATCCGCAGCGGCAGGGGTTCGCCGCCGCAATCAGCATGAAACGACAAGGATAGCGCACATGAGCATTGGCCCGCGCCACCACCACCTCGCCGGTTTCGACCGGCTGGCGCAGGGTTTCCAGAACCGGTCGGGCAAATTCCGGCAGCTCGTCCAGAAACAGAACACCGTTGTGAGCCAGCGACACCTCCCCCGGCTTCGCCCCGCGCCCGCCCCCCACGATCGACGCCATGGAGGCCGTGTGGTGCGGATCGCGAAACGGCCGGGTCCGCGATATGCCGCCTTCGTCGATCAGCCCGGCCAGCGACTGGATCATCGAGGTTTCGAGCGCCTCGGCCGGGGTCAACGGCGGCAGGATCGAGGGCAGGCGCGCCGCCAGCATCGACTTGCCAGACCCCGGGGAGCCGGTCATCAGAAGGTGATGTCGCCCCGCCGCCGCAATCTCGAGCGCACGCTTGGCGCGTTCCTGCCCCTTGACGTCCGACAGGTCCCGCCCGCCGATGTCCTCGGACACTTCGCCGGGGTCGGCGGGCGGCAGGGGGGATTGCCCGGTGAAATGCTGGATCACGGCTGCCAGCGATTTCGCCGCAAGCACCTTGGCCGCCCCGACCCAAGCCGCCTCGGCCCCGCAGGCTTGGGGACAGACCAGCGCCCGATCCGTTTCAGCCGCCGCCATGGCCGCAGGCAGGGCCCCGATCACCGGAACAAGGCTTCCGTCCAGCGACAATTCGCCCAACGCGAGCGTGCCCTCGATGTCATCCTCGGGGATGACCCCGATGGCGGCGAGAAGGGCCAGCGCGATGGGCAGGTCGAAATGCGACCCCTCCTTGGGCAGATCGGCGGGCGACAGGTTGACGGTCACTTTCTTGGCGGGAAGCGCGATGGCCATGGCGGCGAGCGCGGCGCGCACCCGGTCGCGTGCTTCCGAGACCGCCTTGTCCGGCAGGCCGACGATCGAAAACGCGGGCACACCCGCGGACAGTGCGCATTGCACCTCGACCACCCGCGCCTCCACACCTTCGAATGCCACAGTATAGGCCCGCGCGACCATCTGCCTCTCCCCGCTTGTTAACGGAGGTTAATCCGCGCTTGGTTAGCGAATGGTTAACACGCGAGCGTCACGGGGCTAAGCCTTCGGGCCAGGGTCGGGTCGGCAGGTCGAGCGCATAGGGCACGGGGTCGTAGGTTTTCTCCAAGCCCGCTCCGCGCCATGCCTGAAACGCCGGGTCCGCCAGGGTGGTTGCAACATAGTCCCGCGCAAGCGCCCCGACCGGCAGATCATAGCCCGCGATCCGCGCCGCCACCGGGGCGAAAAAAGCATCTGCATGGCTGTAGGCCCCGAAAAGCCATGGCCTCCCGGCACCCGCCTGTGCCCCGTGCCTCTCGCGGGCCAGCGTCCAGAGCGTTTCGATCCGGGCCAGGTCCGCGCGCACCGCATCGGGCACCGCGAACCCTTCGTATTGATGCAAAAGCTGCATCGGGCAGGTTGCGCGCAACGCACCAAAGCCCGCATGCATTTCCGCCACCATCCACCGCGCCAGGGCGCGCGCTGCCGGGTCGGCGGGCCAGAAGCCAGCCTCTGGATGCCGCTCGGCAAGCGTTTCGGCAATGGCGATTGTTTCGCCGATCACCACCCCATCGGGAAGCCGCAGGACCGGCACCAAGCGCGCGGGCGCGAGACCGGCCAAATCTTCGGCCATGGTCCCGTCGTATAGCCCCACCATCCGGGTCTGAAACGGCAGGCCGAATTTCTCCAGCATCAGCCAGCCACGCAATGACCAGCTTGAAAAGCTCTGGTCGCCGATGAAAAGCGTGTAGGATGGTGTCTCGGTCAAACCATGCGCCTTGTTGGATTTCTGCTATCTGACAAGCGGTAGACCGGGTTTGGGGACGAGAGAAATTCCGATTTGTGCAGGCATCATCACGGACGGTGATTGACCACGCCGGCGGTCCATCGCGCCGGTCCCCGGGCCACCTGAGTCACCGACAGGTTGTCGATGGTATGGGCCAGAACCCGCGGCACCGGCACCGCGAGCGCACGGCGAAGCTGGCTCAGGATCACGCCGAAATGCGCCACCACGATCAGCCCCTCGGGATGCGCGGCGATCAACCGGTCCACCACCGGCTCGACCCGCGCCTCGAGGTCACGCCAGCTTTCACCCCCCGGCGGGCGGTTGTTCTCAGGATCGCTCCAGAAGGCGCGCGTTTCCGCGGGGTGTTCTTCGTATAGCCTCTTGCTCTCGCGCATCTCCCAAGCGCCGAAATTCAATTCGCGCAAACCCGGTTCATGGGGCAGACGAAGCCTGTCACCCCCGACCGCGCCGGCGGTATCCACGGCGCGGATCAGGTCCGAGGACACGATGGGCACCCGGGGCAGATGCGCCGACAGCCGGGCGATGGCGGCATGGTCCGACAGATCCGCGGGAACATCGGACCAGCCGACCATGGCCTTTTGATGCGTCGGCCCATGGCGGACCCACCAGACCTTGGTCATGCAGGCAACTCCGGCAAGGCACCCTTGAGCGCGAAGGGCAACCCGGCCATGACCCCGACGACCCGGTCGGCGCGCGCCGCGATGCTTTGGTTCAGCCGCCCTTGCGCAGCGCGAAACCGGCGCGACAGCGCATTGTCCGGCACGATCCCCGCGCCCACCTCGTTCGACACCACGATGACAGGTGCGGCACAGGCCCCGAGGGCTTTGATCAACCCGGTTTCCACATCCGCGAGGTCGGCCTCGGCCAGCAGTTGGTTGGTGAGCCACAGGGTGACGCAATCCAGAAGCACCACCCGGTCGCCCGGCACATCGGCCAGCGCGGACGGCACATCAAGCGGCGCTTCGACCGTGGCCCAGCCCGACCCGCGCCGCGCCTGATGCGCCGCGATCTTGAGCCGCATTTCGTCGTCAAAGGCCTGCGCGGTCGCGATATAGGTCATCGGGCGCGCGCTGGCTTCTGCAAGCCGCTCGGCCCAGACGGATTTGCCAGAGGCGGCCCCGCCGATCACCAGCGTCATATGTGGCAAGCGCATCGTCATGAATGCGGCTCTAGCATTGCCTCCCGCCCGATGAAAGTCGCGTGAACGACCTTGCCGCTCATTGCCCGAGCGGTCACAGTGCCGCCATGTGGAAAACCCCTGCCCTGATCTGCGCCCTGATCCTTGCCCCGGCGCTGGCGCACGCCGGTCCTTTTGCAGGGGTCGAGGCGGATGTGTTCATCCTTGGTGAAACCCATGACAACGCGGCGCATCACGCGGCACAGGCGGACGCGATCCGTGACATTGCGCCGCGCGCGGTGGTCTTTGAAATGCTGACCGAGGCGCAGGCGCGCGAGGTGCGCGATGATCGTCTGGACGATCCCGAGGCGCTGGCGGAGCTGCTGGATTGGGAAAACTCCGGTTGGCCCGATTTCGCGCTGTATTACCCGATCTTCGCCGAGGCGCGCGGGGCCATGATCGTGGGGGCCGCTGTGCCGCGCCCCGAAACACGCGCGGCGATGGAGACCGGCATCATTGCGGCGTTCGGGCCCAAGGCCGAAGCCTATGGCCTGACCGAAGAGCTTGGGGCCGAAATGCTGGCCCAACGGCTGAACCTGCAACTCGAGGCGCATTGCGGGGCGCTCCCCACCGCGATCCTGCCCGCCATGGTCGATATCCAGCGCTTGCGTGACGCCACTCTGGCGCGCGCTGTGGTCCGGGCCCATGGCGAAACCGGCGGCCCGGTGGCCGTGATCACCGGCAACGGCCATGCCCGCCGCGATTGGGGCGTGCCCGCCTATCTCGCACGCGTTGCGCCCGAACTCACCGTGCGCACGATGGGGCAATCCGAGAACGGGCAGATGCCCGATGGCGGCTTTGACGTGATCCTTGACGCCCCTGCTGCCGAACGCGAAGACCCCTGTGCGGCCTTCCGATAGTGGACGCCGCCGGGCGCGCGGCGTAACAAGGGGCAAAGGAGACCGAAGATGCTGGCAGGCAAACGCATTCTTCTGATCATCGGCGGCGGGGTCGCGGCGTTCAAATCGCTGATCCTGATCCGCCAGTTGCGCGAACGCGGGGCAACGGTGGTGCCGGTGATCACACGCGCGGGGCAAGCCTTTGTCACCCCCCTGTCGGCCTCGGCGCTTTCGGCGGAGAAGGTTTATACCGATCTCTTCGATCTGACCGACGAAGCCGAAATGGGGCATATCGAATTGTCCCGTGACGCCGATCTCGTGGTGGTCGCCCCGGCCACGGCGGACCTGTTGGGCAAGATGGCCCATGGGCTGGCCGATGATCTTGCCTCGACCCTGCTTCTGGCCACCGACAAACGTGTTCTGGTCGCCCCCGCGATGAACGTGCGGATGTGGGAGCATCCGGCGGTGCAGCGCAACGTGGCCACGCTCAAATCCGACGGTATTCTCTTTGCCGGCCCGACCGAGGGGGCGATGGCCTGTGGCGAATTTGGCCTTGGGCGTCTCGTGGAGCCCGACGAGATCGCGGATGCGGTTGCCGCCACGCTATCACAAGGCCCGCTGGCGGGACGGCACGTGATCGTGACCTCCGGCCCGACGCATGAGCCGATAGACCCGGTGCGCTATATCGCCAACCGGTCCTCGGGCGCGCAGGGCACCGCCATGGCCGCCGCGCTCGCCGGTCTGGGCGCGCATGTCACCTTCGTGACCGGTCCCGCCGATGTGCCGCCGCCCGCCGGTGTCGCGACGGTCAGGGTCGAAACCGCGTCCGAGATGCTGGACGCTGTGCGCGCAGCACTTCCTGCCGATGCGGCGGTCTTTGCCGCCGCCGTGGCCGATTGGCGCGTGGCCTCGGCCAGTGACAAGAAGATCAAGAAGGGCGACGCAGGCACAATGCCCAGCCTCGATTTCGCCGAGAACCCCGACATTCTTGCAACCGTCAGCCAGATGACCGAAGGCCGCCCGCCTCTGGTCATCGGCTTTGCCGCCGAAACCGATGACGTGGTCGCCAATGCTACCGCGAAACGCGCGCGCAAGCAATGTGACTGGATCGTCGCCAATGACGTCTCGCCCGAGACCGGCAACATGGGCGGGCAGGACAACACCGTGATCGTGATCAGCGCCGAAGGTGCCGACACCTGGCCGCGCATGGGCAAGGACCAGGTTGCCCGAAAGCTTGCCGCAAAGATCGCCGCAGAGATCGCCGGGACGCCCGCATGACCCCCGTGATCAAGGTTCTGCGCGAAACATGGGCCGACCCGGCGGTGGCGCTTCCGTCTTATGAAACCGCCGGGGCCGCCGGGGCCGATCTGCGTGCCAACCTGCCCGCCGAAGACCGCGAGGCCGGGATCACGCTTGCCCCGCTTGAGCGGCGCATCATCCCCACCGGGCTGCGCGTCGAGATCCCGCAAGGCTTCGAGATGCAGATCCGCCCGCGCTCCGGTCTCGCCCTGAAACACGGGCTGACCCTGCCCAATACGCCCGGCACGATCGACAGCGATTATCGCGGGCCGCTTGGCGTGCTCTTGGTGAACCTGGGCACCGACGCCTACACGCTTCATCACAACGACCGCATCGCGCAGGCGATTGTCGCGCCCGTGGTGCAAGCGGTCTACGAGATTGCCACCGATATCTCGGGCAGCGACCGGGGCCACGGCGGCTTTGGTTCGACCGGGCGAAGCTGACATGTTCGTGATTCTCGCCGCTGCCGCGATCTGGGGGATTGGCCATCTTCTGGGTCAACCCGCCCGCCGCCGCTTGATCCTGATCGGTTTCTTGCTGGCGGTCGTGCTTTTGACCCACGCGCTGTTTCCAACCGGCCACCCCTTGCCCCGCCTCTTCGGTGGCAGCTTTTCGGCATGGGCGACGCTGACCGGGGGGCTGGTGCTTGTCGCGATCTACCGGGCCGGTCTCAAACGTCTGCGCAGCCGCGCGCTTCCGGACACAGAGGCGCAAAGCGGGCCGTTCTCGGACAGTGAGCTTGACCGTTATGCGCGCCATATCGTGCTGCGCGAAATTGGGGGGCCGGGGCAAAAGGCGCTGAAAGAGGCGCGCGTGCTGGTAGTGGGTGCGGGAGGGCTTGGGTCGCCCGCGCTCCTTTATCTTGCCGCCGCTGGGGTTGGCACCATCGGCGTCATCGACGACGACACTGTCGACAATTCGAACCTCCAACGGCAGGTGATCCATCGGGATCAGGACATCGACCTGCCAAAGGTGTTTTCCGCCGAAACCGCCATGCGGGCCCAGAACCCCAATATCACCGTGCGCCCCTACAACCGTCGCCTGACCGAAGAGATCGCCGAAGACCTTTTCGGTGATTACGACCTGATCCTTGAAGGGTCGGACAATTTCGACACCCGCTATCTCGTGAACCGTGTTGCAGCGGCTCGCGCGATCCCGGTCATCGGCGGCGCGCTCAGCCAATGGGAAGGACAGATTTCGCTCTGGCACCCGGCGGCGGGCCACCCTTGTTACGAATGCGTCTTTCCCGAGGCCCCGGCCCCCGGCCTTGCCCCATCCTGTGCCGAGGCGGGCGTCATCGGCCCCTTGCCCGGGGTCATCGGTTCAATGATGGCGCTTGAGGCGATCAAGCATCTCGCGCAGGCAGGCGAGACATTGGCGGGGCGCCTGATGATCTATGACGCGCTTTATGCCGAGACCCGGCTGATTGGTGTCAAGCAACGGCCCGGTTGCCCGGCCTGCGGCGCGCCTCTGGACGCGGGCAGCGACCATACCTAGTTGTCTTCCAAAGGAGACCCCATGACAAATCCGCTCTTGGCCGATTGGACCGGCCCCTTCGCCCTGCCCCCCTTCGCGCAGATCGAGGATGATCATTTTGCCGAGGCGATCGACGCCGCGCTGGACGAGGCGCGCGCTGCCGTTGACACGATTGCCACGCAGGATGACCCGCCCACCTTCGCCAATACCATCGAGGCGCTCGAGGCGGCCGATGCGACCCTGTCAAAGGTCGCGGGCGTATTCTTCAACCTCGCGGGCGCGGATGCCAATGACGCGCGTCAGGCGCTGCAACGCGACCTGTCGCCGAAACTTGCCGCCTATTCCTCGGACATCTTGTTGAACGAAGCGCTGTTTGCGCGGATCGAAACGCTGTGGCAGGCGCGCGATGATCTTGAGCTTTCGCCTGAACAAGCGCGTGTTCTCATGCTTACCCGCCGCGGCTTCGTGCGCGCGGGGGCGCTGTTGGACGGCGCGGACCGCGCGCGGTTTCGCGACATCATGGCGCGGCTCGCGGTTCTTGGCACCCGGTTTTCCCAAAACCTGCTCGCCGATGAACGCGGCTGGTTTCTGGAGCTTGGGCAAAAGGACCTCGCCGGGTTGCCCGATTATCTCGTCGAAGCCGCGCGCGCAGCGGGCGAAGAGGCGGGCGTGGACGGGCCGGTGATCACCCTGTCGCGGTCTCTCATCACCCCGTTTCTCGCCGCCTCCCCGCGCCGGGACCTGCGCAAACGCGCCTATGAGGCTTACGTGTCGCGCGGCGCGAACGGCGGCGAGACCGACAACCGGGCCATTGCCGCCGAGATCCTGTCCCTGCGCCAGGAACGGGCGGGGCTTCTGGGTTATGACAGCTTTGCGGATTTCAAGCTTGAGACCGAAATGGCGGGCACGCCGGACAAGGTGCGCGCGCTGCTTACGGACGTCTGGGCCCCGGCGCGCGCCGCCGCGCTGTCTGACGTCGACGTGCTTGAGGCAATGTTGCATGCCGATGGCAACGAGGGGCCACTTGAGCCGTGGGATTGGCATTACTATTCCGAGAAACGGCGTCAGGCCGAACATGATCTCGACGATGCTACGGTCAAACCCTACCTGCAACTCGACCGGATGATCGAGGCCGCCTTTGACACCGCCAACCGGCTTTTCGGGCTTGAATTCACGGCGCTGGACACGCCTGCCTATCACCCCGACGTCAAGGTGTTCGAGGTCACGCGGGATGGCGCGCATATGGCGATTTTCATGGGGGACTACTTCGCGCGCGGCTCGAAGCGGTCGGGGGCGTGGTGTTCGGCCATGCGGTCGCAGAAAAAGCTGGGCGGCGACACCCGCCCCATCGTGGTGAACGTGTGCAATTTCGCCAAGCCCGAAGCGGGAAAGCCCGCGCTTTTGTCCTATGACGACGCGCGCACGTTGTTTCACGAGTTTGGCCATGCGTTGCACCAGATGCTGTCGGATGTGACCTATGAATCCGTCTCCGGCACATCGGTCGCACGCGATTTCGTGGAATTGCCCAGCCAGCTTTTTGAACATTGGCTCGAAGTGCCCGAGGTGCTGTCGCGCTATGCCACCCATGCCGAAACGGGCGAGGCGATGCCTGACGACTTGCGTGACCGGCTGATCGGGGCGGCGACCTATGACATGGGGTTTGCCACCGTCGAATATATCGCCTCGGCCATGGTCGACCTGGAATTCCACGCGGGCCCCGCGCCGGCCGACCCGATGCAGAAACAGGCGGAAGTTCTCGAAACCCTTGGCATGCCGCGCGCCATCCGGATGCGTCACGCGACCCCGCATTTCGCCCATATCTTTTCCGGCGATGGCTATTCGTCGGGGTATTACAGCTACATGTGGTCAGAAGTCATGGATGCCGACGCCTTCGCGGCCTTTGAAGAAACCGGCTCGGCCTTTGACGAAACGCTGGCCCGGTCTTTGGAGGACAACATCCTGTCGCGCGGTGGCTCGGTCGAGGCAGAAGCGCTTTACATGGCGTTTCGCGGCAAGATGCCCGAGGTCGAGGCGCTGTTGAAAGGGCGCGGGCTGGTCACGGCGGCCTGACCGAAGGCGCGCATGCAGCCTTCCTGCACCCGCCGCGCAATCAGCGGAGCGTCGGGTCTTCGGGATGCGGTTCGACCCCGACCGGGTCCTTGTGGATCAACACGTCTGCGTCCGGGTATTCGGTCAGGATCCTGCGGCGCAGCGCCGCCCCGATGGCATGGGCTTCGTCCAGCGACTGATCCCCATCAAGCTCGATATGCAGGTTCACGAAGGTCTTGGAGCCGGACATGCGGGTCTTGAGATCGTGGAACCCGTGCACGCCGGGAAAATCCGCCACGATGGCCTCGATCCCCGCAACGGTGGCATCATCGGCGGCGCGGTCCATCAACGCATTCCACGCGCCGCGAAAAATATTCACCGCCCCGACCGCGAGCATGAGCGCGGCACCGATGGCGACGATGCTGTCGATGGCTTCAAGCCCGAAGGCGCGGCTTGCCCAAAGCGACAGGATCGCGCCCAGCGCCGGCAAAAGATCCCCGATGTAGTGCAGGCTGTCAGCCGCAACCACCCGGTTGCCGGTGCGCCGCGTGACAAACCGCTGCCATGACACCAGCGCGAGGGTCAGAACGATCGAGATCACCATGACACCGATCCCCTGCCCTTCGTTGGCGAGCGGTACGGGTTCATTGGCGATAAGCCGCGCGATGGCGACCCATCCGATCACCCCGGCGGAGACCATGATGAACAGCGATTGGCCAAGCGCCGCGAGGTCTTCGGCGGAACTGTGGCCGAAGGCATGATCATCGTCCGCCGGGCGCGCGGCATAGGCGATCGCGACCAGCCCGCCGAGCGACACCATGAGATCCATGGCACTGTCGGCCAGCGACGCCGCAACCGAAAGCGCCCCGGTCCCGGCAAGCGCCCAGAGCTTCAACACCACGAGGGTCAGCGCCACGCTGGTGGACGCGATCCCGGCGGACAGGTTCATGCGGGTATGGCTCGCCATCCTTGCCTCGGTCGTTCCCGAGCTGGATAGCGCAGCTTTGATGTCAGATGAAAGCCTTCTCGACGATCCGGGTCCAGGCCCGGTCGGCGAAATCATCCTTTTGAACTTCCAGAAGGTGACGGTGCAGATACCAGAAGAAATACTTCTCATAGGGGAAATCCGCCATCGCCTCGCCCCCGAAATCCATCGCTTCGCACAGGTCCGCGGCGGTGCGCGCGGTGAGCGTCGCCTGCCAATAATCCGACTTGGCACAGGTGATCACCGGCTTTCGTTGCATCAATGCTTCGAACCCGGCGCGCGAGTTTTGCGTGACGACCACGTCGGACACCCCGATCAGGTCGTGAACCGAGGCTTCGATCACCTCGACATTCGCGTAATCGGCGGCCACCGCCATGATATCTCGCCGCATCGGTTTGGACTGTAGCGGATGGGGTTTGACGTAGATGGTCCGCTCGGTCTCGTGCTCGGCAACAGCCCTGATCATCTGTTCGGTGGTCAGATAATGCGCGCGGTGAGGGTCGCGGTCGATTTCCTGGCAGAACAGCGTGGCGCGGGCCGGCGGCGGTGGCGGGTCGCGGCGCGCAGGTTGCGCAACGGGCGAGGCGTTTTGCCGAAGTTGCCAGCTCGTCACCCCGTTGAAGAAATAATTCGCGGCGTCGAAGTCGATGCGTTCCGGCGCGAATTGACCGAACCGAAGGGTGGAATTCCAGCCAACGCCAAGCTCGTCGAGATACCAGAACCCGCGCACCGGCCCCATGCCCACGTGCAACCGGTCCGGGCCATAGCCCGCGCGATCGCCGAAAATGATATGCACGTGACCCTGCGCCGGATCATCCATCATCTCGGCAACCCGCGACCGGGCCCGCACCACCCGGGTCTGGATCCCGTCGCGCATCGCGCGTTCGGCCAATTTCGGGAAAAACCCGTCGCGCCCCTGAACGATGTCCTCCAGATCGGCGCTGTCGGCATGCACGATCACCATCCTGCGGCCTTGCTTCATCAGCATCCGGGCCGACGATGGTGTGGCGATCTCTTCCAAACCTAGTCGAATGTTTCGCTTGATCTGACGCCCCAGAGCGCGGATTTCTCCATCCATCCCTTGTGTCTCCCCACCTTGACCTTGCACCACGCTGGACCGCATTGGTCCAGATTGACGATCACCCCGGCCTCGAGCCGCGCACGCACCTGCGCATCGGGCACCGCACGGGTGAACACCGGGGCCAGATCGCGTTCCACGATCCCCGTCCGTGCACCCGAAATCAGCGAATAATGCACCCAACCGCCGACACCATCGCGATCCTGAACCCGGCGCCAGTGTTCGAATTCGCCCACCACGGTGAGCGGCATGTCGCGTCGCTGGAAGACCCAGTCGATCCGATGGGTCAGAGAAGGCCCGCGCCGCACGTTCGCCTCGCTCGCCTTGAGGGACACGAAGCGCGGGATGGGCAAGTTCGTGACCGGCCCACGCTCGGCCGCACGGGCTTCGGCGGCGGAAACCAGGAGTCCCACCACGAGAGCCGAAAACGCCAGAAATGCGCCGATCCGTGTCATACCTACTGCCCGTGAACGCCGGTTTGTATTTTCGCCGCGCAATTTTGTTTCGCGCTGGCTTGTGCCTTTGAACGTTCCCTGACACGATGCATCACGCGCGCTGGAAAAAGCAAGCCATGGGAGGCAATGGATGGCTCAGAAGCGTTTGAGTGTTGTCGTTACGCGACGGTTGCCTGAACCGGTTGAAAAGCGGATGGCGGACCTCTTCGACGTCGAGTTCAACGAAACCGACACCCCGATGGGCCACGATGCCCTCGCGGATGCGATGCGGCGTGCCGATGTTCTTGTGCCGTCGCTGTCGGACAACATCAATCAGGCGCTGTTGGCACAGGCGGGCGACCGGCTACGCCTGATCGCCAACTACGGGGCCGGGGTCGATCATATCGACGTGGGCACCGCCCGTCAGCGCGGCATTCTCGTGTCCAACACCCCCGGTGTTTCGGCGGATGACACGGCGGACATGGCGATGGCCATGATCATTTCGCTGTCGCGCCGCCTACCCGAGGGCGTGCGCATGATGCATGGCGATAGCTGGACCGGGTGGTCGCCATCGGCCATGCTGGGCCGCCGGATTGCGGGGCTTCGTCTGGGCATTCTCGGCATGGGCCGGATTGGTCAGGCGATCGCGCGCCGGGCGAATGCCTTCGGCATGGAGGTGAATTACCACAACAGGCGCCGGTTGCATGACGAGATCGAGGACGAATTGAGCGCGCGCTACTGGGAAAGCCTTGACCAGATGGTAAGCCGGGTGGATGTCCTGTCCATCAACGCGCCGCACACGCCCTCGACCTTCCACCTGATGAACGCGCGGCGTCTGAAGCTGATGAAACCCGACGCCGTGATCATCAACACGTCACGCGGCGAAGTGATCGACGAAAACGCGCTGACCCGGATGCTCCGGGCGGGCGAGATCGCCGGGGCCGGTCTTGACGTCTACGAGAAGGGGAGCGAAGGCAACCCGCGCCTGCGCGAGCTCGACAACGTGGTGCTCCTGCCCCACATGGGGTCGGCCACCGTCGAGGGCCGGATCGAGATGGGCGAAAAGGTCATCATCAACATCAAGACCTTCGACGATGGCCACCGCCCCCCGGATCAAGTCGTGCCGGGGATGCTCTGATCCCCGACGCCTGCTTTCAACCGAGGTGAAATCGGCTAATCTGACCCAGAGCCGAACGGAGCCCGTGCCTTGCAACCTGTCACCACCCTGAGCCTCGCAACCTTCGTTTTGTTGACCGCAGCCTGCGCGCGGTCGCTGACGGAAAACGAGACGACCTTTGCCAAGACGCTCTTCGGCGACACGCTCGACACCGACGAAGTGCAGATCGTGGCAGGCGTCGGCCTGACCCCGCTGCCGCTGCGTCCAAAGCCCGACCCCGAACAGGCCGCCGCCCCACCGCGCAAACCGCCCGACGATCTGTGCGTGCGCAAACCGAACCCGCGCAAGCAGTGGCGCTGGCCCGCGGCCTTTGTCCTCGATGACACGATCTATTTTTCCTACAAATGGTATCCCTTCGACGCCTTCGAAGGCATGCCGGACAGCGTGCCCTTCCCCCATTCGGTCCTGATGGCGCATGAGCTGGCCCATGTCTGGCAATGGCAAAACCGCGACAGGACGAATTACTCGCCCTTCGCGGCGGGGAACGAGAGCCTGGAATCCAAGGATCCTTATTTCTTCGAGACCAAGGCAGGGGCAGAATTCCTGACCTACGGCTATGAACAACAGGCCGCAATGATCGAAGATTTCGTCTGCTACGCGTTTTTTGATCCCGAAGACGCGAAGCTGGACGAAATCGCCGCGATCCTGCGCCCGTTCCTGCCGGTGGATGGGTTCATGACCCAACTCGGACGGTAACGCAGGAAAACCGACATGTGGCCCCGGATTTGGCCCCGTCTCAGGCCCTGTGCGCCCCGTCAGACAGCGTCTTGATGAACGACAGCACCTCGTCCGGCGATTGGCCGTTGCCAATCCGCTCGACAATGGCCGATCCCACCACGGTGCCATCGGCCACGCCGGCGATCGCCTCGGCGGCCTCGGGCGTCTTCACGCCGAACCCCACCACTACCGGCAGGTCCGACACGGCCTTGATCCGCGCGACTTCGGGGGCAACGTCTGCCGCCTGCGCTTCGCCCGCCCCGGTGATCCCGGTGATCGAAACGTAGTAGACGAAACCCGACGTGTTGGTCATGACCTTCGGCAACCGCCGGTCATCGGTGGTCGGTGTCGCCAGCCGGATGAAATTCATCCCCGCCGCCTGCGCCGGGATGCAAAGCTCATCATCTTCTTCGGGGGGCAGGTCGACCACGATCAAACCATCGACCCCGGCCGCCTGCGCATCGGCGAGAAACCTCTCGACCCCGCGCGAATAGATCGGGTTGTAATAGCCCATCAGGACGATCGGCGTGGCGGTATCACCCCGGCGAAATTCGCTGACCATATCCAGGGTTTTCTGAAGCGTCATGCCGCCTTCCAGCGCGCGCTGACCGGCAAGCTGGATGGTCGGGCCATCCGCCATCGGGTCGGTGAACGGCAGGCCCAGCTCGATCACGTCGACACCGGCCGCCGGCATCCCTTTCATCACGGCGAGCGAGGTGGCGATGTCCGGATCCCCGGCCATGATATAGGCAACGAAGGCCTTCTTGCCCTCGTCCTTGAGCGCGGCGAATGTGTCGTCGATCCGAGTCATTGCGGTCCCCTTGTGGTCGTCCCCGCGTGATTGCGCCAAAGCACGGGGAAAATCAACCTTGCCCGCGCCATTCCCGCACCGCCATGGCAGGACGCCAGCCCAAGCTCGGCCCTGGTCGCGATGGCTAAGGCTGATCTGTCTCGGCCTCAAGCTCAAGCCGCCGGACCGGCGCAGGCAGGTCCGCGATCCCCAAGGCCGCCTGCGGGCGACCCAGCGCATAGCGTTTCACCCACAAAAGCCGCTCTTCGGCCCGCGTGATCGCCACGTAGGCCAGCCGCTTCCACAACGGCACCCCGGCCTCGATCCGGCCCATCTGCGCGGCGGTCCAGATATCCGGGGCAAAGACCTGAACATCCTTCCACTGCGACCCCTGGGCCTTGTGAATTGTCACCGCCGCCCCATGCAGGAACGCGGCCCCCATGGTGGCGGCAAAGGGGATCACCGGCTCTTCCTCGTCCGGACGCTCGATCTTCACGATCGAGGCGACCGAGATATTCGGATCCTCCGCCCCGACCACGTGTAGCTGTGAAAAGCCGGTTCTGCGCCCCTCGGCACGAAACACCACCTGCGCCCCCTTGATCAGCCCGCGCGCCTCAAGATCAATGCGCTTCTTGCGATGCTTGAGCGGCAGCTCGATCCCGTCGCACACAAGCGGCTCACCGGGGATCAGCCGATCATCGGGCGCACCATGGGCGCCTCGGAAGGCGTGGATCAACCGGATGCGCGTCTTGTTGCGCCAGACGAGCACGGGGCTGCGCGCCATCATATCGGCATCCACGCGGGGCGCGATCACGACCCGGTCATCGCGGGCCGCCGCTTCTTCGATCAGACGTTCGAAGGCGTCGAAGCCGATGGCGTCATCCCCCAGCGCATGGGCGAGATCGAGGATCGGGTTGTCTTCATCCTGCCGGTGCACGCGGTGCAGATGCAGAACGGCGGGTTTGGGCATCCGGTCAAAGACCATTTCCCCCGACTGCCCCACCGGCGCCAACTGCGCCGGATCACCAAACAGAACCAGCGTCGGAAAGATCTCTTTCAAATCCTCGAACTGCTTCTCGTCCAGCATCGAGGATTCGTCGATGAACCCGATGTCCAAGGGGTCTTCGCGCCGCTTCCACCCGGTGATGAAATCCGACCCCCGAAGCCCGGCTGCCGCCAGCGCCCCGGGGATCGATTTCTGTACTTGGTAGAAGGCATGCGCGCGGTCCAAAGCGGTCTCGGTCAGCGCCTCGATCTTCGGTCGCTCGGCTTGACCGGCGAGCCATTCGGCGATCTGTTCGTATTCCGGGTCATAGACGGGCGTATAAAGGATGCGGTGAATGGTCGTCGCGGGCACGCCGCGATTGCGCAGAACGCTTGCCGCCTTGTTGGTCGGGGCAAGAATCGCAAGCGTGCGCTTGTCGCGCCGCCTGCGCCCCTCCCAATCGCCCGAGACCACCTCGACACCCGCCTCTTCCAGCGCCCGGTAAAGCTCGGCCAGCAGAAGCGTCTTGCCGCTCCCCGCC
The DNA here is from genome assembly GCA_011389895.1 of Maritimibacter sp. Lineage (GTDB taxonomy): Bacteria > Pseudomonadota > Alphaproteobacteria > Rhodobacterales > Rhodobacteraceae > Maritimibacter. Next base: position 89,313 of record JAABTN010000004.1, on the reverse strand, counting down.
TTGCCCACCACCGCCATGACCTTGGATTTGCCCTCGGCCAGCGGCGTGAGATGAGCTTCGTCGATATCCACCCCGGCCTCGCGCAACAGGGCGGCGACGCGGTCATGGGCTTCGGCCTGGTCGTCGGAAAGTCTCAGGGAGGGGAGTGTCATGTCGCGACCCTATCGTGGCACGCGACCCTCTGCCAGCGGGATTAAGCACTTGCCACCTCGCCCGCAATCCCGGCACCTTCACCGAATGACCGCCGCACCCATGCGCGGCTCGTCGCCCGGTCGACCCCGACCTTGGCCAACGTCGGGGCAAACGCCTCGGCCTTCATCTCCCACAGACCGACCGCGATCGCGTCGCGGCCCCGGCCCTGTCGCCCCAAAACCTCGGGCTCCAGCCCCATCCGGCGATAGATCTGTTCCATGCGCCCGTCGAACACGCCGATATAATGGGCAAGCCGCATGTGCTGCATCACCTCGCCAGCCCCGAGAACAAGCGCGGCCGAGGCCCGCATGTGCGCACCCGGAGACAGACAGAACCGCGTGCATTCCCAAATGAACGGGCTCTCGATACGCATGCCCCCGTTGAGAAAAGCAAAATGCTCGTTGACCATGCAGCGGCCCGTGGTCGGCATGAACCGCATCGACCCGCCGTGCGTCCCGTCCGGACGCTCCCAGATCACGTAGAGCGGGTTCAATGCATCGTATTGATCGCGCTCCTCGCCTTCCGGCGTCACCGTGACATCCCACTTGAGCCGCCGGGCGAATTGTTCCGCGCGATCGGTGAACATGGAACGGGCGAGACGGGGAAAACGCACAAGGTCGTGGGCATAAAGATATCGAAGCATGTGAAACCTCCCTTTGTCCGATCTTGGCGCAAGGCTGCGCAAAAGCTCCTGACAGCGGGTAAGGCCTGCGCGCGCTCCTTTTCACCGTTTCGAAAATTCCTTGGAGGGCGGTTGTCTTGCCGTGGCTAGAACACCGGGGGACAATGCCCCCCGGGCCGCGTTTCAGCACACACCTTTTGCAGGGTTCACACGATGATAAGCCCGGTGGACAGCGCGCGGGCCACCGCGTGGGTGGTGTTCAACGCGCCCAGCTTGTGACGCGCGCTTTCGATATAGACCCTGAGCGTGTGTTCCGAGATGCCAAGCTCCTGTGCTGCCTGCGCCCGGTTCAGCCCGCGGGCCAAACAGCGGATCGCCCCCAGCTCTCGCGGGCTGAGGCTCGGGGCGGCGAGCCCGTCATCCCCGGCTTCGAAATCCAGCGCCTTGGCATTGAATGCATGGGCGAGAACGATCAGATCGCGGCTGTTCGTCTCGATGAACCGGGCCCAGTCGCCATCCTCGCGCTGATCGTTGAGCGTGAAGAGCGCGAATTGCCCCTTGGGGCCATGCAACGGAACCGAATAGCCTTGGTTGCCCAACCCGTAGGTCAGGGCATCGCGATACATCGCCTTGGCGGCCTTGGACGACCAATCGAGGTCTTTCCAATTCGCCGGGTCGAACCGCAGGAAACAGCCGAAGATGACCGGGTCCATGCGCAGGTAATCCATTTCGAGATAGCGATCGACCCAGACGCTTGAATAGGTGCCCGCGCCGAACCGTTCGCCATCGGAGTTGACCCAGTGGTAGACGCAGTGGTGCGTGCCGTAATGGTCGCGCACCGCTTCCGTGGCGGTTTGGAACGCCTCAAGCGTGTCCGCGTCGTGCAAGAAGGTAAGTAACGCTTCCAGACTGGTTGTCATGATCCCTCGCGGTCGGACCCACCTGCCCCGAGGCGCGTGCGAGGGATGTCATCTCGGCCAGCACCACGAGACTTGCATCGTCGAGCGCCGCGGCCGAGGCCCCCATCCCGCTCGCATCCGCGAAGGCTTTGAGGTCCGCCAACACATCAATCAGCCATTCGTGTTGCATGTAAAGGCTCCCGTTCAGGTTGAGTATGATTCAACCCTATAAACGGAAACAAACCGTGAATACTCGCGCGATTACCCTCCCCATTTATGGCGGGGGCGTGGTTTTTAAGACACTGAAAAGATGTGTTTCCGTTTTCAGGTTTCACGTGATTCGGGCGGGTGGACACGAAAAAGGCCCCGCGCGGGATGCGCGGGGCCATACCCGTCATACGGGAATCCTACTTTGCGTCGAGCACATCCTCAAGCGTGCGCAGCCCGGTCTTCGGGGCCTGAACCAGCACCGACATGTTGCCGGGCTTGTGCTCGTTACGGTACATCTTCATATGCGCGCCGGGGATTTCGTCCCAAGGGAACACCTCGGACATGAACGGGTCGATCCGACGCTCGATCATCAGCTTGTTCGCCGCCGCCGCCTGTTTCAGATGCGCGAAATGCGAGCCTTGAAGGCGCTTTTGGTGCATCCAGATATAACGCACGTCGAAGGTGCAGTTGAAGCCAGTGGTGCCGGCGCAGATCACGACCATACCACCCTTTTTGCAGACGAAGGAGGACACCGGGAAGGTCGCCTCGCCCGGGTGTTCGAACACGATGTCGACGTTGTTGCCCTTGCCGGTAAACTCCCAGATCGCGGCCCCGAACCGGCGGGCTTCCTTGAACCACGCCTTGTATTCGTCCGTGTTCACGGTGGGCAGTTGCCCCCAGCAGTCAAAATCCTTGCGGTTGATGACCCCCTTCGCCCCAAGGCTCAACACGAAGTCGCGCTTGCTCTCGTCGGAAATCACCCCGATGGCGTTGCCGCCCGCCGCGTTGATCAGCTGGATCGCATAGGAGCCAAGACCGCCCGACGCGCCCCAGACCAGAACATTCTGACCCGGCTTCAATTCGTGCGGATGGTGTCCAAAGAGCATCCGGTAGGCGGTCGCCAGCGTCAGGGTGTAGCAGGCGCTTTCTTCCCAAGTCAGATGCTTGGGGCGCGGCAAAAGCTGCTGGGCTTGAACGCGGGTGAACTGGGCAAAGGAGCCGTCCGGCGTCTCATACCCCCAGATGCGCTGGCTCGGCGAATACATCGGGTCGCCACCGTTGCACTCTTCGTCGTCGCCATCGTCCTGGTTACAGTGAATGACGACCTCGTCGCCCACCTTCCACGTTTTCACCTTGTCGCCCACTGCCCAAACGATGCCGGCCGCATCGGAACCCGCGATATGGTAATCCTGCTTGTGGACGTCAAACATGCTGACCGGCACGCCAAGACCCGCCCAGATACCGTTGTAGTTCACGCCCGCCGCCATCACGAGCACCAGCACCTCGTGGCTGTCGATCCGGGGCACATCGACCACTTCGACCTGCATGGCCTGATCGGGTTCGCCTTGGCGATCACGGCGAATGGCCCATGCATACATCCGTTTCGGGACGTAGCCCATCGGGGGTATTTCCCCGATTTCGTACAGGTCTTTCTCGGGCGCCTCGTAATCGGCGATAGCTGTCTGGTGGTCGAGAGCCATTGGGTCCTCCGTCAAATGCCTCTTTTGCCGCGATGCAGAATCGCGCGCTGCTGGTGCAGCATTACGGTTGGCCTCGCAACATTGCAACCATTAACATGACGTTTTTGTAATTTTATGTCGCGCCGGATTCCGACCGGTCCAACTGTGACAACTCGCCCGGGCAAAGATGGGCGATGGAGCGGGCATAGTAGTTAAGGATGGGGCGCTCTTCTTCGTTCACGCTCAGCCGATGCCCATCGGCCACCAGAACCCGGCGCACCAGTAAAAGCTCGACCCCCTGCTGCACCGGGTCGTGGTTCGGGGAGCGCGGCATGTGGATCTGCGCGCCCCGCGTGCGCATGTCATGCACCATGGCGTGAAATCGCCCCGCGACCTCGTTGCGGTCCATGTCGCCGTGCTTGACGAAAACCGCCGCCACCACCGGCACCGGCAGAACCGGGACCACCGCGCGAATACGCGCCATCATGCGGCGCGCAATCGGCACGGTCGGCTCATTCTTGTGGTCCGGATGCTCGGCCATGAACCCGGCGAGCGACAGGGGCTCGCCCACGCTCACGCTGGCGTAGCCAAAGCGTTTGAACCGCCCGGTGAAGCGCAGGAACAGATGCGCCACGACATGGCGCACCACGTCGAAGACCCGCAGGCGAAAGCGGCGCACCCCGGTCTTGCCCGCCCCGATCAACATCCGATCTTCGATCACCCTGTCATAGTTCAGAGCAACCGGGACAAAGACCACGTCCCGGCTTTCCCCGACCACGAAATCATCCACGATGTAAGAGATCAGCCCCACTTTCGGTTGCCCGACCGCACCATCGAGGCTTAGCCCGCCTTCCGGAAACACGCCCTGCGTCGTGCCGGACCGGATCGCGGTCTGAATGTAGCGTTGCAGAACCTTGCGATAAAGCGCATTGCGGCTTTTTCGCCGGATGAAATAGGCGCCCATCGCCCGGATCAGCATCGAAAGCGGCCAGACCCGCGCCCATTCCCCCACCGCGTAGGACAGATGCGAACGGCGCCCGGCAAGCCAAGTCACCAGCACGTAATCCATGTTGGAGCGGTGGTTCATCACGAAAACCACCGTGGCCTCGGGGTCGATGCCTTCCAGAACCTTCTCGTCAAGCTCGTCGATGCGCACCCGGTAGACGCCCTTCGATATGAATTTCGCAACGCGGATCGCGAAGCCGAAATACATGAAGGCCGAAAACCGCGGCACGATTTCGCGGGCATAGCGGCGCGCCATTTCAAACGCCACCTGTTCGGGCACACCTTCGTCACGGGCGTGCGCCACCACGGCCTGCGTCACCTCGGGGTCATAGATCAGCCGCTGGATCATGTCATGACGACGGGCGAGCTTGAACGGCTCAATCGGCCGGGTCAGGCGGGTGTTCAGCTTTGCAACCGCGCGCTCCATCCGCCGCCGGATGAACCAGCGCACCGAGGGAAACAGGAAATGCGACGCGAAGGTCACCGCCGCGAAGGCGAGGATAAGTGCAAGCGCCCAGATGGGCAGGTCCACGGTTCGCGTCATGGCGGAAATCTTGCCTCGCGGCGCTGCGCACGGCAACCGTTTTTGCACACGGGCGAGGAACGCGGGGGTTGGGATCAATCGCGCAACGATCTTCCGGCCTAAATACCCCTTGCGAAATAAAATTACTTTTGGCAGAAAATGCTGCAATGCAACAAAACCGCGAGTCAAAAATGTCGGACACCACGAAGACAGATCGTCCATGGCTTTTCCGCACCTATGCGGGCCATTCGACCGCCTCGGCGTCGAACGCGCTTTATCGATCCAACCTCGCAAAGGGGCAAACCGGCCTCTCCGTGGCTTTCGACCTACCGACCCAGACGGGATACGACAGCGACCACACGCTCGCGCGCGGCGAGGTCGGCAAGGTCGGCGTCCCGGTGGCGCATCTGGGCGATATGCGGATGCTCTTCGATCAGATCCCGCTGGAGCAGATGAACACATCCATGACGATCAACGCGACCGCGCCCTGGCTGCTCGCGCTTTATATCGCGGTCGCCGAAGAGCAGGGCGCAGATGTGTCCGAACTGTCTGGCACCGTGCAAAACGACCTCGTGAAAGAATACCTATCACGCGGCACCTATGTCTGCCCGCCCAAACCGTCGCTTCGGATGATTACAGATGTCGCGGCCTATACCCGCGAACACCTGCCCAAATGGAACCCGATGAACATCTGTTCCTACCACTTGCAGGAGGCGGGCGCGACGCCCGAAGAAGAGCTTGCCTTTGCCTTGGCCACCGCCATCGCCGTGCTCGACGATCTGAAGGAAAAAGTGCCCGCCGAGGCATTCCCGCAAATGGTCGGGCGTATATCCTTCTTCGTGAACGCAGGCATCCGTTTCGTTACCGAGATGTGCAAAATGCGCGCCTTCGTGGAACTGTGGGATGAAATCACCCGCGACCGCTACGGCGTCGAGGACGAGAAATTCCGTCGCTTCCGTTATGGTGTCCAAGTGAACTCGCTCGGGCTGACCGAACAGCAGCCAGAGAATAACGTCTACCGTATTTTGCTGGAAATGCTGGCCGTCACGCTGTCGAAAAACGCCCGCGCCCGCGCGGTGCAACTGCCCGCTTGGAACGAAGCGCTCGGCCTGCCGCGCCCCTGGGATCAGCAATGGTCGCTCCGGATGCAACAGATCCTCGCCTATGAAACCGATCTTCTGGAATACGACGACCTGTTCGAAAACAACCCCGCCATCGACCGCAAGGTCGCGGAACTGAAAGAGGGCGCGCGCGCCGAGCTGTCGCAGATTGACGGCATGGGTGGCGCCATCGACGCCATCGAATACATGAAATCGCGACTGGTGGAGAGTAACGCGGAGCGCATTTCCAAGATTGAAAATTCCGAGACCACCGTGGTCGGTGTGAATAAATGGACCGAAGCCGCGCCCTCGCCCCTCACCTCGGGGCCCGAGGCGATCATGGTCGCCGACCCCAAGGCCGAGGCAGATCAGGTCGCCCGGTTGCAGGCCTGGCGCGCCACCCGCAACCAAGACGCTGTTGAGACTGCGCTCGCCAACCTGCGCGCCGCCGCGAAATCGGGGGAAAATATCATGCCCGCCTCGATCGAAGCCGCCCGGGCCGGGGCGACGACCGGCGAGTGGGGCGACGCCGTGCGCGCCACCTTTGGCCAATACCGCGGCCCCACTGGCGTCTCGAAGAGCCCCTCGAACCGAACCGAAGGGCTGGACGATATTCGCGAACGGGTCGCCGCCGTTTCGACCGCGCTGGGTGAAAAGATGAAATTCCTTGTCGGCAAACCCGGTCTCGACGGCCACTCCAACGGCGCCGAACAAATCGCCGCCCGCGCGCGCGATTGCGGCATGGATATCACCTATGACGGTATTCGCCTGACCCCAGCTGAAATCGTCGCCTCGGCACAGGAAAGCGGTGCGCATGTTGTCGGCCTGTCGATCCTGTCCGGCTCACATGTCCCGTTGATCGAGGATTTGCTGGATCGTATGAAGACCGCCGGTCTCGGCCATGTGCCGGTCATCGCCGGGGGCATCATTCCCGAGGATGACGCCGAACGCCTGCGCGCCATGGGCGTGGCCAAGGTCTATACGCCCAAGGATTTCGAGTTGAACGTGATCATGGACGACATCGTCACGCTCGTCGATCCGCGCGCCAAAGCCGCAGAGTAAAACATCGCAGGAACCACTGTATACCTGCCAATTTAGCCCTGCCCGTCGAAACCTTTGTTTCGGGGGTATCTTTGCTATTGCCCAAACATTGTCAAACGTCCTATCCATAGGTATTGTTATATTCCCAGTATTATCCCTGGTTTTTCCACTCACGAACAGGACGATGCAGATGAAAGTTAATCTCAAGGGCATGACCCGCAAAGAGCTTGAAAAGCTGAAGACCGATATCGACAAGCAGCTTGACCGCGTCGCCGAGGCTGAAAAACGCGAAGCGCTTGCTGCCGCGCAAAAGGCGGCGAAGGCCTATGGTTTTTCGCTCGACGACCTCTCCGGTGTAAAAACGACTGGAAAGACCGGGCCGAAGAAATCGACCAAAAAGACCTCCGGCGCCAAGGATGGTCGATCCAAGGTCGCCCCGAAATACGCCCACCCCGACGACCCCACGATCACCTGGACCGGACGCGGACGCAAACCGAAATGGGTCGAGGCCCATCTTGAAAACGGCGGCGATCTTGACGCCCTGCTGATTTAAACACCCCGACCTTTGTGTTTTGGAAGGACGGCCCGGTGCTATCCCGGCCGTCTTTTCGGTTTACGGGCGCACCCCATTGCCGTTTCTGATGTGGATCGGGACACTGCGGGATCGACGGGGATATCCCCGTGACCCGGGTTTTCTTCCGGCGCGCAGACCCTATGATCGCGCCCGACCGTGACACCCATGCGTGCAGACAGGAGTTCATCCATGAAAACCCGCCGCCTCGGCCACACCGACATTGACATCTCCGCCATTGCATTGGGCTGCATGTCCTTTGCCGGGTTCTATGGCAAGACCGACCAGGACGAAGCCTATGCCACCCTCGATGCCGCCCGCGCTGCCGGGATCAGCTTTCTCGACACCTCGGATCTCTACGGTCAGGGGCTGTCAGAGAACTGGATCGGGGCCTACCAGAAGGACCGGGGCCATCGCTTCCAGATCGCCACAAAGGGCGGGATCGTCGCCGGGGCACCGCGCGGCACGGCGGACAACTCCGAACCTTTCCTGCGCGAGAAACTGGAAGCCTCGTTGACCCGGCTCGGGGTCGATCATGTCGAACTCTACTATGTCCACCGCCGCGACTTCACCCGCCCTATCGAAGAGGTCACCGAGACACTCCTGACCTTCAAGGAGGAAGGTCTGATCCGGGCCATCGGGTTTTCCGAAATCTCGCCCGCCTCGCTGCGCAACGCGGCAAGGGTCGGGCCGGTCGACGCGGTGCAGAACGAATACTCCCTCTGGACCCGCCTTCCCGATCTCGGGATGGTGCAGGCCTGCGACGAACTTGGCACCACCTTCGTACCCTTCTCGCCCCTCGGACGCGGCATCTTTGGCGATACCGACCTCGATCCGTCCACCTTCGGGGACACGGATTTTCGCAAGAACAACCCGCGGTTCATCGAGCCGAATTTCACCCGCAACATGAACCGCGTGCGCGAATTTCGCGCCTTCGCCCAGCGGCGCGGCTGGACCACGGCGGCAACCGCGCTCGCCTGGTGTTTGCAACAGGGTGATCACCTCGTCCCGATCCCCGGCACCCGGTCGGCCGCACACCTGATGGAATGGGCCGATGCGGACCAGATCATTTTCTCCAGATCAGACCGCGAAGAGCTTGATCGCATCCTGCCGGTGGGCTGGGCAGAGGGCGACCGCTACTCTGACGCCCAGATCGTCGGTGTCGAACGCTACTGCTGACCCCCTGCATTCACCGTTTTTCAAATACCTCGGGTGGGGGTGTCTCTGCCTGCCAATGGGACGATGAACGGCGGCTGGGGGAGGGCTGGCCCTCCCCCGCTCGGCACATCCGCCACCCGCGCCATGCACCCTCTCGATCATTCCTCGTGCTTGAGCAGAAGGATGATCGCACCGGCGGTCACAACAAGCCCGGCCAGCACCCGTAAATCCGGCAACCCATGCCCAAACGCCAGCTCCCAAAGAATGACCCACCCGGGCGTGAGATAGGTATAGGCCATGACCTTCCCCCCCGGCAGACGCATGGAGGCGAAGTTGAGAAAGACAAAGGTCATCGCCATCGCGCCCACCGACAGATACGCGAAGGCAATCCAGACAATCGGGGGCAGAGACATGAAGTCCGTGGCCCCGAGCGCGTCCCAGCCATAAAGCGTCAGAACCAGCGTGCCCGAAGACAGCACCCAGAACGACGACGACACGGCGCTCTCGCCCCGGCTCCACATCCGGATCAGCGGGACGTAGAGCGCATGGGCGATGCAGCCGACGAAATACACAAGCTCTCCCCGCCCGATCTGGAACGCCAAAAGCCGGTCCAGGTCACCGCGAAAGATCACCCAGAGCGCGCCAACCGCACCAAGCCCCAGTGCCAGCGCGACGCGCCGCGTCGTCACCTGCCTGAGCAGAACCCATGAAAAGACAGCCGTCATGATCGGCATCAATGTCATCACCGCGCTGGTTGCGATCGGGGGCGCGGTCTTGAGCCCCTCGAACATCAGGACGAAATAGGTCGAGAATGTCGCCCCGAGCAAAAGCCACCGCCACGGTGCGCGTGCATCGGCCATGCGGATCGACCGGGTTGCCACCCCGATGATCAGCACCACCAGCGCAGCCAACCCGAAGCGCACGGCCTGAAAGGCGACGGGATCGACGATGTTCGCGGTCAGAGCCCCAAAGGTAAAGCTCCCCGCCACCATGGACGAAAACGCCAGCATGGCGGCATGACCTTTGACCGCCTCGGCCCCTCCGTAGCGCGTGCTCACGAGCAATCCTTCAACTGTTCCTTGAGGTGGTGGGTCAGGGCCTGCACCTTGGCCGTCCGATGCAGGTCGACATGGGTGACGAGCCAGAGGTTGGCCGCCCATTCCTCGCGCGGAGACAGGATCTGGACAAGATTATCGGGCGCCTCCGCCGTCGGCATGAACCCCAATCCGACACCGTTCAACACCGCCTCGCGCAAGGCGAAATCCTCGCCCGCGCGAAACAGGATGCGTTCACGCGGGATATTGGCGACGGTCCATTTGAGCGCGGGGGCCCCGGCCTGTTCCTCGTCCGGGCCGACGAAATCATGATCGCCCAAGGTCGCCTCGGTCGGCATCCCCCGACGCGCGATATAGGCTTTGCTGGCAAAAAGCGCGACATTGAGACTGGCGAGCTTTTGCACCACGTTGTCGGGTTCCTTCGGCGGGTTGCCCGCCCGGATCGCGACATGCGCCTCGCCGTATTCCAGCCGAAACAACCGTGGTCCGGTGCGGTAGACCAGCCGCACCGCCGGGTGCGCAGCTTGAAACCCGGCAAGCACGGGCATCAGGCGATAGGTCAGGCTGGACAGGGTCGTGACCACCAATTCGCCGGACACCGCGTTGCCCTGTCCCGACAGCCGCGCGGCAAGCTGCGCGAACTGGTCGTCCGTGGCCTGCGCCACGCGGGCCAGATCCTCGCCCGCCTCGGTCGGTGTGTAGCCGCGCGCGTGGCGTTGAAAGAGCTTGACGCCAAGCCGCGCTTCCAGCGCGTCGATATGCCGGATGACCGTGGCATGATGCACGCCCAACGTCTGTGCGGCCCCACTGACCGTGCCATGTCGCACCACTTCGAACGCGGTGCGCAATCCGTCCCAATCCTGCATGGCGCGCCTTTCCGTGCGACCCTGAACACTTCGCCGCGAATGTTCCACCTCTCGTGCGGGGGTGCAAGAACCAAAACGCTTCCCCGCCGAAAGGCCGCGCGCTAGACTTGCCCCGACACCGCCTTGGCCCCGCCCCGACACCGCCTGGACGCCGGGGCCAACAATCGAAAGCGGCGCATGAAGGTCACCACCAACACCCCAGCCCTGTTGATCGTCGAGGACCGGCCGGTTGTCATCGCCGTCGCGCTGATCGTCTTCACCCTCGCCTTTGTCGGGTTCGGCCTGTTCGTTCTCGCCGAAGGCGAATGGCTTGGCGCGCTGTTTCTGGTGCTTGGCGGCGGCATGGGCATCGCCTGTTTCGCGATCTTCGTGCGCAGGGTGCAGGTGGTGTTTCACCGCGTCGACGCCGCCGATGCCGCCGGCGCCTATGTCGAACTGCGCCGCAGGACCGTCTTCGGTGCCAGCAAGGTGCGCCATCCGCTTTCCGAGGTTTCGCATGCGGAGCTGGAAAGCAGCCGGAGCTCTGACGGGCCGGACACACACCGCGTGGTGTTGGTGATCTCGGAAGGTCAAAGCGCCGGGCGTCACCCGATCACCTTCGCTTATTCCAGCGGATCGGGGCACCAGCGGTGCAAGGAGGCGATCAACGACTGGCTTTCGGATCGAACCGCCTGACCGGATGCGCGGCCCGTCCCCCGACCCGGTCCCATTCCGCCTCCAGCGCCGTGCGCTCGGCCTCGACCAGCGCGTAGATATCGCCGATCCGCGCGGTGCCAATTCGCATGTGGTCCATCAACCGGTGTGAATGCACGATCGTGGGCTGTGCATCCCCCGGCTCCCAAGCATCAAGCTCGGTGACCCGGCGCAGGTTGAACTCGGGCGGGAGAACGTAGAACCGGATGTCGCTTTCCCACAAGATGTCCTTCAACACCGGCTGATCGCGGTTCAGCCCGGAGGCTGTGAAACGCGCCCGCCAGTCAGCGAAAAAGGCCTTTGTGGCCGGTGATCTGCGGTAAAGCAGGACGCCGGAATTCATCTGCGGAAAGGCATAGGGCGTGGGGACCGCATGGCCCGCCCGGATCAGATCGGTCGCCCGCCGCACGTCATGTGCAAGCGCGAGATCGAAACGATCGAGTAGCGCCCAAAGATCGCCCAACGGGTTCACCACGAGCGTATCGCAATCGAGAAAAAGCGTGCGTGCGAAGCGGCTTTCGGCCATGCAATCGAGCTTTGAGCGCTCATGTGGATCTTTGATCCGGTGAACCGCATCAAAAAGCCCTTCGGGCACCGCGTCCGGGTCATCGGTGAACAGATCGACCGGGAGCCTTGGCTCATGCACCCTGAGCGACCGTGCCGATTGCACCGCCAGATCGCGATAGTCCTCCCCGGTGGCCACGTAGATGACACCGTGGTCGTTTTGGTCGCGCTGCTTCATACCCGGGATGAGCGCATGTTCCCGGCGCGAAGGCAACCCGGCCAGACATCTTGACTCACCCCACTCGCGCGCGTATGAGCCGATCAAATCCCGGAAGTAGAGCGCTTCCGGTCCCATGGTTTATGCCGGGATCGCCCTCCGTCAGCGCGTTGCGCCCACGGGGGCATCACTGGTTTTGTAGCGCACCCGTCCCTATCTGGGGCACAGGATCTACGGCGAAAGGAGCCGCAATGTTTGAGAGCCTTTCAGATCGGCTGTCCGGTGTCTTTGACCGGCTGACGAAACAGGGTGCGCTGTCTGAAGATGATGTGAAAACCGCCCTGCGCGAGGTGCGCGTGGCGCTTCTGGAAGCCGACGTGTCGTTGCCCGTGGCCCGCGATTTCGTCAAGGCGGTGCAGGACAAGGCAACCGGTCAGTCTGTCACCAAATCCGTCACCCCCGGCCAGCAGGTCGTCAAGATCGTGCATGACGAGCTGGTCCATGTCCTGACCGGCGAGGAAGACCCCGGCAAGCTCAAGATCGACAGCCCCCCTGCCCCGATCCTCATGGTCGGCCTTCAGGGCGGCGGCAAGACCACGACAACGGCAAAGCTCGCCAAGCGTCTGAAGGATCGCGAAGGCAAGCGCGTTTTGATGGCGTCGCTCGACATCTATCGCCCGGCGGCCATGCACCAGCTTGAAGTGCTGGGCAACCAGATCGGCGTCGACACGCTGCCCATCGTCGAAGGCCAGAAGCCCGTCGACATCGCCAAGCGCGCCAAGCAGCAGGCGACCATGGGCGGCTACGATGTCTACATGCTGGACACCGCCGGTCGTCTTCAGATCGACGAAGTCCTGATGCAGGAGGTCGAAGACGTCTCGAAGGTGGTCGCCCCGCGCGAAACACTTCTCGTGGTCGATGGTCTCACCGGTCAGGTCGCCGTGGAAGTGGCCGAGGAGTTCGACGCCAAGGTCGGCATCTCCGGCGTGGTCCTGACCCGGATGGACGGCGACGGGCGCGGCGGTGCGGCGCTTTCGATGCGCGCGGTCACCGGCAAGCCGATCCGCTTCGTCGGTCTTGGTGAAAAGGTCGACGCTCTCGAAACCTTTGAACCGGATCGCATCGCGGGCCGGATCCTTGGCATGGGCGATATCGTCGCGCTGGTGGAAAAGGCACAGGACACGATCGAGGCCGAACAGGCCGAGAAGATGATGCGCCGCTTCCAGAAGGGTCAGTTCACCATGAACGACCTGAAGCTTCAGTTCGAGCAGATGCAGAAGATGGGCGGCATGGAAAGCGTGCTGGGCATGCTGCCGGGCATGGGCAAGGCCGCCAAGCAGATGTCGGCAGCCGGGTTCGATGACAAGGTCATCAAGCGGCACATCGCGCTGATCAATTCGATGACCAAACGCGAACGCCGCAATCCCCAGATCCTTCAGGCAAGCCGCAAGAAACGGATCGCCAAGGGCGCGGGCATGGAGGTGTCAGAGCTGAACAAGCTTCTGAAAATGCACCGCCAGATGGCCGACATGATGAAAAAGCTCGGCAAGATGGGCAAGGGCGGCATGTTGAAGAACGCCATGAAGTCGATGTTCGGCAAGGATGTCGATCAGGCCGATCTTCAAGACAACGCCAAGATGCAGGAAGCCGCCAAGATGATGCAACAGCAGGCGACCTATCCCGGCGCGGGCAACCTGCCGGGTCTGGGTGGCGGCGGCGGGCTTCCGTCCGATCTTTCCGGCTTTGGAAAGAAGAAATAGGTGGCGACCCCCGTCACATATCCTTGGGAAATGCCCCTCGACGGTCCGGCGGCCGATTTTGCCGCCCGTCTGCGCGGCGCGCTCCCCGTCCTGACCACCGAGCGGCTCACGCTGCGCGCGCCGACGCTTGCCGATTTCGAACCGTACCGCGAGATCCTGATGTCCGAGCGCGCAATCCACATGAACGGGCCTATGACACGCGAAGGCGCGTGGCGCGATTTCGTGCAATGCGTGGCAAACTGGCTCCTGCGCGGTCATGGCCCCTGGGTTATCGAGGAAACCGCCACCGCCCGCGTGCTTGGTTTCACGCTGATCTGCATGGAGGTCGGCGACCGCGAACCGGAACTGGGATGGTTCCTCGTGGAAGAGGCCGAAGGTCAGGGTTTTGCAGCGGAAGCTGCGACAGCTGCCAAGGCGCATGGGATCGAAACCCTCTCTCTCCCCTCTCTGGTCAGCTATATCGACCGGGTGAATGCCCGCTCCGTGGCCCTCGCGACCCGCATAGGCGGCTGGCCGGACGAAGTGGCTGCGGCAGACCTTGGGGAAAACGGCGTCATCGTCTATCGCCACTGGCCCCTGGCCGACGCGGACGGCGGGATGGAGGCCTACGCGTGATGAAGGCCCCAGTGAACGCAACCCCAACGACCGGAGCGCGCCGATGACCGATCTCAGCATTCGTGCCGAAGAGCTTCTCAAAAGCCACCGCGACAGCATCGACCGGCTTGACGCGATCCTCGTCTACACGCTGGGCGAGCGGTTCAAGCACACGCAGGCCGTGGGGATGCTCAAGGCCGAACACGACCTTCCCCCGTCCGATCCGGCCCGCGAAGCCCGGCAGATCGCGCGGCTCGAAGACCTGGCGATCCGGGCCGATCTCGACCCGGAATTCGCCAAGGCTTTCCTGAATTTCATCATCCAGGAAGTCATCCAGCACCACCAGAAACACAAAGACCAAGAGGCCAGCTAAGCCTCTCAAATAGCTAGACCTAGGAGATACACATCATGGCTATGAAAATCCGTCTCGCCCGTGGCGGCACCAAGAAACGCCCGTTCTATCGCATCGTCGCCGCGGATTCGCGCATGCCGCGCGATGGCCGCTTCATCGAGAAGCTGGGCATCTACAACCCGCTGCTCCCGAAGGATGCGGAAGACCGTGTGAGAATGGATGTCGAGCGCATAAAGGCTTGGCTCGACAAGGGCGCGCAACCGACCGACCGCGTGTCGCGCATGCTCGAAGCTGCCGGTGTGATCGACAAGAAAGACCGCAACAACCCGAACAAGGGCACGCCGGGCACCAAGGCCAAGGAACGCGCCGAGGAGAAAGCGGAAAAAGCCGCTGCTGCCGCTGCCGCTCCGGCCGCGGACGCCGCCCCGGCGGAAGAGGCCGCGACCGAAGAAACCGCGGAGTGATCTGCGCGCATTTCGGCGTATAAAAGGCGCGGGGGCGGGCAACGTCCCCGCGTTTTACGTTTTGGCGACAGGGCGGGAGAATACCGGTGAGCGATGAACGCATCTGTGTCGGGGCCTTCGCGGGGTCCTTCGGGGTCCATGGCGAGGTGCGGCTGAAAAGCTTTTGCGCCGAGCCCGAGGATATAACCACCTATGGCCCGCTCTGGTCCGAGGCGGGCGACCGGCGGTTCACCGTGGGCATCCTGCGCCCCGGCAAGAACGAATTCATCGCCAAGGTCGATGGCGTGACCTCAAAAGAAGCCGCCGATGCGCTCAAGGGCACGCGGTTGTGCGCGGATCGCGCGGCTTTGCCTTCCCTGCCCGATGATGAATTTTATTACGCCGATCTTGTCGGGCTTTCGGTGCGCGACAGTGGGGGCAAGCTTCTGGGGCGCGTGTCGGCGGTGCACAACCATGGCGCGGGCGATTTGTTGGAGATCACCGGACCGGGTCTGACCACCCCGGCGCTCCTGCCCTTCACCCGGGCCAACGTGCCCACCGTCGATCTCGCCACGGGCCGGGTTGTGGTCGACCCGCCGGAGGGGATCTTCCCGCAATGACCCGCGTCATCGTCCACGCGGGGTTTCACAAGACGGGCACGACGAGCCTTCAGGAATTCATGGTGGACAACCGCGACGCCTTGGCCCCGCATCTTGCTTATTATGGCAAGGCGGCGCTGCTTGAGGCCGGGTCGGATGCCCGCATCTATGCGCAAAAGCCGTTTCCATGGCGGCTGTCGCGGTTTCGCCGGTCGTTTCGCAAGGCTCTGAACGCTATACCGGACACCGACACGATTATTCTGTCACGCGAAACCTTCTCGGGCGGCATGCCGGGGCACCGGCGGGGAAGCGGCGCGCTCATGACCTCGTATTTCGGACCGGCGCTCAGGCTTGCGCGGGTCATCACCGCCGAGCTGCGTCGCCGGTTCGGGCGCGAGGTCGAGATCACCTTTTTCTACACCACCCGGGCGCGCGAAAACTGGATCCGGTCGGTCCATGGCCACCTGTTGCGCTCGATCCGGCTGACCGACGATTTCGATACCTTCCGCGCCCGCTTCCCGGCGCTTGCCAGCCCTGAAGAAGAGGCCAAGCGCCTACGCGCAGCTCTCGCCCCGCTGCCGGTTGTCACCGCCGCGCTGGAGGATTGGGGAGCGCACCGCGAAGGCCCCGCAGGCGCGCTTCTGGATCTCGTCGGTGTGCCCGCAGAGACGCGCGCCACCCTGACCCCCGCGCCGCGCGCCAACCCCGGACAATCGCCCGAGCAGCAGTCCGCCTTTCTCGCCCTGAACCGCGACACGGCGTCAAAGGCCGCGTTGAAGGCGCGCAAGGCCACGGTCTTGTCCAACCGGGGATAGCCCCGACGTGACGCACCGCCCGATCGGCCCTTGCCCAACACCACCGCTTCGATTGAAGATGGTCCCACAGGGATTACGACAGGGATTACGACAGGGAGGACGCGGTGACAGTCGGCCCCTATAGCCGCGCTGGCCTCGCGCTGGTGTTCATCCCGCTCTACGCGGGACCGGCTCTCGCCGGGTTGTCAGGTCATGCGCCCGCGACGATTCCTGTATATGCCGCGCTTTTCCTCGCCTTCATCGCGGCCACGCGCCGCCCCGATCTGACCCAAGGCGCAGGCTGGGCGAACCTCGCGATCATGGCGGTGGTTCAGACCGTGCTGACCGGCGCGATGTTTGGGATCGGCACCCTGATCGCGGGTGTTTCGGGGGCCATGGGCGCGTTCACGCTACCGGTCATTTTGCCCATCGCCCTCACCGCCACCGCCGCGGCTTACGGCGTGTGGAGCTATTCCAACCGGGCCGAGATGGACGTCTTCCTTGAGAGCGCGATAAACAAGCTGAACACGCTTGAAACCGAAAGCCCCGACAGCGCAGAGGCCTTTCACCCGGTGCCGTCACGCACGGTGCAACGCGCCGTGGATGAAACCATCGTCGCGCTCAGATCCCTGCCCGAAGATGCACATGTAGGCGAGATCGACCCGATCATGCAGGCGCTTGAGGCCAAGGTCGGGATTGAGGCCTTCGATCCGCTCTACGACGCGGCGGGCGAGATCGAGGGGCAGCAGGACCGGCGCGTGGATCTTGGCCTGTTGCGCTTCGCCGCCAGCCCGCGCATCACCCGCGCGCTGCTTGCGCGTGGCGAGGGCGGAATGGCCGCGATGCTCGTGCTCAACGCGCCCGACGCCGCCGTGCGCCATGAGGCGCGCAGGCGGATCACCCAGTTGATCGACGACGGGGCCCCGGCCGTGCAATTGCCCGACGCGGTCTGGCTGGACGAGCTTGCCAAACTCTATCCCGGCGAAGGCTTCCGCGACCTTGCCAAATCCCGCGCCGCGCTTTCCAAAGCCGGTAAGACAGGCTAACAGCACGCCCATGTCAGATGATGATGCACAGTCAGGCAAGCCTCGGTCCCACGGGCGGCTCAAAGTCCGCCCCACCTTCACCCCCCGTGCGCTGGTCGAAGACACCCCGGACCTTGTCGACACATGGACCGCGCGGGTGATCACGCTGTTTCCCACGGCCTTCCCCGGCGTGCTGGGCGAAAGCCTGACGGGAAAGGCCCTGGACCAAGGGAAATGGCGGCTTGAACCCATCGACCTGCGCCCTTTTGGTGAAGGGCGACACAAGAACGTGGATGACACGCCCGCCGGGGGCGGTGCGGGCATGGTGCTGCGCGCCGACATCCTGTCCAAGGCGCTTGACAAGGCCGCCGAGGGCACGCCTGCCGCACGCGGGCGCTGGCCGGTGGTCTATCTCTCGCCGCGCGGGCGGCGGTTTGATCAGACGACAGCAAAGTACTGGGCCCGGGCCGAAGGCATCACGCTTCTGTGCGGGCGCTTCGAGGGGGTCGATGAGCGGGTGTTGGAAGATTACGGAATCGAAGAGGTCAGCCTTGGCGACTTCGTCATGACGGGGGGTGAGATCGCCGCGCAGGCGATGATCGACGCCACCGTTCGGCTCTTGCCCGGTGTTCTGGGCAACGCAGCCTCGACCGAGGATGAAAGCCATTCGAACGGGCTTTTGGAACACCCCCAATACACCCGCCCCGCCGAATGGCGCGGGCGTCCGATCCCGCCCGTGCTGCTCTCGGGCAACCACGGCGAGATCGAGGCTTGGCGGCGCGCCATGGCCGAGTCGCTGACCCGCGCGCGTCGGCCAGACCTTTGGCAGGCCTATGTCGACCGCCAGGCGCAGGACCCGGAGCGCTAGCGCACCCAAGGCCACCAAGGCCCGCCCGGACCTGTGCGCAGAAATCGCTCTTGATCGACAGGTGATCCGCGCCTATACACCGCTCGTCCGGAGCCGGAATCGGCTACCGGGCCGTTTTCTGTTGGCCAATGCCCCGTCGCTTCGGTGGGGATCGGCGCGGGAGGCGACACAAGGAACAGTGACCTGAACCCTCCGAGGGGCGCGCATGAACCATCCGCGGACCCCATCGAAGATCGGAGCTCTGAGGCGCATACACCTTCGCGGGTCAACCGTGAGCAAGATAGGAGTGGTCCCATGGACCTGATCGCACAACTGGAAGCCGAGCAAATCGCCGAGCTTGGCAAAACCATTCCGGATTTCAAAGCGGGTGACACCGTCCGCGTCGGCTACAAGGTGACCGAAGGCACGCGCAGCCGCGTACAGAACTTCGAAGGCGTCTGCATCAGCCGAAAGAACGGCTCTGGCATCGCGGGTTCATTCACCGTTCGCAAGATCTCGTTCGGTGAAGGCGTGGAACGTGTGTTCCCGCTTTATGCCACCAACATTGATCACATCGAAGTGGTGCGCCGGGGCAAGGTACGGCGCGCGAAGCTGTATTACCTGCGCTCGCGTCGCGGCAAATCCGCCCGGATCGCCGAAGACACCACCTATAAACCGCGTAAAGAAGCCTGAGGAGAGACCCGATGAAAACGGATACGCATCCCGACTACCACCTCATCGACGTCAAGCTCATCGATGGCACCGTGGTTCAAATGAAATCGACCTGGGGCGCAGAGGGCGACACGCTCACCCTCGACATCGACCCCTCGGCACACCCGGCCTGGACCGGCGGCAATTCCCGCCTGATGGACACCGGTGGCCGCGTGTCGAAGTTCAAGAACAAGTATTCCGGTCTCGGCTTCTAAGCCGGTCGACCACAGAAATCATGGAGAACGCCGCCTTATCAAAGGCGGCGTTTTTCGTTTGGAGCGGGCCAGGCGGGGATGTAACGCCCCGCAGGCGGAATTTGATCTATGGGGCGCACGGCTTGGCTTTCAAATCACCGCGCCCCAACCTATAGTGCGGCCAAGCGCCGAGAGCGCATCATAAGGGACAGCCAAGGGGACGCGCGTGGCGCATATTATCGTCGTCGGCAACGAAAAGGGTGGTGCCGGGAAATCAACCGTGTCGATGCACGTGGCAACCGCCCTGTCGCGTCTGGGCAAGGCGGTCGGGGTGCTCGACCTCGATCTGCGCCAGCGCACCTTCGGGCGGTTCATGGCCAACCGCGCCGCGACCATGGCCCGCGAAGCCGCCGACCTGCCCACCCCGGTCTATCATGAATTGCCCGAAATCGAGCCTTCGACGCTGTCAGAGGGCGAGAACATCTATGACCGGCGGCTGAGCCAGGCGGTGGCGGAATTGGAGCCGAGCTGTGATTTCATCCTGATCGACTGCCCGGGGTCGCATACAAGGCTGAGCCAGGTGGCGCATACGCTGGCCGATACATTGATCACGCCGCTCAACGACAGTTTCGTCGATTTCGACCTGCTCGCCCATGTGGACCCGGACACGCTCAAGGTCGGCGGGCCTTCGGTCTATTCCGAGATGGTCTGGAACGCCCGGCAACTGCGGGCGCAGGCGGGCTTGAAACCCATCGACTGGGTCATCGTGCGCAACCGTCTTGGGGCGCAACATATGCACAACAAGCAGAAGATGGGCGAGGCGCTGGAAAATCTCGCGCGCCGGATCGGGTTTCGCACGGCACCCGGCTTCAACGAGCGCGTCATTTTTCGGGAGCTGTTTCCACGCGGTCTTACCCTTCTCGACCTGAGAGACGTGGGGGTCGTGGGGCAGATGAACATCTCGAATGTCGCCGCGCGCCAAGAGCTCAGGGCGCTGATGACCGCGCTCAACCTTCCCGACATCAAACCGGACTTCTAGACCGCCGGACTGACCGGCCATGCGCCCGAAACACGGGCGCGCGCAGTTTGGCGGCGTGTCAGCCCTGATCCCCGGCCAGAAGCTCGGCATTCCCGCCCGCCGCCGTGGTGTCGACGCAGAGGTGGCGTTCATGAACGACATGGCCCCGGTCCGGCATCGCCGTGATCAGCGGCAAGATGGGGCCGGACCGCGCGGCCATGGCCTTTGCATAATCCCGCGCCGTGTCTGCCCCCCCCCACCATAGCGCGCCCGCGATACCCTCCAGTTCGGTCAGGGTCTCGGGCGCGATGTCGCCGCCGGTGGTGACCGCGCTGCCGCCAAGGGCACGCACCGCTTTGGCCTGTGCCTCGGCTTTGGTCGCACCCGGCCCCATGCACAGGATCGGGGGGCGGGCCACCTCTTCCAGCCGGTTCAATTCGCCGGTCGGCCCCGGCATCTGATGGGTCTGCAACCGCACCTCGTCCGGCACCGACAGTCTGTCTGCAAGCGCGTCGAGATCGACCTTGCCCGACCATGCGCCATCGTCTGTCTCAGGCGCGGCAACGGGGGCCGCAAAGCGCGGCACATAGTTCGGCCCCCCCGCCTTCGGCCCGGTGCCCGACAGCCCCTCGCCCCCGAAAGGCTGGCTCCCGACGATGGCCCCGATCTGGTTGCGATTGACATAAAGGTTGCCGACATGAATGCGGCGCGCGACGTGTTCGACCCGCCCGTCGATCCGGGTATGAAGCCCGAAGGTCAACCCGAAGCCCCGCCCGTTCACCTTGTCGATCACCGCATCGAGCTCTTCGGCCCCAAATGTCGCGACATGCAAGACCGGGCCGAAGACCTCGCGTTCAAGATCGTCGATGCTTGAGACCTTTAAAAGCGTCGGCGCGATGAAATGGCCCTGCTTAGGCGCGGCGACCTGATGCAAGATACGGTTGCGTTTGGATTTGATGTAGCCCGCGATGTCACGCTTGGCCTCATCGTCGATCACCGGGCCGACATCGGTGGACAAATGCCACGGGTCGCCCACGGACAATTCGTCCATCGCGCCCTTGAGCATGGTGAGCGTGCGCTCGGCCACGTCTTCTTGCACATAGAGGCAGCGAAGGGCCGAACACCGCTGTCCCGCCGATTGGAAGGCCGAGGCGACGATATCGCGCACCGCCTGTTCGGGAAGCGCGGTGCTGTCCACGATCATCGCGTTAAGCCCGCCGGTTTCCGCGATCAGCGGTGCGCCAGGTTCCATGTGCTCTGCCATGGCACGCCGGATGATCATCGCCGTATCGGTCGAGCCGGTGAAGACCACGCCCGCCAGTTTCGGCGAGGACGTGAGCGCGGCCCCGACCGTGGCGCCGTCACCGGGAAGCAGTTGCAGCACATCGCGCGGCACGCCTGCGTCATGCAAAAGCCGCACCGCCATAGCCGCGATCAAAGGGGTCTGCTCGGCCGGTTTCGCGATGACCCCGTTCCCGGCCATGAGCGCTGCCGCAATCTGCCCGGTGAAAATCGCGAGCGGAAAGTTCCACGGGCTGATCGCCGCCATGACCCCGCGCGCAGGCCGGGTCAGGCTTTGGCCCCGGACGGCGTAGTAGCGCAGGAAATCCACAGCTTCGCGCAGCTCGCCCACGGCATCCAACGGCGACTTGCCCGCTTCGCGCGCAAGAACGGCGAAAATCGGCCCGAAATTCTCTTCGTAAAGATCGGCTGCCCGATCAAGCACCTCGGCCCGTTCCGCCGGGTCGGCGTTCCATGTGACCGCCGCCTCAATCGCGCGGGTCACCGTATCGGCTTCGGCCTCGGTCACACTGGCCACCCGCGTCCCGTTCGCGGGGTTTCGGATCTGGCGCGTCTTGCCCGACGGCGCGTCCGCCGCAGTGATCGGGCCCGCGTCGAGAATGCTCTTATCCCGCGCCGCGTCGATCCGGACAAGCGATGTTGCCTCGGTCAGATCGAACCCTTTCGCGTTCGCCCGGTCCGGGGCAAAGAGCGCGGCGGGGTGCAGGAGACCTTCGATATCGCCCTTTTCACCCACCGCCTCGAACGGGTCGGTGGCAATTTCTTCCGGCGCGACATCCTCATCCACAATCTGGTTCACGAAGCTGGAATTCGCGCCGTTTTCCAAAAGCCGCCGCACGAGATAGGCAAGAAGATCACGATGCGCCCCGACCGGCGCATAGATGCGGCACCTTTCGCCGGGCTGGGACATGACGATGTCATAAAGCCGCTCGCCCATCCCATGCAGGCGCTGAAATTCATAGGCGACACCGGGGGCTTCGGCGACCATGTGGCGGATTGCGGCGACGCTATGTGCGTTGTGGGTGGCGAATTGCGGATAAATCCGGTCACCGTATTCGATGAGCTTTCGGGCATTGGCGAGATAGCTCACATCGGTCGCGGGCTTGGTCGTGAACAGCGGGAAATCCGGGTGCCCCTCGACCTGCGCCAGCTTCATCTCGGTGTCCCAATAGGCGCCTTTCACCAGCCGCACCATGAGGCGGCGATCGTGGCGCACGGCGGCCTCGTGAAGCCAGTCGATGACCAAGCCGGCACGCTTGCCATAGGCCTGCACCACCACGCCGAACCCATCCCATCCGGCAAGCGTTTCATCGGCCAGCACCGCGTCGATGACCGCGAGCGACAGGACAAGCCGGTCCTGCTCCTCGGCATCTATGTTGAGCCCGATCCCGGCCCGTGCCGCCTGCCGGGTGAGCGACCGAAGGATGGGCACAAGCTCTTCCATCACGCGCTCTTCCTGCGCCACCTCGTAGCGCGGGTGAAGCGCCGAAAGCTTGACCGAAATGCCGGGATTGTCGGCGACCGATCCGCCCTTGGCCTTGGCCCCGATGGCGGCGATGGCATTGCGGTATGACTCGGCATAGCGCGCTGCATCTTCGGCGGTCATCGCCGCTTCGCCCAACATGTCGTAGCTGTAGCTGTAGCCCTTGGATTCGAGCTTTGTCGCCCGCTCAAGCGCGTTCTCGATGGTTTCACCCAGAACGAACTGTCGGCCCATTTCGCGCATGGCCTGACCGACCGCGACACGGATGACCGGTTCGCCCATCCGCTTGATCATCCCGCGCAGCGTGCCCGCCAGACCGGGTTTGCCGTCTTCCAGCACCCGCCCGGTCAAAAGCAGCGCCCAGGTCGAGGCATTGACCAGCGGCGAGGCGGCGTGACCCAGATGACCGGCCCAATCCGAGGGCGCGATCTTGTCCTCGATCAGTGCGTCGATGGTTTCAGAATCCGGCACCCGCAAAAGCGCTTCGGCCAGACACATGAGCGCGACGCCTTCTTCGGTCGACAGGCCGTATTCACCAAGGAACTGCTCCATGATGCCCGGGCGCGCGCCCGACCGGATCTGGCGCACGAGCTTGGCCGCGTCTTCGCTGATCGCCGCACGGGCCGCCGGATCAAGCTTTGCCTCGCCCATCAGCCGTTGGATCAGGGCGTTCTCGTCCTGAAACTTGGCGCTGTCGGTGAAGCTCGGGTTGATCATATCGCGCATGACGGCTCTCCTTTGGCACAGGATATCGCTTCCCTGCTGGACCTTCTGGCCGATTTCGCGCAACTTCTGGTCTGATAGACCGAGTTTTGAGGATTTTGAAGCCGAAATGATAACACTTGACAGCTATGACAGGAAAATCCTGTCCGCCCTCACAGAAAACGCGCGCCTTTCGATGGTCGATCTCGCGCGGCGAGTCGGATTGTCGAAAACCCCGGTGGCCGCGCGGGTAAAAGCGCTTGAAACCAAGGGTGTGATCCAAGGGTACCGCGCCATCCTGTCGCCCGAGAAGCTGGATCTTCAGCATGTCGCCTATGTCGAGGTGCGCTTGTCCGACACCCGGCAGGCCGCCCTGACCCGGTTCAACGAAGCCGCACGTAAAGTGCCCCAGATCGAAGAATGCTACATGATCGCGGGGGGGTTCGATTACCTGATCAAGGTGCGCTCGCGCGATATCATCGACTATCGCCGTGTTCTGGGGGAAACGATTTCATCGCTCCCACATGTCAGCGCGACCTCGACCTATATCGCGATGGAGGCTGTGGTGGAGCAATCCTACATGACCTTGTGACCCTCATCAGCTATCGAGACGGGTCAGGATCTCGCGCATCAGCCGGGCATCCTCGGGGCGGGCCAGCGACGGGGCATGGCCCGCGTCATCGAAAACGGTGATCTCGGGGCGCGGGCCACGGGTCGCCATCGCTTGGGCAATCTCGGCGGTCAGAAGATCCGAGGTCAGGCCGCGCAGCACATGGGTCGGCACCCGGATACCGTCGTAGATCGACCAAAGGTCCATGGTGGCGCGGTTATCATCGAACACCGGGATGATCCGGGGGTCATAGTGCAAGGTCAGCTTGCCATCGTCGCGACGCCGCACCGAGGTTTCGGCCATCCGGGTCCAGAACGCATCGGCGGCGGGACCGAACGGCAGATACACCTCGCGCAACCATTGCTCTGCCGCGCGCACCCTCTCGAACACCGGCAGGTCGGCGGAATAGGTCACGATCCGGTCCAGAGCCGCATCCGGCACCACCGGACCGATGTCATTGATGACCAACCCGCGCAGGCGATCGGGGGCGATTGCGGCAAAGGTCATGCCGATCTGTCCGCCCAGCGACGTGCCCAACCAAAGCGCATGCGCCTTGTGGTAGGTGTCGAGCATGTCCCCGGCAAGGCGGGCGTAATTCTCAAGCGTATAGTCGCGTTGTGGGTTATCGGACCAAGATGACAGCCCGCGCCCGATGGTGTCCGGGCAGATCACGAAATACCGGTCCGCCATGGCGCGCGCAATCTCGTCAAAATCGCGCCCGGTGCGGGCCAACCCGTGCCACATGACCAACGCCGGGGCATCCCGGTCGCCCCATTCGGTGACGTGAAGCTCAACGTCACCCAGTGGCAGATAGGACGAGCGCGGGATCATTTCGTGCGACCCCGGATGATTGTCCCCGCGATGCCTGCCGGGAAGAAATAGACCAGGAGGATGAAGATGATGCCAAGCCACAGAAGCCAGCGATCCGGGCTGAGAAGCTCGGGCAGAAGCGGGATCGCCTCGGTCGCGCGCGACGCCACCTCCATGAGATCACGCAGATAGTATTGCGCAAGCACCATGAGCGTCGCCCCGATCACCGCACCCCACATCGTGCCCATGCCGCCGATCACGACCATCAGGAGAATGTCGATCATGATCGCGAAACTCAGGGTCGTATCCGGTCCGGTGTATCTGAGCCACGTGGCATAGACCGCGCCCGCAAGCGCTGCCGTGGTGGCCGCGATGACGAAGACGGCGGTGCGATAGGCCACGACACGGTAGCCGATGCCTTCCGCCCGGCCCTCGTTCTCGCGGATCGCCTTCAGGACGGTGCCCAAGGGCGAGCCGACGATGCGCAGCATGGCCCAGAACATGAGCGCACAGGTGATGAATACGAAATAATAGGCCGCGATCTTGCCATTCATGCGCACGTCAAAGATCCGCAACACGTCGCCCTCGGCATCGGTGAGAAGCTTGGTCGAAGGTTTCAACAGATCCGGCGCGCTGTAGATCATACCATCCTCGCCGCCGGTGAATTGACTGAGCTGCGAAGCAAGCACCAACGCGACCGAGGCCGCGGCAAGCGTGATCATGGCAAAGAAGATGGCCTTCACCCGAAGCGACAGAAGGCCGATAAGGATCGCGACGACGATCGAGACCGCCACGCCCGATAGCGTGCCCAGCGTCCAGGCACCCCAGCCCGGCCCGATCTGTTTCAACGCGATCGCGACACCGTAGGCCCCGAAACCGAAGAACATGGTGTGCGCGAAACTCACGATCCCGGTGTAGCCAATCAACAGGTCGTAGGAGGCGACCAGCACGATGAAGACGGCAATACGGGCCGCGACTTCGACCTGGCGCACGTCCTGGAACAGGAACGGCGAGAACAGGAGGAGACCCCAAACGGTCAACGCGATGATTTTGACACTCAACGTGCGGTTCATGGTGCGGTTCATGCGACGTTCCCTCACTTCACCGCCGGGGCAAGGCCAGAGGGCCGCCACAGCAAAATTGCCATCATCAGGAGCATGTTGGACGCAAGCGCCAGCTTCGGGGCGAGAAAGCCCACGTAGTTCTGCATCAACGCCACCACGATAGCGCCCAGAAGCGTGCCCTGGATCGAACCAAGCCCGCCGATGATCACCACGATGAAGACGATCACCATCATCTCGGCCCCGAGCGCCGGGGTGATAAGCGTTTCATACCCCGCCCACATGGCCCCGCCGACCGCCGCCAGCGCGGAGCCCAGCATGAAGACCCCGATGAACAGCCGGTCGATCCGGAACCCCAGCGCCTCGACCATTTCGCGGTTCTCGACCCCGGCGCGTATCAAAAGCCCGATGCGCGTCTTGTTGAGCAGGAAGTAAATACCCGCATAGACCACGACGCCGACGATGAAGGCGAACAGGCGATAAACCTCAAGCGAGGATCCCCCGAGGATGATCGCACCTTCCAGAAATTGCGGACGCGGCACATTGGTCGGCGTGCCGCCCCATGTGGCAAGGATCAATTGCTCGGCCACGATCAGCGCCCCCATGGTGATCAGGATCTGGCGCAGGTGGTCCTTGTAGACCGGCTTCACGATCACCCGCTCGAAGAACCAGCCCGCTGCGGCACCAAAGACGATGGCCGCCGATATCGCGGCGATCAGCGCGAGCGCGTTCAGAAAGATCGAATCCGCGCCGACCCATCCGCCGAGCCACGCGAGGACTGTTGCCGCCACGAAGGCCCCGAAGCTGACAAAGGCGGAATGGCCGAAATTCAGCACATCCATCAGCCCGAAAACAAGGCTGAGGCCCGAGGCCATGAGAAACAGCATCAGCCCCATCGACAGCCCGGCCACCGTGAGCGTCAGCCACGACGACGGCGCACCGATCAGCACGAAGGCAAGTATGGCGATCGCGACGGGCAGAAGGAACACGCCCCCCGCCTTCTCGATCATGGGTCCCAGGGTCTTCATGCGCCTTCCTCCATCGAGAGGCTCAAGAGCCGGTCTTGCAACGCGGTATCGGCGGCGAAATCGGCCATGGAGCCGGTGTGCACCACCTGCCCATCGTCGATCACCGCCATGTCGCGACCCAGGCTCTTGGCAAATGCGAAATTCTGTTCGACCAGAAGGATCGTGGTCGATTGCGAGATATCCTTGAACGCCTCGCCCATGCCGTGGATGATCGTCGGGGCCAGACCCTTGGTCGGTTCGTCGATCAGGATGAGATCACGGGGTTCGATGATGGCGCGGGCGACCGCGAGCATCTGTTTCTGACCGCCCGACAGGCTCCAGGCCTGCTTGTTCCAAAACTGTTCCAGCGCCGGAAACAGCGCGTAGACGCGTTTGAGCCGCGCGGGGTCGAATTTGCCGTTGGCCGTGGCCAGCACCATGTTCTCGGCCACCGTGAGACCGCCGAAAATGCCCATGTTCTCGGGCACGAAGGCGATGCCTTTCCTGGCAATGTCCGAGGTGTGCAGTGACGAGATATCTTCGCCCCGGAAGGTTACCGACCCGGCGGGCCGGTCCCAAAGACCCATGATCGAGCGCAGCGTCGTGGTCTTGCCCGCGCCGTTGCGCCCGAGAAGGACAAAAACACCACCCTCGGGCACGTCCAGCGTCAGCCCGTGCAAAACCGCGTATTGGCCGATGGAAACATCCATGTTGCGGATCGAAAGAAGGCTCATGTCAGCTCTCCCGCATTGCCAAGGTAGACGTCTTTCACGATCTGGCTCGACATCACCTCGCCCGGGTCGCCATCCGCGATAAGCTCGCCATTGTGCAACACGATGATCCGGTCGGCGAGCGCACGGACCACGTCCATCTTGTGTTCGACCAGCAGCACGGTCTTGGTGTGGTCGTGCTTGATCTCGGCGATGAGGTCGAGCACGTCGGGCGCGTGGTCAAGGCTCATCCCGGCGGTGGGTTCGTCGAACATGTAGATGTCGGGCTCCATCGCCATGAGAAGCGCCACCTCCAGCTTGCGCTGGTCCCCGTGGGGAAGCGCTGCGGCGGGCATGTCGGCTCGGTCGGAAAGCCGCGTCGCCTCAAGGTAACGTTCGGCTTTCGCGGCCAGTTCGGTGAGCCGCGTCACCGGGGTGAAGAACCGCCGCCCATCGCCCGATTGCGCCTGAACCGCGAGGCGGATGTTTTCCAGCACGGAGAGATGCGGGAACAGGTTTGTCAGCTGAAAGGCGCGGCCAACCCCGTGGCGCGCCCGCGTGGAGGCGGGCATGCGGGTCAGGTCGAGACCGTCTTTTTCAACCGTGCCCTCGCTGGGCATCAACTGCCCCGAGATCATGTTGAAATAGGTCGTCTTGCCGGCCCCGTTCGGGCCCACGATCACGGTCAGTTCACCGGGGTGAAAGTCGCAGGTCACGGCGTTCACGGCCGTGTGCCCACCGAACCGGATCGTAAGATCACGGGTGGAGAGAGAAGGGTGTGTCATGGCTTCGGGAATTTGTTTGGGGGTGCCCCGGCCAGCCAGAGAGAGGGCTGGCCGGGACTTTGGGTTTCAGGGGGCGCAGATCAGTTCTCGCGCCCGATCGGAATGTCCATCTCGTCGGCTTCGATGATCCGGACCTTTTCCGGGATCGCCCATTCCACGTCATCATCCACGCGGATCTTGAAGTGCAGCATGGATTGCAGGGCCTGATGATCCTCGGGACGGAAGGTCATCGGACCTTTCGGCGTATCCCAGGACATGCCTTCCATAGTCGTGATCAGGTCTTCGATGTCGAGAGAGGGGCTTTCCTCGATCGCCTTCACAACGGCGAGGGCCGAGGCCATGCCACCCGCGGTGAAGAAGTCCGGCGGGCTGTCAAAGCGCGCCAAATGCTCCTCCACGAGCCAGTTGTTGATCTCGTTATCGAAGGCTTCGTAGTAGTAATACACGGCCCCTTCGAGACCCGGGAAACGCTTGTAGGTCGGCAAAACCGGAAGGATGTGACCGCCCATCGACATCTCGATGTCGAAGCGCGACGGGTCCATCGCCTGCAGTTTGCCCGGCGCATCCCCACCACCGGCAATGTAGATCAAGATGACCTTACGGCCTTCCTTGTCTTTCAGCGAATTGAACAGGCGTTCGCCCACGGCGGTGAAATCGGTGGTGCCTTGCGGCACGTATTCTTCCGTCACCACGGTGGCCCCGGAACCGTCAAGCGCGGCCTTGAATGCCTCGATCCCGTCGCGGCCAAAGGCATAGTCTTCGGCCAACGTGGCCACGTAGAGGTTTTCATCCGGCTGAAGCGCAAGCGCCTGCGCCTGCATGTCCATCGACGAGTTGCGCGATGTCTTGAACACGTAGCGGTTCGAATCCGGGCCTGTCAGGCTGTCGGCCACTGCGGGTTCAACGATCAGAAGGCGTTCGTATTCCTCTGCAATCGGCAACATCCCCTGCGTCACGCCCGACGACGTGCCGCCGATGGCGATCAGCGCACCGTCGTCGCCGTACGCTTCGGCAAGAACGGCGCGGGCCACGTCGGGTTTGAACTGGCTGTCTTTCTTGATGATCTCGATGGGGTGGCCGTTGACCACGTTCGTGCCATCGGTCGCGTATTCAAGCCCCATTTCGAACCCGGTGTGCATTTGCTTCGAGAAGGCCTCGAAAGAGCTGCCCGACATGCCATGGATAAGCGCGATCTTGACCGGATCACCATCCTGTGCGACCGCCGGAACGGTCATGGACACGGCGAAAGAGAACGCGGCTACGGCGCGTTTCATGAGTTTCATAGGTTTTCCTCCCTTGTCCCGCGCAGCTTGTGCCCGCGCAGGAACGTTCATATCGTGGGACAAGCCTCGCCAATCGCAAGGGTTTCGGCAACTTGGTGAAAATACGTATAGACGACGCATACGCGACGGGAGATTTCGCGGCGCTGGTTTTTGACTACGCGCCCGTCGGGCTCGTGGTGACGGAAAGCCGCGTGATCCGGGCCTGCAACCCGGAATTCGAACGCATGTTCGGCTACGAGACAGACGAGCTTTCGAACAAGTCGTTCGAGGTGCTGTATTCGTCGCGCGACGAATTCGTGAAAATCCGCGACCGGGGGGTGGCGGACCTCAAGACAACCAACACCTACTGGGATGAACGGGTCATGGCGCGCAAGGATGGGTCGCTGTTCTGGTGTCGAACGCGGGGCCATTCCCTGACCCCCGAGAACGATCCCCTCGGGCGGGCGGTCTGGAGCTTTGCCGACCTGTCGGGGCACCGGCCCTACCAGCCGCTGACCAAGCGCGAGGGCGAGGTGGTGAACCTGCTCGCCGAAGGCATGACATCGAAGGAGATTGCGCGCGCGCTGGACATTTCCCCGCGCACGGTCGAGGTGCATCGCGCCAAGCTGCAAAAGAAATTCGGCGTCACCAACACCAACGCGCTGTTGCACGCGATGTCCGGTGTCCCGCCCGAACGGATCGTCGGACGCTGACCGAAACGCGCCCCACGTGCGGGACTTGGTGCTCTCACACAGCGGCGGGGAGCGTGGTCAGCCGCGCCTCGTCGCCGCCAAGCGCCTGCATCTGGTGTTCGGCCCAGAACCGAATATCGTAGGTCTGGATCACCCGGCGCAACGCCGCCATCCGGTCGCGCCGCTCGGCTTCGCCCATGGCAAGCGCCTGTTCAATCGCGCTGTCCATGGATTTGTTCGAGAACGGGTTGGTCAGAAGCGCCGATCCCATCTCGACCGCCGCGCCGGCGAATTCGGACAGGACCAGAACGCCGTCGCCATCGGTGCGCGATGCACAGAACTCTTTCGCAACAAGGTTCATGCCATCCGCCAGCGGCGTGATCCATGCCACGTCCGCCGCCCGGTAGAAGGCCACGAGGTCGGTGAACGGCACCGCGCGGGAAATCAGCGCGATGGGCTGCCAGTCGAGCGATCCGAACCGGCCATTGATGCGTCCGGCCATCTGTTCCAGGTCGGACTGGATATTTTCATACACCGTCATGTTCTGATTGGCCGGCACCGACACATGCATGAGCCGCACCTTGCCGCGCATGTCGGGGTTGGTCTCCAACAGCCTCTCGAAGCTTTCAAGCTGGTCTATACCGCCCTTGGTATAATCGGTGCGCCCGACCGAGAGGAGCAATTTGCCCTCGCCCATGTCGGCGCGGATTTCGCGCGCCCTTGTCTGTGTCTCGGGGGTGTTCGCCACATCGGTTATATAGCCGAAATCAATGCCCACGGGGCTGGCCTGCACCCGGATTTTCTTTTCGTTGAACAACAGCTCGTATGGCACGCTCACCTCGGTCAGGGCCGAAAACTCGGCGGCGAAATCCTTGTCCACTTTCTGCCGTGCCGTCACTTCGACATCAAGCATCGAGCGCGCGGCAGAGACGAAATTCGCGACGTAGCGCGGGATGTGAAACCCCACCACGTCACAGGCCAGAAGGCTTTCCATGATCTCCTTGCGCCACGGCAGCACGTTGAACATGTCGGCGGACGGGAACGGGGTGTGGTGAAAGAAGCTGATCTTGAGATCGGGACGCATCCGGCGCAGATATCCGGGCACAAGCCAGAGGTTGTAATCATGCACCCAGACCACGGCACCCTCGGCGGCCTCATGTGCGGCCACCTCTGCAAAGGCCCAGTTCACTTCGCGAAAGGTCGGCCAATCGACCGGGTCATAATTGTAACGTTCCTTGAACCCGTGAAGGATGGGCCAGAACGCCTCTTTCGATGATACTTCGTAGAAGCTTTTGACCTGTTCGCGGGTAAGCGGAAGGCGGCTCACCGCGTAGGCCCCGTGGTCATCCTCGATCTCGACCCGGTGCTCGAACCCGGGGTTCGCGGGGTCTTCGGTCTCTTTCCACGCGACCCATGCCCCGCTGTCGAACCGCCCGAAGAAGCTTTTCAACGTCGGCACGATGCCATTGGGGCTCTTGTTCTCGCGAAACTCGATTGTCCCGTTGACGTCCACCTCCTCATAAGGTTGGCGGTGGTATACGATCACGAGGTTCGAAGACATTTGGATCAAGCTCCTTTGGGATGGTCGGAATGAAGGTCAAGCGCCGCGATCGCTTCCATGATGCCGCCCGCACCATGGCCCCCCGCAACATAGAGATGATCGAGATGAGACACCGCGTGCAAAAGCGCCGGTTCGCAATTGCCGACCGCGACCGCCGGAAGACCACAGGCCAGCATCGACAGGTCATTGAGCGTATCGCCCGCCACAAGCACGCGGGTCTCGGACATGCCCAGATGCGTGATCAAGCGACGGATCGAGGGGCCTTTCGACACCCCGCGCGGCAAGACATCGAAAAAGCGGTTGTCTGAAATGAGCCAGTCGTGGCCCAGCCCCTCGACCACGCACTTCGCCCCCGCATCGAAGGTGGCGGGGTCGAGATCATAGCTCACCCGGTAGCGAAAGGCGCTCGGTTGCAGGGTCAGGCCGGGGTGGCCATGAAGTGCGGCGCGCACCCGGCCGCCCGCATCGTTCCAGCGTGCGGCAATGTCGGCTTCAAGCGCCGGGATCGGCACGATATCGGGGTGGTGCACCTCGGCGATGGTCGTGCCCACATCGCCGACCACGTAGTCGGGCCAAGGCAGCGTCCCGCGCGCGCAGATGTCGGCGATGAACGCCGGGTCGCGCCCGGTCACGAAAATCAGCCCGACGGTCTCCCGGTTGGCCTCGATCCAATCGTAAAGCGCCCGGCGCTCGGCCTCGCTGCCGCCCAGAAACGTGCCATCGAGGTCGGTGGCCAGCGAAAACGTGCGCGTGGCGAGCGGTTTGGCGCGCGGGGTCACGATACCCATGGACGCCCTCCAAAGTGCATGACGGCGGAGGGTTCGGGGTGATCGAGACGGATATCAAGTGTGCGCGGCTCACCTTCCAGCGGGCGTGTCCAGAGCGCCGAAAAGCTCGCCTGTGGATCGGCGCCCTCGTGCAAGACCGCGTTCACGGTTTCGCAGATCGGCATCGGCACCCCGACCCGGCGGGCCAGATCATGGACCGAGACCGCGTTGACCTCGCCCTCGACCACAACGGGCTTGCCATCGAAACAGGCCGCGCGCGGCGTGCCTTGGCCCAACTGGCACCCCAGCGCCATGTTGCGCGAGGTGGTCGAGGAACAGGTTAGCGTCAGATCCCCGGCCCCCGACAGCCCGGTCACGGTTTCGCGCCGCCCGCCAAGGATTTCGGCCAAGACCTTCATCTCGTCGATCCCGCGCGTGATCAGGGCGGCGCGCGTGTTCTCGGCAAAGCCCGCGCCCGTCATGATCCCGCAGGCGATGGCGATGACGTTCTTGACCGCGCCGCCGACCTCGACCCCCACGAGATCGTCCGAGACATAGGGGCGAAAGCCCGACCCGGACAACGACATGGCAAGCCGCGCGGCGGGGCTTGAATTGGGATCAAGCCGGTCGGCGTAGCTGAACGGAAAGGCCACGGTCGCGGCGGTCGGATGATCAAGCGCGGTTTCACGCGCAAAGGTCGGGCCAGAGATCGCACCAACCGGGTGCCCCGGCAGGTCTTCACCGACCACCTCGGACAACAGAAGGCCGGACCCCTGCTCGACGCCCTTGCACCCAAGCGCAATGGGCACGCCGGGCGCGATATGGCCCGCCATGGCCCGGCAGATATCGCGCAGGGTTCTCGATGGTGTCACCACCAGCACGGCCTCGGCCCCGGCCAAGGCGTCGCCCATTTGCGCGGTCGCGCGGATGCCCGGCGGCAGGTCGACATCGGGAAGGTAATCGGGGTTCTGCCCGGTCTCGGAAATCGCCATGGCCAAGCCGGGGCGGCGTGACCAGAGGGTCACGTCCCGGCCCGACCGGGCCAATACAGCCGCAAGGGCGGTGCCCCACGACCCGGCGCCGATCACGGCAACGCGACCATAAGGTCTGGATGACGGCTTTCGCTCGCTGTCTTTCATGCTCTGTGGGTCTCGTGACCCTTGGATTTTGTGTTGCTCGGCCGACCGGGGGGCGGATCGGCCCAGGTGACGGAAAGAACCGCCCGCTGAGACGCCGCGCTGTCTACCCCTCTCCGCCCGGATCACGGGGGCGCACGGCCTTGGTCTGTCGAAAAGGTAGCAAGCGGGGGCGGGGCGACAACCGCATGCTGCCCCGCAGCATCGGGTTCCGCCGGGGCGGGGCGGGATTTGGCACGGCTTGCACAATCGCGCCCCGCGTTGCCGAAATACTGGGCAGCTTGGGAACGAAAGCGACCCTTGGAGAGGCTCAGGCTTTCACCACCTTTTGGTCAATGGCCCCGAACACGCTGTCCCCGGCCGCGTCGAACACCTCCATCTTCACCCGGTCCCCGAACCGCATGAAGCCGGTCTTCGCGTCGCCGTCGTCGATCATCTCGATCCCGCGCCGCTCGGCGATGCAGGATGACCCGACCTCACGGTAATTCTCGTTGGACACGGTGCCAGAGCCGATCACGGTGCCGGGCACCAGATCGCGGGAATAGGCCGCGTGGGCGATCAACTCGTCAAACCCCGCAGACATGGCATAGCCATTGGCGGCCCCGAATTTCACGTCGTTCCACCAGATATTGAGCGCCAGGTCCACGCGCCCATCACGCCACGCCGGGCCAAGCTCATCCGGGGTCACCGCAACCGGGGCCATCGCACAGGCCGGTTTCGCCCGAACCCAGCCAAAGCCCGCCTTCATTTCAAGCGGCGCGATCCTGCGCAGGGACCAATCGTTGATCTGCACGACAAGGCGAATATGCGTGCGCGCCTCGGTCGCCGTGGTGCCAAGCGCGACCGCGTCAGTGATAATCCCGAACTCGCCCTCGAAGTCGATCAAATCATCCTCGGTGGGAAATCTCACATCCTGCGTCGGGCCGTAAAAGCGGTCTGACAGGCCCTGATACATGAAAGGAAAATCAGGTTTAAACGCCCCTTCCAGGCCGAACACCTTTTCCATCAGCGCGCCATGGCTGTCGAAGGCCGAGCCATCAAGCCATTGCCACGCCCGGGGCAGCGGCGCGAGCGCGGCGGCCGGCTCGAACCCGCCCCCAAGGCCGTTGTTCACCGCCTCGTATTCCATTTCAAGCTGGATCTCGACCTCGTCCCAACGCTCCATCAGCTCCTGCATCGTATGGGCCCCGATTGCGGGCTGGGCGCGGGTCATGTCGCGGCTGACGATCCAGAGGCGTCCATCCTTTGTCCCATCGGGCAGCGTGGCGAATTTCATCTCGGTCTTCCTTCAAATCATGGCGCTGTCGCGCACCACAGGGCCGGACAATCACCCAACCCTTAGCGCCGGGCCCCGGGGGTCACAAGACAAGCCAGGCCGGTTCCCTGTCGCGATGTCCGCCCGCATGTCTCAGCCGTGCCATATTTTCGCAGTCCGGGTGCCTGCCATGTTTACCGATCCGCGTGGCTCCCGTAGAAGCTTTCCATGGAAACTTTCTGGCCCGCCTCCTTCGCGCTGACCGCAGCCTTTCTGTGGGCGCTGTGCAACCATATCCAGCGCAAGGGGTTGGATGACACCGACCCGTTGACCGGTGCGTTCATCACCGTTGGCACCATCGCGCTTTTGTCGTGGGCCATCGCGCCTTTTTACGTGCAGGCGCAGTGGTGGTATGCGCCCGGCACCTTGATCTTCGCGGTGATGGGCGTTTTCTTTCCCGCGCTTGGCCAGAGGTTTCAGATCGCCTCGGTCGGCGTGGTCGGCCCCTCTCTGACCGCCTCGCTCTCGGCCTTCACGCCGGTTGTGGCGGTGATGATCGGGATGGTCGCGCTGGGCGAAAGCGTCGGGGTGCAGGCCGCAGTCGGGCTTGCCCTCATGGTCACGGGGCTTGTCATCGCCACCTACTCCCCACGCGGGATCAAGCGGGGCTGGCCGCTTTGGGCTTTGCTTCTGCCCCTTGGCGCGGCGGTGGTGCGCGGCATCAGCCAACCCGGCCTGAAGCTGGGGATGGAGGATGTGCCAAGCCCGCTTTTCGCACTTCTCGTCACCACCAGCGTCTCGACCATTGTGTTGGGCGCAATGCTTCTCGCCCATCACCGACAGGGACGCACGCGCGTGGGACAGGGGCTTGCATGGTTCACGTTGAACGGGGCGGTCAACGGCGTTGCGATTTATCTGCTGAACCTTGCCCTCACGCTGGGTGCCGTGACGCTGGTTTCACCGCTCGCGGGCACCGTGCCGCTCTGGGCGGTTTTGCTGGGGGTGTTCGCGTTCCGGCGCGAAACATTGGGGCCAAGGCACCTTCTGATCGCGGTCCTGATCGTGGTCGGCGGCGCGTTGATCATCACGCGGTAGGGCAACGAGCACCCCCGGGGGCCGCCTGCCCCATGGTTGCCCACACGGACCCCCATGACCCCCTTGCACGTCGCGCGCCGATCCGGCACGGTATGGGCGATGGTGGTCGGCGTCAACGCCGATCTGAAAAGGGAACATGGTGCAATTCCATGACTGCCCCCGCAACTGTAAGCGGCGAGCGATCCTGAGACAGACCACTGGGCCAAGCCGCCCGGGAAGGTTCAGGAAAGCCAAGACCCGCGAAGTCAGGAGACCTGCCATCAACGGCGTGCCTTTGCAGGCCGTGAATGACAACCGGACGGGGTGTTCCGGAGCGGCATGGCATAGGGCCTGCGCCCCACCCGTTCCCTCCCCACCCTGCCCAACGATACGCGCGGAGGGCGCAATGCGACTTGACGAAACACTCACCGGGTTGATGGTCTCACCCCCGACCGAAGAACGCGCCCGGGAATTGGCGCAACTCGGGTTCATTCATTGGTTGGGAAGCCTGCCCGGCGACGCGGCATACGAAGCCTGCGCGGTGCAGGCCTTTCTCAAGGCGATGGATTTTCGCGACACCGACCCGGCGGTCGATGCGTTTTGCGACCTGCTTCGCGACTCTTTGAAGCCCGGCATTCGGTCCTTGGACCTGAAGGTCCCCGAACCGAAACGGCGAGGCGGCGCGCGGACGCGGCGCCTCACGTTGTGACAAAGCCTCTCGGCGACCGTCCAGAGCGTGTTTGCGACGCCCTTTGAAGCTATGCACGGGGCGGTGAGCGGGAATTCACAAACTGCATGAATTCTGTGCGAAAAAGATTTGATCGACTCGATAAAGAAGCGTAACGGGGCTTTGAAACGGTCGATGAAACGCCATGCGAGACGCCCGAGGGGGCGCGAGGAGGCTTCGATGATTACACGTGATCAACTGATCCGGGAATACAAAGCCCGCGGGAACCTTCCGGGGTTCATTGTCATGTATGGGTCCATCGTGGCGGTTCTTGGTCTTACGGCCTCTGCCATCGTCTGACGGCTTTTCCCGATCTCGCAACGGACAAGCCCCGACGCTGGCGCGCCGGGGCTTTTTGCTACGCAGGCCCGTTTTCGTGCGGGCCCGGGTCAGGATGCCGGTTTCGTGTCCCCGGCGGTGCCGTCGGGCGGTTCTTGGTTGACGTCCGCAGATTCGCCGACATTCTCGACGCCGCGTTCCTCAAGCAGATCGGTGAGCCAGTTGGGGTCCATTTCCGGAACCGAGCTGAGCAACAGGTCGGTATAGGGGTGGTGCGGCGGCTTGAACATCTTGTCCTTTGCCCCCTGTTCCACCACCTTGCCCTGCTGCATCACCACCACCTCGTCCGCGATCGAACGCACGGTGGCGAGATCGTGGGTGATGAACATGTAGGCCAGGTTCAATTCCTGTTGCAGCCGGTCGAGCAGGCGAAGAATGCCTTCGGCCACCAATTGGTCGAGCGCCGAAGTCACCTCGTCACAGATGATGAACTCCGGCTCGGCGGCGAGCGCCCGGGCAATGCCGATCCGCTGTTTCTGACCGCCTGACAACTCCGGCGGATAGCGGTGGTAGTATTGC
Organism: Maritimibacter sp.; assembly: GCA_011389895.1. Lineage (GTDB taxonomy): Bacteria > Pseudomonadota > Alphaproteobacteria > Rhodobacterales > Rhodobacteraceae > Maritimibacter. The sequence goes on along the minus strand of JAABTN010000004.1, from coordinate 51,058 downwards.
GAGGGCTCAAGCTCGATCAGGTCGAGCAATTCATCGACCCGCTGCTTGAGAGCCTGCCCTTTCAACCCGGAATAAAACTGCGCCGGGCGACCGATGATCTCGTGGATCTGAACCTTGGGGTTCAGCGCCGTATCGGCCATCTGGTAGATCATCTGGGCCTGCCGAAGCTGGTCCTTGTTCCGGTCGGTGTATTTCGGAGGCAGCGTCTCGCCCTTGAACTGGATCTCGCCCGCCATCGGCGGCAACAGCCCCGTGATACAGCGCGCCGTGGTCGATTTTCCAGACCCGGATTCGCCCACCACCGCGACGGTCATGCCCGGGTAGATATCAAAGGACACATCATCGAGCACCTTTTCGCCACCGGTATAGGCCGCGTCGATATTCTTCACCGAGATGATCGGCGGGGTGCCATCCGTGGGGCGGGATTTCTGATCCCGCTTGAAGCTGCGGACCGCCCAGAGCGACTTGGTGTATTCCTCTTTCGGGTTCTTGAGCATCTCCACAGTCGACGCCTGTTCAACCTCTTCCCCCTTCAGGAGCACCTTGATCGTATCGGCCATCTGCGCCACGACCGCGAGGTCATGGGTGATGTAAATGGCCGCCGTGTCGAATTGATCGACGATGTCGCGGATCGCCGCAAGCACCTCGATCTGGGTGGTCACGTCAAGCGCAGTCGTCGGCTCATCAAAGATGATGAGGTCAGGGCGACAGGCCATCGCCATGGCCGTCATCGCCCGCTGAAGCTGACCCCCCGACACCTGGTGCGGGTAGCGAAACCCGATTTCGTCGGGGTTCGGCAGACGCAGACGCTCATAAAGCTCCATCGCGTCTTCCTGTGCTTCCAACCGTTTCTGGATACGGTATTGCACGGGCGCTTCGGTGTGCTGGTCGATGATCTTGTGCGCCGGGTTGAACGACGCCGCCGCGGATTGCGCCACATAGGCGATGCGTGAGCCACGCAATGCGCGCCGCTCACCTTCCGTTGCCGTGGTCAACTCCATCCCGTCGAACTCGATCGAGCCGTTCGAGATGCGGGTGCCGTCACGGGCATAGCCCATTGCGGCGGCCCCGATCGTCGACTTGCCCGCCCCGGATTCACCGATCAAACCCAGAACCTCGCCCCGGTGGAGCGTCAGGTCGACACCCTTGATGATGTCGATCCAAGTTTCGTCGGAATACCCCTGAATTTCGAGATCCTTGATCTCGAGCAGGATATCCTTGTCAGAAAACGTGGTCATATCAATTCTCCTTCAGGCCAGAGGACCGGTGGAGCATCCAGTCGACGACAAAGTTCACCGAGACGGTCAGAAGCGCGATGGCTGCTGCCGGGATCAGGGGCGTGATGTCCCCGAACGAGATCAGCGTTGCGTTTTCACGCACCATCGACCCCCAGTCAGCGATTGGCGGTTGCAGCCCGAGACCAAGGAAGCTGAGACCCGCGATGAGCAGGAACACGAAGCAGAATTCGAGCCCGAATTCCGCGATCAGCGGGGCGGTCGAGTTCGGCAGGATTTCACGCCGGATCAGGTACCAGTCCCCTTCCCCGCGCAGCTTGGCGGCTTCGATGTAGTCCATCACCACGATATTGCCCGCGACCGCCCGCGTCAGGCGGAAGACGCGCGGGGAATAGATGATCGCGACGACCACGACGATGACCCACGACGAGGTGCCGAGGATCGACAGCATCAAGAGCGCGAAGATAAGCGACGGGATCGACATGATCACATCGGCCACCCGGCCCATGAAGGTGTCGAACCACCCGCCCTTGACCGCGGCCAGAAGCCCGGCCAGCGCCCCAAGGACAAAGGCCCCGATGGTGGCGATAAGCGCGAGGCCCACGGTGTTGCGCGCGCCGTAGATGATGCGGCTGAACACGTCACGGCCAAGCTGGTCGGCCCCCAACAGCATGTCTGAATCCGCCGGGGCAAAGGCCCCCGCGATCACTTCGGCCTGCCCATAGGGTGCGATCAGGGGCGCGAAAATGCCCCCGATGGCGTAGGTGAAGATCACGAACATGCCGAACGACGCCGTGAGCGGCGCGGTGCGCAGCTCTTTCGCGATATTCGGTCGCACGATTTGAACCAAGAATTCCTTGAACGCGAAGGACACCATCGCAGCGACCGCGAGAACGATCGCGAAAATCGCGACAAACCGCAACGCGGGCGCGCCGCCCACGATCCCCAGAACAAAGGAGACCAGCGTGAGCGCGAACACCATCAGGAACCATTTGCGCCACCCCACGTAGGCGAGGATCACCGACGCGATGATAAGAAAGCCATAATAGCCGAGAACGAAAATACCCATATCATGCCCCCCTTATTTCGGATGCCGCAAGCGCGGATTGGTCAGGATCGCGCCAATGTCGGCCGCGAGGTTGAGCAGGATGAACGTGCCCGCAAAAATAAGTGATGCCGCTTGCACGACCGGGAAATCCCGTTTCGACACCGCATCGACCAGCGCCTGGCCGATCCCCGGATAGACGAACACCACCTCGACCAGCACGACGCCGGTGATGAGATAGGCAAGGTTCAACGCGACAACGTTGATAATCGGCGCCCAGGCATTGGGCAGCGCGTGCCGCACGATGACCTTCCATGGTGGAACACCCTTGAGCCGCGCCATTTCGATATAGGGCGAGGCGAGCAGGTTGATGATCGACGCACGGGTCATTCGCATCATGTGTGCCGTGACGACGAGCACGAGCGTGAGCGCGGGCAGGAATGTCCGCTCCAGCAGTTGGAAGAAACTCATGTCGCCCGACAGGCTGGCGATGGCCGGGAACAACGGCACCTTCACCGCGAGAAACAGGATGAGGATGTAGCCGAGAAAGAACTCCGGGCTGGAGATCGAGGTGAGCGTGGCAACGTTGGCCACCCGGTCGAAGACCGAGTTGCGCAGAAGCGCCACGATGATCCCGAGCACGATCGCGAAAGGCACGGCGATGACCGCCGCATAGGCGGCAAGGAACAGCGTGTTCACGAACCGCGTGCCAATGACCTGCATCACCGGGTCACCCGAGACGGCAGAAATGCCAAAATCACCGGTGACAGCGCCACCAAGCCATTCGACGTATCGTATGATTGCGGGCCGGTCGAGGCCCAGTTGCTCGCGCATCGCGGCGACCGTTTCCGGTGTCGCCCCCTGACCCAACACGGCTTCCGCCACGTCGCCGGGAAGAAGTTCCACGGCAAAAAAGATCAGGATTGATACCACGAGAAGTGTCAAAAGCCCGTAACCGAGCCGCTTGAGAACAAGCTGGGCCAAATCACCCATGTGTCCTTCCCCCGTTGTTGTCCGGCCATTCATTTGATGTGCCGGTTTTGTTGCGGACGGGACCGATCAGGGACTGTGCGGCGGCATATCCTTGCCGTGTCACAGGGCGTCCGAAATCGAAGGTCCGAAATTCAAATGGCCCGGCGTTTGCACGCCGGGCCCGATCTCTGTCAGCGGTTTATTCCGTGAACCACCAGCGGCTGGCGGCCCGACCGCCATCGCTTTCCCAACTGGACGCAAGGGCGTCGGGGGTGCCCACGTTGCCGCGTGCGCCGTAGACGAAGTTGTTGAAAAACGGAATGACAGTGCCGCCATCGTCACGCGCCAGCATCGCCATTTCGCGATACATCTCGGCACGCAGGCTGTCGTCCAGCTCCGCTTTCGCCTGCAACAAAATCTCGTTGAAGCGTTCGTTCTGCCAACGGCTCTCGTTCCAGGCCGCGTCCGACTTATAGGCCAGCGTGTACATCACGTCCGGCGTCGGGCGTGCGCCCCAGGACACAAGGCTGAACGGTTTCTTGAGCCAAACGTCGGAGTAGTAGCCATCGTTCGGTTCACGCACCACTTCGATGTTGATGCCCGCTTCCTTGGCATGCTCGGCATAGAGCACGGCCATGTCCACGGCCCCGGCGCTCACGCTGTCGGCGGTCGAAAGGCTGACCGTGAGACCCTCGGCCCCGGCCTTCTTGAGAAGGGACCGCGCCTGATCCGGATCATAGTCGCGCTGCGGAATATCGTCGGGCCAATACGGCTGGGCCGGCGAATGGTGGAAGTCGTTGCCCTTGGTGCCGGCCCCGTAGAGGATCTTCTCGATGATCTCGTCCCGGTTGATCGACAGCTTCAGCGCGTTGCGCACATCGACGTTGTCGAAGGGCGCCGTGTCGCAATGCATCGGCAGGGTGATGGCACCGGCAGAGGGCACGTTGAACACCTGGATGTTCGGATCGCGTTCGAGCAACGCCATGGTCTTCACGTCAACCTGCGAAACCGCATCAACGTCGCCCGTGACAAGCGCGGTCTGACGCGCGTTCGGGTCGTTCAGCACGATGATGTCGACATTGTCGAACCACGCGCCTTCGCCGTGCCAGCCATCGTGGCGGGTGAGAGAGAATTGAACGCCGAACTCGCCGGTGTCGATCTGGTAGGGGCCCGAGCCGTCGCCCGATCTCCAGTCGATCGTGCCATCGTCGTTGGCGGGGCAGATCGCGAAGTGGTAGTCGGTCATCAGCCACGGGAGGTCGGCGTTGCCGCCGCTCAGCGTGAAGGTCACGGTGTTGCCGTCTGCCGTGATGTCGACGACATCGGACAGAAGCGCCTTGGCAGCCGAAGTGGAATCATCCCCGCGGTGATGGTTGAACGAGGCAACCACATCGTTGCCGGTCACCGGGCGACCGCTGTGGAAGCTGGCGTTGGCATTGATCTCGAACGTCCACTCGGACGCGGTCTCGTTGGCTTCCCAGCTATCGGCAAGGTCCGGGCCGAGCGATCCGTCGCCGTTGATCATGGTCAGATAGGACCGATGCGTGTGGGCGAGGAAAATCATCGTCCGGGTGACATAGGTGCCCGGATCGTGGGTGTCGCCGGTGTTACCGTCATGGATGCCCCAGCGGAAGGTGCCGCCCGCGCTCGGCGCGGCCTTCGCCTGCTTGGTCCAAAGGCTCGTCGCCCCGGCTACGGTGAGACCCGCGGCGGCGGAATAATTCATGAAATCGCGGCGCGAAATCTGGCCGGTTCTGGCCCCTTGCGCGATCCTGCGGATCAGGTCTTCATCTCTTTTGGTCATGTTAGCTCCCTGTTTTTTCAGGCCAGCGTTCAAGCGCCACCCTTTCAAGAACGTCATCGGCAAAGTCGCACGTCGGACGTCCAAAAACGACATCTTCCTAGCAAAACACGAAACGTTCCCCGTATCTACCCCACATCACAGGGTTTTTTGGTCCTATTGAGAGGTGGGATGTCGTTTTCAGGCAATCGAATGACCGTGCAAGCGCCCCAAAACGGGTCGCGAAGCGGCGTTGCGCGCCGAGATGAACGGTTTTGGCCGATTTGCCGCGATGCGGCGACTCACCCGCGCAGGCGCGATCAGAAAGATGACCTGAGCGTTCTGAGGCCCCGCATCAGGGCCCCCACATCCGACCCTACGGCGAGGAATTGAACACCCATGTCGCGGTAGCTTGCCGCAAGCGCCGGGTCCGACGTCAGGATACCGGCGGCTTTCCCCGAGGCCATGATGCGCGACAGGGCGTCACGCACCGCCGATTGCACCGCGTCATGCCCCGGATCGCCACGGTGCCCCATGTCGGCGGCCAGATCGGCGGGGCCAATAAAGACCCCGTCCAGCCCGTCGAGCGTCAGGATGTCGTCAAGGGCATCCAGCCCGGCGCGGCTTTCGACCTGTAAAAGCAGGCAGACTTCGTCATTCGCGCCATGCAGGTAATCGGTCTCGATCCCGTAGCGCGAGGCACGCGCAAGCGCCGCGCCGACACCGCGCACACCGTCTGGCGGGTAGAGCATCGAGCGCACCGCTTCGCGCGCCTGGTCGGCGGTTTCGATCATCGGGACCAAGATGGTTTGCGCCCCGAGATCGAGCATCTGCTTGATCCCCGCGCGGTCATCATCCTTCACCCGCACGACCGGGTGGCTGGCCTCGCCGATCGCGCGCAACTGGTCCAGCACGTCGCGCAGGCCGTTGGGCCCGTGTTCACCGTCGATCACCAGCCAGTCGAACCCGGCCCCTGCCGCAAGCTCGGCCGTGGTCGCCTCGCCAAGGCCAAGCCAAAGGCCGATCTGCGTTTCACCGGTGCGCAACCGGGACTTGAAGCGGTTTTTCGGGGCGGGCATGGGGATCCTTTCCGGCAAGCTCAATCGAAGGTGATCGCGACAGAGCCGAACGGGCCGAAATCGGCGTCGATCACGGTGCCGGGCGGGCATTCGATCGGCGCGATGAAAGACCCGGCCAGCACGACCTGACCCGCCTCGATTCTCTGTCCGTATTGGTGCATGCGGCGGGCGAGCCAGACAATCCCCTGAACCGGATCATCAAGGATCGCCGCGCCCAGCCCGGTCGCGACCACCGCGCCATCGGCCTTCACGATCGCCCCGACCCAGCGCAGGTCGAAAGCATCGGGCGCATGGTGGTCCCGGCCCAGCACGATCCCGCCATTGGCGGCATTGTCCGAGACGGTATCCACGATCTTGCGCGCGACACCGCTGTCAGGGTCGCGCCGCAGGATCCGTGTATCGAGGATCTCGATCGCCGGGGTCACGTATTCGGTCGCCGCCAGAACCTCTTCGCGTGTGACCGCACCCTCAAGCGGGGCCTTCATCACGAAGGCGATCTCGGCCTCGATCCGTGGCTGGATGAACCGCCCGGCGGGCACATGCGCGCCATCGGCGAATGCCATATTGTCGTAGATGACACCGCTGTCGGGCGTGTCGATGCCCAGCGCGTCCTGCATCACCTTCGATGTCAGGCCGATCTTCCAGCCAATGATCCTGCGCCCCGCCGCCAGCTTGGGCGCCATCTGGGCGGTCTGTATCCGGTAGGCATCGTCCAGCGTCATCTCGGGGTGGCGCAGGGACAAAAGGCCAATCTGCGCGCGGGCCTTCTCGGCCTGCAAAAGGTCGCGTGCCGCCGCCTCGACGTCGTCATCCGAAATCATTCGTCTGCTACCGTGTTGCGCAAGAGACCGATCCCCTCCACCTCGACCTCGACCACGTCACCGGGGACGAGGTATTTCGGCGGATCGAACCGCGCGCCCGCCCCGGTCGGTGTGCCAGTGATGATGATATCGCCCGGCTGCAAGGTCGTGAAGGTGGAGATATAGGCGATCTCTTCGCGGACCCCGAACATCATGTTGGCAAGGTGATCATCCTGCCGGACCTCGCCGTTCACCCGGGTCACGAGGTGGGCGTCATCGAGTTGGGCGGGATCGGTGAAGGGGACGAGCCATGGGCCGATGGATCCGGAATTGTCCCAGTTCTTGCCCTGCGTCACGTTGAACTTCGCATGCCGCACCCAATCGCGGATCGTGCCTTCGTTGCACAGCGTCAGCGCCGCGATGTGGTCATAGGCCGCGCCCGGCGCGATCCGCCGCCCGGGCTTGCCGATCACCACCGCCACCTCGCCTTCGTAATCAAGTGTCTGGTTCTCGGGCGGGCGGATCAGGGGCCGGTTGTGCCCGGTGAACGAACGCGGGAACCGCGGGAAAAGCGACATGTGCTTTGGCTGCGCCGTGCCGTCCTTGTATTCCGCGTTGCGGTCCGGGAAATTCACCCCGACACAGAGGATCTTCTCGGGCCGCGCGAGCGGGATCAGGAACTCGACCTCGTCCAGCGCGACATCGGCGGGTCTTCCGGACCCAAGCGCGATGACCTCGGTCAAGGCTCCCGCTTCAACCACGGCCTGAAGGTCCGGGTAGCCCGCGATGTCGGTGAGGTCCACGAGACCCTCTTCGGTCACGACACCGAAGCGCGCGTGGCCCCCTGCCCGGAAGGATGCGATACGGTCCATTGTCCCTCCTTACGGTGCGATGATCGGCGTGGCATCGAGGTCGGCCTTGCAAGGCGCGACCCCGGTGAAGAGCGATCCATTCTCGAACCACGATCTCGGCGCCGGCGCACCCCAAAGGGTCTGGCGCTGCGGGTCCTTCAAATCCCATTTGATCGGCTCTAGGTCCGGGTCCACCGTTTGGTAGTCTGAACAATAGATCTCGATCCGGTGCCCGTCCGGGTCGAGGATGTAGAGAAAGAAGGCGTTGGAAATCCCGTGCCGCCCGGGGCCACGTTCGATGTTGCCGACGTAGCCGGTGGTGGACATCAAATCGAGCAGGTCGATGATGTTGAGAGGCGTGGGAACCCAGAAGGCGGTGTGGTGCAACCGGGGCCCGGTGCCATTGGTGAAGGCGATGTCGTGCACCCCGCCCTTGCGATGGGTCCAAGCCGCCCAAAGCCGCCCGGTCTCTTCGTCCTCGGTGTATTCCGTTACGCGAAACCCGAGCGTTCCATAAAATTCGACCGCCTCATCGACGTTTGGCACGAAGCAGTTGAAATGGTCGATGCGCAGCGGCTTCACCCCGCGATAGAGCGCGTATTTCTGATGGATCGGCGTCAATCTGTCCATCTTGAAATAAAACTCCATCGGCGCCCCAAAGCAATCTTGGGTGCGCAGGGTGCGGCCCTGATAAGGCCGATTGACCCATTCGACAGGCTGGCCAAGGGATTTGAAATGGCGCTCGGCCTTGTCGAGCTCTTCTTCCGAGAACAGCTTGTAGGACAAGTAGTCGATGCCCGGCGCGGCCTTTTTCTTGAGCACGAGGCAGTGATGCCCACGCTCTTCCATGGCCCTGAGATAGATCGTGTCCGCGTCTTCGTCCGTGACCTGAAGGCCAAGGATCTCGGTATAGAATTTGCGGCTCGCCGCCATGTCGGTCACGCCGAATTCGACGTGGCTGAGCCGGATAATGTTGAACGGCGGGTCGAGCACCGGGGCGGGAATGGGCATGGTTTTCTCCTTATGACGGAAGGTCGAAGACGACGTTCACCTGCCCCGTGCCGGAGCTTGGGAAATACTCCCCGATGACGTTGCCTTTGCCAGTGTATTTGTCCCACCCGAGTGCGGCAAAGAGCATGACGGTATCGTGCATGTCCCCCTCGCCATCGCAATTCTCGGCATAATCGGGCAGGATTTTCAAAAACGTCAGCATGTCGCCCCGCGCCCACATATCGAGCACCATGAGATCGACCTGACGGTTGAACTCCTTCGAGATCGTGTAGGTGCCGTTCATCTCGGCATAGATCTCGGTCGGCCAGATGTGGTGGCTCAGGCTCCCGGAGGCGATCAGGGCGACCTTGCTGTCGGAGGCCTCGATCGCCTTGCGCAGACCGACCCCGACCTTGCGCGAACTGTCGTGGCTGTGCACGGTGCACATCGCCGAAACGGACACGACCTTCAGATCGCCTTCCGGGTTCATGTAGCGCATCGGAACAAGGGTTCCGTATTCAAGATCGAGGCTCTCGACCTGATGGCTCAGCGTATGGGTGCCCTCGGCACTGGCGTATTCGGCCATCAAATCGCCCAACGCGGGGTTGCCCGGCAAATCATAGGGCAAGCCCCTGATGAATTGGGGGAATTCGCTTGACGCAAAGGTGCCCGCGAAATGGGCCTTGGCGTTGATATGATAGCCTGCGTTCACCAGCCAATGCGTGTCGAGCACCACGAAGGTATCGGCCCCCGCCGCACGCGCCCGGCGACCGATCTCCTTCAACCCCTCGATGGCCTGCGCGCGGGTTTCGGCGAGCTTTTCATCGGTCTCCGACATGACCAGCGTGGGCACATGCGTGACCTTGGCGGCCAGAACGATCTCTCCCATAATCTTCTCCCAATCTCGCGCGTCTCTCCGGGTGGTTGGACGGTGGTTGGATGGTGGCCTCACCCACCGAGCTTGGTAATCGCCGCGTCTGCCCGCGGGAAGGAAACGTTGACCGTTTCCATGTAGAAATCGAACGACCAGTCGCCGCCGTCCCGCCCGATGCCGGAGTTCTTCACCCCGCCAAACGGTGTCGGCAGGTGGCGCACATTCGGGCTGTTCACCCACATCATGCCCGCTTCAAGCGCGTCGGTCATGCGAATGGCGCGCGACAGGTCGTTGGTCCAGAGATAGGCGGCAAGCCCGTAGTCCACGTCATTGGCCAGGGAAAGCGCCTCGTCTTCGTGCTTGAACGGGATGGCGGTCAGGACCGGGCCGAAAATCTCTTCCTGCGCAACCGCCATGTCGTTGGTGGCCTGTGTGACCAGGGTGGGGGCGATGAAACAGCCCTCATCCCCGAGCTTCACACCACCGGCGGCGATGGTTGCGCCGTCTTCCTTGGCCTTGTCAAAGTAAGAGAGCACCTTTTTCTCATGCACCGGGTGGATCAGCGGCCCGACCACGGTGTCCGGGTCAAGCGGATGGCCGACCTTGATGCGCCCGGCGATCTCGGCCACCCGTTTGCAGACCTCGTCGTAAATGCTGTCCTGCACCAACAGCCGGGAGGACGAGGTGCAGCGTTCGCCGTTCAACGAATAGATCATGAAGGTCGCGGCATCCACGGCACGTTCGATATCGGCATCGTCGAAGACAATGACCGGGTTCTTTCCGCCAAGCTCGAAATGCACTCGTTTCAGGGTTGGCGCCCCCTGTGCCATGATCATGCTTCCGGTCCGGCTTTCCCCGACAAAGGCGATGGCCTTGATCCCGCGATGTTCGGTCAGCGCCTTTCCGGCGCTTTCACCCAGCCCGTTGACCACGTTCAAAACGCCTTTTGGCAGGCCCGCCTCCTCGGCGATCTCGACCAGCAGTTTCGCGGTCATCGGCGAGAACTCGGCCGGCTTGTGCACCACCGTGCAGCCCGCGGCGAGCGCGGGTGCGATTTTCCAGGTCGAGAGCATGAAGGGTGTGTTCCACGGCGTGATGACGCCCACAGGGCCGATGGGGCGACGCGAGGTGGTGTTCATCTGCTCGGGCGTGCGTGTCACTTCACCATCCTCGGCACCGGGTGCCTGGTCGGCGAAGTAGCGGAAATTGGCGGCACCCCGGATCGCGGCCTTCGACATGAACCGAAGCGCCTGCCCGGTGTCGAGACATTCGGTAAAGGCGATTTCCTCGGCCCGCGCCTCGATCGCCTCGGCCACCTTGATCAAGATCCTGCGCCGTTCGGCCCCCGGTGTTTTCGACCAAGATGCGAACGCGGTCTCGGCGGCCTTCACCGCCCGGTCGACATCGGCGGCATCGCTTTTCGCGACCTTGGCGAGAACGCTCAGGTCAACGGGGGAAATCGTCTCGATCTCGTCCCCGCTGATCGCGGCAACGCTCGCCCCGTCGATGTGGTTCAGAACTCCGGTCGAGCGAAACCGCTCGGTATAGCCCATGGCGCGGGAAATGTTGTCTTGAAGAACGCTCATTGTCTGTCCTTTCAATTCCGGCCCGCGAGACGGGCGTGAATGGGGGTATCTTTCCAGCTCAGATCCGGGTCGATCACGCGAATTTCCAGAGACAAGGCGAAATACTCGGTGGCAAGCGGGTCGCGGAGCGCCGATTGCGCCGCATTGAAAATCTGCGCTCCGGCGGCCTGAAGAGTCTCGGGGCTGCGCCCTGCCCCGACAGACAACGTCAGCGCGGCAAAGTCGTTTTGCGCATCGCCATCCGCGACGATGGCATGATCGGCCCGGTGCGCGCGGACCCTGATGCCCGCCACGGGAAAGATCCCGGTGTCGATCATCGCCGCATGCAGCGCGGCACAGAGCGCGGGCACATCGGCCCGCGCAGTAAGGCCGGGCGAATACTCGATCGCGAGATGTGCCAATATGTCCCTCCCCGAAGGTTCGGTTTCATCCGAGTCGGATATTATTTAACTTGTAAAATGTTTTTCCGCAACCGCCCTCTTTTTGCCCCGTCTAATTACCGGCACCTTGCCTTTTGCGCGCGCAGGATTTTGACTTGGGCGTATATGGCGGTTTCGGGTGACCAAAGGACCAATGGGCATGGGCGACGAAAACTTCACGGATGGCTTCGGTCTGTCCAGCACCCGGCATTCCCTGCCGATTGCGCTGTTACGGGCGCGCGAGACGGTGATGGATCGGTTTCGCCCCCATCTGAGCCAGCATGACCTGACCGAACAACAATGGCGCGTGTTGCGGGTGCTCAACGAAGCAGGAGAGCTGGATGCAACCAAGCTGGCGCGGCGGGCGAGCGTTCTGATGCCCTCGTTGACACGTATCCTGAAACTGCTGGACGCGCGGGGTCTGATCGCGGTTCGGCGTGATCCGGGGGACAAGCGCCGCGCGCTTGCCACGCTGACCGAGACCGGGCAGCGCCTGATCGTGACCGCAGCGCCGCGCAGCGCCGAGATTTACCGCGATATCGAGAACGCCTTCGGGGAAGAGCGGTTAAACCATCTTCTGGACGAGCTTGACGATCTCATCGCGGCCCTGTCGCTACAAGATGGTTCCGATCCACGTTAGGGGCCGGTTACGCGCGGGCTCCATACGCTTGCGTATTCATATCATCTCCCCTTCCACACTGCGCCTCGACCAGCCCGACAAGATGGCGGTAGGCCTCGCCAATCCGGGCGGGTGACGTGTGAAGCTCGATCTCGGCAAGGCCCAGCGCGGGCAGATCGAAGGCCTCGCCCACATCGCCGCAACCGGCGGGCACCGAGCGCGGCGTCTTGACGGTCACGGCAAGCCCGGCCTGCACCGCCACGTTGATTCCGGTTGCCGACTGGCTCACATAAGGCTCGCGCCACGCGCGCCCCGCCTGCCCCAATGCGGCGAGCGCATGACCCCGAAACAGGCAGCCATGGGGGTTGAGCGCCAGAGGGATCGGCACATCGGGGGTGATCTCGAACCCGGTGCGCGCGACCCATAGCATCCGCTCAAGCCCCAGAACCCGACCCGTTTTCGTCGGCCCGTGGCGCACCGCGAGCACAAGATCAAGCATCCCGTCCTGAAACGCGCGCACCAGCACGGACGAGATATCGCAGACGATCTCGACCCGCACATGGGGAAACGCGCGGTTCATCTCGGTCAAGAGCGCGGGTAAATGCGCCGCCGCGTGTTCTTCGGTCAAACCGAAGCGGATGTGATCGGTCGCGGTGTGACCGGCAAGCTCGGCGCGCGCATCCTGTTGCAAATCCAGAAGCCGCCGCGCGTAGGGTAAAAGCCGCGTGCCATCATCGGTCAGCGCGACACTCCGGCTTGTGCGCGCGAAAAGCTGTGCGCCAAGCTGGTCTTCCAACCGCTTGATCTGAAGGCTCACCGCCGATTGCGTTCGGTTCAGAAGCTTCGCGGCGCTTCCGAACCCGCCGGTGTCCGACACCGCGATGAACGCTCTGAGCAGGTCCGTGTCCAAGGCATCCTCCCTCTCGCCCCGTTTGGTTCCGGGTCTTTCGGTGTCACGCGATCGCGCCACGGCGCAATCAATGACGATTCTCAATCAATCATATATGAACAACTCGTTTCCGAAATAGCTTATCCCGGTCTATCGGTGAAGGCAGCGATTGGTCACGACAGCAAAAGGGAAACTGTTATGAACGTGCGAACCGAGAAGCCCATCGACCTCGCCACCTGCATCGACCTAGAGAGCTATCCGGTCGACCGGCTTGGCAGCGCCGAAGGCAAGGCGCTCTTGACCGCCTGCCAGCGCCAACTGGCCGACGATGGCTGTGTCGTGCTCAAGGATTTCGTGCGCCCGGACATGTTGGCCCAACTCGAAGCCGAGACCGCGCGGCTATCGCCACAGGCGCATCTTAACGCGACCGAGACGAACCCCTACAATTCCGCGCCCGACCCTGCTTTGCCGCAAACGCATCCGAAAAACCGGTTTGACGACCGCACCAACGGGTTCGTCGCCGGGGATTGCATCGCGCCCGGCACGATCCTGCGCACGCTTTATCATCACCCTGCGTTCAAATCCTTCATCGCCGCCGTGGTCGGCGTCGAGGAGGTGCACGAATTCGCTGATCCACTCGCCGATTTGGTGGTCAACGTGCTCAAGGAAGGACGCCAGCATCCGTGGCACTTTGACAGCAACGATTTCATCGTCACCATGCAGACCCGAAAGCCCGAGGCGGGCGGGGTGTTTGAATATGCGCCGAACATCCGGGGGGCGCAGGGCGAGAATTTTGAAGGGGTGCAGGCCATTCTTGACGGCGACCATAGCGCGCTGAAAGCGCTGGAGCTGACCCCGGGCGACCTTCAGGTGTTCTTCGGGCGCAACGCGCTTCACCGCGTCACCCCGGTGATCGGCCCGCGCGAACGCCATACGGTGATCTTCGCCTATGCCCGCGAGCCGGGGTTTGTTGGTCGGCCCGAGCGGGCGCGCGCCATCTTTGGCCGCATGGCCCCGATCCACGAGGACATGCTGGAACGCGAGGTTGTCCGCGCCGACAGCCTTTCCGATTGAAAGGACGCCCCATGAGTATCGTCGAGAACGACGCGCTGACCGACCACGAACCCGACGACATCCCCGTCGTCCCCTCGGCCCCGACCGGCAACACCGACCCGATCCCGCAGGCCTTCGATCCGAAGCGCCTTCGGGCGGGGCGGCTGGCCCGCCTGCGGCAGATGATGGTGGACGAAGATTATGCAGCCCTGATCCTGTTCGACCCGAACAACCAAAGATATGCCACCGGGTCGCGCAACATGTTCGGCTATTTCCTGCGCAATTCGACGCGCTATATCTACGTGCCCGTCGAGGGGCCGATCATCCTGTTCGAATACCCCGGAAGCGAACATGTCTCGATGTGGCTTGAGACCATCGACGAGCACCGGGTGTCCAAGGTGGTCTGGTCCGCCGTGAACCAGCGCGACGACCTGTCCTCGGACCCCTTCGGGGCCGAAATTGCAGAGCTTGTGCGCGCTCATGGGTCCGGGGGGCGCAAGGTGGGGCTCGATCGCGCTGCCGTGAACCTCGTGCATTCGCTGGAGGCACAAGGGATCGAGGCGGTGGATTGCATGCAGGACACGCTGCATTGCCGCCGGATCAAGACACCCGAGGAAATCGCCTGTCTCGCGCAATCGGTCGCGGGCACCGAGGCGGCGGTCTACGAGGTCGAGCAGGCGATCAAGCCGGGGATCACCGAGACCGAATTGTTCGCGGTGCTTTATGGCAACGTCATCCGGCAAGGCGGCGAATTCATCGAGACGCGGTTGTTGAATTCCGGGCCGCGCACCAACCCGTGGTTCAACGAAGCCTCGGATCGCCCCGTCCGACCCGGCGAGCTGGTCGCACTCGACACCGACACGATCGGATGCCACGGCTATTATTGCGACTTCTCGCGCACCTTCTTCGCCGGCCCCGGCCGCCCCAGCGCCTACCAGAAAGAGCTCTACCGGATGGCCTATGACCAGATCCATTTCAACATGGATCTCCTGCGCCCCGGCCTGTCCTACCGCGAATTGGCCGAGCGCGCCTGGCCCATTCCCGACCGGTTCCACGACCGCCGCTACCCGTCGATCATCCACGGCGTCGGCCTTCATGGGGAAACGCCGCTGGTCGCCCACCGGGGCGATTTCGACGCCTATTCACGCGACGGGGTGCTTGAGCCCGGCATGGTGGTCTCGGTCGAAAGCTATATCGGCGAGGTCGATGCGATGGACGGCGTGAAGCTGGAAGAACAAGTCGTCATCACGGAGACCGGGGTCGCAAAGATGTCGCGTTATCCCTATAGCGACGTGTTGCTTGACCGCGCCCTCTGAGCGCCCCACTTTCCCGCCATCCCGATCCGGAGGTTCCCCGCGTGTCCCGTTTCCTGACCGTCGCCGCCGCGCAATTCGCCAATGCCACCGGCGACATCGCGACCAATTTTGAAAAACATCGGGATTTCATCGAGCGCGCGCGGGCAGTCGGGGCCGATCTTCTGGTCTTTCCAGAGCTTTCGCTGGTGGGTCACAACGGGGCCGAGAACCTGCTGGACGTTGCCATGCGGTCCCAAGACGACCGGCTCAAGGCGCTCAGCCGCGCGGCCGGCGACATGGAGATCGTCGTCGGTTTCGTCGAGGAAGGGCCGGGGGCGCAATTCTACAACGCCGCCGCGATTCTGAAAAACGGGGCCCTGCTCTACATCCACCGCAAGGTGAACATCCCGTCCTACGGGCGGCTCGTCGAGACGAAGTATTACGCGCAAGGTCGCTTCGTCGACATTCACCGGATGCGCGATGACTGGGCCGCCGGGCTTTTGATCTGTGCCGATCTTTACAACCCGGCGCTCACTCATCTCGCCTTTCTGCACGGCGCGACCATGATGATCGCCCCGATTTCCAGCGGGCGCGAGGCGGTGGGGGACGAATTTGACAATCCCGCGTCATGGGCAACCACGGTCCGGTTCTACGCGATGATGTATGGCGCGCCGGTCATCATGGCCAACCGGGTCGGCGTCGACGGCGACATGACGTTCTGGGGCGGATCACGCATTCTCGACGCCTTCGGCACCGTGCTGGCCGAGGCCGGAAGCGGGGAAGACATGGTGTCGGCGCGGTTGGATTACGACGACACCCGCCGCGCCCGCGCGCTTTTGCCCACGGTCCGCGACAGCAACATCTCGCTCGTCCACCGCGAAACCGCCCGCCTGATCGACACGCTTGGCGTGCCGACGCTGGTGCGCGACGGCTGATCGACCTGCGACGGTCAGGTCCCGGGTTTCACAAGCCGGTTTCGCAAAACCCCGATGCCCTCGACCTCAAGCTCGACAACATCGTTCGGTTGCAGAAATTTCATGTGCTCCAACCCGCATCCGTTCCCCACAGTGCCGGACCCGAGAAATTCGCCCGGCCGCAGGGTTTCGCTGGCCGAGATATGCGCGATCAGGTCCTCGAAACTCCAGTGCATGGTGCTGGTTGAGCCACGCCCCCATTCCTCGCCGTTCACGCGGCAGATCATTGTCTTGTCGTAGGGGTCGCCGAATTCATCGGCTGTCACGAGACAGGGGCCCATCGGGTTCGCGGTGTCAAAATCCTTTCCCTTCGCGGGGCCAAGAGAGCCACCCATTTCGGCGGTCTGGGCATCGCGGGCGGTGAAATCGTTGAAGATCGTGTAGCCGAAAATATGCGCACGCGCGTCCGCTTTCTGGACATCAAGCGCCTGTTTGCCGATGTAGATGCCGAATTCCAGCTCGAAATCCATGAAATTCGAATAGCCCGGCCAGCGCACATCATGCTCGTGCCCGACCACCGAGAACCGGTTCGCCTTGTAGTAGATCGGCTGATCGTAAAAGGTTTGCGGCACTGACAGCACACCCTTGGCCTCCATCTCGGCCTCGGCGGCGGCGGGGTCATCGAATTGTTGCGCCCGCAGTTTGCGGGCCTGCTGAAACGCCTGGATCAGGTGGGTCTCGAAGCACAGGCAATCGCGCATCTGGATCGGGGGCTGCACAGGAGCCTGAAGGCGCACCTCGGCCAGTGACACGAGATGATCTTTGGCAGAATGGGCCGCCCGCGCGCGGTCCATGGCCGGGTCGCCGCCTTCGATCAGCTCCTGTATCGACGGGATCGCCCCTTCGCTTGCGCGCGCCAGATCGACGATCTCGGTGTCGTCTGAGACCAGGATGCCGGGGCGTCCAACCCCGTCACCGGTGTCATATGTTACCAGTTTCATTCGCGTTCCTCCCTGAATTCATGTTCAAGCTTCCCGGTCCGTATCCCCCGCCGTCATGCGCCGGTCCCGGTGTTTCAAACCGGCGGTCAGGATGGTGACGACATGGAGCGCGGCGGCTTCATGATCATCCGAGTCCGCGTCCCCGCCCGACAACCGCGCAATCCGCCCGTTGTCGATCATCACACCCATCATCGCCCCCAACATCGTCTGATAGGCCCAGTTCACCTCGGCACGGGTCCAATCCGGAAAAAGCTCGGCAATCGCGTCGATCATCATGCGCGCGATCGGGTCGAAGGTTTCGCGGAAAATGCCCCGGCCCTCGGCGCTTGGATCGGTCAGCTCCCGCGCCAAGATGCGACCGAAATCCGCGCCATTCGATTGCCGTGCGCGAAGCCCGAACATCGGCACGATCAGGGCCTTTACCACCAGCTCGACGCGTTTTTCCCAATCCGGCTCGGTCCGCGCCAATTGCAGACCGACAAGCCGTTGGTCGTAAATCGCGGGCGTGCTTTTTGCGAAAATAGCGCGATACAGCCCCACTTTCGATCCGAAGTGATAATTGATCAAAGCGACCGGCACATCCGCCTGTGTGGCGATCTTGCGCATGGTCGCACCATCGAAGCCAAGTTTGCCGAACACCGATTCGGCGGCAGACAGAATTTTCTCCTTGGTCGAATCCCCTTGTTTTTCGAGTCTTTCTGGCTGGGCCATCGACATTCCTTTCGCAGACCTTGAACAATATCATAAAAATCTTGAACGATTGTTCAAGTGGCGCTAACAATTTTGGTCAGGCGCTGACGAACGGTGCCAGACTAGGGAGGAAACAATGATCAAACTGATTGCACCATTCGCGGTGGCTGGCGGTGTCTTGCTTACCAGCGGGGCGCCAGTGACGGCACAGGAAACCATCCGCATGACGATTGCCTCGGGCCATCCCGAGGTCTTTCTCTGGGTCAAGCATCTGCGCGAAACGTTCATTCCAACAGTGGACGCGGCGCTTGCCGAAAGCGGCGAAATCGAAATCGACTGGACCCAGGCCTATGGCGGCACCTTGATAAAGCTGGGGTCGGAAACCGAGGCGATGCAAAACGGGATCGTCGACATCGCGATGGCATCGGGTGTCTTCGATCCTGCGGCAATGGGGATTCTCAACATCACCTACGCCATGCCCTTCGGGCCGACGGACCCGGTCATGGTGACCGAGGCGGTCGAGGATGCCCTGATGTCAACGGACGGGTTGCTTGACCAGCTCGCTGATACGACCGGCGTCACCTATATCGGTGGCGGTGTGGCCATCGACGGATACAACATCGCCGCGACCGAACCGTTCAAGACCCGCGCGGACATGGACGGGCTTCGGATCGGCGGGGCGGGTCCGAACCTCGCCTGGCTCGACACCACCGGGGCGGCAGGTGTTCAAGGCAGCTACGTGACCTTCTACAACGACATCTCCACCGGTGTTTATGACGGCAACATCGGCTGGATGACAGCGAACGTTCCTGCCAAGCTCTACGAAGTCGCCCCCTATTGGAACCGGGTCGATTTCGGCGCGATGTATATCGGCGGCATCGGGATCTCTGTGGATCGGTGGGAGGGGTTCTCGGACACCACCAAGGCCGCCTTCCGCGAAGGGGCCGACGCCTATGCAGCCGCATACTTCGAAGAACAGGCGGCCCGCTATGAAAGCGCGGAACAGGCGCTTGTGGAAGGTGGCGGCAAACAGGTGATTTTCGACCCTGCCGACCGAGAAGCCTGGATACAGGAGGTGAAGAACCCCACGGCGGCCTGGCGGGAAGCCGCGATGGCGCGCGGTGAACCGGTCGATGCGCTCTTGAACGCCTACCAGGAGAATCTGGCAGCCGCCGGGTTCACCTTCCCGCGCGACTACCTTGCCGAACTGGCCGAGTGATCCCTTTCCCGGCGCGGCTTCGGTCGCGCCGGTGTTGTCTTCAGGGAGGTCTCCATGTCGTCTGAAAACCTGTCCGGCGCTCGCCCGAAGAGCCGGGTTCTGGGCCCCTTTGTCGCCGGCCTGAACGCGCTCGGCTCGATCTGGATCATCGGCCTGATGCTTCTGATCTGCGCCGATATCGCAAGCCGGACCCTATTCAACGCCCCGATTGCCGGGGTGGCGGAAATGGTCGCCTTCTCGATCGTCGGGATCGTGTTTCTGCAGCTCGCGCACACCTTGCGCACGGGGTCGCTGACACGCTCTGATATCCTGCTGACGTGGCTTGCACGGCGTCACCCGAGGGCGCGGCGCTGGGCGCTTGCCCTATTCAATGCGGTCGGGGCCGCCGTCCTGTTGTTGACCCTATGGTATTTCCTGCCCTCGGTCGAAAAGGCATGGTCGCATCCCGAACGTCATTTCATGGGCAATCCCGGGTTTTTCCAGATCCCGAAATGGCCGCTACACGTGCTCATGGCAATCGGCATGTTCGCAACCATTGCGCAATTCATCGCCTCGGCCATCGCGGCCCTGCGCGGAGAGCCGGCATGAGCGGGATCGCGATCGCCTTTGTATCCATCGGCGCCATGCTCGTCCTGATCTATGCCGGGGTTCATGTTGCCATCGCATTGATCCTTCTGAGCTTTCTTGGCGTCTGGATCCTGCGCGAGAATTTCGATCTTGCCGCCAACATGCTTGTGGTCGCGTTCAAGGATTCGATCACGGATCAGCTTTTCGGGGTGGTGCCGCTCTTTGTGCTCATGGGGCTCGTGGTGTCGGTGTCCGGGATGGGGCGCGACACCTTCGACGTGGCCCAACAGATGTTTCGTCGCATTCGCGGTGGTCTGGGCGTGGCCACCGTTGCGGCCAATGCCGTGTTCGCGGCCATCACCGGGATTTCCATTGCCTCGGCGGCGGTTTTCACCAAGGTCGCGGTGCCGGAAATGCGCCGCCACGGCTATACCCCACAATTCTCGGTCGGGGTGGTCGCCGGGTCGTCGGTTCTTGGCATGTTGATCCCCCCGTCCCTCTTGTTCATCCTCTACGGCATCCTCACCGAACAATCCGTGGGATCGCTGTTCATCGCCGGGGTTTTGCCCGGCCTCCTGCTCGCGGTCATCTACGGCATCGGCATCGTCGCGATGGCACGGTTCATGCCGGGCTTCGTCGGTGCGCAGGCCGGGGTCGCCAACGATACGCCGCTGATGGGCTGGGGCGAGATTGCGGCCAAGCTTTTGCCCATCGTCGCCCTCGTCGGGCTGGTGATCGGCGGCATCTATGGCGGGGTCTTCACGCCGACCGAAGCGGGTGCGGCCGGTGCCGCCGGAGCCCTGTTGATCGCGCTGATCAAACGGCGTCTTGATTTGCGGAACTTCTGGCAGGTGCTGGTGCAAACCGGCCATACCACCGCCGCGATCTGTTTCCTGATCATGGGGGCAAACCTTTATTCTCGCATGCTCGCCTTCACCGGCATGCCCAATTGGCTGGGTCAAGAGGTGCTTCTGGCCGGGTTTTCGGCGCAGGGCGTCGTGCTGGCCATGATCGCTGTGATGGTGGTGCTGGGCACCATTCTTGACAGTTCGTCGATCCTTCTGCTGGTGCTTCCCATCGCCATTCCGATCCTGAACGGTCTTGGTGTCGATCTAATTTGGCTTGGTGTCATCGCCATTCTGGCGGTCGAGATCGGCCTTTTGACACCGCCCTTCGGGATCGCAGTCTACGTCATAAAATCAACATTGGGCCCGGACAGCGACATCCGGCTTGGCCAGATCTTCGCGGGCGCGGCCCCATTCGCGCTCATGATGCTGATCGTGCTCGCCCTCGTCTTCTTTTTCCCCGCACTCGCCACGGCACTACTTTAGGGAGGTATCGACATGTCGAAATGGAAATTCACCAAGGGCCTGCACGATCTCGGCAACGGATGCTGGGGCTACCTCGTGCCCGACGGGTCATGGGGCTGGTCCAACGCCGGGCTTATCGCCGATGGCGATGCCACGCTTCTGGTCGACACGTTGTTCGACCTGAAATGCACCGCCGACATGCTAGCCGACATGCGCAACGCCGTTCCTGCCTCGAAAGAGATCGGAGTTTTGGTCAATACCCACGCCGACGGGGACCATACCTTTGGCAACCAACTGGTCGAAGGCGCGCGGATCATCGGAACCGAAGGCACGGTGACCGATTTCGACCGGTTCGATCCGGCGTTTCTGGACCAGGTCATGAAAGACCCGGGGCAATTCGGCGTGGCCGGCGAATTCATGGCCGAATGTTTCCGGCCCTTCGATTTCTCGAACATCACGCTCACCCCGCCGAACGAAACGTTCAAGGACAAGATGACGTTGATGGTCGGGGACAAGCGCGTCGAACTGATCGAAGTGGGTCCGGCGCATTCGTTGGGTGACGCGCTGATTTATGTTCCCGAGGACAAAGTGCTTTATACCGGCGACATTCTGTTCTCGTCGGGCACGCCGATTGCATGGTATGGCCCGGTAGCGCGCTGGATCAACGTCTGCAACATGGTGCTCGACATGGATGTCGAGGTGATTGTCGCCGGTCATGGCCCGATCTCGACCAAGGACGATGTGCGCAAGATGCGCGATTATCTCGTGGATGTAAGCGAAATGGCGCGGCCGTTCTACGAGCAGGGCGTAGATTTTCTCGATGCGGCCTACAAGATCGACTTGGGTGAATACCGCGACTGGAACGATGCCGAGCGTGTGATCGTCACGTTGCAAACGCTCTACGACGATTTCGAGGCCGCGAAAGAGCGCCCGGTTCACGTGCCGATCCCCTATTTCGAGATGATGAAGAATATGCGCAAGCACCTTGGAAAACCGCCGGTGCACAGTGAGTACTGCGGGCATGATCACTGATTCCAGCTTCAGCGCTACCTCGCGAGAGTGACGATCCGGTTGGGTTCGATGTCCTGCCACTCGGTGGTCGTGCCATCGGGCCAGATCATGCGGATCTCGGCGGTGCTGGCGGTGCCGAGGCCGAAATGTTGAAGGCCCGCATGGCCGCTGGCGTGCCCGCCGCCAACGGTGATCTCGCGGGTCTGCACCTTGCCGCCTGCGCGCAGTTCGATGAACCCGCCCACCGCGCGGGTGTTCGGGGCCGGGTGGCCAACGTCAACCAGAACCCAATGGCCCGCATCGGTGGTGTTTTCATGAACCTCAAGCGCGGCGCGCCTGTTCACAACCGCCAGATCGAGCCGCCCGTCGTTGTCGAAATCCGCAAGCGCCGCACCCCGCGCGCGGGCCATCGTCGCGATCTGTGCTGCCTGCCCGCGTTCGACGAAGCGCCCGTCCGCCTGCTGGATCAGAAGCGAATTGGGGTCTTCCATCGCGGCCACCGGCATTTGTTCCACATTGCCCTTGGCGACGAAAATATCATCGCGCCCATCGTTGTTCACGTCACCAAAGGCCGCGTGCCAGCCGGTTGAAGGGCGCCCGTCATCCCCGACGTGGGGCCGGTGTGCCGTGGTGCCCCGGTCATAGGTCGCATCGCGCCACGTGGGGCCGTTTGCCTCGGGATCGAAGACCTGGAATTTCTGGTCCCCCATCGACGTCAGGTAGACATCGGCGAACCCGTCACCGGTGACATCGCGCGACGCGATTCCCATGCCCCAGAGCGCATAGGGCTTCCATCCATCCGCCTCCGTATAGAGCCGTGGCACCCGGTCCATGCGCCACATCTGTTCCTGCCCGCCGCGCACGTAGTAGTGGCGATCATTCGACACCCTGAGATCGGCGCGCCCGGTGCGCTGCCAGTCGGAAAACAGCATCGAGAGCGCACAGAACCCCGGGCGCAGCGCCTTAGCGGGGCCGTATCCGTCTGCGCCGGGACGATAGAGCAGGGTGTCATCGCAGGCCTCGAACGGACCATCGGGGTCGCTGCGATCGACATAGGTGCCGAAAGCCAGCGTCGGTAACGCCTGCCCCGCCTCCCAAGTCGCGGAAAAGGCGGTTGTCCAATGGTCGCCCGAGGTAAAGCCAAGATCGGCCTCGAACGGTTCGAAGCGGCAGTTCGGCAGACCCCGCATCAGGTGGTCTTCGCCGACCCGGAGGATCGCAAGATCCAGAATTCCATCCCCGTCGATATCCAATGGATAGGCCCCCGTGACCCCGGTGATCGCGAGGGCATCGGGCGTCGCGGCCTCAAACGCCACCGCACCTTGCGACCGGTTACGAAACAGCGTCGCGGGGTTTGCACCCCCGGCCGCATAAAGCTCGGGAAGGCGGTCGCCATCACAATCGAAGGCCGCGACACCGCCGCCGACGAAATGCTCCCACCCGCCATCATAGACATGCGGCGCGATTTCGACGGGCTCGAACCGCGGGGTCGCGGGGTCGGCCCAGCCCAGTCCGGGCAGGGTCAATAGGACCAGCAGGCTACGCAACATCGTCCGCCCCCCTTTTCCTGATCTTCAGGACCGAGACCATCTCGATCCCGTGTGCCGCCGCGCCAAGCGCCCACATCGTCTGGTCCAGGTTGCGCACCGTGATCTTGGGCAACGGGGCGTCGACCTGCACGGTATTGCGCGCAAGCGATGCTGTCATCGCGTCGGTATAGCGCGCATCGAACCGTGGGCGCGAGCGGGCAATGACGATGTGTTCGGGGTCAAACAGGTTGGTGAGATTGGCCAATGCGACGCCAAGCACCCGTGACGCCCGGTCCAGCACCTCGTGGGCGAGCGTATCGCCCGACCGCGCGGCATCGAGAATATCCGCGATGGTCTTCGTCGCATCGCTTGACCGTCCGGTCGAAGTGTCGCGCAACAGCGCGTAATCCCCGACATAAGCCTCAAGACACCCGCGTTGCCCGCATTGGCACACCGCCCCGTCGAATTGCACCTTCATATGACCGAACTCGGCCCCACAGCCGCGCTCGCCCCGGTAAAGCTCCCCATCCAACACGATCCCCATGCCGACGCCATGCTCGATGGTCACGACAAGGAAATTCCGTAGGCCCCGCCCGGCGCCGAAAAGATGCTCGGCCTTGGCGACAAGATTGGCGTCGTTGTCGATGAAGGTCGGGCATGGCAAAAGCTCCTGAAACAGAGGCGCGAAATTCACGTTGCGTTCGGTCACGGACGAGGACCAGTGCATGAAGCTGGTCTCACCGTTCACGAACCCCGGCAGGCCCAGCGCGAGCCCCGCGATCTTCGATTGAGGCAACCCATGCGCTGAAAGCGCGTCGTCGAGCGCCCGGCGCATCTCGCGCACCAGCGCGCGGGCGCTCATCCGCGACGCGGCCAAGGGCGAGACGAATGTCCCGATCTCGTCGCCCTTGAAATCGACGATCATCACGAGGATCGCGTTGCGCGCGACTTTCATCCCCACGATCGCAAAGGCATCGCCGTTGACCTGCAACATCACCTTCGGGCGTCCGCGCTGCACGCTTTCCGATTGCAGCCCCCGCACCTCGCGGATCAAACCGGCATCGAGCAGCGCGACACAGGCGGCGGTCACCGTGGCCGGGCTGCTGTCAAGCTGCCGGGCGATATCTGTGCGCGAAATCTCTCCTGCTGCCCGAATGCATTGCAGCACCCGCAAGCGCGTCGAATCGCGGGCATCGAGGTGAAAGAGATTGGTCATGTCGGTGTTCATGAATCGCTAACCCTTGCTCTGCGCCTTCGGTCATAGCATTTTTTTAGTGCTTGAAAAAATTTTTATTTTGCTCAGTGAAATATATATGCAAGATAAAGGTGTCGGCGGCGATTCGAGGAGGAATCGAAGCGCGCCAAGACGACGAACATAACGGGAGGAAACCAATGAAACTCTTTACAACAACGGCGATCGCCATGGTGCTGGGCACCGGCGCGTTTGCGCAAACGGTCGGTGTGAGCTGGTCCAATTTCCAGGAAGAGCGCTGGAAAACCGACGAGGCTGCCATCGTCGCGGCCCTTGACGAGGCGGGTGCCGAATACATCTCGGCGGACGCGCAATCGTCATCCAGCAAGCAGCTTTCCGACATCGAAAGCCTGATTGCGCAGGGCGTTGACGCGCTCATCGTCCTTGCCCAAGACAGCCAGTCGATCGGCCCGGCGGTGCAGGCTGCGGCCGACGAAGGCATTCCGGTCGTCGCTTACGACCGGTTGATCGAAGACAGCTCGACCTTCTATCTGACCTTCGACAACGTCGAAGTGGGCCGGATGCAGGCACGTGCCGTGTTGGCCGAACAACCTTCGGGCAATTACGTCATGATCAAGGGCTCGCCAACCGACCCGAACGCGGATTTCCTGCGTGGCGGTCAACAGGAGGTCTTGCAGGACGCCATCGACGCCGGTGACATCACCATCGTCGACGAAGCCTATACCGACGGCTGGCTTCCCGCGAACGCCCAGCGCAACATGGAGCAGATCCTGACCGCCAACGACAACAACGTCGATGCGGTCGTGGCCTCGAACGACGGGACCGCCGGCGGTGTCGTGGCGGCTCTGACCGCGCAAGGCATGCAGGGCATCCCAGTGTCGGGTCAGGACGGTGACCACGCCGCGCTGAACCGCGTTGCCAAGGGCACGCAAACGGTATCGGTGTGGAAAGACGCGCGTGATCTCGGCACGGCGGCAGGCGAAATCGCCGTCGCGCTCGCCGGTGGTGCGGCCATGTCCGACATCGAGGGCAGCGGCGAATGGACGTCGCCCTCCGGCACGACGCTCACCGCGCGGTTCCTCGAACCCATCCCGGTGACCTCCGACAACCTGTCGCTGGTCGTCGATGCCGGCTGGATCGAACAGGAAGCGCTCTGCCAGGGTGTGTCCGACGGTCCCGCCCCCTGTAACTAAAACAAGATCGAGCGCGGCCTGATCCGGGCCGCGCTCCCATCGCGTCCAGAGGGAGAGCCACGTTGGCCGATTCCACGTCTCAGCCGCTTTCAACGCAACCCCGTCGAAGCATTTTGCAAAAGCTCGAACTGGACATGCGCCTGATGGGCATGATCGGTGCCTTTGTGCTGCTTTGCCTTGGGTTCGATATTCTCACCGAGGGCCGGTTCCTGACCCCGCGCAATATCTTCAACCTGTCGATCCAGACCGTCTCGGTCGCGATCATGGCCTGCGGCATGGTGTTCGTCATCGTCACCCGCAACATCGACCTGTCGGTGGGGGCGCTGCTTGCGACCTGTTCGGCGATCATGGCCATGACGCAGACCGAGTTTTTGCCCTATGTCATGGATCTCGGGCTCAATCATCCGGTGACATGGCTTATCTCGATCGCGGTTGGGCTTCTGGCAGGCACGCTGATCGGCGCGTTTCAGGGCGTCTTGATCGGCTATCTAACGATCCCGGCATTCATCGTGACGCTGGGCGGATTTCTCGTCTGGCGCAACGTGGCGTGGTATCTGACCGGTGGGCAGACGATCGGCCCGCTCGATTCCAATTTCGTGAAGCTGGGCGGCACCAACGGCACGATGGGCGAAGCGGCGAGCTGGACGCTTGGCATTGTCCTGACCGCCGCCGCGCTCTGGATGCTCTGGGCCTCGCGCCGGGCACGGGCGCGCCATGGCTTCCCGGTGAAACCGATGTGGGCGCAGGGCGTCCTTGCGGCGATCACCGCCGCCGTGATCCTTGGATTCATCGCCACGCTGAACGCCTATGACATTCCCGAACGCCGGCTTGAGCGCATGTTCGAAGCGCGGGGCGAGGTCATGCCCGAGGGTCTGACGGTCGGTTACGGCCTTCCCTTCTCGGTGCTCATCCTGCTCGTCGTGGCCATCGTGCTGACCATCGTCGCGCGGCGCACACGCTTCGGGCGCTATGTCTTCGCCACCGGCGGCAACCCGGATGCAGCCGCGCTGTCGGGTATCAACACCCGGTTCCTGACGGTCAAGGTCTTTGCCCTCATGGGCTTTCTCTGCGCCCTCTCGGCTGTCGTCGCCTCGGCCCGGCTGTCCAACCATTCCAACGATATCGGCACGCTCGATGAGCTGCGCGTCATCGCCGCAGCCGTCATCGGCGGCACCGCGTTGTCGGGCGGGATCGGCACGATCTACGGCGCCGTTCTGGGCGCGCTGATCATGCAGGCGCTGCAATCGGGCATGGCCATGGTCGGTGTCGATGCGCCGTTCCAGAACATCGTGGTCGGGGCCGTTCTGGTGCTCGCCGTGCTGATCGACATACTCTACCGCAAACGACTGGGAGCCTGATGATGGTTGATAGAAGCCAAACCCCGCTGGTCGAGCTCAAGGATATCTCGGTCTCTTTCGGCGGCGTCAAAGCGGTCGATCACGTCAGCGTCGATCTGTATCCTGGTGAAGTCGTCGGCCTTCTGGGCCACAACGGGGCCGGAAAATCGACCTTGGTCAAGGTTCTGTCGGGCGCCTACCAGAAAGGCGGGGGCGAGATCCTGATCGACGGCAAGCCGGTCGAGATCAACAATCCCCGCGACGCGCGCGCCAACAATATTGAAACGATTTACCAGACGCTCGCGCTTGCCGATAACCTCGATGCCACGTCGAACCTGTTTCTCGGGCGCGAGATCGTGACACCCCTTGGTCTTGTCGACGATTCCGCGATGGAGGCGGAGTGCCGCAAGATCATGGGGCAGTTGAACCCGAACTTTCAGGGGTTTCACGACCCGGTCTCGGCGCTTTCGGGCGGTCAACGCCAATCGGTCGCCATCGCGCGCGCGGTTTATTTCAACGCGCGCATCCTGATCATGGACGAACCGACCGCGGCGCTTGGCCCGCATGAGACCCAGATGGTCGCGGACCTGATCCAGAAGCTGAAGGCACAAGGCATCGGGATTTTCCTGATCGACCACGACGTGCATTCGGTCATCGATCTATGCGACCGGGCCTCGGTCATGAAGAACGGTGAGCTTGTGGGCACGGTCAACATCCCGGATGTCACCGACGACGATCTGCTGTCGATGATCATCCTCGGAAAGACCCCCACGCCCGTCACCGCCTGACCGGCGCACGCCTCCATTTCCACCAAACGCGGCCCCGGACCCGCGCCTCTTAACACGCCAAGGAACACGACGATGAGCACAGGTTTTTTCGACGCCATCCCGAAGATCGCCTACGAAGGGCCCGAAAGCACCAATCCGATGGCCTTCCACCACTACGACCCGGACGAGATGGTGATGGGCAAAAGGTTGGAAGAGCACCTGCGCTTCGCCGTCGCTTATTGGCATTCCTTCGCGTGGGAGGGGGGCGACCCTTTTGGGGGCCAGACCTTTATCCGCCCGTGGCACCCGCAAGACGACATGGGGCGGGCCAAGATGAAGGCCGACGTGGCCTTCGAGATGTTCGACATCCTGAACGCCCCGTTCTTTTGCTGGCATGACGCCGACATCCGGCCCGAACAGGGCGATTTCGCCGACAACCTCGCCACCTTGGAAGAGATCACCGATTACATCGGGGGCAAGATGGAGGGCGCGCGCACAAAGCTGCTTTGGGGCACGGCCAACATGTTCAGCCACCGACGCTACATGTCCGGGGCCAGCACAAACCCCGACCCCGATGTCTTCGCCTTTGCCGCCGCGACGGTGAAATCCTGCATGGATGCGACCCACAAGCTTGGCGGGGCGAACTACGTCCTCTGGGGTGGGCGCGAAGGCTATGAAACGCTGCTCAACACCGATCTCCGGCAGGAACAGGACCACATGGGCCGTTTCCTGTCGATGGTGGTCGATTACAAGCACAAGATCGGCTTCAAGGGGCAGATCCTGGTCGAGCCGAAGCCACAGGAACCGTCGAAGCATCAGTATGATTTCGATGTCGCCACCTGCATAGGTTTCTTGCGCAAATACGGGCTTGAGGACGAGGTGAAGCTGAACATCGAACAGGGCCACGCGATCCTCGCGGGTCATTCGTTCGAACACGAACTCGCCTTGGCCGCCTCCGAAGGCATGCTTGGCTCCATCGACATGAACCGCAACGATTACCAATCGGGCTGGGACACCGACCAGTTTCCCAACAACACGCCCGAGGTCGCGCTGGCCTATTACCACGTGCTGAAATCCGGTGGGTTCACCGCGGGCGGCACGAATTTCGACGCCAAGCTGCGCCGACAGTCGATCGACGCCCAAGACCTAGTCGCGGCCCACGTTGGCGGGATGGACATCTGCGCGCGCGGGTTCAAAGCCGCCGCGGCGATGATCGAGGATGGCGGGCTTGAGGCTGCCCTGTCGGACCGCTACGCGGGCTGGCAAAGCGAGACCGCCCGCACGATGCTGCACAGCGATCTGGCCACCATTGCCGAGCGGGTGATCTCCGAAGGCATCAACCCCGAGCCACGGTCGGGCCGTCAGGAAATCCTTGAAAACTACGTCAACCGCTTCGTCTAGCGTCGGGCGGCCACCGGAAAGGAACACGCATGTATCTGGGACTGGACCTTGGGACATCTGGCCTGCGCGCCATCCTTGTCGATGACGCAGGCGCGGTTCAGGCCGAGGCGGAAGAAGGCTTTGATGTCGCCCACCCGCATCCCGGCTGGTCAGAACAGAACCCGGCAGATTGGGTGCGCGCCTGTGAAACGACCATCGCCCGCGTGAAGGAAGCCGAGCCCAAGGCCTTTGCCGCCCTGCGCGGCATCGGGTTGAGCGGCCAGATGCACGGCGCGACCTTGATTGATGAAGATGACGCGGTGCTTCGCCCCTGTATCTTGTGGAACGACACCCGCTCGATCGAAGAAGCCGCCGCGCTCGACGCGACACCGGGGTTACGCGACATCACCGGCAATATCGTGTTCCCCGGCTTTACCGCCCCGAAGCTTGCATGGGTCCGCGCGCATGAACCCGAGGTGTTCCAAAAGGTCGCCAAGGTTCTGTTGCCCAAAGATTACCTGCGCCTTTGGCTGACCGGCGCGCATATCTCGGACATGTCTGACAGCGCGGGCACTGCATGGCTTGACGTGGGCGCGCGCGATTGGTCGCAAGCCGCGCTGGACCACGGCGGGATGCGCCGGGACCAGATGCCCGAGCTTGTCGAAGGCGCGGCACCCGGCGGGACGCTGCGCGACGCGCTTGTGTCCGATTGGGGTCTTACCGGCCCGGTCGTCGTGGCCGGGGGTGCGGGTGACAATGCCGCTGCCGCCTGTGGCGTCGGCTGTCTTGGCGAAGGGCGTGGCTTCGTGTCGCTCGGCACCTCGGGCGTCTTGATGACCGGGCGCGACAGCTACCGCCCCGACCCGGCCTCGGCGGTGCATAGTTTTTGCCACGCGGTGCCCGACCGCTGGTACCAGATGGGGGTGATCCTTGCCGCGACCGATAGCCTGAATTGGCTCGCCCGCAACCTTGGCGAAAACCCGTCCGACCTTTCGGCCACCCTGCCCGACATCGCGACGGGCCCCTCGTCGCTGACTTTCCTGCCCTATTTGTCGGGCGAACGAACCCCGCACAACGACAGCACCATTCGCGGGGCTTTCATCGGTCTCGATGTCGCGATGGAGCGCAGCGATCTGACCCGGGCGGTGATGGAAGGCGTGGCGTTCGCCCTGCGCGACAGCCTGATCGCGCTCGAAGGCACGGGGGCACGGTTCGAGACGTTGCTCGCGGTCGGGGGCGGGGCACGGTCCCGGTTCTGGCTGACCACGCTGGCCAATGTTCTGAACCTCCCGCTGTCCTTGCCGAAGGGCAGCGAATTGGGGGCGGCGATGGGGGCCGCCCGTCTGGCCATCTGCGCGGCAACCGGGGCCACCCCTGAAGAGGTCATGACACCGCCCGACACGGCGGAGGTGATCGAACCCCGCGCGGACCTGAGAGACAGTTACGAGGCCGCATACCAACGCTACACCGCGCTCTACCCGGCGCTCTCACGGCTCGGTTGACGCATGGAGCGCGTGATCCTTCGAGACGGCTCCATGCGGCTCGCGATACTGGATCACGGCGCGGTTACGCAGGGCTGGTGGCTGAACGACACGCCCCTGATCCTTGGCTACGACGACCCGGAGAAATACCGCGATGATCCCTATTTCCTGGGGGCCATCGTCGGGCGGGTTGCCAACCGGATCGGCGGGGCCGGTTTCGACCTTGGGGATGCGCCAATCCGGCTCTTGCCCAACGAGGGGCGCAACCAGTTGCACGGGGGCCCTACGGGGTTCTGGACCCAACGATGGGAGATCGGGGAGGTCACGCGCAACACCGTGCGGCTCACCCTGCACTCACCTGATGGAGACGGCGGCTTTCCCGGCGCGGTGGATGTCGAGGTGAGCGTGCGGCTTGAGACACCCCGGCTGACATATGACATCCGCGCGCGGCCCGACCGGCCCACCCCGATCAGCATTGCGCAACACAATTACTACTGCCTCGGCGATCCGGACGGCATTCGAAACCACAGGTTGCAGGTTCCCGCGAACGCCACGCTGGCGCTTGATCGCGAAACCGTCCCGACCGGGGACATCGCGCCGGTGGATGGCGGGCCGCTTGATTTCCGCGCTCCGCGCTCGCTGTCACAAGCCCCCGGGGGCGTCGATCATTTCTTCCTGTTCGATGCAGACCGCGCGCCGGGCACACCTGTCGCCAAACTGACAGCCCCATCCGGGCTCTCGCTGAACGTCACGTCCAATCAGCCGGGAGCGCAAATCTATACCGGGCACGGGCTGGGCCACCCCTTTGCCCCCTTCGCGGGGGCCTGTATCGAGCCTTCGGGATATCCCAACGCCGTCAACATCCCAGCGTTCCCGGACATGATCGCGACCCCCGAGCACCCTTATCACCAGGTTCTGACGCTCGAAATCGTGGAGACTGCTTGATGATTGCTGTCCTTATCGCCCTCTCGATCCTTGTCGGCGGGGCCACCGCCGGTTTTGCCCAAGACCTCGGGCCAAGACCCAGTTTCCCCGACCCGGACCCAGAGCGTATCGCGCTGGGTCACCTGCTGTTCTACGACCCCATCCTGTCAGGCAATAAGGGCGTCAGTTGCGCAACCTGCCACCACCCGGACTTCGGAACATCGGATGGCGTATCTCTCGCCCTCGGGGACGGTGGCGTGGGGCTTGGCCCCGAGCGAAAGTTGGACCCCGATAATCCGCCCGAGCAGCGCATCCCGCGCAACGCGCCGGGGCTGTGGAACCTTGGCGCGGCCCAATTCACCCGGTTCTTCCACGACGGCAGGCTTGAGCTGGACCCCTCGCAACCCAACGGCATTCGCACGCCGCTGGGCGCGGATATGACACGGGGCTTTGACAGCCCTCTGGCAGCCCAGGCCATGTTCCCCGTCCTGTCAGGCGACGAGATGGCCGGGCATTATTCGGAAAACGAGATCAGCCGGGCGGTGCGGCAGGGGTTGCTCGCCCAACCGGGCGGAGCCTGGGACAAGATCGCGGACCGCGTGGCGCTGATCCCGGCCTATCGCGAGGGCTTTGCACAGGCCATTCCGGGTGAGCCAATCACCTTTGCCGCGATCGCCAATGTCATCGCGGATTTCATCGCCTTCGAATGGCGCGCGGACAATGCGCTTTTCGATCGCGCCATGCGGGGCGAGGCCGAGCTGCCGCCGCAGGCGCGCGCGGGCATGACGCTTTTCTACGGCTCTGCCGGCTGCGCCACCTGCCACGCCGGGTGGCTTCAGACCGACCACCGCTTTCACGCCATCGCCATGCCGCAGATCGGGCCGGGCAAGGCGGCGCGGTTCGAACCCCACGCCCGCGACGAGGGCCGGTTTCGCGTGACCGGTGACCCGGCGGATGCCTTTGCCTTTCGCACGCCATCCTTGCGAAACGTCACCTTGACCGCGCCCTATGGCCATGGCGGCGCCTATGCGACGCTTGAGGCGGTGATCCGCCACCATGCCGACCCCGTTGACGCGCTCAACGCCTATCGTCTCGATGCCGCGATCCTGCCCCGGTTGCCGGGGGCCGATGACCAGCGCATCCTCTCGAACCCGGACGAGATGGCAGCGATTGCCGATGCCAACGTGCTCGCCCCACAGAAGCTGGAAGCCGATGAGATTGCGGCGCTCATCGCCTTCCTGAAAACGCTGGAAGACCCCGCCGAACGGCTCGGCATTCCCGAAAGCGTGCCAAGCGGCCTGCCGCCGGTCGGACGCTGATCCGGGCGCACCGCCAAGGCCCCGCGCTCAAACCGCTTTCACCTCGACCGATTGATAGAGCATCGTGGCGTTTTCCTGTGACCCCATGAACGCGATGTCATAGGCGTCCCGTCCCACCGCGACGATGGCCATGCTGTCCGGGCTGCACATGCCGGTGGCATCGACAAGATGCCATGCGTCGTCGAGCCAAACCTGCGTGACCGCGTGGAAATCCTGCGGTGTCACCCCGGGGCCATAGACCGCGACCATACGCGCCGGTATCTCGGCGGCGCGCACCATCGAACACATCAGGTGCGCATAGTCGCGGCATACGCCCTCGCGCCCGGCGAAGGTTTCGAGCACATTGGTATCGGCGTCCGAGCTTCCGGGCACGAACGACAGGTTGTCCTCGATCCAGTCGCGGATCGCCGCCACCTTGGCCCCGCCCGAGACATGGCCGAAACGCTTCTTCACCAAGGCCCCGAATTTATCCGACTGGCAATAGCGCGAAGGCCGCAGGTAAGGCGCGGCCTCGGTCGGAATGGCATGGAGCGGTGCGGCGGACAGGCTGTCGAGCGGCGTGTCATCGCGCGTGATGTCACAGACCGATTGATAGGTGACGACGAAATCCGGCCCCGGCACCCGCGCCCAGATCCGTTCCCCGACACCGGCATCCCCGCCGATCCGCGTCACGGCGGCATTGCCAAGCTCGATCCCCGCCCGTTCGATCACCTGCCCCTCGGTCTGGGCCGCTTCAAGGGCGAGAAACACGGTGTTCGCCACGTCGAAGCGATAATGCAGGGCAACGTCGATCTGAATGCGCATTGCGTTTCCTTGGTCATGGGCGGGATCATGGCTGTTGATGCGGGTGGCAGGCCCACATCGCTCTCCTAGCCGGTCCAACACCACGTTTCAACGCTTGGCCAAACGCGCCTTAGGGCGCCTCCGCCTTGTCGGCCCGCAGGTTCGCATCGACGGCTTCAAGAAGCGTGAGAAGTTGGGCCTTGTCAGTGGCGCTCAGCCCGGCGGTGATCATGGCCTCATGTGCATCGACCTCGTGTTGCAACGCGGCAACCCGCGCGGCCCCGGCGTCGGTCAGGAATACCCGTCGCACCCGGCGATCACGCGCGTCGAGCTTTCGTTCAAGCCAGCCTTCCCGGGTCAGGGTGTCGACAATCGGAACAAGGCTTGAGCGATCAAGGAATATGGCCTCGGCCAAGCGGGTCTGGGGAATGCCGGGGTTCGCTTCGATCAGCTTCAGCATCCCGAAATACCGGGGCGCGGACCCGTAACCCGACACTTTCTGCTCGAACGCCTTGTAAGAGGCAATCTGCAACAACCGGATCCGATAGGCCAGCGAGGTGACGAGAACCTCGGGCTCTTCCACCTCATCCACGCTGCGCATGATATCGTCCACGTCACGCCCTCCCTGCTGTCTGATCCTGAGGTTACCAGCATCCGGGCAGAAATGAGAAGCATCTGTCTGGCGACCGGACAAAAGCCGCGCAAGACCGCGCGGGTGCCGCTCATCGCGCCACCCGGTCAGGGGCGCCGTTTCACGTAGATTTCCAGCTTGTGACTGACGATCTCGAACCCGTGCTTGCGCGCGATCTCGTCCTGCATCCGCTCGATATCCTCCGAGACGAATTCGATCACCTCACCGGTTTCGACGTCGATGAAATGATCGTGGTGGGCATCCGGCGCCGGTTCATAGCGCAGACGCCCATCATCGAACATGTGCCGTTCGATCAGGTTCTCGTCCGCCAGCTTGTTCAGGGTCCGGTAAACGGTGGCGATATTCACCCCCGGATCGATCCCCCGGATACGGCGATGCAGTTCCTCGACATCCGGATGGTCATCGGTCTTCTCGATCACGTCGAGAATGACCCGGCGTTGCCCGGTGATGCGCCAGCCATTGTCCCTGCACTGCTCGACGAGAGAGGGGCGTTCTGTCCCGGTCATATGCGTGTCCCTCTTGCTCCCGACGGCTTATTTCGTCCGTGGACCCGATCGCTTCGCGCAGATGACCTAGCACAGAGCGCGCGGGCGGTCATCCGAATGTCGCGCTGGCGCGCAAACGGTTACGCGGTGTCACGGGTGACTGACGTGATTGTTCTTTGTTGCAAATGATTCGCACTTGCAAAAGATAAAGAAGTGATTATCCCTGTCGATGCCCGTCCGTGCCACTTGCATCCGGCGCGATTTGGGCAGCAAATCCGGACTTGGGGAAAATGGACCCATGACGGACCCACAATGGACCCAAAGTAGACCCCCGGGGAAACGGAGAGACCCGATGACCTTGACAACACATCTTTCAAAGGCCGCACTTGTCGTCGCCCTGCTTGGCGGGCCGGCGATGGCCGATGGCGACCGCATGAAGGTCGTGACCACCTTCACCGTTCTGGCCGACATGGCCCGCAACGTGGCGGGCGACGCGGCCGAGGTCTTGTCGATCACAAAGCCGGGGGCCGAGATCCATGGCTACGCCCCCACTCCGCGTGATCTTGTGGGGGCGCAGGATGCCGATCTGGTCCTGTGGAACGGCCTGAACCTTGAACAATGGTTCGATCAATTCCTGTCGAACATCGGCAACATCCCGTCCGCCACCCTGACCGAGGGCATCGACCCGATCCCGATTTCCACGGGGGCCTACGAAGGTCAGCCGAACCCGCATGCCTGGATGGGGCTGGAGAACGGTCTTGTCTATATCGACAATATCGCGACCGCCTTTGCGACCCATGACCCCGAGAACGCGGCGGTCTATAGGGCGAATGCCGAGACCTACAAGGCCGCGCTGCGCGCCACGTTGGAGCCGTTGCGCGACCAAGTGGCCAGCATTCCCGAAGCGCAACGCTGGCTGGTGACCTGCGAGGGCGCTTTCAGCTATCTCGCGCGCGACTTCGGGATGAAAGAGCTTTATCTCTGGCCGATGAATGCCGACCAGATGGGCACGCCGCAGCAGGTGCGCGCGGTGATCGACGGGGTCCGGGACAACGAGATCCCGGTGGTGTTTTGCGAAAGCACCGTGAACACCGCCCCTGCCGAACAGATCGCGCGCGAAACCGGGGCCCGGTTCGGCGGGGTGCTTTATGTCGACAGCCTGTCGGTAGAAGATGGACCGGTGCCCACCTATCTCGATCTCTTGCGCGTCACGTCACAGACCGTGGCAGACGGGCTTCGGGGCACCGAGAACTGAGCGGGCAGGCATAGAGGACACCGCAATGACGGCACCGCGCGAAGGCGCGCGCCGACCGACCGATTTGGCAGGACGCAACAGATGGACCAGATGAACCAGACGGATGAAACGGCAGAGGCCCTGCATGCCGGGGCCAAGCCCGCACCGGGCGGCGGGATTACCGCGCGCGACGTCACCGTCACCTACCGCAACGGCCATACCGCCCTGCGCCATGCAAGCTTCGAGATCCCGCGAGGCACTGTTACCGCGCTGGTCGGGGTGAACGGGTCGGGAAAATCGACATTGTTCAAGGCGATCATGGGCCTCGTGCCGGTGGCGCAGGGCGATATCCGCCTTCTCGGGCTCACCATCCACGAGGCGCTGAAACGCAACCTCGTGGCCTATGTTCCCCAGTCCGAAGAGGTCGACTGGTCCTTTCCCGTGCTGGTCGAGGACGTGGTGATGATGGGGCGTTACGGGCACATGGGCTTTCTGCGACGCCCCCGGCGCGCCGACCATGACGCGGTGTCCGCCGCGCTCGCGCGGGTCGGCATGGAGGATTTTCGCCACCGCCAGATCGGCGAGCTTTCGGGGGGTCAGAAAAAACGTGTCTTTCTCGCCCGTGCGCTGGCACAGGAAGGTCAGGTCATCTTGCTCGACGAACCCTTCACCGGCGTCGACGTGAAAACCGAGGAGCAGATCATTGCGCTCTTGCGTGACATGCGCGACGAAGGTCGCGTCATGCTCGTCTCAACCCACAATCTCGGCACCGTGCCGGAGTTTTGCGACCGCTGCGTTCTGGTCAAGGGAACCGTGCTGGGCCACGGGCCGACCGAGACGACCTTTACCCGCGAAAACCTCGAGGCCGCATTCGGCGGGGTCTTGCGGCACTTCACCCTGGGCGGCTCGGACCTTCATGACGACGAAGACGACCGGCAGCTGTCGATCCTGACCGACGACGAGCGGCCTTTCGTGCAATACGGCGAGCGCACCCGGTTGCAGGAGCGCGACGAATGAGCGCCCTGCTTGAGCCGTTTTCCTACGGATACATGACCAACGCCATGTGGGTCTCCGCGCTGGTTGGCGGCGTTTGCGCCTTCCTGTCCTCCTACCTGATGCTCAAGGGCTGGTCGCTGATCGGGGATGCGTTGTCCCATTCGGTCGTGCCCGGCGTCGCCGGGGCCTATATGCTCGGCCTGCCCTTCGCGCTCGGGGCGTTCCTGTCGGGCGGTCTCGCGGCGGCGGCGATGTTGTTCCTGTCGGATCGCTCGGGTTTGAAACCCGATGTCATCATCGGGATCATCTTCACCTCGTTTTTCGGTCTCGGCCTGTTCATGGCCTCGGTAAACCCGATGGCGATTTCGATCCAGACCATCACGATGGGCAATATCCTTGCCATTACCCCGGCGGACACCCTGCAATTGGCCATCATCGGTTTCGTGTCGTTGGGCGTGCTGAGCGTGAAATGGAAAGACCTGATGGTGGTGTTCTTCGATGAAAGCCATGCCCGGTCCATCGGGCTGCGTCCCGACCTTCTGAAGGCGGTGTTCTTCGTTCTGCTGTCGGCCTGCGTCGTGGCGGCGATGCAGACGGTCGGGGCCTTTCTCGTCATCGCAATGGTGGTGACGCCCGGTGCCACCGCGTATCTCCTGTGCGACCGCTTTCCCCGGCTGATCGTCACCTCGGTGGCCATCGGCGCGATCACGAGCTTTGTCGGCGCATATGTAAGCTATTTCGTCGATGGGGCGACCGGCGGCATCATCGTCGTGTTGCAGACCGTGGTGTTCCTCGCCACCTTCGTGCTCGCGCCGAAACACGGCCTTCTCGCATCGAAACGAAAGGCCGCGCAGGCCCTGGATGAGGAGCCGGTGTGATGGACATGGCGTTGCTTCCCTTTCAGTTCCCGTTCATGCAAAACGCCTTCCTGATCGCGGTGATCGTGTCGGTCCCGACCGCGCTCCTGTCCTGTTTTCTCGTCCTGAAAGGCTGGGCGCTGATGGGCGACGCGGTGAGCCACGCGGTTTTGCCGGGGATCGTGCTGGCCTATGTCATGGGCTTTCCCCTGATCCTCGGGGCCTTCGGGGCGGGGATGGTGACGGCCATTGCGACCGGGTATCTGTCGGACAACAGCCGGGTGAAACAGGACACGGTGATGGGGGTCGTTTTCTCCGGCATGTTCGGCCTTGGCATCGTCATGTACGTGTCGATCGATACGAACGTGCATCTCGATCATATCCTCTTTGGCAACATGCTTGGGATCGGCACAGGCGACCTTGTGACCGCAGGGGCGATTTCGGCCAGCGTTGCGGTGGTCCTGTTGCTGAAATGGAAGGATTTCATGCTGCATGCCTTCGACCCGGCACAGGCGCGCGCCGCCGGGCTTGCGGTCGTGCTTCTGCATTACGGGTTATTGAGCATCCTGTCGCTGACCATCGTGGCCACCCTGTCGGCAACCGGCCTGATCCTCGCGGTCGGATTGCTGATCGCGCCGGGGGCCATCGCGTTCCTTCTGGTGCGCAGCTTCCCCCGGATGCTGGTGGTGTCGGTCGCGGTCTGTATGTTGTCCATGGTCGCGGGGGTGTATCTCAGCTTCTTTCTCGACAGCGCCCCTGCGCCGACCATCGTTCTCATCCTGACCGCGATCTTCGTGGTCGCCTTCATACGGCGCAGGGTGCAGGTTGGCCGCGCATCGCGCATGGTCTGACCCCGGATCGGCGTCACACGTCTGTCAGGGCTGCTCACCGATCCGCCCGATCGAGATCGACGCATGCCGCAGCACATCCAGCACCCGGTCAAGCGCGGCGGCGTCATCGAACCGGTTGACCGAGGCCGTGGTCGACAGGACAAAGGGTGCATCGCCCAGCGCGCCCACCGGCACCGCGATGCCAGCCGCCCCCGGCTCGAATTCATTGCGGGCAATGCAGTATCCCTGCCCGCGCGCCTCGTCGATCTTGCCGCGCAGCGCGTCAGGCGCCATCTCGGAGGCTTCGGTGTGCTGCACATCGCCAAGCGCGTCCAGCGCGCGTGCCAGAACATCGGGCCCGCTGCGCGCCAAAAGCATCCGGCCCACGGCGGTGTGCAAAAGCGGAAGCGTGCTGCCAACCGACAGGCCCAAGGTCACCCGGGCCGAGGCCGGGGCGGCGCGATCCACGTAGATTGCCTGCATCCGGTCGCGGGTGGCCAGCGCAACCTCCATGTCCAGCGCTTCCGCCGCGTTGCGCAGAACCGGCTGCACCCGCCGACCGACCGCCAGATGCCCGAGATACCCCCCTGCGAGCGCCAGCACACGGGGCGCAAGGCCAAAGCCCCTGCCGCGCCGCTCGATATACCCGCAGTGCTCCAGCGTGAGGCACAGGCGGCGCACCGTGGCGCGGTCGAAGCCGCTGCTCTCGACCAGATCGGGCATCGACAACGTTTGCCCGCGCCGCTCGAAACAGGCGAGCACGTCAAGCCCCTTGGCCAAGGTCGCGGCAATATCGCGATTGCTCATTTGACACCTGTCCCCTGCTCTGCCAATGTTCACTTAACGCGCATTATGTGCGATAATCGCACGAAACACAAGCCGCTCGCAAAGCTATGAACCAAGGCCATGAACGGGAGAGCCGGTCCCATGCAGACCCAAGACACCGATGACGCCCAATGGGTAAAGATCGCCACCAGCGCCGATCTGGATATCCCCCGCCCCGTGCTGCCCATCACGCTCGGGGGACGTCCCTTGGTCCTGTTTCGCGATGATGAGGGCAAGCTTGGTCTCATCGGTCGCCATTGCCCGCACCGCGGCGCGGATCTGTGCTATGGTCGGCTTGAGGACAATGGCCTGCGTTGCCCGTTCCACGGCTGGCACTTCGACCGCAGCGGGCAATGCGTCGAACAACCCGCCGAACCGGAAGGCTCGGTGATGTATCAGCAGATCAAGGTGCCCATGGTGCCAGTGATCGAACGTGACGGCGCGATTTTTGCCCGCTTGGGCGAGGCGCTTGAACAGGCCGCGCAAAGGGAGACAACGACATGATCAGCGATCAGCTCAATCAACGGATCACGCGGATCGGCCCGGACACCCCGGCGGGGGCCGTGTTGCGGCGCTACTGGCAACCTGCGGCGCTGGTCGATGAGCTTGACCACGGGGCGCGCGTTCCCGTGAACCTCTTGGGCGAACGGCTGGCGCTTGTGCGCGATGACGAAGGGGCGTTGCAGCTTGTCACCCGGCGCGCCGCGGCGAACGAGACGCCCACGCATTACCCGGCCTCCGATGATATCGAGATCGACCCGGATGGCCCGCGCTACCCGGTCGAGATACGCGCCGGCGCGATCTTTGCCTATCTCGGCACCGGCACGCCGCCCGCCTTTCCGAACTTCGACTGCTTCCGCGCACCCGACAGCCACGTCTTTGCCTTCAAGGGGTTGTGGGAGTGCAATTGGCTCCAGGCCCTGGAAATCGGGATCGACCCGGCGCATGCCTCGTTCCTGCACCGCTTCCTCGAAGACGACGACCCGGATGACGGCTATGGCAAGCAGTTTCGCGACAAGGCCGGGTCGACCGAGATCCCGATGACCAAGCTTCTGCGCGACTACCCGCGCCCGGACATCCAGGTGGACGAAACCGACTACGGGCTGAAGATCACCGCGCTGCGCCACATGGAAGACGGGCGCACGCATGTGCGGGTCACCAACCAGATTTTCCCCGATGCGATCTGCATCCCCATGTCGCGCGAAATGACCATCACACAATGGCATGTCCCGGTGGATGACGAGACCTGTTACTGGTTCACCATCTTCACCAGCTTCGACAAGCCGGTGAACAAGACGCTGATGCGCGAGCAGCGGTTGAAAGAGCACCGGCTGCCGGATTACGCGCCGCTCAAGAACCGCCATAACGATTACCACTATGACCCGGCGGAACAGGCGGCGTTGACCTATACCGGCATGGGGCTGGACATCAACGTGCATGACCAATGGGCGGTCGAGGGCATGGGGCGCATACAGGACCGGACGCAAGAGCATCTGGGCCGGTCCGACGTGGCGATCATCCGCTACCGCCGCATGTTGCGCCATGCCATGAGCGCGATCGAGGACGGCACCGACGAGACCCTCTTGATGCAGGACACCGGCGACACCGCCGCGATGTGCGGCCCGCTGTCCAACGATGCAATCGCGCAGAGCGATGACTGGCGCGAGGCGAGCCATATGGCCGATCTCGACCGGCGCGCTGCCTGTCCCTGGGACGCAACGGTGTAATCTCTCCATGTCACAAACCATTTCCGACCGGATCGCAGCCGGAAAGCTCGCCAAGCGCGGGCTCTTGTCCCCCGCACAGGTGGCACGCGCCGCCGAAGTCGTCGCCGAGGTCGAAGCGAGCGGGCTTGAAACCATCCGCGTGGTCTTTCCCGATCAGCACGGCTTGCTCCGGGGCAAGAATGTCACCGCCCGCACCTTGGCGTCGATCTTTGCCTCGGGTCTCTCGGTTCCGTCCACGGTGTTGTTGAAGGACACCGCGAACCGCACCGTGTTCGACATCTGGGACGGCAACATGACGCTGGATGGCAGGCCGCTTACGGGTGCGGGCGACATATTGCTCGTGCCCGACCCCGATTGCCTGACCCCCCTTCCATGGTCGCCCCATTCCGCGATCCTGATGTGCGATCTCGCCCATACCACGGGCAGATCCGTCACCATCTCGTCCCGCGAGGTGTTGCGCCGGGCCATCGACCATCTGTCCGGGGCCGCGTTGTCGGCTGTCATGGGGCTCGAAGTCGAGTTCCAGGTGTTTGCCATCGAGGACGACGCGCTGGAGCATGAGCAGGCCACTTTCCCCCCTGCCGCGATGCGCACCCGCAACCTGACCCAAGGCTGGTCCTACCTGTCGGAAACCCGGTATGGCGAGGTCGAGGGGCTTCTCGACACCTTGCGCCGTCATGCCGAGGCGATGGGGCTTTCGCCACGCTCGATGGAGATCGAGATGGGGCCGAGCCAGTTCGAGTTCACCTTTGACGCCAGCGACCCCCTGACCCAGGCCGACCGGTTCGTCCTGTTTCGCACCATGGTGAAAGAAGTCTGCCAGGCCGAGGGGCTTCATGCGAGCTTCATGGCCAAGCCGCGGGTTGCGAATTCCGCCGCGAACGGGTGGCATATCCACCAGTCGCTGGTCTGCGACGACACCGGCGCGAACGTCTTCATGCCGACCGAGGATGGCACGCTGACCGACACCGCGTCACATTGGGTGGCCGGGCTTCTGGATCATGCTGCGGCCTGCTGCCTGATGACCAACCCCACCGTCAACGGCTACAAGCGGTTTACAGAGTTTCAGCTTGCCCCGAACCGGGTGCAATGGGGCACCGACAACCGGGGCGCGATGTTGCGGGCGCTGCTCTATGCAGACGATCCCGCGTCGCGGGTCGAGAACCGGGTGGCCGACACGACCGCGAACCCCTATTACGCACTGGCCGCACAGATCATCGCCGGTCTGGACGGGCTTTCGCGCAAGGCAAAGGCACCGCCGCCGACCGCCACCCCCTATGGCACGGATCAGGCGCTCTTGCCGCCCAGCCTCATCGCCGCGATCGAGGCGTTCGAGGAAAGCACGCTGTTTAACGACGCGCTTGGCCCGTATTTCGTGCGCTACCTCACCCATCTCAAGCGCGCCGAGTGGCAACGTTACCTGATGACTGTCTCGGACTGGGAACAGACCGAGTATTTCAACCTGTTCTAGGATGGCCAACGCTCGGTCCTCAACCGTTGCCGGACAGGTGGTCGAGGATATTCTCGACGGCTATTTTCCCTTGGGCGAAAGCCTGCGCCAATTCATGGCGCGGCAAGGTGCGGAGGCAGCGTTGGTGGTGATGACCCATGCGCCGATCCTCGATCTGCCCGACCGGCCCGGCACGGCCCCCGTGCCGCTTCGGATGGAGGCGCAGGTCTCTGGTCTCATCCGGCGGCTGATGGTGATCGCACGGCTGGATGGGGCGGGCGACATGGACCTGTGCGGTCTGGGAAGCTGGCGCTGGCATGACGGTCGGCAGGCGCGCCCGTTGACGCGCGACAGCCGTCTTGCCGAACCCGCCTTCGTGCGGGGCATCGCCCTGCGTGAGGCTGGTTTGGGCGTGGGGCCATGGCTCTTGCAAGGGTCGGACGGAACAGGGCGGCTTTGGGGTTTGCCTGCCGAGACGGTCGGGATTGTCCCCGAGGGCGCGGAGGCGACGCACCCGGTCCACGCGGGCACGATCGTCAACCATGCCCCCTCAACCCCTCATCTGATCGTGAGCGCGCAAGAGGCCGAGACCGGCCTGTCGTCGGACCGCATGACGCGCGACTGGACCAACGCCGGCGGGTCATGCTCGGGTCACGGCCCAACCCGGCACCGGGCGAAATGATCATCTCGGCAAGCAGGTCGCGATCATCGGCGGCGTGACTACCGAAAGCTGCGCCAGAGCGTGACCAAAGTGTCCGTGATATCCCCGACCCGTGCGGCGATATGTTCACGCTCAAGCCCTGCGCCGGGCCTGGCCGTTTCAATCCGGGCGACAAGACGGACAAGCCTTCGGCGATGGCTGCCTGTCACCACCTGCACCGGGTCCGCGATCAGCCCCGCAAAGGTCGTGACAAGCGACGCGGCGACTGCGAGCACGGCCCCAGTCAGGAAGAGATCGGCCACCCCGAAGCGGGCTGGAAACACGGTATACCAAGTCTGGCCCAG
This sequence comes from Maritimibacter sp., assembly GCA_011389895.1. Lineage (GTDB taxonomy): Bacteria > Pseudomonadota > Alphaproteobacteria > Rhodobacterales > Rhodobacteraceae > Maritimibacter. The sequence goes on along the minus strand of JAABTN010000004.1, from coordinate 6,872 downwards.
CGTTCGGCCCAGCGGGAAGGCCTCGACCGCCTGCTGAAACGCCCGAAGCTCGGCAACGGGGCCGACGAGCGATACGACCCCCGGCGTGGCCATGTGGAAGGCACCCCAGCCAAGGGTCAGGAAGACCAACATGGTGGCAATCTCGGCAACAGCCCCCCGCGTACTCACGTAATCCGCGATGGCCCTGTCGCGCACCGTCTCGGGCGCATCCGGCACAAGCTGCTTCAAAAGCGCCTCCACATCGCCTGCCACGCGCCGTGACACGGCGGTCTGCAGGAAGATGTCGCGTGACAGCATCCAGCCGCCCACGCGCCGCGCGCCGACACCCCGCAGCGCGACCCCCGCCAGCTTCATCACCAAGAACAACGGGGCGAGGATCAGGTTCACGGGCGCGCGCAGGATATCGAAACCCAACGCGGCCCGGTGCAAATCCCACGTCCCCCGCAGCCCGAAACGGGCGCGGACGAACCGGCGAAGCTCGGTGTTTTTCCGGGCAGGTGTCGGGGACAGGGTCTGGGGCTCAGTCATCGCAGGCAACATATGGGGCGTCCAGGGCCCCATGTCACCCGAGCGACCTTGGGCCGGGTCACCAGCGGCTCACAACCGCCGCCGGGCGCGCCCTTCGATCAGCCAGGCTGCCACGGCAAAACCCGCCGCGATCAAGAGCATGAGCCAGGCCGGGGCCAGCGGCACGACGCGCAGGTTTTCGACCACATATGCGCCGCGCGGCGTGAAGCCGATCCATCCGCGCCCGATCGCCGCCTGCCCCGCCCGCACCGCGCGCAGGCCCGGCGTGCCCTCGTCGATCACCGCCGCGCCACCGCGCATCGGGGCCATGACAGGGGTCAGATCCTCGGCGCTTGCGATGGTTTGCTCGAACTCGCGGGGTGACGTGGGGCCGACCGCAACCACCGCCTGCTGATCCCCTTCTGACAGGCGAAACAACCCGACCTCGCCGGTGGCAAACTCGGACCGGAACAGCCCCGGCGCGACCTCTTCCATCGGCATGTCTTCCTCGGTTCCGTCGGGCCGGGTCACGGTCAGCGCACGCGCGCCTTCTTCCATGGTGCGCCGGGTCACGGTGACCGTGCTCCCCACGGCGCTGGCGGTCAGCGCCTCTTCTTCAAGCTCCGGTTCTTTCATCATCCAATGGGCAAGGCGGCGCAAAAGCTCCAACTGCGGACCGCCGCCCTCGAACCCACGGTCCCAGAGCCAGGCATGATCGGACGACAACAGGGCCACGCGCCCCTCGCCCACCCGATCAAGCGTCAGGAGCGGCCTGTCATCCAGCCCGCTCATCACGGTCATGCCAGCGGTTTCATCCATTTCGATCAACCGCATCCAGCGGCCCCAACCGTCCTCGGGCGCAAATTCCTTCAGCCCGCGCGTGACGGGGTGGCGTGTGCCCAGCTCGGTGATCTCGGGCAAAAATCCGCGCTCAAGAACCCGCGCGGTCGGCGCGGCGGGCAGCATGTCGCCCAAGGGCGAGCGGGCAAGGCTCTGCGCGGTGGCAAGATCGGGGCCTGCCGCGACCAGCACCGCCCCGCCCCGGTCGATATAATCGCGCACCGAGCCCAAGTAGCTTGCGGGCAGAATACCCCTGAGCTTGTAGCGGTCGAAGATGATCAGATCGAACTCGTCGATCTTTTCCATGAACAGCTCCTGTGTCGGGAAGGCGATCAGGGACAATTCGTTCACCGGCACCCCGTCTTGCTTCTCCGGCGGGCGCAGGATGGTGAAATGGACAAGATCCACCGCGCTGTCTGATTTAAGAAGATTGCGCCAAGTCCGCGTGCCCGGATGCGGCACACCGGACACCAAAAGCACGCGAAGCCGGTCGCGCACGCCGTTCATGTTGACCACGGCGGCATTGTTGCGGTCGGTCAATTCGCCATCCTCGACCGGTATGGTAAACTGGATCACGTTCTGCCCGCCGTGGGACAGGGTGATCGGCAGGGCCAATTCACGCCCCACCGGCACGGTGTATGTCTCGGGCTCGCCCCCGTCGATGGCAATGGTCAAGGGCACGCTTTCGGTCGCCGGGGCCGCCCCCATGTCATCCACCCGAAGGCGGATTTCCTGTTCCTCGTCGAGAATACCGAAGGCGGGCGCATTGGTGATCGTCAGCCGCCGGTCCCAATCGTCGGGTTTGCCGGTCTGCATCAGGTGCAGGGGCGCGGGCAATTCTGGCGCCATCTCGACATCATGCAACCGCCCGTCCGAGATCAGGACCATCCCGGCCACCCTGTCGCGCGGCAATTCCGCCAAGGCATCGCCCAGCGCGGTCATCAGAAGCGATCCGCGATTATCCTCACCATCTCCCATCCGGGTGACCCGCAATTCCAGCCCCTCGGTCCCCGCGACCCGCGCGCGAAGCGCCTCAAGCGCGGCCTCAGATTGCGCTCCCCGGTCAGACAGGCCCTGCGACGCGCTTTCGTCCACGACGGCCAAGAGGATATCGCCCTCCGGCGCACGATCTTCGATCTGAAGCGACGGGCCGGCAAGCGCCGTCAAAAGCGCCGCGGCCCCAAGCGTGCGCAGCGCCCATCCCTTCAGACCCCGCCAGACGGCGAGGATCAGGAGCGCGGCGATCACCGCCCCGGCCCCCCAGATCACGGGCCAATCGAAGGCGGGGTCGAAGATGATGTTGGAGGCGTTCAATTCCCGATCCTTTCCAGAAGCGCAGGCACATGGACCTGATCGGATTTGTAGTTGCCGGTCAGCACATGCATCACGAGGTTCACGCCGAAGCGATAGGCCATCTCGCGCTGCCGTTCCCCGGCAAAGCCCCGGCCCACGGGAAACATCGGTGACCCGTTGTCATTCACCGCCCAGGCGCTGGCCCAGTCATTGCCGCCGATGATCACCGGCGTCACCCCGTCGTTGAGGTTTCGAAACGGCATGCCTTCGGCGCGTTCGGCATCCGGCGGGCTGGCCTCGACCCAGACCGCCTGGCCGCCGTAGCGGCCCGGGAAATCGGCCAGAAGGTAGAAGGTCCGGGTCAGCACGTGGTCGTTGGGCACCGGTTCAAGCGGCGGGATGTCGAGCGGACGCGCCAGCGCGCGCAGGCGTTGGCCTTCGCCCGTGGCCCCGGAGCCGAACCCCGACACATCGCCATCGCGCGTGTCGAACACGATCATCCCGCCCCCGCGCAGGTAGGCATTGAGCTTGGCATAGGCTTGCGAGGACGGGGCGGGCTGGTCTTCGGTCACCGGCCAGTAAAGCAGGGGGTAGACAGCCAGCTCATCGGTTTCAATGTCGATGCCCGCCGGTTCCGCCGGTTCGACCGACGTGCGGGCGAACAATTGCTGGCTCAGGCCCAGAAGCCCGGCTTCGGACACGTCGTCGATCCCCGGCGTGCCGGTCGAAACGTAGGCGAGCGTCACGCGCCCGGCCATTTGCGCCAATGTCTGCGCCGTGTCGCCCTCGTCCTGCGCCTGCAGGCGGTCGGGCGCGATCAGCAGCGCCGCGATGATCACGGGGGCCGCCCGCGCCGCGCGCTTTCCGGCAGCCCCGGCCCGCGCCAGCCGACCCGACAGGGCAAGCGAAGCGATCACATCGACCGCCAAGGCCGCAAGCGCCAGCATCAGGAGCCAACCGGCAAGATCGGTTTCCTCGCGCGCACCGGCCCATTCCGGCGTCAGCCCGGCAGACCAGCGCGCCGGTTCCAGCAGGTCATCGCGCCCCAGCACGTTGACCGCGACCCTCTGTTCGCCCGACGCATAGAGCCCCGGCGGAAGATCCGGGCCGACGATATCCACCAGCCGCGTTCCGGCCACGCCGGGCCGTTCGCCCGCGCTGTCCAGCGCGCCGAAACCATCGAGAAGCGTCTCGGGCACCCATGTCGTGCCTTCGAGATCGCCGACCTCGGGGGTGGCGGTGCGGGTCGAAACCGCCAGCCGCTCAAGCATCTGGACGAACAGGCCCGAGAGCGGCAGCGTCGACCATTCCGCGTTGGCCGACACATGGACCAACACCACCTGCCCGTCCGCCAACGGCTTGCGGGTGACCAGCGGCGTGCCATCGGCCAGCGCGGCAATAGTGCGTTCGGACAGCTCCGGGCCGGGTTCGGCAAGAACCTGACTCGTGACCTCGACATCTTCGGGAACGTCGAGGCCGTAGAACGGCGAATCCTCGGGAAAGGGGGCGAGCTTGCGGGGCGCACCCCAGGACATCGCACCGCCCACGTCCCGCCCACCGACGCGCAGGCGCACCGGCAAAAGCGGGTCGGTCTCAGAGCGCCCGGTATCGGCGGCGGCCAGACGCGGGCCCGCAAAGCGCAACAACAACCCGCCCTCGGCGACCCATGTTTCAAGGTTATCCTTGTCACCGGGCGCAAGCGCGGCCACGTCTGCCAGCACGATGACATCGGGGCTGGCCTGAATAAGATCGCCCAGCGTGCCTTCCATGACCTCTGCCGTGGGTTCCAGCGCCTCGCGCAGGTAATGAAGCGGCGACAGAAGCTGCAACGCCTCTTCACTGTCGCCCCCGATCAGCGCCACCTTGCGACGGCGCAGGGTATCGTCGGCCAGCGTCACCGCCGCCGCCGATCGCACGCCCTCGATCTGGAACCGGCCGATCCGGTTGCGCACCTCGGGCGGCAGCGAGAGCGAAACCTCGGTCTCTGCCTGTCCCGGCTCGAACGCAAGCGTGGCGCGCGCCAATTCGCGCTCGACACCGGACGGATCGGGGCCCTGCCCGGTTACCTCGATCTCCTGCGCGGTCTCCGTGACGCTACGGGTGGCCATAAGCACCATCATCCCGTCCTCGATCCGCGCCGGGGCAAGCCCAAGACGCGCCGCCGGGGGTTGCATCACCGTGACCGGCCCGCGCGCGCGCAGCGCATCGGCCAAGGATGCCCGGCTTGCGCTGGCCAGCCCGTCGGACACCCAAAGTGTCTGAAACCCCGGCTCCTCGATGGTGTCGAGCCAGCCGATCACCGCGCCGTGGTCGACCGGCCAGGGTTCGGGCACCAGACCGTCAAGCCGCGCACGCGCGTCCGAAGCCGCGCGCAAGGGTAGCCCGCCCTCCACGGGCAGCGCCGAGACAGGCACAAGCGCCACACGCCGACCGGCGGCCCCCGCCGCCTCGACCCGGCGGCTTGCCGCGTCGATCCGGGCGCGCCAATCCTGCGCCGCGCCGTAGCTGTCATCGACAAGGACCAGAAGCGGACCACGCCCCTCGGCCACCGGATCGGGGTTCAGCACTGGACCCGCGAACCCGAAGATCATCGCCGCGATGGCCAGCATCCTGAGCAGCAACAACCACCATGGCGTGCGGTCCGCTTCGCTGTCCTCGTCCTCCAACCCCAGCAGCAGCGCGACACCTGGAAAGGCGCGGCGCATCGGCGCTGGCGGGATCGCACGCAAGATGATCCAGAGCACCGGCAACGCGATGAGCGCGGCCAGAAGCCATGGCGCGGCAAAACCGATGGGGCCGAGAGCAAACATCAGCGCGCGCCCTCCAAGGCACCGAAGGCCCAAAGCAGCGCCTTCGGGGCGGGCGCGTCGGTATGGTGGCAGTGGTATTGCCAGCCGGTGCGCCGCGCGATGAGGGCGAGACGATCTTTCCGGGTCTGAAGCCGGTCCAGATAGCGGTCCCGCAAATCCCCGGCCTTGCGCGTCTCATGCTCCATGGTCCCGCCAACCGAATGAAACACGGTGCGCCCGTCGAAGGGAAACGCCTCTTCCGACGGGTCGAGGATTTGCAACAGGACACCAGAGACGCCGCGATCCGCGGCGGTCGCCAGCGCCGCCTCGACCGGGGCGGGGTCTGCCATGAAATCCGAGACGAAGACCGCCCGCGCATGACGCGGCAGGACCGAAACGTCGGGCGAGGCGTAATCCGCCGGGCGCACTTCACCCAGCGCGTCGGCCATGCGCCCCAGCTGGACCTCGCCCCCCATCGGCCTCACGCCCATGTCGGTCAGCCCCACGCGCTCGCCGCCCCGCACCAAGAGCACCGACAGGGCGAGCGTGATGAGAGCGGCGCGACCGGATTTGGTCGGCAGGCCGCTGTCCGAAGTGAATTGCATCGACTGCCCCCGGTCGACCCAGAAGGCCACCGATTGCGCCGCTTGCCATTCCTTCTCGGCCACGAAATGCGTGTCTGATCGCGCCGACCGTCGCCAGTCGATCGAACGTGCCGGATCACCGGGTTGCGCAGGGCGGTATTGCCAAAAGGCATCGCCGACCCCCGGTCGCCTGCGCCCATGTTCCCCCAGCACGACGCCGCGCGCCAATTGTTCGGCGGCAGCGAGAAGCGGGGGGAGCGGCGCGGCAAGGTTTTCGGCGCGCGGACGCAGGGGGGTGGTTTGGCTCAAGCCGCGGCCTCTCTCGGCGTGATCCCTTCGACCACACCGTCGATGATTCCGGACAGGCTATCGCCCCGCGCACGGGCGGCGTAGGACAACGCCATGCGGTGAATGAGCACCGGCTTTGCCAGCGCGACGACATCGCTGGCGTCGGGGGCAAGGCGGCCATCCATCAGGGCCCGCGCCCGGGTCAGAAGCATCAATGCCTGCGCGGCCCGGGGCCCCGGCCCCCATGCGACCGCGTCGCGCACGATATCAGGGGCGCTGTCGTCGTCCGGGCGGCAGGCGCGCACGACGTCGAGGATCATTTCCAGAATCGCTTCGCCCACCGGCATCCGGCGCAACAGCGCCTGCGCGGCGATCAGGTCTTCGGTGCTGAAAACCACCTCCGCCTCGGCTTCGTCGGCCCCGGTGGTAGCAAGGACGATGTCACGCTCGGCGTCGCGGTCGGGGTATTCGACATCGACCTGCAACAGGAAACGGTCAAGCTGCGCCTCGGGCAGCGGATATGTGCCCTCCTGCTCCAGCGGGTTCTGGGTGGCCAACACGTGGAACGGGC
>JAABTN010000049.1 GCA_011389895.1 Maritimibacter sp. | reverse complement strand
CCCCGCTCCAGCGTCGCTTTGAACCGGGTTTCCTCGGACAAAAGCGTCTCTTCGATCAGCGCCTGCGCCCGGCCAAGCTCCGGGTAAGCCTGCCCCATCTCGCTGACAAGCGTGGGCACCAGCCGGTGCATGACAGGGTCGGCGGCCCCCAGAAGATGCGCGTGGCGCATGGCACGGCGCATGATCCGGCGCAGCACGTATCCCCGCCCCTCGTTCGACGGCATGACCCCGTCGGCGATCAGGAACGAGGTCGAGCGCAAGTGGTCGGCGATCACGCGGTGATGCACGTTCTTGTCGCCGAACGGATCAACGCCGGTCTGATGTGCCGAGGATTCGATCAGCGCCTTGAACAGGTCGGTGTCGTAATTGTCGTGGCTCCCTTGCAAGAGCGCCCCGATCCGCTCCAACCCCATGCCGGTGTCGATCGACTGCATGTCGAGCGCGCGCATGGAGCCGTCTTCGAATTGTTCGTTCTGCATGAAGACGATGTTCCAGATCTCGATGAACCGGTCGCCGTCTTCCTCCGGGCTGCCCGGTGGGCCGCCCCAGATATGGTCGCCGTGATCGTAGAAAATCTCGGTGCAGGGGCCGCAGGGGCCGGTTGGCCCCATCTGCCAGAAATTGTCCGAGGTATCGATCCGGATGATCCGGTCCTCGGGCACGCCAACTTTTTTCCAGATCTCGAAGGCCTCGTCGTCGGTGTGGAACACCGTCGTGTAGAGCTTGTCCTTCGGGATACCGAATTCCTTGGTGATCAGCTCCCAGGCAAAGGGGATGGCTTCCTTCTTGAAATAGTCCCCGAACGAGAAATTGCCGAGCATCTCGAAGAACGTATGGTGGCGGGCGGTGTAGCCGACGTTGTCGAGGTCATTGTGCTTGCCGCCCGCCCTCACGCATTTCTGGGCCGTGGTCGCGCGGTCATAATCGCGCTTCTCGACGCCGGTGAAGCAATTCTTGAACTGCACCATCCCCGAGTTGACGAACATCAGCGTCGGGTCGTTGCGGGGGACAAGCGGGCTGCTGTCAACCACCTCGTGGCCGTTCTTGGCGAAGTAGTCGAGGAAGGTTGATCGGATGTCGTTCAGGCTGGCCATGGAAATTCCGTGCGGAGCTACGTTTTCAAGGGCGCGGCGGCCCGGTCGCCCCGGTTTATCCATGTGTCGCACGACTGTCCACCACGACGAAAAAGGACGGGCCGAAGCCCGTCCTGTCCGGTTGTTTTTCCGCGTGAAGGCCTGCGCGTCGTCGGGCTTTTCAACCCCTGTCGCGCGGGGCCCGGTCGATCACTCCTCGACCACGTCCTCATCGTCATGGGGCATGTCGAATTCAAGCCCGTGGGCCGCGCGGATCTTGTCCTCGATATCATGCGCCATGGCGGGGTTTTCCTTGAGAAAGGTCTTGGCGTTCTCGCGGCCTTGCCCGATGCGTTCATCCCCGTAGGAGAACCAGGCACCGGATTTCTCGACCACGCCGGCTTTCACCCCGAGATCGAGAAGCTCGCCGGTTTTCGAGATGCCCTCGCCATACATGATGTCGAATTCCACCTGCTTGAACGGCGGCGCGACCTTGTTCTTCACGACCTTCACCCGGGTGGCGTTGCCCACAACCTCGTCCCGGTCCTTGATCGCGCCGATGCGGCGGATATCGAGACGAACCGAGGAATAGAACTTGAGAGCATTGCCGCCGGTGGTGGTTTCGGGCGAGCCGAACATCACGCCAATTTTCATCCGGATCTGGTTGATGAAGATCACCATGCAATTCGACCGCGAAATCGACCCGGTCAGCTTGCGCATGGCCTGGCTCATCAGGCGGGCCTGAACCCCCACGCTGGAATCGCCCATGTCGCCTTCCAGCTCGGAGCGCGGGGTGAGGGCGGCGACCGAATCGACCACGACCATGTTGACCGCACCCGACCGCACCAACGTATCGACGATTTCCAGCGCCTGTTCCCCGGTGTCGGGCTGCGAGATCAAAAGCTCGTCCAGATCCACGCCGAGACGCTTGGCATACTGCGGGTCGAGCGCGTGTTCGGCGTCGACAAAGGCACAGACGCCGCCGGTTTTTTGCTCTTCGGCGACCGCGTGCAGCGTGAGGGTCGTCTTGCCCGAACTTTCGGGGCCATAAACCTCGATGATCCGACCCTTCGGCAGACCCCCGATCCCCAAGGCGATATCGAGCCCGAGCGACCCGGTCGAGGTCGCGGCGATCTCGGGCATGGGGTTATCGCCCCCGAGCTTCATGATCGAGCCTTTGCCGAATTGCCGCTCGATCTGGGCCAGGGCCGAGTCGAGGGCTTTTTGCTTCTCGCTGTCGCGTTTCATATCGAGATCCAGAAGGTTCGCGGTTGCCATTTTCATCATCCTTATTCCACACCCGAGGCCGGGCGGCAATTGCAGCTCTTGTTCGCCTCTTGTTCTTATTTCCTTCATGAAGAACAAAAGAGAACATTTCAAGAAAATTCTATTATCCCACCCTGCGCCCAAGAAGGTTAATAAACCGTTGTCGCGCGCTGGCCCTTGGGCTGGATCGGTGAAATCAACCGGTCATCGGCGTTCTGGGCCCATTGATTTAGGCTCGTGGATCGGGGGTCAGTGGATCTGGGCCGAAACCGTCGCGGTCAATTCGGACAATGAGAAGGGTTTTGGCAAGAACACGGAATTCGGGATGCGTTTTTGATGCTCGGACACCGAATCCTCCGAGTAGCCCGAGACAAAGACGACCTTGACGCCGGGCCGGTCTTCGAGCGCCTTTGACACCCATGTCGGCCCGTCCATGCCGGGCATCACCACATCCGTCACCACCACATCGACATGCACCCCGCTGTCAGACAAAAGCTCCAACGCCTCTTCGGCACTCGCCGCCTCCATCACCGTGTAGCCGCGCAGCCTGAGCGCGCGCGAGGCAAAGGCCCGCACCGGCGCTTCGTCTTCGACAAGAAGCACATGGCCGCCGGGCAGCGCCCCCGGCTCATGCGTCGGGCGCGGCAGGCGCTGGGTCGGATCGGCACCCTCGCCCTCGGCTGCCTCCTCAATTTTCGGCGTTGTGCGGGGCGCCCGGGCGGTATCGACCGCAGGCGCCACCTCTGGCGTCGCGGGATCGCGCCGTTCGACATCGCCGCCGGTGTGGACCGGGAAATACAGCGTGAACGTGGTGCCGGAGCCGACAACGGAATCCACGAAGATGAAACCGCCCGATTGTTTCATGATGCCGTAGGCCATCGACAGCCCGAGCCCGGTGCCCTTCCCCGCCCCCTTGGTGGTGTAGAAAGGTTCAAAAATCTTGTCGACCTTGTCCGGCGCGATCCCCGACCCCTCGTCGATCACCCGGATCGCGACGTAATCGCCCCCCGGCACGCGCACCCTGTCCCGCTCAAGCGCGTGGTCGAGATAGACATTGCGCACGTCGAGCCTGATGCGGCCCCCGTCTGCCATCGCGTCGCGCGCGTTGACCACGAGGTTCATCACCACCTGCTCAAGCTTGCGTTTGTCGGCGCGCACGGGCCGAATTTCACGGTCATGCTGGAAATCCAGCGTCACTTTCTCGCCCACCAGCCGACCCAGAAGATGGGTGAGATCGGTCATGCTGTCGGCAAGATCAATCACATCGGGGCGCAGGTGCTGCTTGCGCGAAAAGGCGAGCAATTGGCCCACCAGCGCAGCGGCACGGTTGGCGTTTTGCGAGATCTGGGTGAGATCCGCGAAATCCTGATCCTCCTCCGCGTGGCGCATGAGAAGCAGGTCGCAGTGCCCCGAGATCGCGGTGAGCACATTGTTGAAATCATGTGCGATGCCACCTGCAAGCTGTCCGATCGCCTGCATTTTCTGGCTCTGGACGAACTGGTTTTCCAGCGATTTCAACTCGGTCGCATCGTTCATCACCACGATGAGCGACCATGTGTCCTCTTCGCGCACCCGTTCGAGCGAGATTTGAACGAAGGTGTCGTCGTCGCGCCGTGTTGCATGCACGGTTTCGGTGCGGCCCAAATTGCGGCCGCTCCAAGCTTCGTCCAACCAATCATCGAGCGGGCGCCCCAACCCTTCGACCAGGTTCGACAGATGCTGTCCCCGCAATGCCTCGGTGCCCAAAAGCCGCCGCGCGCGCGCATTGGACAAGGCAACCGCACCATCGCGGCCAAGTTTCAAAAGCGGGATCGGCAGGTGTTCGACGATCCCCCATTCTGCCCGTGGCACCGTTGACAGGTCGGGCTCGGGAAGCAGGTAAAGCTCACGCCGCCCGGCGGTGAGCGCCACCTCGGCGACCTGCACCGCGACCGTGCCATGGGCGCTGCGCACCGCCTGGATCTTGCCGCCGGTCACGGGAAGTTCGGCAAAGACACGGTCCACCGACCGCTCGCGCCCCCCGAGAAACCGGCGCATCGCTTCGTTCATGAACAAGATCGTGCCGGAGGCCGCGATGGTCATCATCGGCAGGCCGATATGATCGCCCGAATGCCCCGTCGCCTGCCATTCGCCCAGCTCGTCCAGCCGCCACAAGAACCTGTCCTCACCAATCCGGTGGGTCGAAATCTGAAGCCGCTCGCCCCGGCTCGCGACCTCTTCGCGCGCGGACCCGAGCGCCAGCGCGCGGTTTTGAAGCCGGTAGAGGACCGAACCGGGTTGGGCGAAAATATCGGTCAGAACACCGGCGAGGGTTTGATCGGTCGTCGCATTGAACCGGTCGCGCGCGGCGGGGTTGGCATAGGCGATGGCCCCGTCGATATCGGTCATGACCGAGGGGGCCGCATCTTCGGCCACCAGCATTTTCAGGGTTTCGATCATGTCCGCGCGCGCCGCGCGGTGTTTCACGCGGGTGAGAAGGCTGATCGCGACAAGGGCGAAAAAGGTCAGCCCGAGGATCATGAACAGCACCCCGGTCGCCGGGTGGCCCACCACGTAGCCCGCGCCACAAAGCGCGGCCCCGGTGCCGGCCAAGGGCACAGAATGGTGCGACAGGTTCAGGGCCGCCCGGGTCAAAGGCCCCGGCATGAGTGCAGATTGCGACAAAAGACACCCGTTTGCGATTCGACTGCCCCCATAGGGCACCGTTAATCTTAAACTGAGCTTAATCGAAGCGGGCCCTGCAATCTAGGGTTGTTTTATGCTTGCCCTCTCTCCTATTCGGAGCATTCCAGCATGGCCACAAAGAACCCGTCTCCCCCGTCAAGCGGCGTGAACCGGCGCGATGTCACGCAGCGCCAGCCGGGATGGCGGCGCAAGGCCGCGTCGACCTGTTCCTCGTTCTCCGCCTTGAGAAGCGAACAGGTGGCATAGACCAGCCGCCCACCCGGGGCGACAAAGCCGGTGATCTCGTCGAGAATATCCGCCTGCACCCGGAAGAGACTGTCCAGCCGGTCCTGCGTCAGCGCCCATTTGCCCTGCGGTGCGCGGCGCCATGCCCCCGATCCGGAACACGGCGCATCGACAAGAACCACGTCGAACATGCCCGAAAGCTTGTTCGGCGGCGCGCAGGTGATGGTCGCACCGGCGCGCGCGGCACGGGCCGGAAGGTCGCCCATGCGCGCAGGGTCGATGTCATGGGCGGTGACCTGCGCCCCCAACGCGGCGGCGGCCAGCGCCTTGCCTCCCCCGCCCGCGCAGTAATCCAGAAGCGTCTCACCGGGCAGAATGCCGATCTCTTCGATCACGGCCTGGCTCGCGGCGTCCTGCAATTCGACCAGACCGGATGCGAACGCGTCTGACAGATGCACGCGCCGCGCGCCTTCGGTCACCTCAAGCGCCGTGGAGGCCAGCGGATGGGGCCGCGCCGCGATACCCTCGGCTGCGAGCGCGGCGCATGCCGCCGCCCGGTCCCCGCGCGCGGCGTTGACCCGCAAAAACACCGGCGCGCGGTGGCGCAGGCTTTCGGCGATCTCGCGCCACGTATCGCCAAGCGAGGCCCGGAATTCAGCCACCAGCCAATCGGGTAGATCGCAGGCCACCGCCTCTGGCAGGTCGCGCATCGCGGGTGGGGTGCGTTCGTCGCCCCGCAACGGATCGGGGGCGAACCGCGCGCCATCAAAGAGCGCGTCGGGGTCGGCCCCGGCAGCGCGCAGGCCGCCAAGAACCATCGCGCGCCCATCCGTGCCACAGCCAAGGGCGGCGTGCGAGCGGGCACAGCGCAGCGCGTCAAAGACAAGGTCACGCACCGCCGCGCGGTCCTTCGACCCGGCAAAGCGGCTGCCCCGCGCCCAACGGCTCAGGGCCTGCTCCGGTGCCGCGCCCGCCTGCCACGCATCGAGGATTTCAATCGCCGCCGAAAGACGTGCCGCCGGGGTCATGTTCAGCCGATCTGGTAATTCGGGCTTTCGCGCGTGATCTGCACGTCATGAACGTGGCTTTCCGTCAGCCCGGCCCCGGTGATCTTCACGAATGTCGCGTTCTTGCGCATCTCTTCCACCGTCCTGTTGCCGGTATAACCCATGGCGGCGCGCAGGCCGCCCACGAGCTGGTGGATAACGGTGCCGGCCGAGCCCTTGTAGGGCACCTGCCCCTCTATGCCTTCGGGAACCAGCTTGTCGGACGCCGCGTCTTTTTGGAAATACCGGTCCGCCGACCCGCGTGCCATGGCGCCCAGCGACCCCATCCCCCGGTAGGTCTTGAACGACCGCCCCTGATACAAGATCACCTCGCCCGGGCTTTCATCGGTGCCCGCGATCATCGAGCCGACCATGGCACAAGACGCCCCGGCGGCGATCGCCTTGGCAAAATCCCCCGAGAACTTGATGCCGCCATCGGCGATCACCGGGATGCCGGATTTGTCGGCTTCGCGGGAACTGTCGGACACGGCGGTCAATTGCGGCACGCCAACGCCCGCGACCATGCGCGTGGTGCAGATCGAGCCGGGGCCGATGCCGACCTTGACCGCATCCGCGCCCGCGTCGATCAGGGCGCGGGTGGCGGCGGCGGTCGCCACGTTGCCCGCGATGATCTGCACCGCGTTTGAAAGCTTCTTGGCGCGCGCCACGGCGCCGATGACCCCTTCGGAATGGCCATGCGCGGTGTCGATCACGACGATGTCCACGCCCGCGTCGATCAAGGCCTCGGTGCGTTCGAAGCCGGCATCCCCAACGCTGCTGGCCGCGGCGACCCGCAGCCGGCCCAATTCGTCCTTGCAGGCCGTGGGGTTCAAAACCGCCTGCTCGGTGTCGCGCAGGGTCAAAAGCCCTGTGAGCTTGCCGTTCTTGTCGGTCACCAGAAGCTTTTCGATCCGGCGGGCCTGCATCAGGCTCTTGGCCTCGGCGCGGTCGGCCGGTTCGCGCAGGATGGCGAGGTTGTCGGAGGTCATCATCACCCGCACCGGCGTGTCGTCCGAGGTCGCGAAGCGCATGTCGCGGTTGGTGACGATCCCGACCACGTGGCCCTTTTCGTTCACCACGGGGAACCCGGTGAAATTGTAGCGTTCGATCAGCGCCTTGGCATCCGCCAGCGTCTGATCCGGCGTCAGGGTCACTGGGTTGTAGACAATGCCGCTCTCGAACCGCTTCACGCGGCGCACCTCTCGCGATTGTTCTTCAACGGACAGGTTCTTGTGGATCACCCCGATACCACCGGCCTGCGCCATGGCGATCGCCATGCGGGCCTCGGTCACCGTGTCCATCGCGGACGACAGAAGCGGGATATTGAGCTTGATATCCTTGGTGACATGGGTGCGCGTGTCCGCCATCGAGGGCAACACGTTGCTCTCCGCCGGGACCAGCAGCACGTCATCGAAGGTAAGCGCCTCGCGAATCTCCATAAGGACCTCCGTTGGAGTGTTCGTTTGGCAGTTTCCTATTTCACGGAGGCGGGGGAATTGAAAGGGGGGATGGCGATAAAACTCGCCCCTCAGGCCGCATCTCGCAAGGCGTGTCTGTGTCGAAACCCGACCGAGCGCATGGTCTGCATCGACAGCCGATGGGACTGTGCCAGCGCAAGCACCTCTTCAAGGTCCGCGTAGGAACAGGTCATGCGCGGGCAGGATTTCCTGCACGATGTAATCCTCGAACGTGCCTTCGGTCAGAAACTTGGTCAAACGGGCGTGGGTCATGGTATGACAGCCGATCTCGTGACCATCTGATTGCAGCGCGCGCAGGCGGTTCCAGCCCCTGTTCGGGATCTTGTCCGGCTTGGCGATGAAAAAGGTCGCCTTCGCGTCATACTGGCGAAACAAATCCCGCGCGCCGTGCCAGCCGCGCACGAACCAGTCACCGAATGTCAGGCATAGACCGGAGGCTTGCCGCGCCCCGCCTGCCCCAAACTGCTTGTCACCCAAACCACTGCCCTATTATCGTTGGTCTTTTCTTGCAGATTAGCCGGGAGTAAAAATTCCACCACGCCTATTTTGCGCCCCTTTGGCTTCGTGGCCGAAGTGTTGCAGAAGCGACTCGGCGTGGCGCGCGGGCTTGTGGCGGCAGGAAAGCTAGGCCGAGGTCGTCACGTCAAAATCATAGATCCAGTCATAGCGCCCCAGAACGCGCTCGGGTGCGATCCGCTCCGCGACACGCAACGCGCTATGGCCCACGACGCGCAAGATCGGGTTGGCGTAGTGGTAATTCTTCGCGTTGTCATTGGCGGTCTCGATCACCCGCACGGCGCGTGATCGGCGGCGCGCCTGGTAAAGCGCGGGGCCGTCCTCAAGCCCGGCCACCGCAAGGCTGTCGGCCAGAACCCAGGCGTCTTCGAGCGCCATCACCGCGCCCTGCGCCATGAACGGCAGCGTCGGATGCGCCGCATCGCCCATGATCACCGCCGCGCCCTTGTGCCACTGATCCGCCACCGGGTGGCGAAACAGGCCCCAGACGTTGACCCGGTCGACCCGGTCCAACAAGGCGCGGGGGGCTTCGGCAAAACCCGCGAAGGCATAGCGCAGATTGTCGGGGTCATCTTCAAGATGCCAACCCTCTTCGGTCCAGGCGTCGCGTTCCTCGACCGCGACGATGTTCACGATCTCGCCACCGCGCAGCGGATAGGTGACCAGATGACGCTTCGGCCCCATGAAAATCCGCGCCTCGCGCGGCTCATCCCCAAGGGCGGGCACCACGGCGCGCCAGGCAACCTGTCGGGTGAACACCGGCGCGCGCGCGCCGTTCAATGCGCGGCGCATCACCGAATGTAGCCCGTCAGCCCCGACCACGAAGCCCGCGTCCACCGCGCCCTGCCCGTCGATATCGAGCGTGACCTGCGGGCCGATCTCGACCCCGGTGACCCGCCGGTCCAGCGTGACCTGCACCCCGAACGCCTGCGCGCGCTCCAGAAGAATGGCGATGATGTCGGCGCGGTGCACGAAGAGAAAACACTGATCGGGGCGGTGGGTTTCAAGGTCAAGGCGAATGACCCGCTGCCCGCTTACCCCGTCGAGAAGCGTCACCGCGCGTGACCTGAGGCAGCGCGCGCGCATCTGGTCCCCGACCCCGAGCGCATCCAGCACCGCAAGACCATTTGGGCTGACCTGAATACCCGCGCCCACTTCGCGCACCTCGGCGGCCTGTTCCAGCACGGTGACCTTGGCACCGCGCATCGCCAGCGCGATAGACGCCGCCAGCCCGCCGATACCGGCGCCCAGAACCGTGATCTCCTGCCCGATCAACATGCCTGCCCCTCACAAAAACGGCACCGGAGCCAATGGGCCACGGTGCCGCTGACACACTCCATCGCGCCCGCCCGTCAGGTGTCGCGATGCACCTTTTCGCGGCGCTCATGACGTTCCTGCGCCTCAAGGCTCAGGGTCGCGATCGGGCGCGCATCCAGACGTTTCAACGAGATCGGTTCACCGGTCTCTTCACAATAGCCGTATTCACCTTCGTCAATCCGACGCAGCGCCGAGTCGATCTTGGCCACCAGTTTGCGCTGCCGATCCCGGGTCCGCAGTTCCAGCGCGCGGTCGGTTTCTTCCGAAGCCCGGTCGGCGATATCGGGAATGTTTCTGGTCGAATCCTGCAAGCCCTCGATGGTGTTCTTGCTGTCGCCCAAGAGATCGGCTTTCCAGTTCAGAAGCTTGCGACGAAAATATTCCGTCTGGCGATTGTTCATAAAGGGTTCGTCTTCAGCCGGTCGGTAGTCGTCCGGCAGGAAGGTTTCTGCCTTCATACCACTCTCCTCCAATACCTCGGAGCCCACGTTGATCTTTAAGTTCTTAACCATTCCGTTTGCTCCTCGGCGCTCGTTTACCGTAGCGTCGCTTGGATGTCACTACACAATGCGCGCCTTGTGGCCCCCGGTCGCCCTGCCTATGGTCGCCCCGTCACGCAGGGTGCATTTAGCGCCAAATACAAGGTTGGAACAGAGGCGAACCGGATGAAATTTTCCTCAACGGATGAATATGTTGCGACAGACGATCTTTCGATCGCGGTGAATGCCGCGGTCACGCTCGAGCGCCCGCTCTTGGTCAAGGGCGAGCCGGGCACGGGCAAGACCGAGCTGGCCCGGCAGGTCGCCGCCGCGCTCGATCTCAACATGATCGAATGGAACATCAAATCGACCACCCGCGCGCAACAGGGGCTCTATGAATATGATGCGGTGAGCCGCCTTCGCGACAGCCAACTGGGCGAAGAGCGGGTGCACGACGTGTCCAACTACATCCGCAAGGGCAAGCTCTGGCAGGCCTTCGAGGCCGAGGAAAAGGTCGTGCTCCTGATCGACGAAATCGACAAGGCGGATATCGAGTTTCCCAACGACCTGTTGCAGGAGCTCGACAAGATGGAGTTCCACGTCTACGAGACCGGCCAGACGATCCGCGCGAAACAGCGCCCCGTGGTCATTATCACCTCGAACAATGAAAAAGAGCTTCCCGACGCCTTCCTGCGCCGCTGCTTTTTCCATTACATCAAGTTCCCCGAC
This sequence comes from Maritimibacter sp., assembly GCA_011389895.1. GTDB lineage: Bacteria > Pseudomonadota > Alphaproteobacteria > Rhodobacterales > Rhodobacteraceae > Maritimibacter. The sequence goes on along the minus strand of JAABTN010000049.1, from coordinate 5,643 downwards.
ATGGAGACGATGCGCAAGATCGTCGATGTGCATCATCCGGGCATCAAGGAAAAGCTGCTGACCACGGCGCTGAGCCAATTCTACGAGATCCGCGAACAGGCGGGGCTGAAGAAAAAGCCTTCGACCTCGGAGGTGCTCGATTGGCTGAAACTGCTTTTGGCCGAGGACATGGACCCCGAAGACCTCAAGCGCGATGGGGCGACGGCGCTGCCCAAATTGCATGGGGCGCTGTTGAAGAACGAACAGGACGTGCACCTGTTCGAACGCCTCGCCTTCCTCGCCCGCCGCGAGCGCGGCTGATATCAAGCGATGCACCGGCGCGCGTTCGTTTGCGCAACCGCCTGTATGGCGGCCCCTGGCCGATCCTCGCCTGTGCGAATCGCCGTGCCTGCGCCACCTTTGCACCCCGCAATCACCCCGACCCCGCCACACAAAGGCGCGGAACAGTGGTCAGCTTAAGGGGGCAATGGTTTCGATTCGCAGAACAATTTGGCCCCGAGTTTGGAGATGTGCCACATTTTCGCCCCAATCCGCACAGGCGGTTAGTGGCGCTGACGTGGGCAACCACCACATCTTGCGGGGCGATTGTTTCGCGTCACGCGACAAACCATTTTTCGCCCCAATTCGAACACTTTTCGCTTTGGGTTTCATGCAAAGACCCCTTACCCATGAAGGGCCTGAGTGCCTGGGGGGGCGCAGAACGGTGAGGACGTATTGTTGGGAGACGATGCGACATTCTCCGTCCGTTCGCTGACGCGAGCTGACGAGCCCCAGTGGCGACGCCTCTGGTCAACCTACCTGCGGTTCTATGAGACAGACCTGCCCGAGAAGGTGTACCTGACCACCTTCGACCGGCTCCTGTCAGACACGGAACCACAGCACGGATTGATCGCGGAGCGCGGCGACCGCCCCGTTGGGCTTGTCCACTACATCTTTCATCGCCACAACTGGCGCGTCGAAGATGTCTGTTATCTGCAAGATCTCTATGCCGACCCCGAAGTTCGGGGCATGGGCGTGGGGCGCGCTTTGATCGAGGCCGTGTATGCGGCGGCGGACAAGGCAAACAGCCCCTCGGTCTACTGGCTGACACAGGATTTCAACGCAGAAGCGCGCAAGCTATACGACCGGATCGGAACCCTCACACCGTTCATCAAGTATCAGCGGGGATAGGGGATGGCCAAGCAGCGGATTTACACGAGCACATTGATGGCGGTCGCGTTCGCGTTGGCCTCTTGTGCGCCGACCGATCAGAACGTCTCAAAGCTGCCGGACATGTCGCGCGAGGTAACGGCGCGGCAGATAAGCCTGCCGACCGAGCTGCCGCCGATGAAAGCCTTCTCGTCGGGCCGCATTCTCCCCCCGTCGCGCCCGAATACCGAGATCGGGGGGGATTTCCTCGACCTCTCCTTCACGCTTGAAAGCGGGCGCGCCCTCCCCGTCCTGACCCGGTTCGAAGGTCCGATTTCGATCCGGGTGAAAGGCAACGCCCCTTCGGTTCTGGACACCGACCTCTCACAGCTTCTAACCCGGCTTGAGCGCGAGGCGGGCATCTCGATCACCCGCGTGCCCGAGCATCTGAATGCCTCGATCACGCTCGAGATCATCTCGAAGCGCGCGCTGCAACGGCTGGTTCCGGGGGCCGCCTGTTTCGTCGCGCCCAACGTGTCTAGCTGGTCGGAATACAAAGCCGCCCGCAACACCGAGCAAACCGATTGGACAAAGCTGACCGAACGCACCCGCATGACGGTCTTCCTGCCCGGAGACGTGGCCCCGCAAGAGATGCGTGATTGTCTGCATGAGGAAATCGCACAGGCGCTGGGCCCGGTGAACGACCTCTACCGCCTGTCCGATTCCGTCTTCAACGACGACAATTTCCACACTGTCCTGACCGGGTTCGACATGCTGATCCTGCGCGCCTACTACGCGCCGGAGCTCAAATCCGGCATGACGAAGGCGCAAGTCACCACGCGGCTTCCCGCCATCCTCACGCGTCTCAACCCGACCGGGGGCAATGGCGCGCCGGTCTCGAAGACACCCACCCCGACCGCGTGGAAACAAGCCATCGGCACCGCGCTTGGAAACGGCGCGCCGACCGGGCAGCGCCGCGCCGCCGCCCGCCGCGCAGTCGAGCTGTCGCGTGCCATGAACTGGCGCGATACGCGTCTTGCCTTCTCGCTGTTTGCGCAAGGCAGGCTCAATCTCGGGGTCAACTCCGACATCGCGCTGGCATCGTTTCGAGAAGCCGAAGCGATCTATCGCCAGCTACCCGGCACGGAATTGCAGGCCGCGCACATGGGCGTGCAGCTTGCCGCCCACGCGCTATCTCTGGGCAATGCCAACACCGCGCTGCGCATCGTGGACCAGCACATGCGCTCGGTCCGCTCGGCGCAGAACGCCGCCCTTCTCGCCACGCTTTTGATGATCAAGGCCGAAGCGATGGAAATGCAGGGCCGCGACGCAGAAGCGCAGCTTGTCCGTCTCGACAGTCTCGGCTGGGCGCGATATGGCTTCGGCACAGAAGCGGATGTTGGCGCGCGGCTTCAGGAAATCGCCGCCATATCGCCACAGCGACGCGGCTGACCGGACCCCGGGGCCGCCAACCCCGGGAGCAGCCATGTTCATCATCGTTTTCGGTCTGGTCGGGGCCCTCGTCGGCGGGATCACCGCGAAACGGCGCGGCGGGCGCCGGTTGGACATCGCGCAATACGCAGCCGGCTATGCCTTGGCTTTCGCGATCGTCGGACTTTTTGTTACGGTGTTCATCAGCAGATCCGTCTGAAGAGGACCGACCCCACCATGTTCATCCCGTTTTTCGAAACCCTTCGGGCCAATCGCGTGCCGGTCAGCCTGCGTGAATACCTGACGTTTCTCGAAGGGATGAAAGCCAACCTCGCGCTCTATGACATCGAAGCGTTCTACCTTCTCGCCCGCACCACCATGGTCAAGGACGAGCGCAACCTCGACAAGTTCGACCGCGCCTTTGCCCAGACCTTTGAAGGGCTGGAGGCCATATCGCTCGATCAGGTCATGGAGGCGGTGGATGTTCCGGGCGACTGGCTTGAAAAGCTCGCCGAAAAGCACCTGAGCGAAGCCGAGCGGGCCGAGATCGAAGCCCTGGGTGGCTTCGACAAGCTGATGGAAACGCTCAAGAAACGGCTTGAGGAACAGGGCGAACGTCACCAGGGCGGCAGCAAATGGATCGGCACCGCCGGCACCTCGCCCTTCGGGGCCTATGGCTACAACCCCGAAGGCGTGCGGATCGGTCAGGACAAATCGCGCCACCAGCGCGCGGTGAAGGTCTGGGACAAGCGCGAATTCAAGAACCTCGACGGGGATGTCGAGCTGGGCACGCGCAACATCAAGGTCGCGCTCAAACGTCTGCGCAACTGGGCCCGCGACGGTGCGCATGAAGAGCTGGATCTCGACGGCACGATCCGCTCGACCGCCGAACACGGCTACCTTGACGTGAAGACCCGGCCCGAGCGGCGCAACGCGGTCAAGGTGCTGTTGTTTCTCGATGTGGGCGGCTCGATGGACCCGCATATCAAGGTGGTGGAAGAGCTGTTCTCGGCGGCGCGGACCGAGTTCAAGCATCTCGAATACTACTATTTCCACAACTGTCTCTACGAAGGTGTCTGGCGCGACAATCGCCGCCGCTGGGCCGCGCAGACGCCGACATGGGACGTGCTTCACACCTACGGATCCGATTACAAATGCATCTTTGTCGGCGACGCCGCGATGTCACCCTACGAGATTGCCATGCCCGGCGGGGCCAATGAGCATTGGAATGAAGAGGCGGGCGTCACATGGCTTGGGCGCGCCCGCGAACAATGGCCCGATCACCTCTGGATCAACCCGTTGCCCGAGACCCATTGGCGCTACACCCAATCGGTGCAGATGATCGACGAGATTTTCGAGGGCCGGATGGTGCCGATGACCTTGGAAGGGATCGACCGGGGCATGCGCACGCTCGTGCGGTGATGCCGGGTCGTGTTTTCGTCTTGTCGCATTGTCGCGCGACGGGGTAATCCAGCGTGCTGACCACCCGTGATCAAAAACGCGACACAACCGGGCGATTTCGCTTTGCCTGCTGCACAGGAACCCCCATATCTGGCCCATGCTGAAATTCACCCCTCTCCTTCTCGCGGTCCTTTATGGCTTCGTCACATGGTGGTTCTCGGCCCTGCGTTTGCGCCGGGAGCTTGATGCGAAATCGACCGAATTGGCCGACGCGAAGCTGCGCGCGCTGACCACACGTATGGCGAAGGCGCTGGACGCGGACAAAATCCGGGTGAATATCTACGAGGTCGAGCCGGTCAATGGTCTCGCCGCCCCGGACGGGCGGATTTTCATTACACGCGGGTTCTACGACCAATACCGCGCTGGAAAGGTGAGCGCCGAAGAGCTCGCGTCGGTCATCGCCCATGAATTGGGCCACGTGGCGCTTGGCCATGCGCGCCGCCGGATGATTGACTTTTCCGGCCAGAACGCGCTGCGCACCGCGCTGATCATGGTGCTTGGGCGCTTCATTCCCGGCCTCGGCCCGCTGCTCGCGGGGGCCGTGACCTCTATGCTTGCCGCGCGGCTGTCGCGCTCGGACGAATACGAAGCCGATGAATACGCCACGGCGCTCTTGATGAAATCGGGGATCGGCGCGGGGCCGCAAAAAACCCTGTTCACCAAGCTTGAGGACCTGACAAAATCGCGCGGGTCCGGGCAGTTGGCCTGGCTGATGAGCCACCCGAAGACAGAAGAACGCATCGCCGCGATCGAGAAGAACGAGGCGCGCTGGCTGGCCTGACAGACCGGACCGGTGCGCCAGCGGGCCATCACGCCCGGTCATGCGCCTCCAACGCCTTGCCCAAGCGTGGCAGACGCGCTTTCTTCATGAGCTTGCGAAATGGCCATGTCTCACCCGAGAGCCGCTCTGCCTCGCCCCGCACATGTGCGGCGACCCCGACCATGGCCGCTTCATCTTCGCCCAGAAGCGACAGTAAAAACAGGTCCGGCACCACGCGCGCCAACCCCTCTTCCCCCAGAACATGGCGCGGAAAATCCTTCGTGTTCAGCGTCATGATCGCATCGGCCGACCCGGCGATGGCGGCGGCCAGCACGTGAATATCGTTCTCGTCGGGCAGGTGAAGCCGCCCCATGTCGGCGGCGCGCGGCGCAACCGACGCGCGCGGCCAGTCGGCCTCAAGTGCCGCGATCTCGCCCCGCGCCAACCCCTCCTGCCCCGGTCCAAGCTTTGCCGCCGCCCGCGCCCATTCTTCCAAGATGCGCGGCGACCAGAGCGGTGTGAACAGCCCCGCGCGGGCCGCCCCGATGACCATTTCGCGCATCACCGTGGGATAAAGAACGCAGGCGTCGATCAGAACCTTCACGCAAGGCACCTGTAGAACAGCGCCTTGAGATATCCGCTCTCTGCCAGCGCCGGGTGTTGTGGATGGTCGGCCCCGGCGAACCCGGTGTGGACAAGTTGGCACGTGCGCCCGGCGCGCCCAATGCCCCGGGTCGACGCGCGGCGAAACCGGTCGAGATCGGCGGCATGAGAGCACGAACACACCCCGAGGTATCCGCCGTCTGTCACCAGCGATGCGGCCAGTTTTGCAACCCGCTCATAGGCGCGCAGGCCAGCCTCGA
>JAABTN010000048.1 GCA_011389895.1 Maritimibacter sp. | reverse complement strand
AAGCTATACGCCCGAGGAATACGCGTGGAAGCGCGATTGGGTCGCCAACCAGCTTGTCGATCTGGACAGCGACATCATCGGGTTTCAGGAGATATTCGAGGAAGAGGCGCTGCGCGACGTGATCGACGAGGCATCGAGCCGCGCACGCGCGCTCAATGACGCGGTAATCCCGTCGAAAGGCAAAGCCTACCATCGCAAGGTGATCTTTCGGAAGCTGGGCGTTGATCCCTATGACGAGAGCGCCCTTGCTTTCGCGCCGAATGCCGCCGATCACGGCGAGCCGGGCGAACGCCGCCCCGGCATCGCGATCCTGTCGCGGTTCGGCTTTGCCGGTGCGCCCGAAATCATTCAGGATCTTGCGACCCCGGTCACCATCCCGTTTCAACCCCTGCGCGGTCTGGAAGATGATAGGGCGGGGGACATGGAGGGGGACATGGAGGCGGGGCACTTCACCCTGCGCCGCCTGTCGCGCCCCATTCTCAAGGTGCGCGTGCCGATCGGGGATCACACTATCACCGTGTTCAACTGCCACCTGAAATCAAAGCTGGGCGAATACATCACGCCGGAAGACGCCGCCTTTGCCCCGGAGGAGGATCTGACGCGGTATGACCCTGTTGGGCGCGCGATGGGGTCAATGCGCGCCGCCGTGCGCCGCATGGCCGAAGCCTGGGTGCTCCGGCGCGAAATCGTTGCGGAATTGCAGGCGGGCAACCCGGTGATGGCGCTGGGCGATTTCAATGACGGGGAACATGCGGTCAGCTCCGAGATCATCTCGGGCGAGGTGCCGTTTCGCAATTATTCATGGATGCTGCGCCATGATGCAGAGGCCTATTCCGACCGCTACTCGGACGAAGAGAACACCGCGATAACCCGGGCGGTCGAACAGGTGCGCATGCGCTCTGCCGAAAAGCTTTTCGTGCGAAAATCGGCCCGCGACATGGTCTATACCACCGCTTTCGCCGGGGTGTTCGAGAGCATTGACCAGATATACATGAGCCGCCATTTCGACCCGGATGATGCGGACCGCATCGCGGACATGGAATATTTCTCGGTGCTCAACGACCACATCACGGACGGGTCACACCCCGAGGCCCCGTATAACAAGCTCGCCTCAGATCATGGGCAGATCAAGGCGCAAATGCGGTTTCGGAGCTGACCCCACCATGCAGATCGAAAAGCTTGCCGATATCCGCGTTCATTACCGCGACCATGGCCCGCACGACGGGCCCGCGGTGCTGTTCGTCAATGCGCTGGGCACCGATTTTCGGATTTGGGATGACGTGGTGGACCGGCTTCCCGACAGCTTGCGGATCATTCAATACGACAAACGCGGTCATGGCCTGACCGACGCCCCCGATGGCCCCTATTTCATGGGTGATCTCGTGGCCGATGCCGGGCGGCTTCTGGACCACCTTGGGGCCCGGAACGTGGTTGTCGTCGGGCTGTCGATCGGCGGTTTCATCGCGCAGGGTCTGGCTGCCGAACGGCTCGATCTGATCCGCGCAATGGTTTTGTCTAACACCGCGACCAAGATCGGCACCCCCGAGATCTGGGCGGACCGGATTGCCGAGGTGCGCGCGCACGGGATCGCCGCGCTGGCCGAGGCCACTATGGAGCGGTGGTTTTCGCGAAAATTCCGCGACCAGCACCCGGACGTGGTCGCGGGCTGTCAAAACATGCTGACCCGTCAGCCGCTTGAAGGCTACGCCGGTTGCGCCGCCGCGATCGGGGAGAGCGATCTTTATGCCTCGACCGCGAACCTCAAACTTCCAACGCTGGGTATTGCCGGGACCGAGGACGGGTCGACCCCGCCCGATCTCGTGCGCGAAACAACCAACCTCGTCGCCGGGTCGCGGTTTCACCTGATCCGTGGGTCGGGCCACCTGCCCTGCATTGACAACCCGGGGGAATACGCGGAGACGCTTTGCAGCTTTCTCTCCGAGATCGGACATACCTGATGGCGCATTTCCTGCTTGTTCATGGCTCGTCACACGGCGCGTGGTGTTGGCGCGATGTTATCCCCGCGCTCGAGACCCGGGGTCATACCTGCCGGGCCATCGACCTTCCGTCTCATGGCGGCGACAGCACGCCGGTCAACGACGTGACCCTTGATCTCTACGCCCAGGCGATCAATCGCAGGATCGAGGGGCCCACGATCCTTGTCGGGCATTCGGCCGGCGGCTACGCGATCACGGCCGCGGCCGAGCGCGACCCCACGAACATTTCGCGCCTCGTGTTCGTCGCGGCCTATGTGCCCGAGGATGGCAAGAGCCTGATCGACCTGAAGAACGAGGCCGACGATCAGCCGCTTGACGGCGCGCTTGACGTGGCCTCGGACCGCAAATCGTTTCGCTTTCGCCCCGACAAGATCGGCGCTCTCGCCTACCACGACTGCCCGCCGGGCACCGTCGAGATGGCCCAGCATCTTCTGGGGTGGCAGGCGATCGCTCCGCAGACCACGCGCCTCGGCCTCACCGACGCCTCGGGCAAGATCGCAAAAACCGCGATCGTGACGACCCAGGACCGCATCATTCCGACCCAGCATCAACGCCACATGTCCCGCGCGATCCCCGACACGCGGGACATCGACACCGGGCATTCGCCCTTCTTCGCCGCACCGGACACGCTTTCGCATCTTCTCGCGCAAACGGCCGACGCAACGTAAACGCGGCCTCCTCTGGACGGCCCCGGCCCTGCGCCGCATAGATGCTGCACGCGCGAAACACAGTTTCACAACCGGGAGGGTGTCATGGACATCATCAAGGCCGCCGTTTGCCACGAGTTTGGAAAACCACTGGTGATCGAGGATATCGCGATCCGCCCACCCCAGAGCGAAGAGATCGAGGTCGAGGTGCACGCGGTGGCGATCTGCCAATCCGACATCTCCTTTGCCGAAGGGGGCTTCGGCGGTCCCCTCCCCGCCGTTTATGGCCACGAGGCGGCGGGTAAGGTGACCAAGGTCGGCCCGAACGTCAAAGGCCTTGCGACAGGCGACACGGTCGTTGTCACCCTGATCCGGTCCTGCGGTCACTGCCCATCCTGCCAAACCGCGCGCCCGGTGACCTGCGAGACACCTTATGACAGTTTCAACGACTCGCCGATCCAGACGGCGGATGGCGCGCCGATGTTTCAAGGTCTCGATACCGGGGCCTTCGCGCAAAAGGTGGTGGTGCTGCAATCGCAGGCGGTGAAGATCCGCGATGACATCCCGATGGACAGCGCCGCCCTGCTTGCCTGCGGTGTCATCACCGGCATCGGGTCTGTTGTGAACGTCGCCGGGATCCGGCCCGGTCAGAGCGTGGTGGTGATCGGGGCCGGGGGTGTCGGTCTCAATGCCATTCAAGGCGCGCGGATCGCCGGGGCGGCAAAGATCATCGCGGTCGACATGACCGAGGAAAAGCTGGGGATGGCCAAGGAATTCGGGGCCACGCACGGGGTTCTCGCAACCGAGGACAAGCCGTGGTCGGCGGCCAAGAAGATCACCGGCGGGCGCGGCACAGACGCGGTTTTCGTCACCGTTGGCGCAGCCCCCGTCTATGATGCGGCGCCTCGTTACCTCGCCCCCGGCGGCTCTGTCATCATGGTCGGCCTGCCCCATGCCACCGAGAAGGCCAAGTATTCGCCGCTGGCGATGGGCAACGCGTCGCAGGGGATACAGGGCACCATGATGGGCGACACGGTGATCAGCCGGGACATCCCGTGGATGGTCGACATGTATGATCAGGGGCGTCTGAAGCTGGACGAGCTGATTTCGGACCGCTTCACGCTGGACCAGATCAACGAGGCGATCGCATCGACCAAGTCCGGCTCGGCGAAGCGGAATGTGGTCATGCTACGCTGACCGTCATGCTGCGCTGAGGATCATTCCATCGCCGACAGTTCATCATTGGTGCGCCGGAGCCGGTGGGTCAGGCTCAGAACCATGTTGCCGAGGATTTTTTCCATGATCCGTGGGCTGTCGTCTGACAGGGCCCGAATCGACTCTACCGAAAAGATATAGGCAAGCACGGGGCCATCGGCCACGATATTGGCCGACCGTTTGCCCCCGTCCAGAAGCGCCATTTCCCCGATCGCCTGCCCCGGCCCGATCGACGCCACCCGACGCGCGCGTTCCGGGCCAAGCGGCACCGTGACGCTCGCCGTCCCCCGCGCCACGGTGAGAAACGCCTTCGCGTCGTCCCCGGCTTTCAACATCACCTCGCCCGGCGCGAAACTCAGCGTGCCGGCAATGGATTGAAGCTGCGCAATCTCTCCTGCATCCAACCCTTCGAACACCGCATGGTCGGACAATGCGAGTTTCTGGGTCTCCTGCGTCAACCCGGCCTTCGCGATGACCCGGTTCTCGTAATCGGCAAGCGCCCCGTCCACGTCATCGACGATCTTCAGCACCCCATCCGCATCATCCGTAACCAGATCGACGAGACCGGACAGCGAATCGCGATAGCGCACTTCGGCCAGATGAAGCGTCACGCCGGTGCCGCCCAGCGCATCGACCAGCCGGACGAACAGCGCCAGTCCCCCGGTGTCGACGAGCGCGACCCGCCGGAAATCCAGCGCGATCTCGCGCACACCCTTCGACACTAGGGCCCCGACCCGGCGCGCAACCCGCTCCATCGCGCCGAAAAACAGCGGCCCCTGAAGGTCGAGAACCGCAAACTCGGTGGCATCCCTGCGTATGATGTCAATCTCGCGCCCATCGCGGACATTGCGACTTTGTATCTCGCCCGACCGGTATTCCCTGCGGATGACCGAACGTAGGTCGGTGCGTTCTGAGAAGGAATGAAGCCCGAAGTCCTCGGCGAACCTGCGGCACACCTCCATGCCGCGCACGGAATTGCCCACGGCATCGAGACGGGGCGAAAAGACCGCCAGCCCCAATTGCCCCGGCACCACCGCACCGATCAGGCCCGAGACCCCGGATTTGGCCGGTAGACCGACGTCAAAGCCCCATTGACCGGCGTAGTCATACATCCCGCAAGACGCCATGACCGACAGGACATCGCGCACGTTGTCCGGCGCGATCACGCGGTCCCCTGTCATCGGGTTGCGCCCATGCGCCGCCAGGGTCGCGGCCATCACGGCAAGGTCGCGACAATTCACCAGCACCGCGCATTGTTTGAAATAAAGGTCGAGCACATCTTCCGGCGCGCGCCGGATCATCGCGGTATTGAGCATCATGTAGGCAATCGCCCGGTTGCGGTGCCCGGTGTCATGTTCGGACCTGAACACAGACGTGTCGATGTCCAGATCACGCCCGGCGAAGCGCGACATGATATCAAGCATGCGCGCCGTGCTGTCCGACCGATCATCCAGCGTCATGAGCTCCGAGGTCGCGATCGCGCCCGCGTTGACCATGGGGTTGAACGGCCTGTTCGTCGCTTCGTCCAGAACGATGGCGTTGAACATCTCACCCGTCGGTTCGACCCCGACATGCTCCAAGACCCGTTCACGGCCATGTTCGGACAACGCCGCGCCATACATGAAGGGCTTGGACACGGATTGAATGGAGACTTCGCTGTCCCAATCGCCGGTGCAATACACCTGCCCGTCGATGGTCACGGCACAAATCCCGAACTTGTCCGGATCGACACGCCCCAATTCGGGGATATAGGTCGCCACCTCGCCATCCCGATTGGCCGAAATCTCGGCATGAAGGCGGGACAGGTAGGCCCCGACAATATCCTGATCCCGCATCGCGTCTTCCTTCTCCCGCACCGCCCCAGATCGGCCAACTTTTTTGCACGAGATACATCTGCCGCAGATTCGGGGCCGGTGTGGCACCCCGGGCGAATATCACCCGCGCGCGGGCGCGACCGACGCCACAACGGCGCGCGCTTGCACGATTGGCGACCACGCTGCCCAAACCTTGGGCGCTTTCAAAACCTCGCTTTTCCGCGCCATGCGCGACGCCGCATATGCCCTTGGGTCAAAAAAATCGCCCGCGACGCGCGGAATCCTCTTCGCGCAGGGAATAATCCAAGTTACTGATCGTCGTGATGTTTCCTGCTGATAGTGCAACATATTCCGACTGGGTTGGCTTTCTGGGCGTTGCGATCTACGTCTTCGCTTACCTGTTGCTTCAGATCGGTGTCGTCCGTGGGTCCGGCTTTGCCTACCCGGTGATGAACCTGATCGCAGCGCTTATGGTCCTTGTCGGCCTGTCGTCCGCCTTCAACTGGTCATCCGCCGCGCTTCAGGTGATCTGGGTGGTGATATCCGTCGTCGGGATCGTGCGGCTGTATATTCTGCATTCGAGCCTGAATTTTTCCGACGAAGAGCAAACGCTCATCTCCCATGGTCTGCCGCGCATGGCCAAGCCGACCGCGCGCAAGCTTTTGAACCGTGGGGAATGGCTGGATGCCGAGCCGGGCACGGTGCTGACCACGGAAAACGAATGCGTCACGCATCTGCATTTCATCCTGACCGGCGGGGCCGATGTCACCTCGGGCGGGACGTCGATTGCCGAACTCAGCCGCGGGTTCGTTGGCGAAATGAACGTGATGGAAGCCGCCCCGGCGTCCGCCACTGTCACCATATCGCGCCCGTCGCGCATGTTCATGGTATCGGGCACTGCCCTGCGCAACCTTGTCGAAACAGACCCGGATTTCGCGTCGTCCCTCTCCGTGCACCTTGCGAAATCGACCAAGGAGAAGCTGATAGAAGCGAACCGCAGGCTGACAGCCCCCGGCACCTGACCGACCGCCCGGCACCGACCGCGCGCGCGCAACGTATCCCCCATGGTCGATTTCGTCTCGGGGCAAACCAGACACGCCCATCCGTTCCGCCCGAATTGCAGCCGATGACATTGCCGATGCTGCCACGGTGCGCTACCGTTCAAGCCAACAAAAACCGAGTGCGCGTCACGAGACGGCCCCAACGCCCGCCACCGATTGGCATCGGGCAATCGCGGCGGGACAGGGCGAGACAAGGCGGGGCATCCGACCGCACGACCAAAGGATTGGGGCAACACGCATCATGACTGCCGAGTGGCTCTTGCTGACCTTCCTGCTGTTGCAGGTCAAACATCTCTTCGCTGACTACATCTGGCAGTCGGGCTGGATGGTGATGAACAAGGGCAAATATGGCCACCCCGGCGGTCTTGCCCATGCCGCCCTTCACGCCGTGCTCACCTTGGTGGTTCTCGTCCTGCTCGGGGTCGATCCGGTCTGGGCGCTGGTCGTGTCAGTGGGGGAATTCGTTCTGCACTATCACATCGACTGGCTCAAGGATCAGATCATCCGCCGCCGCAACCCATCGCCCAAGCAACGCGAATACTGGGTTTACACCGGGCTTGACCAATTCGGCCACCAAGTGACGCTGATCGCGGTCGTCGCGGCGCTTCTGTGGTTCTCGTGACACGCTCACGTCGACAATAAACAAAACCTTAATTGCCATTTGCTTGATCCGAACCGCGTTCTATTGTCACGTGGGGGAACCGGTTGGGGCACCGGTCCTGGGGCAAATTCCCATTGAACCTTTGAACAACGACATTGATCGGCGTCCGCCCAAGCGTTTCTTACGGGAGGCCAAGCCATGAAGAATTTCAAGCCGCTCTTGCGAATGACGGGCTTTGCGGTCTGTGCCGGATTGTTTTTCTCCGGCCCGCTCGCTGCCGAAAGCCTGCGCGATGCCGTGCGTTCGGCGGTGACGGAAAATCCGCGGGCCCGCGTCCATGATGCCGATGTCAAAGCCTCGGCGCTCGAATTGATGAGCCTTGAGCGCGACTACCTGCCCACCTTGACAGCGACCGCGAGCGCGGGGGGGTATTACTACAACGACCCGGCCCGCCTGACCCCGGCGAACAACAACCGGGTGAGCGCGGGGTTAGAGGCCGGGCTGGTCGCCGAATACACGATCTTCGATGGCTATCGCCGCGCCAACGCCGTCTACCGTGACGCCGCGCGGGTGGATGGCACGATCTTCGGGTTGCTCGATGCCTCGGAAACGCTCGCCCTGAACGCGGTCGAGGCTTACATCGACGTGCTGCGGCACCGTCAGCTTGTCGCCATCTCAAACGTGAACGTCAGCCGCCACCAGGACATTCAGCGCCAGGTCCGCGACCTGGTGGACGGGGGCCGCCTGCCTGCGTCGGAGCGGTTCGAAGTCGATCAGCGCGTCATGGCCGCAAAGCTCACCCTCGTGCAGGTGCGCGAGGCGCTGGGTCAGGCAACGGCGCGCTACGAAGCCGTGGTCGGGCATGCGCCGGGCAAACACATGGCGATGCCGGGGGTTTCGAACCTGCCGATGACCCGTGACGCCTTTCTCGCCCGCGCGACGCAAGCGAGCTACCGGGTCAAGGCCGCCGAAACAGCGATCAGAAGTGCAGAATATGAACAGGACATCGGCAAGGCACGCGATCTTCCGCAGGTCGTTTTGCGCGGTGGTGCGGATGTCGGCCAGAACCTTCAAGGCGTGCCGGGTCGGCAATATGACGCCTATGTCTCGCTCGGGCTGGAGTGGGAGATCTTTTCGGCAGGGCGGCGCGCGCGCGACGGGGCGCTGACCATGCGCACCGTGCAGGCCATGGCCGAACGCGACAAGATCGTGCGCGAGGTGCGCGAACTGGCGTTGTCCACCTGGGCGTCCTACCACGCCAATATCGAGCGCACCGTGCTGCTTGACCGGCAGCTTTCGGCAGCGCGCCAAGCCTCGAACCAATACCAGACGCAGTTCGAGGCCGGCACGCGCACCCTTCTGGACCTGCTCGATGCCGAGCGGGCGTGGTTCAACACCCGGTTCGAGGATGTGAGCGCCGAGGCCTCTTATGCTTTCAACCAGTATCAATTGCTGGCGATTGAAAGCCGGCTGGCCGCGCACTTCGGCATAAAGCCCGCCGAGGTCGCGCTTCTTCCCGATTTCGAAGCCCGGGCGAAATCCGAAGGGGCCTACCAGATCTTCAACACGGACATTCCGACGCTCGAATGATGGGTGACACGGTGACGCGCGCGGCAGACGAAAAGACCGAACCGGGTCTCGTCACCGCCGCGTGGTTCGCCGCGTTCCACAATCGCCCGTTCACCCCGGATGCGGCACGCGCGCGGCTTCCGGCAGGGGCCGACACGACACAGCCCCATATTCTGGCGCTCGCGTTCGGTGCAACCGGGCTTGCCGCGCGCCTGATGATGCGCCGGGTCGACCGGATCGACCCCGCCACCCTGCCCGCCGTTCTGTTTGACACCCAGACCGGGGCACCCCTGATCCTCACCCAGATCACCGGGCGTCCACGCATGGCCCATGTGGTGGACCCCGCCAAGTCCGGGCTTGAGCAGGAAGTGACGCTATCTGACCTGAGACGCCGGGTCGGCCGACAGGTGATGCTGGTCACCCCAGAGGGCCAAGACAGCGCGGAAACGGCGGAGAGCGGTCATTGGTTCTGGCGCCCGATGCGCATGAACACCGGCGGATGGGTGCAGGTCGCGCTGGCGGCTTTTGCGATCAACCTCCTCGGGCTTGCCCTGCCGGTCTTCGTGATGAACGTCTATGACCGCGTGATCCCCAACACCGCTTTTGTCACGCTCTGGACCCTTGCCATCGGTGTCGCCATCGCCATCGGGCTTGACTGGGTGCTCCGGTCGATCCGGGCGGGTATACTTGAGCGGATCGGGCGGCGGCTCGACATCACCGTCAGCGCCACGATCTTTCGTCACGCGCTCGCCCTGCGCCCCTCGGACATGCCGGGCGGTGCGATCCGGACCGCCGCGACCCTGCGCGACTTTGACACGGTGCGCGATTTCTTCGGGTCCGCAAGCCTTGTCGCCTTGATCGACCTGGCGTTCATCTTCGTGTTCATTGCCGTGCTCTGGCTCATCGTTGGCCCGCTTGCCCTTGTCCCGCTCTTGGCGATCCCCGTGATGCTCGTGCTCGCCCTCGCGTCGCAACTCCCCCTCGGGGCCGCCGTGCGCAAGGTGCAGGAGACAAGCCAGAGGCGGCAGATGGTGATGATCGAAGCGCTCTCCGGGCTGGAGACCGTCAAGACGCTGAACGCCGAACCCACGATCCTGCGCGACTGGGACGGGGCCACGGTGGCCGCCGCGCGCGTCACCGGCCAAACCCGGTTCTGGTCGAATTTCGCCAGCAACGGGACACAGGTGATCCAGCAATTCGTCTCGGTCACGATCATCGTCTGGGGGGTCTTCCTGATCGCCGAAGGGCGCATTTCGATCGGCGCGCTGATTGCCGCAAACATCCTGTCAGGCCGCGCGCTCGCCCCGCTCAGCGCCATCGCGCAAACGATCTTTCGCGCCCAGTTCGCCCTGCGCGCGATGAAATCCATCTCGGCCCTGATCAACGTGCGCCCGGAACGCGGCGACCGGATTTCATCCGCCGCGACCATTCGCAAGGGCCGGGTCGAGGCCAAGGGGATCAGCTTCACCTACCCGGGCGCGCAGGTGCCCGCCCTGAACAATCTGTCGCTGACCATCGCCCCCGGCGAAACCATCGCGCTTGTCGGGCGCGTGGGCTCTGGCAAATCGACGCTGGGAAAGGTCATGTGCGGGCTCTTGGCACCGCAAGCCGGCACGCTCCTGATCGATGGTCAGAACGCTGCGCAATATGACCCCGCCGAATTGCGCCGTGGCATCGGCTACCTGCCGCAAGAGCCGGACCTGTTCACGGGAACGCTTGGCGAAAACCTGTTGATCGGCGCGCCCCGCGCGAATCAGGACGAGATTGCGCAGGCCCTGCATGTATCGGGCATGGAGGGTTTTGTTGCCAGCCTGCCCGACGGGCTTGATCAATTCATCGGTGAACGCGGCAACCATCTCTCGGGCGGCCAGCGCCAAGGGCTCGCCCTCGCCCGGCTGATCCTGCGCAAACCCCGGCTTTTGTTTCTGGACGAGCCGACCAACGCGATGGACCGCGACATGGAGGAACAGGTGAGCCGCACCCTCACCACGCTGACCGACGAGGGCATCGGGCTGATCCTGTGCACCCATCGCCCCGGTCTTGCCAATATCGCCAAGCGGATGGTGGTCATGGACAAGGGTCGCGTCGTGCTCGACGGTGGGCGCGCGGCGGTGGTGGAGCGGTTGCAACAATCGTCCGCAGACCGGCAAATCGCGGGGGACACGTAATGTTTGGCCCCCCTATTGACGAAGCTTTCATCAACCGCACCGGGCGGGCGGCGCGGGGCGAAGGGCAGCGCGGCGGGCTTTTGCTGCTCGCGGTGCTGGCCGGTCTTGGCGCATTTTTCTGGTGGGCGGCCACCTTTGAAATCGAGGAAACCGTGCGCGGGCCGGGCCGGGTCGTGCCATCGCAACAGGTGCAGGTGGTGCAAAGCCTCGAAGGTGGCATCGTGCGCGACATCATGGTCGAGGCGGGCGAAATCGTCGAAGCCGACACGCCGCTGATCCGGATCGACGACACCACGGCGGGCGCGCGCCGGGGTGAAATGCGCGAACAGGAAGCCGCCCTTCTGGCCGAACTCACGCGGCTTGAAACCGAGGCGGCGGGGAACACGGTGCTGACCTTCCCCGAAACGCTCATCGCCCGCGTGCCCAAGGCCGTTGAGGCCGAGCAGCAGGTCTTTGGCTCGCGCCAGCGACAGTTTGCGTCCGAGCTTCAGGTGCTTGAGGATCAACTCGATCAACGGCAAACCGAACTGGTCGAAACCCGCGCCATGATCGCGAAACTCGAAGGACAGGTCGGGCCGCTGTCGGAAGAGGTCGCGCTGACCCGCGATTATGTCGAAACCGGCGCGGTCACGCGGATCGAGCTGCTTCGGCTTGAAAGCCAGTTGGCCGAACTTGAAGGCGAGCTTCACGTGGCGCGCGCGGGCCTTCCGCGCCGCAGCGCCGCGATTTCTGAGGCGCGCTCACAGATTGCCAGCGCGCGGGGGGCCTATGTGCTGAACGCCCGGGAACGCGCGGCCAAGGTCGAAGCCGAGCTTGCCGTGCTACGCGAAGGTCTGCGCGCGGCCGAAGACCGCGTGACCCGCACGGTCCTGCGCGCGCCCGTGCGCGGCGTGGTCAACACGCTTTCGATTTCCACCCTTGGCGCGGTGGTTGGCCCCGGCGAGTCCTTGGTCGAGATTGTGCCGACCGACGACCACCTGTTGATCGAAGCCCGGATCGCGCCCCGCGACGTCGCCTTTATCGCCATCGGCAAGCCGGCCTCGGTCAAGATCACCGCGTTTGATTACATCACCTACGGCGCGCTGTCGGGAGAAGTGACGCGGATCGGCGCGGATGCGCTCGCGACTTCCGACGGCGAGCCTTATTTCCAGGTCATGGTGCGCACCGGGGACACGCGGCTTGGCGAGGCCGAACTGAGCCCCGGCATGGTGGCGCAGATCGACATCCAGACCGGGCGCAAGACGGTGCTCGATTATCTTTTGAAACCCTTCACGCGGGCCCAGACCGAGGCGCTGCGCGAACGCTGAACGCTATTTTTCTGTCGCGATGAAGACCCCGTCCCACCCGGCGGGGGGCGGCGCGGCCCGAAACTCCGCCGCGCGGCGGCGGTAGAGATCGGCATAGGCACCAAGGTCGAGACCCGCTGCCTCACCCGCCTTGGACAAGTCCTGCGCCCGTGCCTCCACCCCGTCCCAGTCTTGGGTCTCATAGGCAATGCGCATGGCGGTGTTGGCCTTCGAGACTTCCGACCATTCCGCCGTCTCCAGCAGGGTCTTGTCACCAAACAGCCCAAAAATCACGACCGGCAGGGATTTGCCCTTCACCGCCACCTGGTCAAGCTCAAGCATCGCGAAATCGCCCTTCACCGTATCATGCACGGTTTCCGACAGGATGATGCGCAGCCCATAGGACTTGGACAGCCCTTCGAGCCGGGAGGCAAGGTTCACGGTATCGCCCAGCGCGGTATAGTCGAACCGCATGTCGCTTCCCATGTTGCCGACCGTGCAGGGGCCGGTTGAAAGCCCGATGCCCACGTCGATGGGAATCGTCTCTTCCCCGTCTTCGCGTTTACGCTCCGCGTTGATCGCGGCGACCGAGCCGATCATGTTGAGCGCGGCGCGACAGGCCGCGTGGGGATGGGCGTCGATGGTGATCGGCGCATTCCAGAACGCCATGACGGCATCGCCCATAAATTTGTCGATGGTCCCGCGCTCATCCAGAATCGCGTTGGACAGCGCGGTCAGGAAGCGGTTCATCAGTTGCGTCAAACCCTCGGGATCGTCGCGGTAGCTTTCCGCGATCGTGGTGAAGCCGCGCACATCGGAGAAAAGCAGCGTCAATTCCCGGCGCTCGCCCCCCAGACGCAGCGCATCCTGATGTTCGGCCAACTGGTCCACAAGGTCGGGCGATACATATTGCCCGAACGCCGACCGGATATGGCGGCGCATCCGCTCTTCGCGGATGTAATTCAGCGTGGCCATCAGCATGAAGGTCAGGATCGCCGACAGGATCGGGAACACGGGATCGAGCAATTGTCGCTTTGTATCAAAGGCATACCATGATGCAGCCGCATATCCCGCGACGATCACCAGCGCGAGCATGACCACGAAACTCGCCCGCACCGCAGGGACGAACCCGATGATCACCAACCCGATGAGCAAGGTGATGACCAGTTCGACAGCCACGGCAGTATTGGGGCGTTCCAGCATCGTGCCCGCAAGGATGTTTTCAAGGATCTGCGCATGAATCTCGACCCCTGCCATCGACACCCCGAGCGGCGTTGGGCGAAAATCCTCAAGCCCGATGGCCGAGGTGCCGACAAAAACGAGATGCCCCGCCAACCGGCCCCGTGGCATGTCCCCGTTCAAGACATCCGCCGCGCTCACGTATCGGTTCGGATCAGAGGGTGTAAGATAGGGCCAGACCGTGCCATCGCCTGCCGTCGACACCTGTTGGCCCGCCACCACGACCCCCTCGATCCCGGCCGCGTTGGTGCGCACCGCGAAGGCATCCCCCCCGGTCGCGACCCGCAAAAGCTCGGGCGCCAAGCCAAGACGCAAACGATCCTCGACCTGCATCACGAGCGGCGCGCGCCGGTAGATCCCGTCCGGGTCCGGGCGCGTCGAGAACACGCCGTGCCCCTTGGCCGCGTCTTCGATCACCGGCAGGTTCTGCAACAGGCGCGGATACTTTTGCAAAAACGGGCCGGGATCCTCGCCAAGGATCGCATGCGGCACCTCGCGCAGGGGCGACCGCACCACCCTGTCCCCGGCAAGGCGGACCGAGGTCTGCCCGGCGACCACGCGGGTGCGGGCCATGGCCGCGGCCAAAAGCCGGTCGTTGTCGGGCAGACGCGACAGCGCATCCACCATATCGGGCGGGATCTGGTCCCGGCGACCCTCGGCCAATCGCGCGGGCGACAGCCGGTCCGGTTCCGAGAAGATCACGTCAAAGGCAATTGCCGCCGCACCATCCGCCGCGATCCGGTCCACCATCTCGGCGATGCGGTCACGCGGCCACGGCCACTGTCCGAACTCTTCGATGCTGGCATCATCGAGATCGACAATGGCGACCGGCGCGGGCGCGCTTGGGCGGGGTTTGATCTGTTGGAACCAATCGAAGGCGGCGAACCGCAGGCTTTGGACCGGGACCGGGTCGAGCACCCGGATCGTCAGGATGGCCACCAGCAGGGCCAAGCCAAGCACCCGGCTTGACCCGATCCGGCGCGCCGCGCGCGTGACCCAAGATATCCCAGAGGCGCCTGCCATGAATCCCGTTTCCAATCCCTGCCCCAGCAGAATGCGCCCTTGGGCCTGGGTCAATCGTCAAAAAACGAAATCTGTCGCAGACCTTCGAAAGACCGGGCCGAAAGACTGGGCCACGGCGCGCACTGGGCCACGGCGCGCAAGGATACATAAAAACTGCAATTTTTCGCGAATCGCGGCATAGTTGGCGCAGCATTGATACCGAAACTCTCGGGATAGGTTTTTACGTGCGTTTTTTTGACGTCTCAAACGGCGACTTCGATACCGTTCAGGTGGATGGCAGCGACGCCATTCGCATTCCCGGGGCCGGTCGGGTCTTCGCCGCTGATTACGCGCGCGAGGGCGATGACCTCATCCTGATGAGCGACGGCCATACGCCCCTGCGTCTGGTCGATTATTTTTCCCAAGACACGCTGCCCGATCTGACCGCTGACAACGGCGCGGCCCTGCGCGGCGATCTTGTCGCCCGTCTTGCCGGACCCGATGAGGCGCTGGCAGGCCGCTTTGCACAGGCCGGGTCGCAATCGCCCGGCGACCCCATCGGGCAGGTCGAGACGATTGAAGGCACCGCTTGGGCCGAACGGGTCGATGGCACCCGCGTCGCGCTCGAACTGGGCGCGAAAATATATGCCAACGACGTGATCATTACCGAGGATGGGGCCAAGACCTCGGTGACCTTCGTCGATGGCACGATCTTCACCCTCGCTTCGGCGTCGCGCATGGTGATCGACAGCCTGATCTTCGATCCAGACGCGACCGAAGGCAACAGCGGGGCGATGTCCCTGATCGAAGGCGGCTTTGTCTTCATCGCGGGCGAAGTGGCAAAGACCGGCGGCATGGACGTGACCACGCCGACCGCGACCATGGGCATTCGCGGCACCACCGTGCTGGTCGAGATTACCTCGGAAGACGGGGTGTCCACGGTCGAAGTGTCTCTGAACCAAGACCCGGATGGCGGAATCGGCTCGATCGAGCTTTTCGACCTGTCCGGAAATGTCATCGCGACGATCACGTCGACGGACACCAAGTGGATCGTCTCGCCCATCGAGGGCGAGACGCGCGAAATCGCGCGCACTTCCGAAGACCTCGCTGATGACGAGGCACTGCTGCTCGATGCCTCGCGTGCCTATGCGCTGGCCTTTGAGCGGGTCGATCAGGGCGGCACCTTCGTGGAACTGGTGTCGCAATCCGGCCCGGGTGCGAACACCGCGGGCGACAACGATGATCCGAACCTGGACGGCAACGACAGCGACCCGGACGAGGGCGACACCACCAATGGCGGACAGGGCACACAGGGCGGCGGTGGAACCGGGGGCCGCACACAGCAAGGGTCCGGGGAACGCACCGACGGGTCCGATGATGAGCCCGACGGGTCCGATGATGACACCCAAGGGGACGACAACACGCCGACACCGCCAGACGGAAATGCGCCCGTGGGTCAGGATCAAACCATCGAGGTCGAGACCGATGGCGCGTTTTCGGGACAGGTTGGGGCAACCGACGAAGATGGCGATGCCCTGACCTTCACCGCAAAGACCCCGCCCGCGAACGGCACGCTCGCCGTCGCCACCGATGGCAGCTACACCTACACGCCCGACGAGGGCTTCGCGGGCTTCGACAGCTTCGAGGTCGAGGTCTCGGACGGGTCGCTGACCGACACGGTCACGATCAGCGCCGAAGTGACCAGCGAGGATTACACCAGCGAAACCGGGCAGAGCGTTTCGATGGGGATCAATGGCGATCCCGTGGGCGATGACCCGGCCGGAAACCTGAAGATCGACGTCGGTGCCTCGGACAGCGCGGTCATCAAGCTCGCTCTCGTGCTTGATGCATCGGCAAGTGTCATTGAAGATTGGGGGACCATCAAAACCGCCGTGCACGGTGCCATAGGGGATTTGCAAGACCAATTTGGAGCCTCTGCGACCCAGCTCATCGTTCAGGTGATCCGGTATTCGAACTCGGCAAGTGTTGTCGGCGAGGCGGATATGTTGGACGCTGTCGAGGTCGGGGACTTGAAGACCGCAATCAATGACATGCAAGGTCCTAGCGGCGGCACCGAATGGAGCCTCGGGCTTGACCAGGCCGGCGTGTTTTTCGCGACCGAACCCGCCGCAGGATCGAATTACCTTTATTTCCTGACCGATGGTGACCCAAATTCTAACGACGACTGGGAGGCGTCTCTCGACGCGCTTCGCAATGCAGAGTATGCGCTCGACATCGAGCCCTTCGGAATTGGGTCGAACTATGACAACACGCAGCTTGACCAGCTAGACGAGCCGGGCGGTGATGGATCGACCCAGGTATTGGATGCCGACGATCTGCTGGCCGCGTTCCAGGAAAGCGCGCTTTTCGCTCCGGAACTGAAGGATTTCTCGCTGAAGCTACAAGTCGGCGCCGACGGAACGCCTACCGAATTCCCGAATACAGGCTCATCGGCGCTGACCACGGACGGGATCGACTATGATCTGCCCCTGGCCACGATTGACGGAATTGGGGGTCTGCTCGGCGAAGAGAACATTTTCATCGCCAGCGCCACCTTCGACTTTGACGGCGTGGGTAACAT
>JAABTN010000047.1 GCA_011389895.1 Maritimibacter sp. | reverse complement strand
AAGGGGCCGATGGCGATGAGCAGGACCAGAAAGAACGACAAGATCCCCGTTATGATCGCCGTCAGAACCTGTGACGAGTCCGTCAGGTCGGGCAGGTATTCAAACAGGGCGTAGTTGGCAAACCCCGCGATCGCGCCGCTGACCACCATCACGATGCGGCGCTGTGCGCTCGCCCCCGAGTGAATATCGACCATTTTCAAACCCCTCCCCCTCTGCCAGTCTCAGATTGGCAGCCAACATCCGCCTAGGCAAGAAATAGACGCGGAACAGACACGGGGCCCCAAGGGCGATTGAACCCTCATAGAATATAGTTTAAGGGTAAACTACTTTTCGGAAGGAGCATCAGATGGCCGACAAAAGCTTTGACGTGATCGTGGTGGGCTCGGGCCCCGGTGGCTATGTGGCTGCCATCCGCGCTGCCCAGCTGGGATTGAAAACCGCGGTGATCGAGCGGGAACATGTGGGCGGAATTTGCCTCAACTGGGGGTGTATCCCGACCAAGGCGCTTTTGCGCTCGGCCGAGGTCTTTCACCTGATGCACCGGGCCAAGGATTTCGGCCTGTCGGTCGAGAAGCCGGATTTCGATCTGGATGCTGTCGTGGACCGGTCGCGCGGCGTGGCCAAGCAGCTCTCGGGCGGGGTGTCGCACTTGTTGAAGAAGAACAAGGTGACCGTGATCATGGGCGATGGGTCGCTTGCTGGCAAAGGCAAGGTTTCGGTCAAGACCGACAAGGGCACCGACGAACTTACCGGCAAGAACATCATCATTGCAACCGGGGCGCGGGCGCGCGAATTGCCGGGGCTCGAGGCCGACGGTGACCGGGTCTGGACCTACCGGCACGCGCTGAACCCGCCGCGCATGCCCAAGAAGCTGCTGGTCATAGGCTCGGGCGCGATCGGGATCGAATTTGCCAGCTTCTTCAACACGCTCGGGGCCGATACCACGGTGGTCGAGGTGATGGACCGGGTTCTGCCGGTCGAAGATGCCGAGATTTCGGCCTTTGCCCACAAGCAATTCGAAAAGCAGGGGATGAAGATCCGCGAGAAATCCATGGTGAAGAAGCTCGACCGCACCAAGGACAAGGTCACCGCGCATATCGAGAAGGACGGCAAGACCGAGAAGGTCGATTTCGACACCGTCATTTCCGCCGTGGGCATCGTCGGTAATGTCGAAGGGCTCGGGCTGGAAGACGCCGGGGTAAAGATCGACCGGAGCCACGTGGTGACCGACGCCTATTGTCGCACGGGTGTCGAGGGGGTCTTTGCCATCGGCGACATCGCAGGCGCGCCGTGGTTGGCCCACAAGGCCAGCCATGAAGGCGTCATGGTGGCCGAGCTGATCGCCGGGCAGCACCCGCATCCGGTCAAACCCGAAAGCATCGCGGGCTGCACTTATTGCAACCCGCAGGTGGCAAGTGTCGGGCTGACCGAGGCGCAGGCGAAAGAGGCGGGCTATGACGTGAAAGTGGGCAAGTTCCCCTTTATCGGCAACGGCAAGGCCATCGCGCTTGGCGAATCCGAGGGGCTGATAAAGACCATTTTCGACAGCAAGACCGGCGAGCTTCTGGGGGCGCATATGGTCGGGGCCGAGGTGACCGAGCTGATCCAGGGCTATGTCATCGGTCGGCAGCTTGAAACCACCGAGGAAGAGTTGATGAACACGGTGTTCCCGCATCCGACCCTGTCGGAGATGATGCATGAATCCGTGCTCGATGCCTACGGGCGCACGATCCACTTCTGATATGAAACGGGCGGCCCCCTTGGCCGCCCGCTGTGCTGTTGGGTGGTGTGCCGGTGTCTCTTCAGGCGCGCTCGATCTCGCCACCGGCCATTTGCCAATGGCCCAATCCGCCGATGTTCGACACGTCGAAGCCGAAATTCTGAAACACCTGCGCGGCCATGGACGACCGCGCGCCCGAGGCGCAATAGACCGCGATCTGTTTGGATTGGTCGAGCGCCGGGTTGAAGTCGGGCGAGGCCGGGTCGGCCTGCATCCGGATCACGGCGAGCGGAATGTGAACCGCCCCCTTGGCCTTACCGGACATGGCGATTTCGTTCCCGTCGCGAACATCGACCACGGTGATCTCGCCGGTCTTGGATCTTTCGACCGCATCCTTGGCGGACAGACCCGGGGTGCGCGGCTGTGCACCGCCACGAAGAAGATTGAGCATTGCGCGTTTCCTTTCGAAGGGCCTGCGCGTCGGGCGCAGGGCTGTCTCATGTTGACGATGATAATATTCACGGAAATGAATATGTCAAGACCCACGGAAAACATGGTCGTCAATGTCACTCGCTCGGTTTGCGGTAACACGCCGCGGGGCGGGCCATGACCCGGACGGTATGACGCCCGGGCCTGATCACGATCTTTTTTGCCGCTTTTGCCCGGCGCGCGGTCCCAAACAGAGCCGCCGTTCACACTTCGTTCTCTTTTTTCGTTTGCGCCTGCGCGTGCATCCACTATCTATGAGGCTGTTGTTTCGAGGTGGGTCATGGCCGAGCAGAAGTTCATCGAGGTGCGCGGCGCGCGCGAGCATAACCTGAAATCCATCGACGTGGACATTCCGCGCGACCAGCTGGTGGTGATCACCGGCCTGTCGGGTTCGGGCAAATCGTCATTGGCTTTCGACACGATCTATGCCGAGGGTCAGCGCCGCTATGTCGAATCGCTGTCGGCCTATGCGCGCCAGTTTCTCGACATGATGGAAAAGCCGGATGTGGATCATATCTCGGGCCTGTCGCCCGCGATTTCCATCGAACAGAAGACCACCTCGAAAAACCCGCGATCGACGGTCGGCACCGTGACCGAGATCTACGATTACATGCGCCTGCTGTTCGCGCGTGCGGGCACGCCCTATTCGCCCGCCACCGGCCTTCCCATCGAGGCCCAGCAGGTGCAGGACATGGTGGACCGCGTCATGACGCTGGACGACGGCACCCGCGCCTATCTGCTCGCCCCCATCGTGCGCGACCGGAAGGGCGAATACCGCAAGGAATTTCTTGAGCTGCGCAAACAGGGGTTCCAGCGCGTGAAGGTCGATGGCGCGTTCTACGAGATCGAGGACGCGCCGACGCTCGACAAGAAGTTTCGCCATGACATCGACGTGGTGGTTGACCGGATCGTCGTGCGCGAGGGCATTGAACAACGGCTTGCCGACAGCTTTCGCACCGCACTCGATCTGGCCAACGGGATCGCCATTCTGGAAACCGCGCCGAAGGATGATGAGCCGGAGCGCATGACGTTCTCGGAAAACTTCGCCTGCCCGGTCTCGGGCTTCACCATCCCCGAGATCGAGCCGCGCCTGTTTTCCTTCAACGCGCCCTTCGGGGCCTGTCCGACCTGCGACGGGTTGGGCCAGGAGCTTTTCTTCGACGAACGCCTCGTGGTGCCAGACGGCGCGCTTCAGGTTTATGACGGGGCCATCGCGCCGTGGCGCAAGGGCAAGTCACCCTATTTCCGCCAGACGATCGAGTCGATCGCGCGGCATTACGAATTTGACTACAAGACCCCGTGGAAAGACCTTCCGGCCCATGTGCAACAGGTGTTTTTGCACGGCTCGGGCGAGGATGAGATAAAGTTCCGCTTTGACGAAGGCGGGCGGGTCTACGAGGTGACGCGCCCCTTCGAGGGGGTGATCCCGAACATGGAGCGCCGGTATCGCGAAACTGACAGCAACTGGGTCCGCGAGGAATTCGAACGCTACCAGAACAACCGCCCTTGCGGTGATTGCGGCGGCTACCGGCTCCGTGAAGAGGCACTGGCGGTCAAGATCGGCGATCAGCATGTCGGGCAAGTCGTGCAGATGTCGATCAAGGAAGCCTATGATTGGTGCGGCGAGGTGCCGGGCCATCTGACGGCGCAGAAAAACGAGATCGCGCGCGCCATTTTGAAAGAGATTCGCGAACGGCTCGGGTTCTTGAACAACGTCGGCCTCGAATACCTGACCCTGAGCCGGAATTCCGGCACGCTGTCGGGCGGCGAGAGCCAGCGCATTCGGTTGGCGAGCCAGATCGGTTCGGGGCTGACCGGTGTGCTCTACGTGCTGGATGAACCTTCGATCGGCCTGCACCAACGCGACAACGGGCGGCTTCTGACCACGCTGAAGAACCTGCGTGACCAAGGCAACACGGTGATCGTCGTGGAGCATGACGAAGAGGCGATCCGCGAGGCCGATTATGTCTTTGACATCGGGCCGGGCGCAGGCGTGCACGGGGGACAGGTGGTGTCGAAAGGCACCCCGTCCGACATTGCCGCCGACGCCGGATCTGTCACGGGCCAATACCTCTCCGGGCTGCGCGAGATCGCCGTGCCCGCCCACCGCCGCGCCGGGAACGGCAAGGCGGTGACGGTGGTGAAGGCGACGGGCAACAACCTCAAGACCATGAGCGCGGACTTTCCGCTGGGCAAATTCATCTGCGTCACCGGTGTGTCTGGCGGCGGCAAATCCACGTTGACCATCGAGACCCTGTTCAAGACCGCTTCCATGCGGCTCAACGGGGCGCGCCAGACCCCCGCGCCCTGCGAAACGATCAAAGGGTTGGAGCATCTCGACAAGGTCATCGACATCGACCAGCGCCCGATCGGGCGCACCCCCCGGTCGAACCCGGCGACCTATACCGGGGCGTTCACCCCGATCCGCGACTGGTTCGCGGGCCTGCCGGAAAGCAAGACCCGGGGGTATAAGCCCGGGCGGTTTTCCTTCAACGTCAAGGGCGGGCGGTGCGAGGCCTGCCAGGGTGACGGGGTGATCAAGATCGAGATGCATTTCCTGCCCGATGTCTACGTCGAATGCGAAACCTGCAAGGGCGCACGCTATAACCGTGAAACGCTCGAAGTTCAGTTCAAAGGCAAGAGCATAGCCGATGTTCTTGATATGACGGTTGAAGAAGCACAGGCATTTTTCAAGGCCGTTCCCAGCATCCGGGAGAAGATGGATGCGCTGATGCGCGTCGGGCTTGGCTACATCAAGGTGGGGCAACAGGCGACGACGCTTTCAGGGGGCGAGGCGCAGCGTGTGAAGTTATCGAAAGAGCTGTCGAAACGCTCGACCGGGCGCACGCTTTATATCCTCGATGAGCCGACCACGGGGCTTCACTTCGCGGATGTGAAAAAGCTGCTCGAAGTGCTGCATGAGCTTGTCGATCAGGGCAACACGGTGGTGGTGATCGAGCACAACCTCGACGTGGTGAAAACCGCCGACTGGATCCTTGATATCGGGCCCGAAGGCGGGGATGGCGGCGGTGCGCTGGTCGCCACCGGCACGCCGGAAGACGTGGCGGGCGTGGCCGGGTCGCACACCGGCCATTACCTTAAGGAGATGTTGAAGCCAAAGCGCACGGCGGCGGAATGATCGCCGTGCCTGCCGCCATGGCCGTTGTGCTTCGGGGGCGTGAGGTGCTTCTTGTTCAGCGCAGAAAGCAGCCCGACGCGGGGCTGTGGGGCTATCCGGGCGGCCACATCGAACCCGGCGAGACCGAGGGGCAGGCGGCCGTGCGGGAGTTGCGCGAAGAGACCGGGGTCGAGGCCCGGGCAGACGCGGTCCTGGACGTGCTGGACATCCAGACGGGAGAGTTTTCCTTTCGCCTTGCCGCGGTGTCCTGCCGCTATGTTGCGGGCGATCCGGTGCCCGCCGACGACGCGGCTGCCGCCGAATGGGTCGCGGTCGAAGACGTGTTGGCGGGGCGCCGCGCGATGAGCGACGGGGTGGACCGGGTGCTCGAAGCCGCGATCGCGCACAGCGGCTTGGACCGGTAGCGCCGCAGAAAGATCGGCGCGCGTTACATGGCGGACGTCGCCACGCCACGCGAACGCCGGATCATGGTCTGGATCATCAGCGCGGTGACAAGCGCGGCCCCTGCGGCTGCGACCCCGGCCACCAGCCAGACCTCGCCCGCGTTTTTCACCGCGATGGCGATCAGCGCCCAGATCACGGGAACGGGATAGACCCATTCATCCGGGCGCGCGGCGCGGATGATCAGTGTCACGACCAGCGCACCGAGGATGGCCGTGATGGCCCAAGGCACCTGTCCAAAGACCACGCCGAACCCGGCGCCCACCAGCCCCAGCGAGGCGAAGGAGGCGGCGGTGAGCCACCCGGTATAGAGCGCGATGGGGGCCGCGGCCCACCAGCGGTCCCGCGTGGGCGCGCGCACCAGCGCGAGGGCAGAAAACACCAGCATCACGATGATCAGCGCGGTGGCCCAGAGCGCCGACACCATCGCGACCGGGAGCCAGAGCGCACCGACCGCGAGCGAGACGAAAAGCGGGCCCCGCGTGCGGTCCCAATCCACCGCGTCGCCCCGGCGCAGAACGCCGAACCCCGCATGCACCAGGAGCCAGAGATAGATCACGCCCCAGATCGCAAAGGCATAGCCTGCGGGCTGCACCGGCGCATCGACCTGCGGATTGGGGTAGAGCCCCGGATCGAACCCGTTAAAATCGGTGATGAAGAAGGGGCTCACCGCGAAGAGCACGGCGGCGGCGAGTGTGAGAATTGCCTTGAGGTGCTTTGGCATTGTCTGTCTCCTTTGAATAGGTAACGGTCGGGCGCGCGGTTTCGTTCATTTTTTCCTGTCCTGACCGGGCGATCCGGGCCCGTTTGGACAGCCCATCAGGGAGACGGCGATGAGAAGACCGAAAATCGGCCTTGCACTCGGGGCAGGCGGGGCGCGTGGATGGTGTCATATCGGCGTCCTCGAAGCCTTGGACGAGCTTGGGGTGAAACCCGATATGATCGCGGGCACCTCGATGGGGGCGCTTGTCGGTGCGGCATGGGCCGGGGGCGCGCTGCCGGGCTTGCGCGATTGGGTCGAGGCGCTCACCCCGGGGTCGTTTCTCAAGATGATGGATGTCTCGTTTCGGGCCGGTGGGCTGGTGGAAGCGCGCCAGATCGAGACGCTGTTGCATGACATGGGCGTGCCGGACCGGTTGGAGGATTTCCAATGCCCCTTCGCCGCCGTTGCGACCGACATGCAGACCGGGCGCGAAATCTGGTTCACGGAAGGCGAAACCTTTCCGGCGGTGCGCGGGTCGGTCGGCATTCCGGGCCTGATGACCCCGGTGAACCATGATGGACGGTGGCTTCTGGACGGCGGGTTGGTGAACCCGGTGCCGGTCTCGGCGGTGCGTGCCCTCGGGGCCGAGGTGATCCTTGCGGTGAACCCGAATGCCCGGCCCGATGGCCAGATCTGGCGCGCCCCTGACGAGACGCCGACATGGCTTGCCCGGGTGCTGCCCGAACGCCTCCACGCCATGCTGGGGATCGACGAGGAAGAGACGCTGCGCACCGCGCATCCCGGATACCTCGACGTGCTCAACGCCGCCATCGACGTGGCGGAACAACAGATTTGTCGCGCCCGGCTTGCCGGTGAGCCGCCGCATGTGCTGATGGACGCCGACCTGACCCATATCACCGTGCTCGAATTGTTTCGCAGCGAAGAGACCATCGCCGAAGGCCACCGCATGGTCGAGGCCCAGGCGGATCGCATCCGCCGGGTCTGCGGGCTGGATCACCCCCGGTAGTGGCGAAGCACGTAGATCCGGATCGCCGACGCGAGACCCGAGGACAGGCCGCGCGCCGCGTCTATTTCCGCGGCCAGCGCGTTGATGCCCTTGCCTTCCGCCTCGGCGATGTCGCGAAATGCCTCCCAGAACGGGTCTTCGAGCGACACCGAGGTGCGGTGGCCGTTCAAGGTCAGGGAATGCTTGCGGGGGCGCGCGTCACTCGTCACCGGTGTCATCCTGCACCCGGTGCCCCACATGATCGCGCCGCGCCTTGGCCGCGCGTGCTTTCTCAAGCCGCGTCTCGGCCTTGGTCCGCCCGAAACTCACGGCATTTTCCTCCGCCGTGGCGCGTTTTTCGTCCCGCGCCCGCGCCTTGCGCGCCTTGGTAAGGTTGGTGATCTTGGCCATGAGGAAATGTGCCACGGGGCCGGACAAAAAAACAGCCCCTCAAGGGGGCTGCTCTGACCTATATTTGCCCCGCATTGGGGCCGCCTGTGTCTTGCAGTTACGTCAGCCCTTCGGGCCGATCATCTGCTCGGGGCGCACCACGGCATCAAAAGTTTCGGCATCGACGAAACCCAGCGCGATCGCTTCTTGCTTGAGCGTGGTGCCGTTCTTGTGCGCGGTCTTTGCGACCTTGGTGGCGTTGTCATAGCCGATGGTGGGGGCCAGTGCGGTCACCAGCATCAGGCTTTCCTGCATCAGCTTCTCGATGCGGGCCTCGTTGGCTTCAATGCCCATCAGCATGCGCTCGGTAAAGCTGTCGGCGGCGTCGCCCAGAAGCTGGATCGACTGAAGCAGGTTATAGCTCATCATCGGGTTGTAGACGTTGAGTTCAAAATGGCCCTGCGAGCCTGCGAACTTGATCGCGGCATCGTTGCCCATGATGTGCGCCGCCACTTGGGTGAGCGCCTCGGCCTGTGTCGGGTTCACCTTGCCGGGCATGATCGAGGAGCCGGGTTCGTTCTCCGGCAGAATCAATTCGCCCAGGCCCGAGCGCGGGCCGGAGCCGAGGAACCGGATGTCGTTGGCGATCTTGTAGGCGGCGCCTGCGGTGGTGGCGATGGCGCCCGACAGGAACACCATGGCGTCATGGGCCGAGAGCGCCTCGAACTTGTTGGGCGCGGTGACGAAGGGAAGGCCGGTG
This sequence comes from Maritimibacter sp., assembly GCA_011389895.1. Classification (GTDB taxonomy): domain Bacteria; phylum Pseudomonadota; class Alphaproteobacteria; order Rhodobacterales; family Rhodobacteraceae; genus Maritimibacter. The sequence goes on along the minus strand of JAABTN010000047.1, from coordinate 8,928 downwards.
ATCTCGGCCATGTTCGCCGCCACTTGTTCGTCCCAGCCGTGCTTGGTGTTGAGCCCGGTGCCCACGGCGGTGCCGCCCTGTGCCAGCTCGTAGATTCCGGGCAGGGCGAGCTTGATGCGCGCGATCCCGTTCTCGATCATCTGGGCGTAGCCCGAGAATTCCTGGCCCAGCGTGAGGGGGGTCGCATCCTGCGTGTGGGTGCGGCCGATCTTGATGATGTCCTTGAATTCCTCGGACTTGGCCTTGAGGCCCGCGTGCAGCTTTTCCAGCCCCGGCAAAAGCACGTCGCGGACCGACATGGCGGTGGCGATATGCATCGCGGTGGGGAAGGTGTCGTTGGAGCTTTGCCCCATGTTGCAGTGATCGTTCGGATGCACCGGGTCTTTCGTCCCGATGGTGCCGCCGAGAATCTCAATCGCGCGGTTCGCGATGACCTCGTTCGCGTTCATGTTTGACTGGGTGCCAGAGCCGGTCTGCCAGACGACCAGCGGGAAATTGTCGTCGAACTTGCCTTCGACCACCTCGCCCGCGGCGGCGATGATCGCATCGGCGATTCGCGCCTCCATGTCGCCATTGGCTTTGTTCGCCATGGCACAGGCCTGCTTGATGACCCCAAGACCACGCACGATGGAGGTCGGCTGCTTTTCCCAGCCGATGGGAAAGTTCATCAGCGACCGTTGGGTTTGCGCGCCCCAGTATTTGTCGGCGGGCACGTCGAGGGGGCCGAAGCTGTCGGTTTCGGTGCGGGTCTGGGTCATCGGTCAGCTCTCCCAAATGAAATACGACGCACCTCTACCCAGCCCCCGCGCGCTGTGCAACATCAATGCTGTATACGACGGAATACATAAACATGCGCAGGTGGCAGGTTGGCCAGTACCATGCCGCGGTAAGTGGCGCTGACACCAAGTTCGGCCTGCATCGACGGGCTGATCGGCGCGCGCAGGCTATAGGTGATCTGCACGAAGAGACCGTGCGGGACCATGACTTCGAGCGCGCGACCCACGATGTCGCGTTGAATGCGCGGACGCGCCAGCACCGGCACGCCCGAGATCACCGCCCCGATATTCGTCAGGCCGAGGGCCTGAATTTCCTGCGCCGGACGGTTTTCGACCCGGACACCGGGAAACCGGGCGCGCAGGTCCGTGCAGAAGTGATCGTTGACCTCCATCAGCGTGAGACGCGATGGCGCAACCCCGCACGCGAGGATTTCGCGCGTGAAGCTGCCGGTGCCGGGACCGATTTCGACGATCGGGCCACTCACATGTTCGAGCCCCTGTGTCATCTTGCGCGCAACCCGCCGGGACGAGGGCGCGATGGCCACGACCTCACCGGGGCGGCGCAGGGTTTCCTTGAGAAAAAGCGCGGGGTTGGTCATGATTGCCTCCGTCTGGTTCGGACCAGACCAGGCAACAGGCGCGTAACGGGGGCGCGACGGTTTCTAGAAATCTTTGTGACGCAGTCGGGCAGGGCGCGTGCCCCGTCCCGTTCGGTGACATTTTTTTTATGCTTCGGCCCGGCTTACTTGCGGAAACTGTCGAGGCTGACCACCTCGGCATCCGTTGCGCCTTCGTCCTCGTCCGCGCCGCGCGGCGCGCGCAGGGGGGCGTCGTCAAGCGCGGGCATATCTTCATCACCCTCATCCTCTTCGTCGCCATCGTGGGTTTCGAACCGAAGGCCGAATTCCACCGAAGGGTCGACAAAGGTGCGAATCGCGTCGAAGGGGATGAACATCCGCTCCGGGTTTTCGCCGAAATTGAGCGTGACGGCAAAGCCCTCGTCCCCGATTTTCAGGTCGTCGAACCAATGCTGCATGACGACCGTCATATCCTCGGGAAACCGGTCCGACAGCCAATCGGCGATTTCCACGTCCGGGTGCATGGTATCGAAGGTGATGAAGAAATGATGCGCACCGGGCAAACCGTGTTCGGCCACGTCCTCAAGAACCCGTCGGATCAGGCCCCGCATGGCGTTGTGCATCAGATTTCCGTAATCAATCGACCGCGACATTTGGGTCTCCAGCGTCTCGTCCCTTTACCATAAGGGATTCGGGGGGGATGAAAAGGGGGGCGGATCAGCCGATGGTGCCGAGCGCCCCGGCCACGCCGATGGCGGCAATGGCCATGGCAATCAGCGTCACGGGAAGCGGCAGGCGAAGCCCGAGCAAGAGGAGCGCGGCGAGCGCGGTCAGACCAAGCGCGGGGGGCGACAGGGTCATGTCGGGCCACAGAGTGTGCCGTGCGAAGAAAAGCGCCAGCGCCGCAATTACCCCGACGACCCCCGCGCTCACCGCAGAAAGGCTCGCGGCCAGCCGGGGCGCGCGGGCGAGTAGGTCGAGATAGGGCGCAAGCGTGAAGACAAGGCCGAAACAGGGGATGAAGATAGCCCAGAGCGACAGGAGCGCGGCCAGCACCATGGACCCCGGCCCAAGCGGCGCGGCGGCGACCATCCCCGCGAATTGGGTCACGAGGATCAGGGGGCCGGGCGTTGTTTCCGCCAGCCCAAGCCCATCGACCATCTGCTCGGGGGTGAGCCAGCCCCGGATTTCCACCATCGCCTGTGCCATCCACGCCAGCGCGGCGTAGGCCCCGCCAAAGCTGAAGGCGGCAAGTCGGGTGAAGAACCCCGCGATATCGGCAAGCCGGTCAGGCCCGGTCACGGCGACAAGACCAAGCGGCGCTAGCCAGAGCAGGGTCCAGGACAGGGCGGTGACGAGTGTCCGGCGCATACGCGGGCGGACCGCGCCCGTCTCGGTCGCGGTGCCGGTTGCCGTGACGGCGCCGATGGCGGCGGCGGCAAGCACCACGACCGGGAAGGGCAAGGACAGGCCCGCGAGCGCGACAAAGGCCGCCACCGCCAAGCCCCATGACAGCGGGGTGATCAGGACCTTGCGCGCGATCCGCACAAGCGCCTGTGCCACGACCACGATCACCGTGGCCTTGACCCCGAGAAAGGCGGCATCGACCCCCGGCAACGCGCCCCAGCGCAGGTAGGCGAAGGTGATGGCGAACATGAAGACCGCCCCCGGAAGCACGAACAAGGTCCCCGCGACCAGCCCGCCGGGCACCCCGCGCTGACGCCAGCCGGCATAGGTGCAAAGCTGCATTGCCTCGGGCCCGGGCAACAGCATCGCGAACGACAGGCCCCGGGTAAACGCCGCGTCCGATAACCAGGCGTGGCGTTCGACAAGCTCGCGGTGCATCACGCCGATCTGCGCAACCGGCCCGCCGAAGGACAGAAGGCCGATTTTGCCAAACACCCGGATCAGGTCTGAGAACGCGGTCATGGCCGCCAAGAAGGCAGGGAATTATAACCGGTGCAAGACACCGCGCGCACCACGTGCGGCGGACACGGCGAGGCCGTATGCGAAGGCCGTATCAAGAAGAGGGGGAGAGTAGTGCAGGCTTCTGTTGCCAGGTGCCTGCGAACCCCGCCAGACCTTGCTAGAGGCCTGGGCTTAAGATTTCGGTTTCCCGCACTGCTTACGCAGCGAGAGCAACCGGAGCACGATTGTCGTTGGCAATTATGCATTGTGAACCGATAACGGTGGTATCTCACCGAGACAAAGCAAACCCCTTTAGACGTTCGTCGATCCTGTTTCGGCCCCATGGTCCCCCAACGAAGGAGTTTGGTGGAGCCGCCGGGTACCGCCCCCGGGTCCGATCCGCGTATTACGAGCGCGTTTATGTCCATAGTCCCTTGCGAGACTTTCTAAATATAGGGACCTATGCGCGCTTTGGAAAGAGGGCGCGGGGCATTCGGTGCAGATTTCGGGGGCTGGCCCCGTGCGTTACCAGTGTCGCCGGGCGGTGGCTTTTGTCCATCGCGGATGGTTCCGCCCTTTCGCTGTGGGGCGTTCATTTGTAACGTCGCCCGGAACACCATCGGCACATTGGGGGACAACATGTTCAAGGCGCTCATTCTGGACCAGAACGACGACGGGCTGGCATCAGCCGAAATTCGCGAGATCGGCGAGGATCAATTGCCGGAGGGCGAGGTGACGGTTGCGGTGGAATACTCCACGGTCAACTACAAGGACGGTCTCTGTCTCAGCCCCAAGGGGGGCGGTCTGGTGCGCAATTATCCGCATGTGGCCGGGATTGATCTGGCCGGCACGGTCGAGGCCTCGGACGATGACCGCTACGTGCCGGGCGACAAGGTGGTGCTGACCGGCTGGCGGGTGGGTGAGGCGCATTGGGGCGGCTATGCGCAAAAGGCACGGGTGAAGGCCGACTGGCTCGTGCCGCTGCCCAAGGGGCTCGCCCCGCGTCAGGCGATGGCGGTGGGCACCGCCGGGTTCACCGCGATGCTCGCCGTGATGGCGCTGGAGGACCACGGTCTTACCCCGGACAAGGGCGAGGTGCTGGTGACCGGCGCGGCGGGCGGTGTCGGGTCGGTGGCGACCGCGCTTTTGGCCCACTTGGGCTACGAAGTTGCGGGTGTGACCGGGCGGCCCGAGACGGCAGAGTATCTCAAGGGTCTGGGCGCAACCCGGATCGTGCCGCGCGAAGAGCTGAATGAAACCGTAAAACGCCCGCTTGAGAGCGAAACATGGGCGGGCTGTGTCGATGCCGTGGGCGGCGACATGTTGGCGCGTGTGCTGGGCCAGATGAAATATGGCGGAAGCGTCGCGGCGGTCGGGCTGGCCGGGGGGGCCGGGCTGTCGACCACGGTCGTGCCCTTCCTGTTGCGCGGCGTGAACCTTCTGGGCATCGACAGCGTGATGCAGCCTTATGAGAATCGGCTGCGCGCCTGGGGCCGGATTTCGCGCGATCTGCCGATGGAAAAACTTGACGCGATGGTGCAGACCGCGACGTTATCCGATCTTCCGGCGCTTGGCGCGGACATCCTCAAGGGTCAGGTGAAGGGCCGCATAGTCGTTGATGTTAACGCCTGATCGGCCTCGTGCGGGTCCGGGTCATGGCCTCTTTCGCCCGTTTGCGACCTATGCGTCGCAAGCGGGCTTTTTCGTTGGGAAATCTCGTCTGCCTGCGTTAACCTGCCGCACCAAGGGTGGACGTGTCTCGGGGGCGCCGGGACACCCCCCGATATCGAGACGACGTGAGGGTGCGGCTCGGGAAGGGACGCTCACCTCGCGCGAAAAGGAGGGGAGATGTTCAAGCACATCATGGTGCCGATTGACCTGTCGCATCTCGACGGTCTGACGCATGCCCGCAAGGTGGCTGGCGAACTCGCCAAACTTTACGGGGCCAATGTGACCTACGTCGGGGTCGGGGCGGATACGCCAGGGGCCCTCGGCAAGAACCCGGAAGAATTCGGCAAGAAGCTTGGGGATTTCGCAAGCTCCGAGGCGGGCTCGACCGGTGCCGAGAGCGGGTCACACCCGGTCATCTGCAACGATCCCACGACCGAACTCGACGATGCGCTGCTTCAGGCGATCGAGGACGTTGGGGCCGATCTCGTGGTGATGCAAAGCCACGTTCCGGGTCTTGTCGACTACATCTGGCCGTCCAATGGCGGGAAGGTCGCGAGCCACGCGAAATGTTCGGTTCTGGTCGTGCGCGGGTAACAGCGCGCAGGCGAAGCAAAATGGGAAGGAGCCAAAATGGCCGAGAATGAAACCGACGATCTAAACCAGGGAATTCCCGCTCCCGAAGGGCATTCCGACGTGATCGAGACCGATTACGAGATCGGTCAGGACAATATCGAAACCAATGTCGGACCCTTCGGGTTCGATTTCCATAACCCGGTGTTTCTTATCTCCGGGCTCACCGTCATCGCCTTCGTGTTCTACACGCTGGTGTTGCCTGATCAGGCCGGGGCCGCGTTCTCGGCGATGTTCAGCTTCGTGACGAAGGGCTTTGACTGGTTCTTCATCGGGGCGGCGAACATCTTCGTGATCTTCTGCCTCCTGCTGATCGTGACGCCAGTCGGCAAGGTCCGGCTGGGCGGCGTGGATGCCACGCCCGACTATGGCTATATCGGCTGGTTCGCGATGCTTTTCGCCGCGGGCATGGGCATCGGCCTTATGTTCTACGGCGTGTCGGAACCGATGACGCATTTCTCCACATCGCTTGGCGGCACGACCGTTGGCGAGAACGGGGTGCGCACCGACTGGGCTCCGCTTGGCGGGGCCGAGGGCAACCAGGCCGAGGCGATCCGTCTGGGCATGGCTGCCACGATCTTCCACTGGGGGCTTCACCCCTGGGCGATCTACGCGGTTGTGGCCCTCGCGCTGGCGCTGTTCAGCTATAACAAGGGTCTGCCACTGTCGATCCGCTCGGCGTTCTACCCCATCCTCGGGGAACGTGTTTGGGGCTGGTGGGGTCATATCATCGACGTGCTGGCGGTGTTCGCCACGCTCTTTGGTCTTGCCACCTCTCTTGGCTTGGGCGCGACGCAGGCAAGCGCTGGTTTGAACGAGCTCTTCGGTATCCCGAGGGGGTCGGTGACGGAGGTTGTCCTGATCACCGCGATCACGGCAATCGCGCTGGTGTCGGTCATCCGTGGCCTTGATGGCGGCGTGAAGGTTCTGTCCGAGATCAACATGGGTCTCGCGACGATCCTGCTGGTGTTTACCCTGCTGGTCGGCGCGACTGCGGCCGTGCTGACGGGGTTCATCGACTACCTCGGCGCGTATTTCCAGTATCTGCCTGCTTTGTCGAACCCTGTGGGGCGTGAGGACGTCAACTTCATGCAGGGCTGGACCTCGTTCTACTGGGCCTGGTGGATCTCCTGGTCGCCGTTCGTGGGCATGTTCATTGCCCGCGTGTCGCGGGGCCGCACGGTGCGCGAATTCATCATCTGCGTGCTGCTGATCCCGTCCCTCGTCTGCGTGCTGTGGATGACCGTCTTCGGCGGCACCGCGATCCAGCAGGTCGTGCAGGACGGCTACACCGCGGCTCAGGATGCGGAACTGTCGCTTCAGCTCTTCAAGATGCTGGACGTGCTTCCGCTGGCCGGGATCACCTCGCTCGTGGGGATCATCCTCGTGATCGTGTTCTTCGTGACCTCGTCGGACTCCGGTTCGCTGGTCATCGACACGATCACCGCGGGTGGCAAGGTCGACGCCCCGGTGTCGCAGCGTGTGTTCTGGTGCATCTTCGAGGGTGCCGTGGCCATGGTGCTGCTCCTCTCGGCAGGGGGTCTGGGCTCGCTCCAGTCCATGGTCATCTCGACCGGTCTGCCGTTCACCGTCGTGCTTCTGGTGATGTGCTATGCCATCTGGCGTGGCCTCGTCTCCGAGCGCAAGTCGCTGCATGCGGCTGCGGCTGAATAAACCAAGGGCCCCGGCGCGTCACCGCGCCGGGGCTTTTTCATGTCCGGGGCCCCGCCTTGTTCGCCCCCGGTCGCATGGCCCCTGACGCTCCGGCGCGGCGGCGAAATTGACCCACGCGGATTTTGTGCAAGACCATTGAACCTTTGGCACCCGCGCAGCGTATCAATCCCATGACTGAAACACCCGTGATCTGGTGGGTTCGCCGTGACCTGCGCCTCTCCGACAATCCTGCCCTGACCGCCGCCGCGAAGGCCGGGCCGATCATTCCGCTTTTCATCAAGGATCGGTCTGTCGACACCCTCGGCGCGGCTGCCAAATGGCGGCTTGGCGAAGGGCTTGAACACCTCGCCCGCGCGCTTGAAGCGCAGGGTCTGCGCCTCATCCTGCGGCGCGGGGCCGCGCGCGATGTGCTGGACGAGGTGATCGGTGAGAGCGGGGCAGGGGCGGTGCATTGGTCGCGCCTTTATGACCCCGAGGCGATCGAGCGGGACACCGACGTGAAATCGGCGCTTAAGGCGCGCGGGGTGGAGGCGCAAAGCCACGCGGGCCATTTGCTGTTCGAACCCTGGACGGTCGAGACCAAGGGGGGCGGGCCCTACAAGGTCTATTCCCCGTTCTGGCGCGCGGTGAAGGACCGCGACCCCGGCGTGCCGCTGCCTGCTCCCGTCATCCGGCCCCCGGCCTCTTGGCCCCGGAGCGATGATCTGTCGGGCTGGGCCATGGGGGCCGATCTGCGGCGCGGGGCCAAGGTTCTGGCCCGGCATTCCAATCCCGGCGAAGCGGCGGCGCAGGCGCGGCTTGAAACCTTCGTCACCGGCAAAATCGCCGCTTACAAGGCCGAGCGGGACCTGCCGGGGGTCGATGCGACCTCGCGCATGTCCGAATACCTCACCTATGGCGAGATCAGCCCGCGCACCCTCTGGTTCGCCGGGCAGCGCGCCATGCGGGCCGGGCACGCCGGGGCGGAGCATTTCGTGAAAGAAGTCGTCTGGCGCGAATTCGCCTATCACCTGATGTTTCACACGCCCCATATCCTGACCGACAACTGGCGCCCCGACTGGGACAGCTTCGACTGGCGCGAGGATGAGAGCCTGCCAGAAGTCGAAGCCTGGACGCGCGGGCGCACAGGGGTGCAATTCGTCGATGCCGCGATGCGCGAGATGTATGTCACCGGGACGATGCACAACCGCGCGCGCATGATCGTGGCCAGCTACCTGACCAAGCATTGCCTCGTGCACTGGAAGATCGGGATGCGGTGGTTCGAGGATTGCCTGACAGACTGGGACCCGGCGTCAAATGCCATGGGCTGGCAATGGGTGGCAGGCTCGGGCCCCGATGCCGCCCCCTATTTCCGGGTGTTCAACCCGGACACGCAGGCCGAGAAATTCGATCCCGATGGAAGCTACCGGCGCGCGTTCATCGCCGAAGGGCAGGATGACCCGCCCCAGACCGCGCTGGAGTACTTCGAGGCGGTGCCGAAATCATGGAATCTTTCGCCGCGGGAAAACTATCCGCCGCGTGCCATCGTTGATTTGAAAGAGGGCCGCGCGGCGGCCCTCGCGGCCTATGAGGCGCGCTCCGGGCCGGACCGGGCCTGAGCGGGCGCAACAATACCTTGAACATGCGGGCAAATTCCGCTCGATTATAGAAGAACGAACACGGAGCGACGATGATCCTGACCGAAACAAAAG
>JAABTN010000046.1 GCA_011389895.1 Maritimibacter sp. | reverse complement strand
TCATGGGGGTTGGCGGCGGGTTCATCATGGTGCCCGCGATGATCTATATCCTCGGGATGCCGACCAAGGTGGTGGTCGGAACGTCGCTGTTCCAGATCATTTTCGTGGCGGCCTTCACCACAACGATGCATGCGACCACGTCGCATACGGTGGACATCATCCTCGCCCTCCTGCTGATCGTCGGCGGGGTCATCGGCGCGCAGGTGGGCACCCGGATCGGGGTGCGCATCAAGGCCGAACAAACCCGCATCCTGTTGGCGCTCCTGGTCGTCGCGGTGTGTCTCAACCTCGCGATGGATCTTCTGATCCAGCCGCGCGAGCTTTATTCGCTCGGGACCGGAGGCTGACGATGGTGCGTGTCCTCATGGTTCTTCTTTTGGTCGTCGCCGCGCCCCTGAGCGCCCAGACCGGGGTGCAGTCCGGGGCGCAAACCGGTGCACAGACCGTTGCCCCGTCCGAGACACCGTCAGACCCCGCCGAAGATCTGCCCGCCGCCGATCCGGAACCCGAAGAGGGCGCGGAGGATGTCGAGGTCACGGCACAAGACCCCGCGCGACCACAGCGCGAAAGCATCGTTGCCGGGATGAGCCAGACTTTCGTGTCGATCGACGCGACCTTCGTGGGCTCCGAGATCCTGATTTTCGGCGCGGTCAGCCGCGAAGCCCCGCAGCCCCCGGGCCGGTTGGGTGTGGTGATCGTGGTCGAGGGGCCGAACGAACCGGTCACCGTGCGAAGGAAAGACCGGCGCTTTGGCATCTGGGTCAACACCGATGCGCTTCGGGTCCAATCCGCACCAACGTTCTATGCCGTGGCGTCGAGCGCGCCTTTGGACCAGGTGTTGTCGGACGAAGACAATGCCCGGCGGCTCGTGTCGATCGACAAGGCGGTCTGGGTTTGGGATCTGGAAGGGCGTGAAGGCGAAGCGGCGTTTTCCGAAGCGCTGATCCGCATCCGCAGTGATGCAGGGCTTTACAGTAAACAGCCCGGTGGTGTGCGGGTGACGGCAAACACCCTGTTCGACACCGCCATCGACCTGCCCGCAAACCTGACCGAAGGGCTCTACAAGACGCGGATATTTCTGACCCGGGATGGCAAGATCGTTTCGGATCACACGTCTTTCGTCAGTGTCGAGAAGGTCGGGCTTGAACGCTGGCTCTACAGTCTTGCCCATGACCAGCCGCTGCTCTACGCGCTTCTGGCGCTCGCCATTGCCATCGCGGCGGGCTATATCGCCTCGACCGCGTTCCGCCTGCTGTTCCGGACCTGAGCCCAAGTCTGGCCCTGTGCGCGTGTCGCCCGTTGCCCCGGCCCGCATTTCCCGATAACAGGCCATGACACTTTCGACAGGAGACGATCATGGGCTTTCGCATGGGCATTGTGGGCCTTCCGAACGTAGGCAAATCTACGCTTTTCAACGCGCTGACGCGGACCGCGGCGGCGCAGGCCGCGAATTTTCCGTTCTGCACCATCGAACCCAACGTGGGCGAGGTGGCGGTGCCGGATGCGCGGCTTGAAAAGCTGGCCGAGATCGCCGCGTCGAAAGAAATCATTCCCACCCGCATGACATTCGTCGACATCGCCGGGCTGGTGAAAGGGGCCTCCAAGGGCGAAGGGCTTGGAAATCAGTTTCTCGCCAATATCCGCGAAGTTGACGCCATCGCCCATGTGCTGCGCTGTTTCGAGGATGGAGACGTGACCCATGTCGAAGGGCGCGTTGACCCGGTCGAGGATGCCGAGACGATTGAAACCGAGCTGATGCTGGCCGATCTCGAGTCGATCGAGAAGCGGCTTCAGGGTCTGGTGCGCAAGGTGAAGGGGGGCGACAAGGAGGCGCTGCAACAGGAGCGTTTGCTCAAGGCCGCCCAAGCGGTGTTGGAAGACGGCCAACCCGCCCGCACGGTCGAGGTCGACGCGGAAGATGCGAAGGCGTGGAAGGGCCTGCAACTTCTGACCACCAAGCCGATCCTCTATGTCTGCAACGTGGGCGAGGACCAGTCGGTTTCCGGCAACGCCCATTCCGAAGCCGTGGCCCGGATGGCCGGGGAACAGGGCGCGGCGAGCGTGGTGATCTCGGCCCGGATCGAGGAAGAAATCAGCCATCTCGACCCCGAGGAACAAGAGATGTTTCTGGACGAGCTGGGATTGGAAGAGGCCGGGTTGGACCGGCTGATCCGCGCGGGATACGAGCTTTTGCATCTCGAAACCTATTTCACCGTGGGTCCGAAAGAAGCGCGGGCATGGACCATCCGGCAGGGCACGCTGGCCCCGCAGGCGGCAGGCGTCATCCATGGTGATTTCGAAAAGGGCTTCATCCGCGCCGAGACCATCGCCTATGACGACTTTGTCGCGCTTGGGGGGGAGGGCCCGGCCAAGGAGGCGGGCAAGATGCGGGCGGAAGGCAAATCCTACGCGGTGAAGGATGGCGACGTCCTGCATTTCCTGTTCAACGCCTGAGCGATTGTCCGGCGCCGCGCGTATCGCGGCCCGAATGCCCGGTCACTGTCCTTGCAAGGATACGATGGTCAGGACCGTGAGCCACAGGATCTTGAGATCGAGCAGAACGCCCGCGTTGCGGATGTAGGCCAGATCGGTTTGCGCCTTGAACCGCGTTTCCTCGACCCCTTGCACATAGCCCAGCGTCACTTGGCTCAGCCCGGAGATCCCCGGGCGCACCTTGTGGCGGTCACGGTATTCCGGGATCAGGGTCAGGAATTCCTCGGCATGTTCGATGTAATCCGGGCGCGGGCCAATGACGCTCATGTCGCCGGTGAGGATATTGATGAACTGGGGCAATTCGTCGATCCGGGTCTTGCGCAAGACCCGGCCCAATCGCGTGATCCGGTCCATTTCGACCGGGTCGTTCGCCCTGCGCGTGATCTTTTCCGCCGGCACCATGGTGCGAAACTTGATCGCGGTGAAAGGGACGTGGTCCCGCCCCATCCGCTCTTGCCGAAACATCAAGGGCCCACGATTGAAAAACGGGTTCAGCACCAGCAGCACGACGCAGACGAGCGCGAGCAGGGGCAGCACCAGCAGGCTGACCACAACGTCGAACACACGCTTTGCGGCCCAAAACGCCCCGGTCCCACCCGGATCAGCGGTGGAGGGTGCACCGACCGGTCGGGTCAGCATTGAAATGTCAGATGCCATGTCCACTCCCACAGAACACGTCCCGAGAAGACCCATCGCTTACAGGCAGGAAAGCCAAGGTCCGTAAATCCCCAAGTGACCTTAGAAAAACGGTGTGGTCCGCGCAATAGAGTTGCCGGGGCATACCACCTAAAGGGGCGGTTTCCGCCGAAAAAATGGGCGATTCCCGGGGGGTTGGCCGCTGGAGCTGTGCATTGCGCGGGCATATCGCATGGTTTTTTCGCGGTGGGGCGAATCGATTCGCCCGGTCCCGTATCGGTTCGCCTGCACCGCGTCCGATCCGTCATAAAACTTTTAGGTATTCGTCACGCGGACGTGACACGCGCGCTTTTTAGTGTCCTCAGCGAACACTCGGGGGATACATGCTCGTCGTCAATCAACTGACCAAGCGGTTCGGAACCAACACCGCTGTTGATACCGCAAGTTTTACGGTCGAAGAGCCGACGATGATCGGCATCATCGGGCGATCCGGTGCAGGCAAATCCACCTTCCTGCGCATGATGAACCGGCTGACCGATGCAACGTCCGGCACCCTGACGTTCGAAGGGCGCAACGTGCTTGAGCTGACCGGACGCGCCCGGCGCGACTGGCAGGCCGATTGCGCCATGATCTTTCAACAGTTCAACCTCGTCCCGCGCATGGACGTGGTGTCGAACGTGCTGCACGGCACGCTTGGAAGCCGTTCGACCTTTGCAACGATGTTCAATCTCTTTCCACGCGATGACATCTACCGGGCGATCGACATTCTCGAACGTCTCGGGGTTGCCGAGAACGCCGCCAAACGGGCCGAGGCCCTGTCGGGCGGTCAGCAACAGCGCGTCGCCATTGCGCGCGCCCTCATGCAAGACCCCAAGATCATCCTTGCGGACGAACCCATCGCCTCGCTCGACCCGATGAACGCCCAAACCGTGATGGAGGCCCTGCGCCGCATTCACGAGGAAGACGGGCGCATGGTGATCGCCAACCTTCACACGCTCGACACCGCGCGACGGTATTGCGACCGGGTCATCGGGATGCGCGATGGGCGGATCGTGTTCGACGGCACGCCCGAGCAACTTACGACCGGCGCCGCGCGCGAAATCTATGGTGCGGGCGACGATTTTTCCGAGACCTCAACATCGACCGAGATCCGTGACGGGAGCGCCGGGGTCGACACCCCCGAGGCGGTCGTCGAACTCGAACGCCTGTCCGTCTGACGGCATTCCAAAACCCCGACCCGACCATTCATCTGCCCGCCCAAGACCGAACGAACCGCGGGCGCAACCAAATGGAGAGAAAGATGAAAAAACTGATCGCAGCTGCGCTCACCACCACCGCCCTGACCGGGACCGCCTTCGGCCAGGAGATCGACGGCTTCAACATCGGCATCCTTGGCGGCGAGAATGCCCAAGACCGCATGACATCGAACGAATGCTTCCGCGCCAAGGCCGAGGAGCTGCTCGGTGTTCCGGTCAAGCTGTTCACCCCGGCCGACTATGACGGCGTGATCCAGGGCCTTCTGGGCGGGTCCATCGACATGGCTTGGCTCGGTGCCTCGGCCTATGCCAAGACCTTTCTGACCGATCCCGACGCGGTCGAGCCGATCATGGTCAAGACCAATGTGGACAAGTCATTCGGCTACCACTCCATCGGTTTTGCCCGCAAGGACAGCGGCATCACGTCGCTCGACGACTTGGAAGGCAAAGTGTTCGCCTTCGGCGACCCGAACTCCACCTCCGGCTACCTGATCCCCTCCATCGAGATCCCGCAGGACACCGGCGCGACCATGGACTCCGGCGACTACTTCGGCGAAGTCAAATTCGTCGGCGGCCATGAACAGACCATCGTCGCCGTCGCCAATGGCGACGTGGACGCCGGTGTGACCTGGGCCGACGGCATGGGCGACTGGGCCGAGGGCTACAACTCGGGCGCGCTGCGCAAGGCCTCGGATGCCGGTCTCGTGGACATGAACGAGCTGGTCGAGATCTGGAAATCCAAGCCGATCCCCGAAGGCCCGATCGTGCTGCGCAAGGCTCTGCCCGAGCGGGTCAAGATCGACATCGCCTCGCTGACCGCGTCGCTGCCCTACATGGACGCCGATTGCGCCTATAACTTCATGGCCGGTGAAGCGCTGGGGTTCCAGCCCATCGCGCATGAGGACTACATCTCGATCATCGAGGCCCGCAAATCCAAGATGTAAGCCCTAGGCTGCATCTTCCGGCCAGTCCTTTCGGGGGCTGGCCGTTTTTCTGTGTCCCGATCCTTCAAGGAAGGCAGCATCATGGCAGAGATTTCGACAGGACAGGCTGTGGGCGCGCAGCGCACCGCCGAAATCCAGGATGCCTACATGGCCATGACGCGCACCAAGCAGATGTATGGCGGCATCATGCTGGTGGTCTTCATCGCGCTGATGGTGTCGGGCTTCATGCTTGCCGACAGCCGCAACGCGGGCGGCTTCTGGGATGGAATTCTCAACGTTTTCCAGTTTCCGGGCGAAGTGGTGGCCGAGGCGAGCGAAAAGATCGCGAACCTGCCCGCGCTGATGGTGCAATTCTTCCCCTCGCTTTTGGAAACGATCAATATCGCCGCCGCATCCACGCTGGTGGGCGGACTTGTCGCTATCGTGCTTTCGCTCTTGTCCACCCGTGGTCTGGCACGCTTTCCCAAGGCCATCGGCCTGTTTCGCCGGATGATGGATGTCATGCGTGCGGTGCCCGAGATCGTCATTGCGCTCATCCTGATCTTCATCCTCGGCGGCGGGCCGGTGCCTGCGATGATCGCCATCGCCTTTCACACCGCCGGTGCGTTGGGCAAACTGTTCTCCGAGGTCAATGAGAACGCCGACCTGAAACCCGTCGAGGGGCTGTCATCGGTCGGCGCCAATTGGTCGCAACGCATGCTGCTGGGCGTGGTGCCGCAGGTCGCGCCGAACTGGCTGAGCTATGCGCTCTTGCGGTTTGAAATCAATATCCGCGCTTCCGCCATCCTCGGCTTCGTCGGGTCCGGTGGTATCGGCTACGACCTCAAGAACGCGTTCAGCTGGGGGCAGGGCCGGTATGACGAGGTGGCGGCGATCTTCATCCTGCTGTTCCTCACCATCGTGTTCTTCGACCAGGTGTCGGGCCACTATCGAAACAAGCTTGTCGGAAAGGCCTGAGACATGACCGCAACGCCCGATGTCGCCTCCGCCGCCGTTGATCTCAGATCCGGGGCCGCCGACCTGATCGCACGCAAACGCATGATCGCCTTCGCCGCGCCGCTGCTGGTGCTGGTCTATTTCGGCTACCTGTTTTTCGCGTTTGACATTCCCGGCCTTGTCGACCGGGCGCGCATGGACAATGCCGCGATCCTCGTCGCCGACAGCTACAGCTACAAGACCCACGTGACGCATGACAACCGCAACGGCGGGCTGAGCTATGCTGTCGAGGGTGAGAACAAAGGCACGTATCCCGAAGGCATGTATCCCGATTTCGTCACGCCGCAGGGCGACGATGGGGTCGAGGTGAGGCTTGGTGCCGGTGAGATGGCCGAGATCGACGGATCCACCCTGCGCTACCTGCGCCCGGATTACGGATGGGTGACCGTCACGCTCGAGGGGCGCGACATCCGTCTTGAAACCCCCGACGGCGAAGTCCCCGACTGGATCAGCGCCAGCAGCAGCCGCGTGTCCATCACCGGCGCAGGCGGGCGCGCGGCGGTGACACGGGCGCGCAGCGAGGTGTTTCGATATTCCTTCGGGTGGGAGCTTTTCTGGTTCACGCTGGATAGCCCGTTCTATGGCAAGACGCCGGGCGAGCTTGCCGCGCTCGCGCTGTCCGGGGACCGCGTGGTCGACGGCATGAGCAACCTCTCGGCCATCGTGCACGATGTCTGGAACAACCGCATGTGGCGGCACAAGGATGTGCTCTGGGCGCTGTTCGAAACCCTGCTCATGGCCTTCCTTGGCACCATGGGGGCGGCCATCGTGGCGCTGCCGCTGGCCTTTGCCGCCGCCCGCAATTTCAACCGCCTCAAAAGCATCCGTTTCGCCGTGCGCCGGGTGTTCGATTTCGTGCGCGGGGTGGACGGGTTGATCTGGACCATCATCCTGAGCCGCGCCTTTGGCCCCGGCCCGATGACCGGCGCGCTGGCGATCTTGATCACGGACACCGGCAGTTTCGGCAAGATGTTCTCGGAGGCGCTGGAGAACGTGGATGACAAGCAGATTGACGGGGTTGCCTCGACCGGGGCGAAGCCGTTGCAACGATACCGCTTCGGCGTGATCCCGCAGGTCACACCGGTGTTGTTGTCCCAAGTGCTCTACTACTTCGAATCCAACACCCGAAGCGCCACTGTGATCGGGGCGATCACGGGGGGCGGTATCGGGCTCTTGCTCACGCAGGCGATGATCACGCAAAAGGATTGGGAAGAGGTCAGCTACTACATCATTCTCGTGGTGCTCATGGTGATTTCGATGGATTACCTGTCAGGCTGGCTGCGCCGGAAGCTGATCAAGGGGGAATGATGCGCATTCTTGTCACCGGGGCAAACCGGGGCATCGGTGCCGCCATGGCCGCCGAGGCCGAAGCGCGCGGACACCAGGTCGTTCGCCACGGGCGACGCGTGGGCGACGTGATCTGTGATCTCGAAGACCTCGCCGCGATCCCCGGGGCATTCGGCGCGGTCACTGGCCCGCTCGACATGCTGATCAACAACGCGGGCATCATCGGTCCGGAGAATTCGGCCGGTGACGGGCTTGACGCGGCGGCGTTCGCGCGCACCTTTTCCGTCAACACCTTCGCGCCGCTCGCGGTGGCCCATGCGCTGTTGCCCGCCCTGATGCGTGCAACATCGCCACGGATCGTGAACGTCTCGACCCAGATGTCGTACATGGGATATGCGAAATCCGATCGCATCGCCTACCGGGCGTCCAAGGCTGCGCTCAACAAGGTGATGCAGGGGCTTGCAACCGATCTCGCAGGTGACGGGATCCCCGTCGCGCTGCTCGACCCCGGCTGGGTGCGCACCGACATGGGCGGGCCCGACGCCGAGGAGGACGTGGGCGCGGTCGCGCGCGGGTTTCTCGACATTGCCGAAGCGCTGACCATGGGCGAGACGGGCAAGTTCTTTCGCTTCACCGGCGAAGCGCGGGCATTCTGATGGCCAAGCTCGGGGTTGATCCCGTCATCCACGAAGGCGCGCAATTGCACGCGGTCACCACCGGCCATCATGTCGAGATCGGAGAGGGGAGCCGTGTGCTCTTCACCCATTTCGACGATTATTCCTACTGTGACCGCTATGCCGAGATCGCCAATGCGAAGATCGGGAAATTCGCCAATATCGCCGCCTTCAGCCGGATCGGGCCGACCGATCACCCGATGGACCGCGCGTCGCAGCACCATTTCCTGTATCGTTCCGCTGCCTACTGGGATGATGCGGCGGACGACGAGGATTTCTTTCGCCACCGCGCGAGCCGTATTGCCCATATCGGCCATGACACCTGGATCGGGCACAACGCCGTGATCAAGCCCGGGATCACGCTGGGCCACGGCGCCGTGGTCGCGGCGCAAGCCATGGTGACGCGCGATGTGGCCCCCTATACCATCGTTGCCGGTGTTCCTGCCAAACCGGTCCGGCAACGGTTTTCGCCCGCCACCGCTGAGCGCCTCATGGCGCTGAATTGGTGGGACTGGGATCACGCCACGCTTCGGGCGCGGTTGCAGGATTTTCGCCACCTCGACATCGAGGCGTTCCTCGAAAAATACGGCTGATCAGACGGGACACCTGACGGTCGCACGTCAATCGTGGGCAAACAGCAGCCGCACCCGGTCGCCTGCGAACCATGTCGAACCGCGTTCGATGGGCGCCCCGTCGGGGGTGACACTGACCGATACCGAGCGCAGCAGCGGGTCACCCTCGGTCATCTTGAGGTGAAGCGCCTGGGTTGCCGTTGCCCGCTCGGCGGTGAGCCGGGTCTCGGTGCGCAGGTAATCCGCAACGCCGTTCGCGGCGAGCGCAGCGGTCACCGATGTGATGTCCCCGAGCGTCTTGGCGATGCCGGGCAGGCGGGCGTGGGGAAAGGCGCTTTCAAAATGGGCGACGGGGAGGTTTTTTGACAAGGACACGCCTTCGTAGATCACCACCGGGTCGCCGGGCGACAGCGACAGGTCATCGGCTTCCGAGTGACGGGCAGGCCGTGTCTCGACCCTGATCACCCGTTTGGCGGGCAAGCCACCGGTGGCGCGGATGTTCTGGTGAAACCGCACGCGACGCCCGATCGGGTAATCCGTTGGCCCGGCTTCGACAAAGACGCCTGCCCCCCGGCGCGCGTGCACCAGCCCGCGTTCGGCCATATCCGCGAGGGCGCGCCGCACCGTGTGGCGGTTCACCCCGAACCTCAGCGACAGGTCCGCTTCGGTGGGGAGCTTGTCCCCGGCGGGGTACAGCCCCTCGCCGATTTCACGTTCCAGTGTCTCGGTGATGGATTTCCAGATCGGGGTCCGGGCCATGGCGTCACCTCGGGGCGGCCTGTCACGAAAGTTTCACAACTCGATACTTGCCGACTCGAAGCCCGGCTCTGTATGATTTGTATAGTTGTATAGTAAACCTGTAAAGGTGTCTAATGTCCGACCTGACCCCGGAACAAAAGGCCCGCCAAGGCTGGATGAGCGTTCTGGCAAAGGCCCCGCCCAAGCGTCTTGCCGCGCTTTTCGAGGCCTTCGGTCCCGCGCCCGACCATACTTGGCTGCGCCCGTGCGAGATCGGCGGTGTGATGGTGCGCGGGCGTGCGGGCGGCACCGGTGCCCCGTTCAACATCGGCGAGATGACCGTTACACGCTGCGCGCTGCAACTGGCCAGCGGTGAGGTGGGCCATGCCTACGTGCAAGGGCGCGACAAGGGCCACGCGACTCGCGCCGCGCTGATCGACGCGCTGATGCAGACCGAACAGGGTGGGGCGTTGCGCCGGGCCGTGCTCGACCCGCTCGAGGCCGAAATGGCGGCGGGCAAGGCGGTGCGCGCGGAAAAGGCGGCGGCCACCAAAGTCGATTTCTTCACCATGGTGCGGGGAGAGGATTGATGCAGGACGGAACGCTCACCGGGGGTTTTGACGATGCGCCGGTTCAATCCGCGCATGCCTTTCGCGCCGCGCTCTCCGCGCTCGCCCGGCCGGGGCGGATCGAGAAGATCGGCGGGGTCGCGGCGCCCGCGCCGCTCTCGCCTGCCGCGGCCACGCTGCTCTTGACCCTGTGCGATGCCGAAACGCCGCTTTTTCTTGCCCCCGGATCCGATGGGCCGGGCATCCGCGACTGGATCGCCTTCCACGTCGGCGCACCGCTCGTGGACCGGGCGGGCGCGATGTTCGCGCTTGGCCGCTGGCAAACGCTGGGGCCGCTGTCCGCCTTTGACCAGGGCACACCGGAGTATCCCGATCGCTCGGCGACCCTGATTGTCGAGGTCGAGACGCTGGAGCGGCGCGGAGCCCGGCTCACCGGGCCGGGGATCGAAACCGATGCCCATCTCGCGCTGCCTGATGTGCGCGCGCTGCAAGACAACCACGCGCAATTCCCCCTCGGACTGGATTTCTTTTTCACGGCCGGCCAAGAGATCGCCGGTTTGCCGCGCTCGACCAAAGTGGAGGTGGGCTGATGTATGTTGCCGTCAAGGGTGGCGAACGCGCCATCGACAATGCCCATCGCTGGCTCGCCGAGGAGCGGCGCGGGGATCGCGAGGTCTCGGAACTGACCATCCCGCAGATCCGCGAACAATTGAGCCTCGCGGTGCAAAGGGTCATGGCCGAAGGATCGCTCTATGATCCCGACCTTGCCGCGCTGGCGATGAAACAGGCGCGCGGTGACATGATCGAGGCGATCTTCCTGATCCGTGCCTATCGCACCACGCTGCCCCGTATCGGTCACGCGGCGCCGGTGGAGACCGGTTCCATGGCCTGTGATCGCCGAATTTCGGCGACGTTCAAGGATGTGCCTGGCGGGCAGGTTTTGGGGCCGACCTTTGATTACACCCACCGGCTTCTGGATTTCGCGCTTGAGGCTGAAGGTTTGAAACCAGAGGCCGCCCCGGCGACCGCACCGGCGCACGCGGGCGACATGCCTCGTGTCACAGATTTCCTGAACCAAGACGGGCTGATTCAGTCCGAGACACCCTCGGACGACACGCCCCCCGACATGACGCGCCAGCCGATGGAATATCCGGCGGGTCGACCGCTGCGTCTTCAGGCACTCACGCGCGGTGATGAGGGGTTCGTGCTGTCGATGGCCTATTCCACCCAACGTGGATATGCCAAGAACCATCCTTTCGTCGGCGAACTGCGGATCGGAGCCGTGGCGGTGCAGATGAAAATTCCCGAGCTGGGATTTGCCATCGAGATCGGCGAGGTGACGCTGACCGAATGCGAAACCGTGAACCAGTTTACCGGGTCGAAAACCGAACCCGCGCAATTCACGCGCGGCTACGGGTTGGTCTTTGGCCAGTCCGAGCGCAAGGCGATTTCCATGGCGCTGGTTGACCGGGCGCTCCGGTGGGAAGAGCTGGGCGAAGACAACTTGGGCGCTCCGGCACAGGATGAAGAGTTCGTTCTGTCCCACGCCGACAACATACAGGCGACCGGGTTTCTCGAACATATCAAGCTGCCCCACTACGTCGATTTCCAGTCCGAGCTTGAGCTTGTGCGCAGGATCCGTGCCGGCACCGAGACCGAGAAGAAGGAGGTCGCCGAATGACCGTGAGCGAAGTGGTTTTCGACATCGGTGGCGTGCTTGTCGAGTGGGACCCGGCCTTTGCCTTTTCCGATGCGCTGGGCGGATATGCGGCAGCACAGGCTTTCATCGCGCGCACCGGGTTTCACGAAAAGAACATTCGGGCCGATTCCGGGGCATCCTTTGCCGGCCTTGCGCAAGAGATCGAGAACCCGGATGACCGCGCCCTTTTCGCGCGCTATGTCGCGAACTATGGTCGCACGATCCAGACCCGGATCGAGGGCACCTGGGCGCTTCTTGACCGGCTCAGGGCGCGCGGTGTGCCGACCCATGCGATCACGAATTGGGGGCGGGAGACATGGGAGTCCGGGCTCAAGACCCAGCCGCGACTGGGCGAGGTGTTCGACACGCTGGTGGTTTCGGCCCGGGAAGGGGTCGCCAAACCTGACCACGCGATCTTCGCCTTGTTTTGCGAACGGGCAGGGCGGGCGCCCGGGGCCTGTCTGTTCATCGACGACAAGGCCGAAAATGCCGACGCCGCGCGGGCGTTCGGCATGGACGCGGTGGTTTTCACCGACCCCGTCCAGCTTGCCCGCGACCTCACCGACCGGGGGATTTTATGACGGACTACAACTTTGCCTATCTCGACGAGCAGACCAAGAGGATGATC
Source organism: Maritimibacter sp. (assembly GCA_011389895.1). Taxonomy (GTDB): domain Bacteria; phylum Pseudomonadota; class Alphaproteobacteria; order Rhodobacterales; family Rhodobacteraceae; genus Maritimibacter. The sequence goes on along the minus strand of JAABTN010000046.1, from coordinate 5,899 downwards.
CGGCGCGCGATCCTGAAAGGGATCGCGATCCCCGGATACCAGGTGCCGTTTGCCGCGCGCGAAATGCCCATGCCCTATGGCTGGGGCACCGGCGGGGTGCAGGTATCGGCGGCGTGCCTCACACCGGATGACACGTTCAAGGTGATCGACCAGGGCGCGGATGACACGACCAACGCGGTCTCGATCCGCAAGTTCTTTCAACGCACCGCACAGGTGGCGACCACCGAGCGCACCCGTGAGGCGACCGTCATTCAAACGCGTCACCGCATTCCCGAGGAACCGCTGACCGAGGACCAGATCCTCGTCTATCAAGTCCCGATCCCGGAACCCCTGCGCTTCCTCGAACCCCGCGAGACCGAGACGCGGAAAATGCACAGTCTCGAGGAATACGGGCTGATGCACGTAAAGCTCTACGAGGACATCGCGCGCCACGGCCATATCGCGACCAGCTATGCCTACCCGGTGAAGGTCGAGGGGCGCTACGTGATGGACCCCTCGCCGATCCCGAAATTCGACAACCCGAAGCTCGAAATGGCGGCCATCCAATTGTTCGGTGCCGGGCGCGAACAGCGCATCTACGCCATCCCGCCCTTCACGAAGGTGGTGAGCCTTGATTTCGAGGATCACCCCTTCGATCCCTCCAAGGCTGATCACCCGTGCGACCTGTGCGGCTCCGAGCTCAGCTATCTTGACGAGGTCATCATCGACGATGCGGGCGGGCGCATGTTCGTCTGCTCAGACACAGATTTTTGCGCCGGGCGGCAGGCCGAAGGCCACCGTGGGCGCCTCAGCCCCCAACCCGACGCGGAGACCACGCCATGACCCCGCTTCTCTCGGTCCGCGATCTGCGCAAGACCTATGGTCCGCGCGTCGGCTGCACCGATGTATCCTTCGACCTCTACCCCGGCGAAGTCATGGGCATCGTCGGCGAATCCGGGTCTGGCAAATCCACGCTCTTGTCATGTCTTGCCGGACACCTCGACCCCGATGAAGGCACGGTGGTCTATGACACCCGCGACCGGGGTCGCGTTGACACCCGGTCCATGTCCGAGCCCGCGCGCCGGATGCTGGGGCGCACAGATTGGGCCTTTGTTCACCAGAACCCGCGCGACGGGTTGCGCATGTCGGTCTCGGCAGGCGGCAACGTCGGCGAGCGGTTGATGGCGGTCGGTGCGCGCCACTACGGTGACATCCGTGACAGCGCGCTGGATTGGCTCGGGCGGGTCGAGATCGAGGCGGACCGCATCGACGACCGCCCGCGCGCGTTCTCGGGCGGGATGCAACAGCGACTTCAGATCGCGCGCAACCTGGTGACCGGCCCCCGCCTTGTCTTCATGGATGAGCCGACCGGCGGACTGGACGTGAGCGTGCAGGCGCGGCTACTCGATCTTATGCGCGGGCTGGTGCGCGAGATGGGGCTGTCTGCCATCATCGTGACCCACGATCTTGCCGTCGTCCGGCTTCTGGCAGACCGGCTGATGGTGATGAAATCGGGGCAGGTCGTGGAGGCGGGATTGACAGACCAGGTGCTGGATGACCCGCAACATGCCTATACCCAGCTGCTTGTTTCCTCTGTCTTGCAGGTGTGACCATGATCCGCATCGAAAACGTCGCGAAATCCTTTACCCTTCACAATCAGGGCAGCGCGGTCATTCCGGTCATGTCGAATGCGGCGTTCAGCGTGGCACCGGGTGAATGCGTGGCGCTCACCGGAAATTCCGGCGCGGGGAAATCCACGCTCATGCGCATGATCTACGGCAATTACCTGACCGCGTCCGGCACCATCATGATCGGTGAAACGGACGTGGCCACCGCCGAGCCGCGCGAGATCATCGCGCTGCGCCGCAATACCCTGGGCTACGTGTCGCAGTTCCTGCGGGTCGTGCCGCGTGTTTCGACGCTGGATGTGGTGGCCGATCCGCTTCTCGCCGTCGGGGTCCCGCTCGATGTCGCCCGGACGCGGGCCAGGGCGCTTCTGACCCGGCTCAACATCCCCGAAACGCTCTGGGGCCTGTCGCCCACGACGTTTTCGGGGGGTGAGCAGCAGCGGGTGAACATCGCGCGCGGGTTTGCCCATGACTACCCCGCGCTGTTGCTGGATGAACCGACCGCGTCGCTGGATGCAACCAACCGCGATACCGTGCTCCGCTTGATCGAAGAGGCCAAGGGGCGCGGTGCGGCGATCGTCGGAATTTTCCACGATGCCCCGGCGCGCCACCGGGTTGCTGACCGCGAAGTCGATATCTCGACCTTCACGCCAAAGGTCGCGGCATGACCGAAAGCACCGCACGCGGACCCTTCGCGGTGGTCGGCCCCTCAGGCGTCGGCAAGGACACGGTGATGGAAGCCGTCGCCGCCGCCCATGCCGAGGTGTGCCTCGTCCGCCGTATCATAACCCGCGATCCGGAGGCAGGTGGCGAGAGCTATGAAGCGGTCGATCCGGCTGAATTCGCGCGGCGGAAGGCGCGCGGGGCGTTCGTGCTGGATTGGCAGGCGCATGGGCTGTGCTACGGCATCCCGGCGGGCATCAAGGACGATCTGGCGCAGGGGCGCGTGGTTTTGTTCAACGGTTCACGCCTGATGCTGCGTGAAGCCCTGCGACGCTTTCCCGACCTCGAGGTCCTGCACATCACCGCGCGCCCCGACGTGCTGGCGGAACGGCTGCGCGCGCGTGGACGCGAGAGCGCGGCAGAGATCGCAGAACGACTGGACCGCACCCGAATTGCCCTGCCTGACGGGCTCTTGGTGCATGAAATAGACAATTCCGGCGATCTGTCCGACACCGTCGCTGCGGTGTGCGCCGTGCTTCAACCCGTCAAGGGATAACGGTGGATCAGGTGGAACATACTGTCCTCGTCTTCGCCGAACAGGCAGATATCCTTCACCTGGAAAGGGCGGGGCAGCAGCGGCGTGATCACCGGATCCAAGGCCTTTGCAACCTGCCGCGCCTCGGCCTCGGCCAGCTTGCCCGTGAGCGTCAGGTGAAAACGGAATTCCTCCATGACGTAAGGATACCCCCAGCGGGTCAAAAGCGCCTCCTGCCGCGCGGTCAGACCGGCGGCCCGGCGGCGTGCCAGCTCTTCGGGATCGGGCGGCGCCCGGTGTGCATCGAGCGTGACGACCACGTCGCGCGCGAGGTCTGCGAGGGCGGATGTATCCCCCTCGGGCACAAGCGCGAGAAACCCGCCGATCCGGGTCAAGGCAAGCCCGGGCATCTCAAGCGGCGCGCGCCGGCGGGCCAGTGCGCCGATTTCGTTGCCAAGCCGGGTGAGGTCCGTTTCCCCGGCCAGCCGAAAGGGCGGCTTCAACGTGCCATGGGGGCCGTATTTGCGCGGCGTCCAAGTGATCTCGTGCACCGGGCGGGGCAGTCCCGCGATGTCGGGATGCGACCGCCTCTGTCCCGAAAGCGGACACCAGCCGAGCCAGTCGGCCATGAACCCTGTAAGCGGCCCCTGTTCGGGGGCGAAATACACCGCGACTCTTTGAATGTTCTCCATGCCGCCCCTTTAGCCCCGCTTTTTCACATGCCGGTGACAAAGCGGGCGTATCGGTGCGGGCCCGGAAAGGAAAGACCATGACCGAGACCATCCTCACCAATGTCCGCCTCGTCCTGTCCGACGAGGTCATCAACGGAACGCTGCGCCTCAGGGATGGTCACATCGCGGGTATCGATCAGGGTGCGACGGGCGTGCCCGGCGCCGAGGATTGCGGTGGCGACATGCTGATTCCCGGATTGATCGAATTGCACACCGATAACCTCGAAAGACATATGGAGCCGCGCCCGGGCGTCGCCTGGCCCCATGCCGCCGCCATCCTCGCCCATGACGGGGAGCTGGCGAGCGTGGGCATCACCACCGTGTTCGACGCGCTGCGTGTCGGGTCGATCCATGCGGGCAAGGGGAGCTACGACAAATACGCGCGCCAGGTGGCGAGCGAGATTTTCGCCCTGCGTGGTGCGGGGGCATTGCGCATCAATCACTACCTTCACCTGCGTGCCGAGATCTGTTCGGAAACGCTGATCGAAGAAATGGCCGAATTCGGCCCCGCCGATCGCGTCGGCCTCGTCAGCCTGATGGACCACACGCCGGGGCAACGGCAGTTTCGCGATGTCGCGAAGCTCAAGCAATACGTGGCCAAGAAGCGCAACATGACGGACGGCGAATTTGACGACCATGTCACGCATCTGAAGGGCTTGCAGGACAGTTTCGGGGCCCGCCATGAAAAAGAAGCGGTGGCGGCGGCGAAACGATATGGCGCGGTCATGGCGAGCCATGATGACACCACCGCCGAACACGTGGCGGTGTCAGCGGCGCATGGCATCCGGCTGGCCGAGTTTCCCACAACGCGCGAGGCCGCCGAGGCCTGTCGCGTGAACGGTCTTCAGGTGATGATGGGGGCACCGAACCTCATACGCGGGGGGTCGCACTCGGGCAACGTGGCCGCGCATGAACTGGCCGAAGCGGGCCTTCTCGATATCATATCGTCGGACTACGTGCCGGGGGCGCTCATGTCGTCGGCCTTTTTGCTGGCGGACCTGTGGGACGATGTGCCCCGCGCGATTGCTACCGTCACCGCGAACCCGGCCCGTGCCGTGCGCCTCGCAGATCGCGGTCGTATCGGCGAGGGGCTGCACGCCGACCTGGTTCGCGTCGGTCGGGTGCAGGACACGCCCGTGGTGCGCGGCGTCTGGTGCCACGGCCGCCAGGTCGGATAAGAGGTTGAGCCTGCGCCCCGGTTTTTTGCCTTGTCTCCCCCGATCCCCGCCATTAAACGGGTCAGCGGAGACGTGGCCGAGTGGTCGAAGGCGCTCCCCTGCTAAGGGAGTAGGCCCGGAAGGGTCTCGAGGGTTCGAATCCCTTCGTCTCCGCCACCACACAATTTCTATGAATTCAAATGGGTCGCCTTTGGCGGCCTTTTTCTTTGTTTTACAACTATTTAACCGCTCCACCGTTTTGTTGGATTTCTTTGGATTTCCCTCATATTCTTTCCTTGTGTGGTATGAAATGTGGTATGAATTTTGGTTCTGTCTGGAAAACTAACCAAGAAGCTTGTCGAGAATCTCGGCCCTGGGCGTCATGGAGATGGAAACGGGTTGTACCTCGTGGTCGATCCGTCAGGTGCACGCCGGTGGATTGTGCGCGTGGTGGTCAAAGGACAGAAGAACCGAAAGGGTGGACCGCTAAGAACAGACTTTGGCTTGGGCGGGGTGGACCTTGTCACTTTGCACCAGGCTCGCGAGCGCGCTTTGGAATATCGGCGAATGGCGCGGCAGGGGGTTAACCCTCGTTACGGCGCGGTCCGCGAGGACGTCCCGACATTCGAAGAGGTCGCCGAACAAGTTCACATCGAACGTTTGCCAACCTGGACAAATGCCAAGCACGGAGCGCAGTGGATCAACACGCTCCGCGACTATGCTTTCCCCAAGATAGGGTCCATGCCGGTAGATAGTATTGGCCAACCTGAAGTGCTGATGTGCCTGTCTCCGATCTGGACCGAGAAGCATGAAACGGCCCGACGCCTATCTCAGCGGATCAAGACGGTCTTGGACGTGGCCCGGTCGAAGGGGTTTCGGTCTGGAGAAAACCCCGTGACGGCGATCCGGGATGGCGGAGTGTTGCCTAAAGTTAAGGCCAAGCCAAAGCATCACAAAGCTATGCATTGGGAAGATGTACCCGCATTCTATGCTGACCTTGCTGGACTCCGCGCCATCTCGGCTAAGGCCCTAATGCTCACGTGTCTGACGGGCTCGCGAACCGGGGAGGTCCTGGGCATGACGTGGCAAGAACTTGATTTGGAAGCACGCATATGGACATGCCCAGCCGAGCGAATGAAGGGTGGCGAAGCCCATCGCGTGCCTCTCACGGACGAAATGTTGGCGGTTATCGAGCCATTGAAGGAA
>JAABTN010000045.1 GCA_011389895.1 Maritimibacter sp. | reverse complement strand
CGCCACCCCGTGGCTGACAGGGCAAGCCGACGCGACGGGGCAGTTCGTGTTCGCGCCCGACGCGCAGGCCGGACGCTGGGCGATCCAGGTCCGTGAGGCAGGGCACGGCGCGATGGGCTATGTCGAGGTCGGGGGGAACGGCGCAGACAGCCTTGTCATCACCGCAGCCCCCGGTCCCGCCGGGGCGCCCGGCGCGGGCACGACGCTCACGCAACGGCTGATCATGGTGGCCTGCGTCCTGTGGGGCGCGCTCGGCACCGCGCTTTATCTCCGGCGACCGCGCCAAAAAGGAGCGGCCTGATGCATGTGCCCGACGGCATCCTTCCCCTGAGCTTCACCTTGGGGGGCTGGGCCTGTGTGGCGGGGTTGACCGCGCTCAGCCTCAGCCGGATCGCGGCGCGGCCCGATCCGCAAGAAGGGCTTCCACGGGCCTCGATGATGACGGCGGTGTTCTTTGCCGCGTCGCTCATTCATATCCCGATACCGCCGGGCAGCGTGCACTTGATGCTGAGCGGTCTGATGGGGGCGATGCTGGGCTGGTATGCCCTGCCCGCGATCCTGATCGGGCTTACATTTCAGGCGGTGATGTTCGGCCACGGCGGGTTGACCACGCTGGGGCTGAACGGCGTGATCCTCGGGCTGCCTGCGCTGGCGGCCTTTGGGGTGACACGGGCACTTACCAAGGGACCGGGCAGCAGCGCGCGACCCGTCACCCAAGCGTTGGTGTCCTTCGCGACCGGGGCCGGCGCGGTCATGCTGGCCGTTGCCCTGTTCGCTGCCATTCTGCTCGCCGGTCTTCCGACCCATCTTGACGCCGGCACCGAACGTGCGGCGATCCTTGCCCTTGCGCTGGGTCACATCCCGCTGGCGCTGACCGAGGGGCTGATCGTCGTCGCGGTCCTCGGTTTCCTGCGCCGCACCAGCCCCGAGATGATCGGTGCAGGTTGAACGCCCCACCTCTCGCAGCCCGAGCCGCCCGATCGCCGATCCGCGCCTGCGCATCGTGGCGGTGCTGATGCTGGCGTTCTGCTTCTCGACCCTGCACGGGGCGCTGCCGCTGGCCCTGATGCTCGCCCTCACCCTTGGTCTTGTCCACCTCTCGGGCGCCGGGTTCGGCAGGCTCATGCGGAGCCTTCGGGTGCCGGGGCTGGTGGTGGCGGCGCTGGTCGCGCTCCTCCCCGTCACCAGCGGCGACACGGTGCTGACCGCCCTGGGTCCGATCCGCCTTCGGGCCGAGGGGCTGGAGGCCGCCCTTGGCATCGCGCTTCGGTTCCTCTGTATCTTCGCGCTGGTGATCGTGTTTCTCGCCACGCTCCCCTCGCCGCGGCTGGTGGCAGGTCTGCGTGGCCTTGGCCTTCCGGCCCTGATGATCGACATGGCGCTCCTGACCTTACGCCATATCGAAGACCTGCGCGCCGATTTCGCCCGGCGCGAGGTCGCCATGCGGCTTCGCGGCGCGCCCAAAGGGGTGTGGCGCGGGGTGTTCCGCGCCCGGGGCTGGATGATTGCCAGCCTTCTGTTGCACAGCCACGCCCGATCCGAGCGGGTCTGGCACGCCATGATCCTGCGCGGACACGGCGCCCCCGGCGCGGCCCCGCCCGACACGCTGACCGCAAGCAGGGGCGACAAGGCATGGCTCGCCGTGCTGATCGCCGCCGCCGCCCTCCTTTTCACCCTCGAGGCGCTGTCATGACCGCCCCGCTTCTGGAAACCCGCGCGCTTGGCCTGACCCGCCCCGGTGGCATCCGCGCACTCACCGACGTGTCGCTTGCCATCGCGCCGGGCGAACGGATCGGGCTGGTCGGCCCCAACGGGGCGGGCAAGACGACGCTGATGATGTGTCTCACCGGTGTCCTGCGCCCGGGCAGCGGGAGCTTGCACATCGACGGCGCGCCGCTTTCCGCAGGCGACATTGCCCCCGGCGTAGGCTTTCTGTTTCAACAGGCCGAGGACCAGCTTTTCAGCCCCACGGTGGCCGAGGACGTGGCCTTTGGCGCGCGCAACATCGGGCTGCGCGGCGATGCGCTGGACCACGCCGTCACCCGCGCCCTCGCGCGCGTCGGGATCACGGCGCTGGCCGACCGCCCGGTGCACCACCTGTCGGGCGGGGAAAAGCGTCTTGCCTGTCTTGCCGGTGTGCTGGTGATGGCTCCGCGCCTTTTGCTGCTGGATGAGCCTTCGGCGGCGCTCGACCTGCGCAACCGACGCCGGTTGATCGAGCTTTTGCGCGGCATGGACGAGGCGATGCTGATCGCCAGCCATGATCTTGAACTCGTGCTGGAGCTTTGCCCGCGGGTGATCGTGATCGACGTGGGCACAATCGTCGCCGATGGCCCGGCCCGCACGGTCCTTGGGGATGCGGCCCTGATGGCACGCCACGGGCAGGAGGTGCCACATTCCCTGACCCACCACGACCACCGCGCCCACCGGCATGTGCGCTGATCCTGACCCATCAGGTGCAGACCCCACACATGCGCTCGATCCAGCCAACCCGGCAAGATACAAGCGGACAAGATCATCGGATCAAGAGGTCTTTCGGCCTTCGATATGATCGTTGAAACGGTCGAGCTCGCGCTCATCTTCGGGAAGCCCCTCTCGCGAGAGCAGGATTGCGACCCCACGCAGGCCGGGAACATGGCTACAGATCACGAGCATCATGACCATGATCGGCACCGATAGAAACATGCCAGGAATGCCCCAGACAGCACCCCAGAACGCGAGGCTCATGATGATCCCGAATGAGGACAGGCGCAGCGCGCGACCCATAAGCCATGGGTCGATAACATTGCCGTTCATGAACTGGATGATACCGGTAATCACGAACAACAAGGCGGTCGACGTGGGTTCGCCGGTTTCGACGAAACCGACCAGCGCCACCATTCCCGTCGAAACGATGGAGCCGATGTTCGGAATGTAGTTCAGGATAAAGGTCAGGATCCCAAGCGCCAACGCGAGCTCGATGCCGAAAAACGACGCGACCACGTAGACCATTGCGCCGGTGATCAAGCTCACCACAGTCTTGACCAGCAGGTAATAGTTCACCCGGTGAATGATCGAGATAACGATCTTTCTCGCCCGCTCGGCCTGCGCTTCGTTGTTGAAGAAATTGGACATCTTGACGTCGAACCAAATTCGCTCGGCAAACAGGAAACCGACGAAGAGGATGACGAGCACCGTGCCCTGCATCACGTTTCCGGCCTGACTGGCGATCGTGCGCACGTATCCCGAAAGTTCGACACTGTTGAGCGACGTCAGAACCGCCCGCTCAACGTCCTCACCCAACCACGAAAACAAAGACGCCACCGCCGAAGGGGCACGTTCGGCATAAGACAGGGTGGTTGTCAGGACCGTATTGAGCTGCGCCAGCAGAATGGACGATACAAGTAGAAGGGAAGTAGAAATCAGCAACAGCGCCGCGATCGAGGCGAGCCAGTTGGGCACCCGGACCCTCCAGATACGTTGTCGCGCGATCCATCGGATCACGTCTGAAGTCAGCGAAAACAGGATGATTGCAACTGCAAGGGAAATCAGCAGGAATCGCGCTTGGACCAACAAGAATAGAACCACTGCGAAAGCAATGATCATAAGTGCTATCGTGCGTACCTGCGCGCGGTATTCTGTTTGGTCCCGAAGCCCGGACATCTGGCTTTTTCCTGTCGACATAGTCCCGTTTTACTGCCCGAAATGACGAATAACATCCCGGCGTAATGACACAGGTCGTGTCGCGGATGCAACAACGGGTAGACCGCGTTACCGATTTGCAAATGGTTCGATGAAGCGCTGCCCAGTTGGCTTCAAGGGGCCATTATTCCTCTAGTGGCGCTTATCCCGCCGCACCCGACGGACCCGATCTTTCCAACCCTCTCGCAAAGGCCCTCAGCGCATGGTCTGAACGTAGTGCACCAGCGCTCTCGTGGAGGGGTCTTTGTCCGCCCCGTCTTCCTCCCCCGCCAGCACCGGGGTGAGCGCAACGGCGAGCTCTTTGCCCAGCTCGACGCCCCATTGGTCGTAGGAATTGATACCAAGAATGACGCCTTCCACGAACACCCGGTGCTCGTAAAGCGCGATGATGCGGCCCAGCATCTCGGGCGTCAGGCGGGGATAGACCAGCGTGGTCGAGGGGCGGTTGCCGGGGAAGACGCGGTGTGCGGCCTGACGGTCCAATTCCTTGCCTTTGAACCCCTTGGCCGCCGCAACCTCGCGCGCCTCATCGCGCGTGCGGCCCTTCATCAGCGCCTCGGATTGGGCGAGACAATTGGCCACCAGAAGCGCGTGTTGATGGGCAAGATCCGGTTCATGGCCTTGGGCCGCGACAAGGAATTCACAAGGCACCACCTCGGTCCCTTGGTGGATGAGCTGGTAGAAGGCGTGCTGCCCGTTGGTGCCCGCCTCGCCCCAGACGACGGGGCCAGATGCCACCGCGACCGCACGCCCGTCCATCTGCACGGATTTGCCGTTGCTCTCCATCTCAAGCTGTTGAAGATAGGCGGGGAGCCGGGCAAGTCTTTGATCATAGGGCAGCACCGCGCGGGTGGCATGGCCGCAGACCTGCCGGTGCCACAGCCCGGTGAGCGCCAGCATCAGGGGCATGTTGGCGGGGCCTTCAGTGTCGCGGAAATGCCGGTCCATCGCGTGGCCTCCGGCAAGGAATTCGCGAAACCGCTTGCCCCCGATCGCCAGCATGAGACCAAGCCCGACCGGGCCCCAGAGCGAATAGCGCCCGCCGACCCAATCGGCAAAGCCGAACACCCGGCTCGGGTCGATGCCCCAGTCGGTCGTCTTGTCGGTCGCCGACGAAACGGCGGCAAGATGGCGGCCCACCGCATCGGCCCCAAGGCGGGACTTCAACCATGTGCGCGCGGTCTGCGCATTGGTCATCGTCTCGATCGTGGTGAAGGTTTTCGAAGCGACGATCACCAGCGTGGTTTCGGGGTCCAGCCGGGCGAGCGTATCGTGGATATGCGCCCCGTCGACGTTCGACACATAATGAAGCCGCGGCCCGTCATGGTAGGGGGCCAGCGCCAGGGTCGCCATCACTGGCCCAAGGTCGGACCCCCCGATGCCGATGTTCACCACGTCGGTGAAGCGCCCGCCCGAGGCCGGGCGCACCTTGCCGCCACGCAGGCCTTCGGCAAATTCCTCCATCCGGTCGAGCGTGTCGTGGACATCGGGCAGAACCGGCTCCCCCCCGACCATGGCCCCGTCTGGTCCGGGGTCGCGCAACGCGGTGTGGAGCACCGCGCGCCCCTCGGTCACGTTGATCGCCTCACCCCCGAACATCGCCGCGCGCCGCCCGGTCACATCCGCCGCGTCCGCGAGCGCCAGAAGGCCCGCGCGCGCTGTCTCGTCGATCAGGGTCTTGGAATAATCGAGCACCATGTCGTCGAACCGAACCAAGAAGTCCTCGGCCCGCGCCGGGTCCGCCATCAGGTCGCTGATCGTCAGGTCACCTTGGGATTTGCGATGTTTTTTCAGCTGGTTCCAGGTCATGTGCCCCCCTTTTTATCGAAAGCTTCACCGATACCGGCCACATGGCCGAAGGTGCCCGGCACCCTCATACCTCAGGCCGCCCAGTGCACCACCATATCCTTTAGAACAGAGGCCACGGGGGCCTCTTCGTGATCGCGGGTCTTCGCCGCGCGTTCCAAAGCCACGCGCTTTTCGTCGCCGGTGATCACGAGGTGCTTGGACATCGCCCCGTTAAGGACACGCGCCGACATGGTGATCCGCGCCTCCGGGGCCCCCGGTGCGCGCATGGGCAGGAGCGCGGGCGCGCCGGGGCTCAGCGCCTGGGTCAACAGGTCGGCCCCGGGAAAAAGGCTCGCCGTGTGCATGTCGGTGCCCATGCCCAGCAGCACGACCGAGAGCGGCATCGCGGCCTCGACCCCGGCGATCAGCTGGTCAAGACAGGCTTCGGGTGTCTCGGTGCCGCCGTAGAGCGGCACAAGGTGCGCCGCGGCGGCCTGATCGACGAAAAGCCGGTCGCGCAACAGCCTTGTGTTCGACCGGTCCGAGCTTTCCGGCACCCACCGCTCGTCGGTGAGCATCACGTCGACCCTGTCCCAGTCCATATGGACCGCCGACAGCGTGTCGAAGATCGGCCCCGGCGTGGTGCCGCCGGGCACCGCGAGCGAGGCGCGTGCACCACGCTCCAGCGCCATGCGCAACTGCGCGGCGATGACATCGGCAAGCCCGATCATCAGGGCTTCGCGGTCGGGGTAGTCCCGCATCTCATAGCTCATGTCCGCAGCTCCCGCCACCGTCGGTGATCCTTGTGCAACAGCATCAGCGCCTCTTCCGGCCCGGTGGATCCCGGCTCATAGGATTTCGGCCGGTCCTCGCGCGTTTCCCACCCTTCGATGATCGGATCGGTCCAGGCCCAGGCCGCCTCAACCTCGTCCCCGCGCATGAACAGCGTCTGGTTGCCCCGGATCACGTCCATGATCAGCCGCTCGTAGGCGTCGGGCACATCTGCCGCTTCCTCGCCCAACGCCTCGGCAAAGGTCATGTCGAGCGGCACGTCGATCAGCCGCATACCCCCCGGCCCCGGTTCCTTGATCGTCACCGTCAGGTCCATGCCTTCGTTGGGTTGTAGCCGGATCGTCAGCTCATTCGCGGTCTGGCCGGTGTCGTCTTCGAAGATCGAATGCGGCGGCTCCTTGAACCGCACCACGATCTCGGACACCCGTTCCTTCATGCGCTTGCCGGTGCGCAGGTAGAACGGTGTGCCGTTCCAGCGCCAGTTGGCGATCTCGACCTTCATCGCGATGTAGCTTTCGGTCCTGCTGTCGGGGTTCGCGACGTCTGTGACGTAGCTTTCGTCCCTGGACCGGTATTGCCCACGCACGAGATTGCCGACCTTCAGGGGTTGAAGCGCGCGGATCACCTTCAACTTCTCGTCACGCACCGCGTCGGGGTCGAATTTCGACGGCGGCTCCATCGCGGTGAGGCACAGAAGCTGCATCAGGTGGTTTTGCACCATGTCGCGCATTGCGCCCGAGCGGTCGTAATATTCGCCGCGTCCGCCGACACCGACCGTCTCGGCCACCGTGATCTGGATGTGGTCGACGTATTGGGCATTCCAAAGCGGCTCGAACAGCATATTGCCAAAGCGCACCGCCATCAGGTTCTGCACCGTCTCTTTGCCCAAGTAGTGGTCGATGCGGTAAATCTGGGTCTCATCGAAATGTTCGGCCAGCGTGGCATTGAGCGCGCGGGCCGAGACGAGGTCATGGCCAAACGGCTTTTCCACAACGATTCTCGCATCATCGTCGGCGATCTTGAAGCGATGAAGGCGCTCTGCGAGATCACCGAAAAGACCCGGGGCGACGGAGAAATAGAAGGCTTTCACCACGTCCGGGCGCATCAGCGTCGCAAGCGCCTCCCACCCGCCGCTGCCCTTGGCGTCGATGGTCACGTAGCTGACACGCGACAGGAACGCGTCCAGCAAATCGTCATCGCATTTGCGCTTCGGCACGAATTCGGTGACCGACTGGCGCACGAAGTCGCGGTATTCCGCGTCGTCCATGTCCGAGCGCGCCGCTCCGATCACGCGCGCCTCCTTCGGCATCTGCCCGTCCCAGAACCGGCGGTAGAGCCCGGGAAGGATCTTGCGCCGGGACAAATCGCCAGTGCCCCCGAAAATGACGAGGTCGAAAGGATCGGTGGGGATGACGCGACTTACCATTCTGATCTCCGATAGGGCCGGTCTGGCCGAGAATAGGGCCGGTTTGGCCGTGGTTTCGAGCGCGGCCTATGTTAGCGCAAACAGACCGCGTCCCGGTCATACCCCTCCCGCGTCTGAGAGTCTAGCATGGCGCCGATACATCACAACCACGTCACAGCCGGAACATGACCGGACGAAACCCCGGCCCGGATGGGCGCGGTCTTGGCCAGCGTCATCACAACAGGCACCTTACACGCCGCCCGCGTAAGGCTTACAGCCCCTTGGTCACAGGCCCTATCCCGAGGGCTCGCCCTGTTCAGCGTGTATTAACACTATCGAAAGCCCGCGAGGGTAGGGTTGGCCGCGTCAAGTTTGGAGCGCCCAAGACGTGGCAGACAATGTAACCTGGTCCACCCTGTATCTAGGAAATTTCGCCGACATGGATACGGACGAGACGAGTTCTTCGGTCGAGGATGCCTCGGCGCTTCTCACCACCTTCGGGGCGGGGCCGGGAAACGCGTTGTCAAACAACATCACCAACGTCCAGTCGTGGGGCGGATGGAACGATAGCGTCGACACCGACAACGAAGGCACCTCGGATTATGTCGCCTATGACATCGGCGATGGCCCCGAGACCGCGCAAATCGACTCGGTCGTCGTTCTGGCCGGAACCGCGGCTTTCCATGACGGAACGAGCTTTTCCGCCGATTTCGGGGTGTTTCAGGACACCAATGGTAATATCTTCATGATGGTCTTGGACAGCCTTCCAGAGCTGGCCAGCCAAGGCATCGACACCGTCACTTTCACCTCCGTCGTGACCTCGAATTTCAGCGGCGTGAACCAGTTCAACAAGGACGATCATGATTTCGTCTGCCTGACCGCCGGCTGTATGGTCGAAACACCCACGGGGCGGGTGCGCACCGATCGGCTTCGACGCGGCGATGTTGTCATCACCCTCGACCGGGGGCCGCAGCCCATCGTCTGGATCGGCAAACGCAGGTTGCGCTTTGGCAGCCGACCGGACCCCGGTCAGCCGATCCGTATTTCCCGCGACACGCTCGGCCCGGGTCTGCCGCACCGGGATACGTTGGTCTCGCCCCACCATCGGCTGCTGGTGACGACCTCGCCCGGATATGCCCTGCACGATCCCTTGGGCGCACTGGCCCCGGCCAAGGCGCTGACCCGGCAAAAGGGCATCCGCGCCCTGCCCGGTCGACGCGAGATCACCTATTTCTCGCTCCTGCTGCCGCGCCACGAGATCGTCATCGCCAACGGAATCGCGGTTGAGAGCCTTTATCCAGGGCCCGAGGTCTTCGCCACGCTCAGCGCGTCCGAGCGATCAGAATGGATGCGTCTTGCCGCCCGTGACGGACGCGTCACCGGGACGCCGCCCGCGCGCCTGATACTCTCCGTTGCCGAAACGCGCGCCGCGCTGGATGCAAGGCTCGTGTGCCTCCCCAACCGCGCGCCACGACCCCTGACATGGTCCCTGTCGCGTCATCGGCCCCGCGCGCTCCCTGCGCATTTGGCCCGGCAGGCCGAAGTTTCCGGTTGGTAGGGGGGCGGGACCGCGGCGCAGAGCGCGCAGATACTACGCCTCCAATTCGGCGTCCCAGTAAAGGAAATCCATCCAGCTTTCGTGCAGGTGATTGGGCGGGAATTTCCGCCCCATATTGCGCAGCTCTTCCGCCCCCGGCTGACGCGGCGGTTTGCGCAGCGCCAGTCCCGACTGGTGCAGGTGCTTGGACCCCTTGCGCAGGTTGCAGCGCGAACAGGCCGCGACCACGTTTTCCCAACTGGTCACCCCGCCGCGCGCCCGTGGCACCACGTGATCAAAGGTCAGCTCGCCTTTTGAACCGCAATACTGACACCTGAATTCGTCCCTGAGGAACAGGTTGAAGCGGGTGAAGGCCACGCGCTTTTGTGGCTTCACGTAGTCCTTGAGAACCACCACGCTGGGGATGCGGATCTCCATGCTGGGGCTTCTGACCACGTCCTCGTATTCCGCGATGATGTTGACCCGATCGAGGTAGGCCGCCTTCACCGCTTCCTGCCATGGCCAGAGTGACAGGGGATAATAGGACAAAGGCCTGAAATCCGCGTTGAGCACAAGCGCCGGATGCGCCCTCGGGTTGCTCGCTTCCCTTACGAAATGTGTCCTGAAATCGCCGTCCATCACTTGTGACTCCGCCCTCGCCCTGTGCCTCGAGACTTGTCTCGGTATCAGGGCGGGGACATCCCGCCCCGTCTGCTTCTCTCATGGACTATATATGGGTCAGTCGACCTGACAAGCCCCATGATCTGGACGCACTCTGACCGACCTCCATGTCAGGCGTATGACAGGGGCTAGAAAGGTGGATTTTTCCAACCTCTGCCCGATTTTCGGACGGTTTTTCAACCCCTTGCACGGGTCCGCCCGTGACCTGCAAAGCCCCCGCCGGCCCGCGCGGCCATGCCGCGTCCGCGTCTCACCCCTGTTGCAATGTAATGCCAAGCCGGTCGGCCATGAACGACAGCGCGACGGACAATCCATCGGGGGCGATTCCATGCCCGGTGCCTTTTTGCACGTGGCCATAGACGGTGAACCCCGCGTCTTGCAGCACCCCCCCGGCCTCGTCGAAATGCGCCAATGGCACCATGTCGTCCTGATCGCCATGGACCAAGAGCACCGGCGGTTTCGCCGTAACGTGGTCACCGTAGCTTTCAGGTTCGAGGATGCGACCGGAAAAGGCGACGATGCCCGCGATCTCCTCGGCCCGGCGCGGGACAACCCGAAGCGCCATCATCGTGCCTTGGCTGAAACCGAAGACGATCAAGCGGTCCGGCGTGATGCCCTCGTCCTTGAGCACCTTGTCAAGAAAGGCGTCGATATCGGCATGCGCCGCGTCCGCGCCCTCCTTGGCCGCCGCTTCGCTCGACCCGTCGAGCCACGGGATCGGGAACCACTGGTAGCCAAAGGGGTTGCCCGAACACTTGTCCGGCGCATCGGGGGCGATGAAGGTCGTGTCGGGCATATGGCTTCCCAGCGGATCGGCCAGCCCCAGAAGATCGGCTCCATCCGCCCCGTAGCCGTGGAGGAACACCACCACCGACCCGGTTTCGCCCGATTGGGCGGCTTTGCGTTTGAACTCGAGCTCCCGCGTCATGATGCTATTCCTTCTCTTCGTTTCGCCACCCGGTAGTAGGCCCATAAAAGCCGCGCCGCAACGCCCCGCCACGGCGACCATGCCCCGGCCATCCGGCGAAACGCCGCCTCGCGCGGGCGGGCGTCGAGGGTGAAAAGCACCCGCGCCGCCTCTTGCAGGGCAAGATCGCCGGGGGCGAACACATCGGCGCGCCCGAGCGAGAACATGGCATAGATCTCGGCCGTCCAGCGCCCGATCCCGGGCACCGCCGTGAGCATGGCGATGACGGCGTCATCGGGCAGATCACGCAGCGCGTCATAGTCGATGTCGGCTTGGGCCAGCGCCTGCGCATACCGCGCCTTCTGCCGGCTCAGGCCCGCTGTGCGCAAGCCCGCGTCGCCCGCCGCCAGAACCGCTTCGGGGGTGTTCAGCCCCGCCGCCGTCAAACGCGCCTGAATGGCGGCTGCCGACGCGGTCGAGACCTGTTGGCTGACAATGGCCCACAATAGCTGCTCAAACCCCTCGGGGCGCCGCCGCAACGGCACCGCGTCCACCGCGTCGCGCGCCGTGGCAAAGCGGTCGTCCCGCGTGATCAACCACTCCACGCCTTCCTCGATGCAACCGGGTCCCGTGATGATCCGGCCCGGCCCCGGCTGATGCGTCGGTTGCGTCACAGCCGGCCTATCCAGTCCAGCGCCTCCGCGACGCTTTCGACCCTGTCGCCCGGTGCCGGATCGGGGCGCGCCACCATCACTACCGGCAGGCCAAGGCTGCGGGCCGCCGCGATCTTGGGCCAGCCGCCCGCGCCGCCCGCGTTCTTGGTCACCACCCGGCTTACCTTCTCCCGCCGAAACAGCGCGATCTCGTCTTCGGTGGTGAGCGGTGGGCGCGCGACCTGGTACCTACCATTGGGATAGGGAAAAGGCGCCTCGGGCGGGTCGATGCGACGGCAGATGACCCGCGCCACCGGTAACGGCCCGATGGTATCAAGCGACCCCGGGCCGGTGCCGAGAAAGACCACGTCCGCCGCCTCGGTCTGGGTCGCCACGTCGGCCAAGCTCGCGACGCTGCACCAATCGTCCGAGGGGACGGGGGACCATGGCGGGCGCAAGACCTGAAGATAGGCCACCCCAAGACGCGCCGCGATCCTTTGCGAGCGGTGGGAAATGCGATGGGCGAAGGGATGCGTGGCATCGACAACGACATCAATGGCATGATCGCGCAGGTAAGCCTCCTGTGCAGCCGCACCGCCAAAGCCGCCCGACCGCAGATGTCCCGCCAGGGGGTCAGGCGTCTGCGTCACACCGGCAAGCGACACGGTGAGCGCGACATCCGCGCGCGCATCGAGCTCTTGGGCCAACAGGCGGGCTTCCCGGGTTCCGGCGAGCAACAGGATTTTCATCCGCCCGCCCGCGCGATCACCGCGCCCTCTCGGTCGACCACCACGATGTCGAACACCATGTCGCCCCCGAACCGCGTCTCGACCTGCGCCAGCGCCCGGCTGGCGACCGTGTCGGCCATGCGCGCGCCTGCGCGACGATAGGCCTCGAGCGCGGTGTTCATCGTCGCGATCACCGGGTCGTCCAACCAATTGGCAAGGGTTTCGAATGAGACCTGGCTGCGGCCCGAGTGAAGGTCGATAGCCCCCTGCGCCAGCTTCGTCATCTTGCCGATGCCGCCGCCGATGGTGACCTTGGCCACCGGGTGGCGAGAGAGATACTTGAGCATCCCGCCCGCGAAATCGCCCATGTCGAGCATCGCGGCATCCTCAAGCCCGTAGAGCGCCTGCACCGTCTGCTCGGACGCAGCCCCGGTGCAGCCGGCCACATGGGTGATCCCGGTGGCGCGCGCCACGTCGACGCCCCGGTGGATCGACGCGATCCAGGCGGCACAGGAGAACGGGCGCACGATGCCGGTGGTGCCCAGCACACTCAGCCCCCCCGTGATCCCGAGGCGCGGGTTCCATGTCTTGGCGGCAAGCGCCTTGCCCCCAGGAATGGAGAGGGTGATTTCCACGTCGGCAGGCTGGCCATGGCGCGCCGCCATGTCACGCACCACGCCGGTCATCATGTCGCGCGGCACCGGGTTGATCGCCGGTTCGCCGGGCGGGATCGGCAGGCCCGGCTTGGTCACATGGCCCACCCCGTCGCCCGCGTGAAACGTCACCCCCTGCCCCGAACCGCCCGCGCGGACCCGCGCGATGATCAGCGCACCATGGGTGACATCCGGGTCATCACCCGCGTCCTTGACGATCCCCACCTCGGCCCAGTCCGGGCCTGCATCGTGGTGGACCAAGAGGAAGGTCGGTGTTTCGCCGCGCGGCAGGGTGATGGTCACCGCGTCGGGAAACGCCCCGCCCCATAGCCGCGTCAGCGCCGCCTTGACCCCGGCGGTGGCACAGGCACCGGTGGTCCAGCCCCGGCGCAGCTCTGTTTTCGGCGTCTCGGTCATCGCCGCAACTATAGGCAAACTGCCGGGCGAGGAAAGCACCGACATTGTCCCCACCCTGCCCTCACCCTGCCCTCGTGCGCGTCGCCCGGGCCGCGCCGGGGGTCGCAAGCCAACTTCTCATCTGCGCCGCAAACCGGCATAACGCCCGCATGACCGATTCATCGCGACTTCCCCCGGGCGACTGGCCCGACATGCAGCCCGGCTGGGTCTGGCTCTGCGGTGCAGGCCCTGGCGATCCCGGGCTTGTGACCCTGCACGCGCTGAACGCGCTCGGGCAGGCGGACGTGGTGGTGCATGACGCGCTGGTGGACGACCGCATCCTGAGCTGGTCCAGGCCGGGGGCCGAATTGATCTATGCGGGCAAGCGCGGCGGCAAACCGTCGGCCAAGCAAAAGGACATCTCGCTGCACCTCATCGACCTCGCCCGGGCGGGCAAACGGGTGCTGCGCCTCAAGGGCGGTGATCCGTTTGTCTTCGGGCGCGGTGGCGAAGAGGGTCAGACGCTGGTGCAGCATGGCATCCCGATCCGCATCATCCCGGGCATTTCGGCGGGCATCGGCGGGCTGGCCTATGCCGGTATCCCCGTCACCCACCGCGACGTGAACCAGGCCGTGACCTTCGTCACCGGCCACGACCGGCGCGGACGCGTGACCGGGGTCGACTGGGCGGCGGTCGCCAGGTCCTCGGGCGTCATCGTGATCTACATGGGGATGAAGCATCTCTCCGCCATCGCCGACGACCTGATCGCCGCCGGGCGCGGCCCGGATGAGCCGGTTGCCATCGTGGCACAGGCCACGCTTCCGGATCAGGAGGTGCTGGAAACCACCCTTGCGACCTGCGCCGCCGACGCCGAGACCGCCGGGATCGGTTCACCGGCGGTGATCTGTGTCGGGCGCGCGGCGTTGTTGCGCCAAGCGCTTGATTGGCAATCGCTCGCCATGGGCAGCCCGCCGCGCAATGCCGATCCGCTTGGTCTTGGCCGCCCGGTCGAGGACGGATGAGCGCGCGGGGCCTGATCCTCGCCGCGCCCACGTCGGGCAGCGGCAAGACCACGGTGACGCTGGGCCTGTTGCGCGCGCTGTCGCGGCAGGGCGCGCATGTTCGAGGCGCGAAATCCGGCCCCGATTATATCGACCCGCGCTTTCACGAGGCGGCCTGTGGCCAACCGTCGCTCAACCTCGACGCCTGGGCGATGGGCAAGCAGCGTATCCGGGCGCTGGCCGCGGGCCATGGCCTGCTTTTGATCGAGGGTGCCATGGGCCTCTTCGATGGGGCGGCGGACGGCGACGGGGCCACCGCCGACCTTGCCCGTATCTTGGGCCTTCCCGTGATCCTCGTGGTGAACGCGGCGCAGATGTCGCACTCGGTGGCCGCCCTGGTGCGCGGCTTTGCGACGCATGACCCGGAGGTGCGGGTGGCGGGCGTCATCCTGAACCGGGTTGGCAGCGCCCGGCACGAGGCGATGTTGCGCCGCGCGCTTGGCCCGCTTGGCCTGCCCGTGCTGGGCGCGCTGCACCGGGATGCGTCGCTCTCCCTGCCCGACCGGCACTTGGGTCTCGTGCAAGCCGGCGAACACCCGGACCTTGGCCGGTTTCTCGACCACGCGGCTGATAGGGTGGCCGAGGCCATCGACCTCGACACGCTCACGCAGCTTGCCCGCCCCGTGGCGCAGGCCGCAGCGCGGGCGCCGCACCCGGCCCCGGCGCGGATCGCCGTCGCCCATGACGCGGCCTTCAGCTTCATCTACCCCCACCAGATCGCGGACTGGCAGCGCGCGGGCGTCGAGGTCGTGACCTTTTCCCCGCTCGCCAACGACCCGGTGCCCGAGGCGGATTTCATATACCTCCCCGGGGGATACCCGGAACTTCACGCAGGCCCCTTGGCACGGGCCGACAGGTTCATGGGCAGTCTTCGGGACGCAGTCGGGACCACGGATATCTATGGCGAATGCGGCGGCTACATGGTGCTGGGTGAGGCGATTGTCGATGCCGAGGGCACCGCGCACCGCATGGCTGGCCTCTTGGGGCTTGCCACCTCATTCGCCGCCCGCCGCCTGCACCTTGGCTACCGCCGCCTTGTCACTGACTGGGCCCCGCTCGCCGGAGGTCATGCCGGTCACGAATTTCACTATGCCACCACCCTCGCCGCCCAAGGTACGCCGTTGTTCACCGCGACCGACGCGAACGGTCGAGAGCTCTCACCGATGGGGTTGACCGAAGGCCGGGTGGCGGGATCTTTCGCCCACATCATCGAGCGCGCATAGACCCTTTTCCTCGCCGCGCGGAACATATAAGCGATCTTGCATGACAGATGTGACTCTCGAACCCGCTGACGACCGCAAGGCCAAGCGCAACGTGGTGATCCTCGTGACAGCGCAGGCGCTTTTGGGCGCGCAGATGCCGATGATCTTCACCATCGGCGGCCTTGCCGGTCAGGCGCTTGCGCCGAATCCCTGCTTCGCCACGCTCGCCATTTCGGCCATCGTGCTGGTCTCGATGCTCTCGGCCAACCCGATGAGCTGGATCATGCAGCGTTTCGGGCGGCGCGCAGGCTTCTGGACAGGCACCGCCGGCGGTTCGCTCGGGGCGGCTATCGCCGCCTATGGCCTGTATCAATCGAGCTTCACGCTTTTCATCGTCGGCTCGGCCTTTACCGGCATGTACATGTCGGCGCAGGGGTTCTATCGCTTCGCCGCCGCCGACACGGCGTCTGACGATTTCCGCCCCAAGGCAATTTCCTACGTGATGGCCGGGGGGCTAGTCGCGGCCATCGTCGGGCCGCAACTGATCAAGGTGACGGCGGATGCGACCGTCGTGCCCTTCATGGGGGCCTATGTCGCCATCGTCGCGATCAACGTGATCGGGTCGCTCCTGTTTCTTGCCCTCGACATCCCCAAGCCGCCGGTCCCGAGCGTGGATGCGCCCCGGGGCCGCACGACATGGGAGCTTTTGACCACGCCCACCATCGCCGTGTCGATCACCGTGGCCATGGTCAGCTATTCCCTGATGAACCTGGTGATGACCTCGACCCCGCTCGCGGTCGTGGGATGCGGGTTCGATCAATCGACCGCCGCCGACGTGGTGTCGGCCCATGTGCTTGCCATGTATGTCCCGTCGTTCTTCACCGGCCACCTGATCGCCCGCTACGGCGCGCGCAAGATCATGGCGACCGGGCTCGTCATTCTCGCCGGGGCCGGTGTTGTCGGGCTGCAGGGCGTGGACATCGAGAATTTCTTTATCGCGCTGGTGCTTCTGGGCGTTGGCTGGAACTTTGGGTTCATCGGTGCGACCTCGATGCTTGCAGGCGCACACGAAGCGCATGAACGGGGCCGCATCCAGGGCATGAACGACATGATCGTCTTCGGCGGCGTCACGCTCGCCTCGTTCGCCTCGGGTGGGTTGATGAACTGCTCGGGCGGCAATCCACAAGACGGCTGGACGGCGGTCAACCTCGCCATGGTGCCGTTCCTCGCGCTCGCCGGGGCCGCTCTGATCTGGTTGATCCTGCGCCCGGCAGAGGACTGAGGCAAAAAAGCCCGGCTACCAGCGGCCCCGCAGCGTACGCCAAGACAGCCCGACGCGGCGCGCGAATTCGCTGTTGCCCAGCTGACCCGCCGCACGTGCGCCCGCGTCCGAGCGCGCGCGCTTTAACAGCGCAGGCACCCGCCATGCAGCCCGCGCGGCAGGCGTGGCATCCCCGAACCGCTTGGGCAAGCGCGCCAGATCCCCGAGCGCAATGTCGATCATCGGGGGGATCATGTCGTCAGCAGCGGCCCGCCATCCCTGCGCCTCAAGCTCGGGGCGCGCGGCGATGAAGGCCGCAAGACCCTGCGCCCGCCCAAGAACCCGTGCCGTGTCGGGGTCGCGGTGGCCAAGCCCGGCCATTGCCGCGACCATCAGCGCGCCCGAGGTTGCCTCAAGATACCGCCACAGCGGCGCGGGGCCCTCGAACGGTTCCCGCTCCACGTCCGTGAGGCGCGCGTCGATCATGTCACGGAGCGACGCGGTCGGCACCGCGCGCGCCGCGATTGCATCCGCGAGAGGTTGCGCCACCTCGTGGGCCTTGGGCGTTTGACCCGCCTCCACGTCCGTGAGCACATCGCGCCAGAACTGCAACCGCATCTGCGCGATCAACGGCTCCTTGGTCAGCCACGGCGCCTTCGCCACCTCGAGGTTGAAAGCATAGAGCGGAAACAGAACCTCCCGGTCCGCGACCCTGGCGGTCATGGCCGAAGCAAAGCGGTCGGGGTCGGCCCGGGCGACGATATCCGCGCAAGCCTGAACGCTCATCGCGACTGCGTGCCCCGGACAGGGGGGCCGGAATCTATTGCGTCCCCCGCCCTCATGCGGGCGACACGCCGGCGTCCAGAAGCTTCCACACCACCGCGTCCAGAAGTGCGGCGAAGCTTGCATCCACGATGTTGGCCGAAACGCCCACCGTGGACCAATGCGATTGCCCGTCGGAGAAGTCGATGATGACCCGCGTCACCGCCTCGGTGCCGCCCTGTGTGATCCGCACCTTGAAATCGGTTAGGTAAACCGGCGCAATCGCCGCCTGGTAGGGGCCGAGATCGGCCTGCAAGGCCTGCCAAAGCGCATTCACCGGGCCGTCGTCCGACATTTCCTGCGCATGTTCGTTCTTGTAAAAAGATGTGCGCTCGGTCCCGTCCGAATACCGGACCGCCACCACGGCCTCGGATTCGACCACGATCCGGCCCTTGGCATTGCGCCGCCGCTCCGAGATCACGCGATACCGCTCAACGTCGAAAAAGCGCGGCAAGCTCCCGATGATCCGGCGGGCCACCAGCTCAAAACTCGCCTCGGCACTGTCGTAAGCATACCCCGCATCCTCGCGCGCCTTCACGGCATCGAGGATTTCGGCAAGTTTCGGATCACCCTTTTCCAAGGTGATTCCAAGCGCTTCCAGCCGGGTCTTGAGGTTCGATTTCCCGGCCTGGTTCGACATGGGCACGACCCGTTCATTGCCGACGAGGGCCGGGTCGATATGTTCATAGGTGGTCGGGTCTTTCACGATCGCCGAGGCATGAAGCCCCGCCTTGTGGACAAAGGCCGAGGCGCCGACATAGGGCGCGCTCTTGGTCGGCACGCGGTTCAGGATGTCGTCCAACTGCCGCGACACGCGGGTGAGCGTGACCAGCGCCGCGCGCGGCACACCGGTGTCATAGGCCGAGCGATAGGGTTCCTTCACCAGAAGCGTCGGGATCAGCGTAATCAGGTCGGCGTTGCCGCAGCGTTCGCCGAGCCCGTTGAGCGTGCCCTGTATCTGGCGCGCGCCCGCGTCGACGGCGGCCAGCGAATTGGCGATGGCGTTGCCGGTGTCGTTATGTGTGTGGATACCCAGATGATCGCCGGGAATGCCCGCTTCGATCACCGTCCGCGTGATCGCCTCGACCTCCTTGGGAAGGGTGCCGCCATTGGTGTCGCACAGCACGACCCAGCGCGCGCCCGCGTCATGGGCCGCTTTCACGCAAGACAGCGCATAAGACGGGTTCGCCTTGTAGCCGTCGAAGAAATGTTCGGCGTCAAACAGCGCCTCGCGCCCCTCGCGCACCAGATAGGCGATGGAGGACGAGATATTCTCGACGTTCTCATCCAAGGTGATGCCCAGCGCCTTGGTGACGTGGAAATCATGCGTCTTTCCGACAAGGCAGACGGCGGGTGTCTTCGCGTTGAACACCTGCGCCAACACATCGTCGTTCTCCGCCGAACGCCCAGCGCGCTTGGTCATGCCGAAGGCGGTGAAGGTGGCGCGGGTGTCAGGCCGATGATCGAAA
>JAABTN010000044.1 GCA_011389895.1 Maritimibacter sp. | reverse complement strand
ACCGCCTTGATGAATTCCCATTCCAGATCGCTCATGTCTGATCGCGCCATTTGTCTCCTCCCGCCCGATGTTTGGACAAATTGAATCACAAACCTATGCCCGTAAACAAGAATTAATGGGTGTGCTGCCTAGATCACATATTGCACACGAATTGGGGTAGTCTAGCCCTCCGAGAACAAATACGTGCAAACGGCGAAATGAGCTACTCCCCATCGGTTGGAAAGGATCTGGCGCAAGTTAAGCTACTCTTTGCACCTGCTGATCGGGTTGCCACCTGGATCGGCAAGGGAACAGCGCGGGATCGCGGCCCCACCACGGACGCGTTGTTCCGCCACTTTCGCACCTTTGACGACTATGAACGACAGCCCATCCGATGACGCGGATCATCCAGTTCACAGTAGTTGTCGGCATGCGCGCGGCGCACATCCATTGGCTCGTTCGGTGCGTCGTCTCGGGCCGTGGCGACCAGCGGATCATCGTCCGTCCCCGGCTGATGTCGGGCAATGATCTCTTGATCGTGTTTTCGGTGTGTTCAGGCAAGTGCGATCCTCAGAAAGCATACGCTGCCTTATATAAACCGGTCAAAGTTGTGCGACAACGCCGTGTTCGTGCGACAGTGGCGCGGCAAGAAAACCGCCTACTTCAATCTCTCAGGGGTTGTATTCAATGGCATGAACGAACTTTTTGCCCATTTGAACGGCATATGCCGCGCCGTGGGCGACACTGTATTTCGGGTTTTCCGCTACGAATACTCTGATGTTCAATCGTTGTGTGAGCTCTTCATCCAAGCCATGCAAAAGACTACCTCCACCTGTCAGCGTTATTCCATCGTCGAATACATCGGATGCCAGGTCCGGAGGTGTTCTTTCTAGAACACTTCTCACGCCGGATTCGATATTGTCGATTAATGTCCTGAAAGCCGCATAGGAATCTTTTTGCGTTATATTCGCTGATTTCGGCAGGCCATTGGTGCTGCCAATGCCGGAAATCATCAATGACTTTAGGGAAACACTTCTTCCCGGATCAAGCGCAGACCCAAGTTCCAGCTTGATTTTTTCTGCGGTCGCTCCACCTATATGGAGGCCCAAATTCTTTTTTATTACTCGAATCAAGGCTTCATCAAAGTGATTGCCTCCGGTTTTTAACGAGGTCGCGTTTGTGATACCACCAAGCGCGACCACTGCGATTTCCGTTGTGCCGCCGCCAATATCCACCACCATTGATCCTTTGGGCTGCAAGACCGGAAGATTCGCACCCAAGGCTGCGGCCATTGGTTCGTCCAGCAATCCGACTGCGCTTGCGCCTGCGGCCTTGATCGCTTGCTGTATCGCTCGTTTTTCGACAGGCGTTGCGCCGAAAGGCACGCAAACCACAACCTTGGGCTTGCGATATTTGCTGGTCGGAATCGCCTTTTTGAAAAATTCCTTGATCATCGTCTCGGCATGATCGAAATCTGCGATCACGCCATCGCTCAACGGCTGGCTTGCCACGATGCTTTCAGGGGTTTTGCCAAGCATAAGCTTTGCATCGTCGCCCACGGCTAGGAAACTCTTCTTCCCTTTGGCTTCGTTAAATGCCACGACAGAGGGCTCATCTAAGATGATACCCTTCTGAACCGTGACCATGACTGTATTAGCCGTGCCCAGATCGATGCCTAAATGATGCGAAAACAAAGCGACACCTTATTTTTCGCAGCTATGCCAATTCGCCGGACACCAAACAACTGGTCAAAAGAGTGGAATGACACGCTTTAGAGGCAAGAAAATCTTTCGAGCGCCAAGAGCGTGTGACCAGTGCATCGCGCAAAACCCGGTTATGGTTGATGCGAGCCGATCAGACGGACCAGATGGCCGGCCCGAGTGAGAACCGGGACGCGCCAGGTGTCCTTCGTGACAACCGACCGCGTTCAAACGAGACACCCGGCGATGATTTGCGCCATGCGCCGCCCCGCCCGCAGGTGGAACGCTCTGGTGTCCGGCAAGGCGGCACCTGGGGTCAGGCGTCGTGACGAAACACTATTGCTTCGGTCGAACGAGTGACTGGATCGTGTAGACGAGGATCGCGATGCCCACCGCCCCGGCGGCGGCGATCCCGAGGAACACGACCACATCCACCGGGCCGCCCAAGTCGCCCAAGCTCGAGCTTGTCATCCCCAGAACGAACCAGACGGCGGCAATCGCCCCGATGGGCATGGACAGTTGCGCCAAAAGGAATTTGCGCCACGAGATGCTGTGATCGCGGATCAGCACGTAGACATAGCCCAGGGTCACGATCGCCGCCAAGGCCACCATGATCCAGAACAACCCGCGCCCGAAGATTTCCTCGAACACCGCCACGATGGTTCCAAATGTCATTTCTTCCATGATGTCTCTCCTCAGGCCCGGCCGCGCAGCATGGCGTTATAGGTGGCTTTCAGCGCCACTTCCTTCATCAACCAGCTGATCCAAAGCTCTTCCAGCGGGGCGATGAGGCCCGGGAAGGACGGGGTCAGGTCGTTGTTGTAATCGAACTCGATCAGCATCGCGCGTCCCACCCGCGTGATCATCGGGCAGGACGTGTAGCCATTGTAGGTCTCGGTCGGCTCACGGCCCTCGATGGCGGCGATCAATCCGTCCTCGACCACCGGCACCTGCCATTTCACCGATGCCGCTGTCTTGCCTTTTGGCACGCCGGCCACGTCGCCCAGCGCCCAGATGGTGTCATAGCGCAGGTGGCGCAGGCTGGTCTTGTCGCATTCGACCCAGCCCTGATCGGTCCATTTATCTGCCCAGCTCAGGCCGGATTGCCGGATCACCTCAGGCGCGCGCTGTGGCGGGATGATGTGGATATAATCATAGTCCATCTCGGTCGTGCCGTCGGGACCGGCAAAGGTTGCGCGCCGCGCCCCCGCATCGATGCCGGTCAACCGGTGCTGCATCGACGTGCCGATGCCGCGTTCGGCGAACAGCATCCGCACCTTCTCAGCCACGATAGGCACACCAAAAAGCGCCCCCTGCGGCGCGGCATAATGGAACTCGGCCTTGCTCCGCATGCCCGCACTGCGCGTGATATCCTCGATCAGGAAGGTATGCTTGAGCGGCGCACCGGCGCATTTCATCTCGGTCTCCGGGCGGGTAAACAGCCCCATGCCGCCGGTCTCGGAAAAGGCCTGCGCGGCCTGCCACGTCTTGGCTGCATATTCCGGCCCGGCATAAAGCGCGCCGATGCCGTTCTGGCCAACCATATCGAGAGAGAAGCCTTCGATGGCGTCGTGATCCAGCACGAGCCCCGGGGCAACGACCAGGAAATCGTAGGCCACGTTCTGCCCGCCCGAGGTGGTGACGGTCTTCGCTTCCGGATCGATCTCGGCGGCGGCCTCGGCGATCAGGGTCACGCCGTCCGGCAGCCAATCGGTGGTCTTGGACACCACGTAATCGGCTGGTTTCAACCCGGCTGCAACCAGCGACAGGCCGGGTTGATACAGATGGTCGACGCGCGGGTCGATCAAGGTGATCTCGGCCCCGTCGAGGCGCGCGACCAGGCGGTTGGCCAGCGCGGTGCCACCGGCGCCAGCACCAATGATCACGATGCGCGCTTTCGTGGCGGTTTGCGCCCGGGCGTCGCCCGGCGCAGCCAGGGCCGTCGCGGCAGCGCCACCGGCGGCAAGCCCGAAAAACTGGCGCCGGGTTGCGGTCAGCTTGGTCATGGGGTCCTCCTCAGGGATATACATTCCTTCTGTTGCATATGATGTTCCCGGCATGGGTGATTTGATATATGTCAAACCCATGAAAAACCGGCCCGCTCGACCGATTGCCCGAGCGAAGCTGGGGCGCGTTGCGGACCCGTTTTCCTGTCGGCGGTGATCAAGTCCCCCACAACGCCAAGGCACCCGCCCGCATCACGCGTCTTTGATCATTGGGGAGCCTGTTTTCAGCGCGTCTGTTTTGTATTTCCACGATGGGCGTGCGTTCCTGCGCATTGAAATGATAGACGGAGGGGTCGAGACCCACCAAAGCGGGGCTGCCACATCCCGAACGCCAATCCGAAACGCCACGGCCAAAGGCCAAGGACCGATCTTGCAGACACGTTTACACATCCTGTCCCATGCCGGTCCGGACCCGGCTCCCCCGGCGCTGCGGCGGCCTGCGCTTGGCGTATCGGGCCAGGCTTGCGGCCAACAGGGCATTGCACCGACATGATCGACGCCGCGCTCTTGCCACTCCAGCGCCGCGTGCTCCTGCCCCCGGCCCGTTGGCTCGCGGCGCGCGGCGTGCGGGCCGATCAGATCACCGTTGCCGGGTTCCTTGTCGGGGCGCTGTGCCTGCCTGCCCTTGCCTTCGGCTTGCCTGGCCTTGCCCTCGGGTTCATCGCGTTGAACCGGGTCATGGACGGGCTTGACGGGGCGGTCGCGCGGTTGACCGGCCCGACGGATCGCGGTGCGTTTCTCGATATCGCGCTGGATTTCGTGTTCTACGCGCTTGTGCCCCTTGGCTTTGCGCTGTCGGACCCGGCACAGAACGCTTTGCCGGCGGCCGTGCTGATCGCCGGGTTCGTCGGCACGGGGTCGTCGTTTCTGACCTTCGCGACGATCGCGGCCAAACGGGGCCTCGCGGCAGACGCCTATCCGTCCAAGGGAATCTATTACCTGAGCGGGCTGACCGAGGGCGCGGAAACCATCGCGCTCTTCGTTGTGATCTGCCTGTGGCCCGGCCTGTTTCCCGCGCTTGCCTATGCGTTCGCGGCGGCCTGTGCGGTCACGACCGTGACCCGGTGGCGTCAGGGCTGGGTGGTCTTCGCCCCGGAGAAAAATTAACAAAGGCTTGTAACGGACCGCGGGGCCAACGGTCTTCACCCCAATGCTCCCGAATGAAAGAGGACTTGAATGCGCCTGAAACTGACCTGTGCCATGCTGGCCGCCCTGATCGCCACTCCGGCCACCGCCGATTGGCAAGACACGCTGGACGCCGCCCGTGGCCAAACCGTCTACTGGAACGCCTGGGGCGGCGATGCGCGCACCAATGCCTTCATCGCCTGGGTCGGGGAGCGGACCGAAGAGCGCCACGGTGTTTCCATCGAGCATGTGCGCCTGAGCGATACGGCAGAGGCCGTGACCCGCGTGGTGTCGGAACGCGCGGCGGGCCGGGACACGGGCGGATCGGTCGATCTTATCTGGATCAACGGGCCGAATTTCCTTGCCATGAAAGAGCAAGACCTCCTGTTCGGCCCCTTCGTGTCGGACCTGCCCAACGCGGATTACGTGGATCTCTCCGAAGGCGCGCCCGCCGCGCTCGATTTCACCGTGCCGGTCGAGGGGATGGAAAGCCCTTGGCGGCTGGCGAAGTTCGTCTTCACCTATGACAGCGCGCGGGTGGATACGCCGCCCGACACGATGCCCGCGTTCGTCGATTGGGCGGCGGAAAACCCCGGTCGCTTCACCCACCCCGATCCGTCGAATTTCATGGGGGCCACCTTTCTCAAGCAGGCCCTGATCGAGCTGGCCCCTGACCCAACAGCGCTGCAACAACCCGTCACCGACGCGGCGTATGCCGAACAGACCGCGCCACTTTGGGCGTGGTATGACGTGCTGCGCCCGAACCTGTGGCGGGGCGGCACGGCCTTTCCGGAAAACCAGAGTGTGCAACAACAGCTTCTGAACGACGGCGAGGTGGATATGTCCATGTCCTTCGACCCGGCTTCAACCGCAGCCGCCATCGCGCAGGGCCTGTTGCCCGAGACCGCGCGCGTGTTCGTGCCAGAGGGCGGCACCATCGGCAATGTGAGCTTCGTTGCGATCCCCTATAACGCCGCCAACGCCGAAGGCGCGCAGGTGGTGGCCAACACCCTGCTCGCACCCGAGGTGCAGGCGCGGATGCAAAACATCGAGGTTCTGGGGTCATTCTCGGTGCTCGATCCCGCCCGGCTGGACGATGCGGCGCGCGCCGCCTTCGACGCGCTGCCCAGCGCGCCCGCGCTGCCGACGCTGGACGAGCTTGGACCAACGCTTCCAGAACCGCACGCAAGCTGGATGACCCGCCTGACCGAGGATTGGGCCCGGCGCTACACCCGGTGACGACCGCCCCGGCAGAGGGACGCCTGCTGCGCGCAGCCGTGCTTGCCACGGTCGCGCTCGGGCTTGTCCTGCCAATCGCGGCGGGGCTTTGGCAAACCGCGCGCGCGGGCGTCGGTGTCCTGCCCGCCGTCGGGGCGACCGAGATGTCGCTCGCGCCGATCCGCCAGCTTGTCGAGATCCCCGGTTTCGGCACCGCGCTGCGCCTCACGCTGGTCACCGGCCTTGGCGCGACCGCGCTTTCGGTCGCGTTGGCCGTGGGGGTCTGCGCGGCGATGCACGGGCGGATGACGCCGCGGGCGAGCGGGCGGCTCTTGACCCCGTTTCTTGCCGCGCCGCATGCGGCCATGGCGATCGGGCTGGCATTCCTTCTGTCGCCCTCGGGCTGGATCGCGCGTGCGCTGGCCCCCTTGGCGGGCTGGGACCGCCCGCCGATGGTGGCGACGGTCAACGACCCCGCCGGTCTCGCCCTGATGTTCGGGCTGATGGTAAAGGAAGTTCCCTTTCTTCTTCTCGTGATCCTCTCTGCCTTGAGCCAGTTGCCGGTTCGTCAGCATCTCGCGGCGGGCCGGTCTTTGGGCTATGGACGCGGTCTGGTCTGGATCAAGGTGATCATGCCGCAGGTCTGGCCCCTGATCCGGCTGCCGGTGATGGTGGTGCTGGCCTATTCGCTGTCGGTGGTCGACATGGCGCTGATCCTCGGGCCATCGACCCCGCCGACCCTCGCGGTCCTGCTCTTACGGCTGTTTTCAGACCCCGACATCGGCCTGATGCTGCCCGCCTCTGCCGGGGCGCTGGTGCAGGCGCTGCTCGTGCTGGGCGCCTTCGCGCTTTTGTGGGGGCTGGAGCGGGTGGGGCGTGCGATTGGCCGCTGGTGGGTGCGGCGCGGTGGGCGCGGTCTGTCGGCCGAGCCGGGTCTATGGCTCGCCTCAGGGCTGTCGGCGGTGCTCCTCGCCACAGGCGCGCTTGCGATGCTGTCGCTTCTGGTCTGGTCGCTGACCTGGCGCTGGTCGTGGCCCGGCCTGTTGCCGGACACATGGTCGCTTCAGGCCTGGTCCACACCCGGCAGCGGTTGGGGCGCGGCGCTTGGGCACACGCTTATCCTCGCTGCGACCACCACGCTCATCTCGATCACGCTCGCGATCGCGTGGCTCGAAGGCGAGGACCGCGCCCGTCGCGGGCGCGCAGGCTGGGCCAAGGCGCTGATCTACCTGCCCCTGCTGGTGCCGCAAATCGGCTTTCTCTTCGGGCTCAACGTCCTGTTCCTGCGCATGGGTCTTTCGGGCGGCTACATCGCGGTGGTCTGGGCACAGGCGCTTTTCGTCTTTCCTTACGTCATGATCGCGCTCTCCGACCCGTGGCGTGCGCTCGATCCGCGTCTGGTTCGGGCCGCGGGCTCTCTCGGGGCCGGGCCTTGGCGACGGCTTTTCACCGTCAAGCTGCCGGTGCTTTTGACGCCGATCTTGACAGCGGCGGCCATCGGCATCGCGGTGTCGGTCGCGCAATACCTGCCGACGCTCTTCATGGGCGCGGGCCGGATCGCGACGCTGACGACCGAGGCGGTGACCCTGTCTTCATCCTCGGACAGGCGGGTGATCGGGGTCTACGGCACGCTTCAAGCGGGCCTGCCCTTCGCCGCCTATGCCGCCGCCTTCCTGATCCCCGCGCTACTGCATCGCAACCGGCAGGGGTTGCAAGCGGGAGGGGCGTCATGACGCTGGAATTGCACGCGGTCGCCGTGGCGCCCAAGGCCGGGGCACCCCTGTTCCCACCGATTACCCTGACCGTGCGCCCCGGCGAGGTCGCGACCGTCATGGGCCCCTCGGGCATCGGCAAATCGACCCTGCTTGACGCGGTAGCCGGGCATCTCGCCCATGGATTTGCGCTCACCGGCAGCATGCGTCTGGACGACCAAGATCTCGCGCCGCTTCCTGCCGAAGCGCGGCGCGTCGGGTTAATGTTTCAGGATGCAGTGCTGTTTCCGCACCTCTCGGTCGGCGACAACCTTGCCTTCGGGTTGGCACGCACGGTCCGGGGGCGCGCGGCGCGCCGGGCGGCGGTCGAGGCGGCGCTGGCGCGTGCGGGTCTTTCCGGGCTTTACGATCGCGACCCGGCGACGCTGTCCGGTGGGCAACGCTCGCGCGCCGCCCTCATGCGGACGCTTTTGGCCGAACCCCGCGCGCTTTTGCTGGACGAGCCTTTCTCAAAGCTCGACGCCGCCCTGCGCGACGATCTACGCACCTTCACCTTCGACCACATCCAAAGCCGGGGGATCCCGGCGCTCATGGTCACCCATGATCCTGCCGATGGCAACGCCGCCCCCGGACCGGTCATCGACCTGACCCAACCGGAGAACCGATCATGACACCCCTCGCCCGTTTCGACATCGTCATCGCTATCGCGGTCGCAGCCGCGCTCGTCGCCGCATCGCTGGGCGGTTTGCCCCGGATACTGGGCGCGCACCCGTGGTGGGCACAACAGACCGGTATCATCGGGAGTATCGGCGGGGCGGCGCTCTGGCTCATCTTGCGACGGGTGGGCGTGCCGGTGGCCCTTCTATTGATCACCGCCGCGCTGGCTTTTGCGGCCTCAATCGCGGCGGTTCATTTCGGAAAACAGGTCTTCGCCGCTTCCTTTGCCGAGAACGCCCTCGCCGGACGGTTTTGGTATCTTGGCTGGTACGCGCTCGCCGGGTCCACCGCGCTGCTCATCGCCACCCTCGCGGCCCTCGCCCTCAGGCGGTGAAGCCCAGCGCAGGCGTCGGTGATCGAAACCGCCCGCGATATGGGGTTTGACGATCTCGAAATAGGGCGACAGGTCAAAGTCGCGGGGGGCAAAGAGCGAATGGTGCCTGATATGCAAGATCTCGGCCCGCGCTTGTCGCGACCCCTTGCGGGTCTTCACCTTGGTCACATCGGGCAAGATCGGGTAGCGCACCGATTGGAAGGCCCGCGCGATCAGTGACGAACAGATCGCCCGTGTCGGGTCGCCCGACCCGAAGGCCAGCATTCGCCGCCGCCAGCGCACCGGCACGGGCGGGGTCGGCAGGAAATAGCGCAGGAGATCGAGGATATTGCGCAGATCGTACTTGAGACCGATCCGCGCCAGCATGAAGGCCGTGACCTGCGCGCGCTCCTCATCATTCAGGCCTACGGGGCGGCAAATGCGGGTGTTGTAGCTGGCGTATTTCGACAGGGGCACCGAGACGCAGCCTTCACCAAGGTTGACCTCCACCAGATGATGCCGATCCACCCCATCGACCGGATCGCCAAGATGGGCGCCGACATACA
Source organism: Maritimibacter sp. (assembly GCA_011389895.1). Classification (GTDB taxonomy): domain Bacteria; phylum Pseudomonadota; class Alphaproteobacteria; order Rhodobacterales; family Rhodobacteraceae; genus Maritimibacter. Next base: position 11,479 of record JAABTN010000044.1, on the reverse strand, counting down.
TGGCCGCATGCGACCATGTCGATTGCGTGAGATACTTGATCGCCGTGGAGATGCGTTCACCCCCTTCGACAAGAAGCACGTCGCCCGGACGCAGGATGCGGCAGAGCGTCGGGAAATCGGACGGGGTATAGGGCTCATACCCCGAACAGGGGCGGTTGAGCTTTGACGCGATCCGGTGCCCGAAGCGGTCAAGCGCGGCATCCAGCCGGTTGGGTCTGTCTTGCGTCATGGGTCGGCGCCTCACGTCTTTGGGTTTGGGGGCTGGCCGCGTGGTCAGGCCCTCTGCCACCGCCGTTACGCCGAAATCGCGCGTCCTGTGCGCCGAGGCCCAGGTCAACACGCCCGTCGATGCGCGACGAGCGCGGTCGGGGAACATCAGAGCCTCGGCGCGGGCCGGATCACCTGTGCACCTGCGTCAGTTCGCAATCAGGTGGTCCGAGGTAAAGACCATGTCGTCCGCCGCCCCGGCATGGCAGGCGATGCACCCGTCCTCCATGCCCTTGGCAACCCGGCCAGCAAGCGCAACGCCCATCGGGTTCTCCGCGATCGAGCCATCGGGGTTGTAGCGCGCCCAGAACCAATCAAGGTTGTCGGGGTCATAGCCGGCCTCACGGCGGAACATGACCGTGTAGGCCCCGAGATGTCCGTCGGGGTCAGACAGAACCTCGTCCACCGACACGCCCTCGGGTCCGAAATTGCGCTTCACCACAAGATCACCGGTGTGATCGTTGATCGTGCCTTCGGCATAGAAGGTTTCAAGCATGAGCCCATGTGGTTCGAGACCCTCGTAGGGGAACGCGCGGATCATGTCGGGTCCGGCAAGCCGCTCGGCCTCCATCAGATCCCAAAGAAGTTCGGCATACGCGATGTCTTCCTCGGTGCCGAAGGCCATGTCGCCATCCTGTGCGACTGTCGGACCGGCCGCGAGGGCGAGGCTTGCGATTGCTGCGGAAATTATCGTCTTCATGATGTGTCCTCCCTTGGTTCACAGGGTTGGGACTCGGACCCCCGGGTTCCGTTTCAGACCGGGCGATCACATCACCGTGACGCTCACGTCACCATCACCTCTGCGAGATATGGGCACTTCCCGGTTTACCAGCCGCCGCTTCGGGCGAATGCTCGTGCGGGAGGTGTTTTTATGACGCGTGGTCTGTTCTTTCTCACCTGTCTGCCCGCGATGCTGCTATCAGCAGGTCCGGCTGCCGCCGCCTGTGTTGAGAACGGCACGCAAGAGACGCTCTTTTTCACCATCGAGGCCCGGAACGGGCCCGCGCGCATCGGGGCGAACCTCACCCCCGGGGCGGAGCTGTGCCTGCCCGACAGCGGAAGGGTCGTTTTCACCGCCTTCGCCTCGGACACCAGCGTCGAGGGCTGCCCCCGGCTCTCGGGCCCGGAGGGGCGTGATCGGCTGTTGCATTTCCTGCCGACCGATAGCTGTCGCTGGGCCTCGCATGACCCGTGACACCAGTGGGCAAGACCGGCCAACGCTGTGGGCCCGCTGCGGGGCTATCTGCCGGGTCATTCTCAGGCTCGGGGCGATCCTTCTATTTGCCTACGCCCTCCACCTGTTGATGGGCTGGGTGACGGGGCTTGAGCTTCTCGAAGACGACCGTCTGCGCATCGGCATGCTGGTTGCGTTTCTTGTCGCCTATGCGCTCTTGATCGCGGTCCCCTTCGTTCCGGGTGTCGAGATCGGCCTCTCTCTCATGATGATGGAGGGGCCGTGGATTGCGCCGCTCATATACAGCTCGACCGTCGCGGGTCTCGTCCTTGCCTATGCGGGTGGGGAATGGGTGCCCTACGCGCGCCTGCACCGCATCTTCGAGGATTTGCGCCTGATGAAGGCGTGCCGTCTTCTCGAAACCGTCGAGCCCCTGTCGCGCACCGCGCGACTTGATGCCCTTCGCGCAAGATCGCCTGCGTGGCTTCGCCCGCTGGCCACGCGGTACCGCTATGTTCTGCTCGCGATCCTTGTGAACCTGCCCGGCAACGTCGTGCTGGGCGGCGGCGGGGGCATCCTGTTCACCGCCGGCCTCAGCCGGCTGTTCCTACCGGTCCAGACGATCATGACGCTTCTTCTGGCGGTGGCGCCGGTTCCGCTTGCCGTTTGGCTTTTCGACATCGACCTTGGCGCGTTTTTGGGCTGAGCCCCGGGGGGCTGGGGGGCCTGCCCGACCACGTCTCTCAACTCTAGCGGGGCTCAGCGGGGCCTCTGGTCGTCGCGGAGGGTCGACAAAAGATCGGCGATCGGGCCTTCCCCGGTTTCGGGCACGGGGACATCGACCGGCTCGGCGAGCTTGGCGGTAAGCTGATTGGTCACCCGTATCTGGTCGACAAACCGCTTGCACCCTTTGCACATGGCAAGATGCAGGCGCATCTGGAGCGCGTCCCATGTCGACAGCTCGCCGTCGATCAAGGCGCTGGCACGGTCGGCGACGTTCTTGCAACTCAGCATCTTGGGTCGGTCCTTTCTTTAGCCTCACGGAAGAGAGACCCCCGTGGCGTGGTTTTGTTACGCGGTGCGCAGGAATATATCGCACGCGCCCTCATGACAGCGCCTCCAGCGTGGCCCGTAGGGACAGCCGTGCGCGGTGCAAGAGAACGCGCATGTTGCCATCGCTGATGTCCAGAATATCGCAAACCTCGGACGGGGCGAGCCCCTGCTGAACCCGCAATACGATCACCGCGCGCTGCGCGGGCGGCAACGCGTCGATGGCGGCACGCAGGTGTTCGGCCAGCCGACGCCCGGCCACGATCCGCTCAGGCGTGATTTCGTCCCAAAGCTCCGGCATCTCTTTCCAGCGGCCCTGCCCATCGAAGGCCGCCGACAGGTCGTTGTCCGCGCCGCCCGCATCGAACGAGACCGAGCGCCCGTCGCGCCGCGCCCGGGTCCGGGCCTTGTTGATCAGGATCGTGAATATCCACCCGGCGAGCGAAGATCGCCCCTCGAAACCCGTGATGCTTTTCAGGACGGCAAGCCAGGTGTCCTGTGTCACCTCCTCGGCGGTGGCGCGGCTTTGAACGATGCTGGACGCGACGCGGATCATCGCGGGGGTGTGGCGGGTGTAGAGCGCGCCGAACACGGTCTTGTCCCCCGCCTTGAGGCGTTGGATGTCATCTGTCTCCCGCGATGAAGTGCTGCGCATGGGGCCCCGTGTCGATTTGCTCCCATTTGCAGGGCGGTCGACCCGCGCGTCCAGCCGGGAGTGCGGCGCGCTCAAAAACGTGACCCGCCGTGATTTGCGGGCTTGCACATGTCGCGCCCATCTTCGAACGGTCGGTCGCCGCCTGAGGACCACGGTGTCGGGGCGTCGGATGTCCGTGGCGACCGACACGATTGCACCGCTTGAGAGGGCCCGGGCATCGCACGGCGCGGCGGCTTCGGTGGCTAGTCAGGCAGGCGCTCGGCCCCGTCCTTCAGACATGCGGCCAATTCGGTGGCGAGAAAGTCATAGACCGTCCTGACCCGAACGCTCGTCTTCAGCTCGGCGTGCGACGTCAGCCAGACAGGCCGCTTGAGGTCCAGGGCATCGGCCAGCACACGCCGCACATGCGGGACCGTTTGGGCGTGCACGGTATATCCAAGACCGATCCCGCATCCCGCGCTGACAAGACGCCACGCGACCGCCGGGTCATTGCACCGGTACCTGAAAAGACCGGGGGAAAGATTTAGCCCCAGTTTCTGGAAGTCGCGATTGATCTGCGCGCTGCCATCATCGCCGATGATATCGAAGCGGTGCAGATCATCGAACCCCTGCGGCAGACCCTTTCGCGCGGTATAGCTTTCGGCGGCGTAGGCCCCCCAGACCACGTCGCCAATCTGTCGGCCAATCAGGGTGGATTGTTCGGGACGGTAAAGCCGCACGCCGATGTCGGCTTCGCGCATCAGGAGGTTCGAGGCCGTGTCGGTGACCACCAGCTCGATCTTGATCTCGGGATAGGCCGTGCCAAGACGCCGTAGCACCCCGGGCATGATGACATTCGAGAACGTGCGGCTGGCGGAAATGCGAATCTTGCCCGCAATCTCCCCTGTCGTCCCGGCGGCAGCCGCGTTGAATTTCTGTCCCGCCTCACGCACCGCTTGGGCATATTCAAAAAGCTTCGCCCCGGTTTCCGTCAGGGACAGCCCACCACCACGGCGATCGAACAGAAGGACGCCATGCGTCTCTTCCAGCGCCGCGACATGGCGGCTCAGGGTTGGCACGCTTCTGCCGATGGCCCGCGCCGCCGCACCAAGGGTGCCGTGTTGGGCCACGGCATGAAACGACTCGACATAGGCCAGATCCGGTGTCCCTGTTCGTCCCGAGGCAGGTCTCATGGCAGCGTCTGATATTTTCATTTTTGAAAACCCAGTTCTTGAATCTGTCAGTATTATTTCACGAATGAGAATGATATGTCGATACGCATCGGACCGTAAAACGAACCAGGGGATGTTCATGAAAGACCGCGTTTTGCTGACAGGTACGGCGATCTGGGCCAGCATCACGTTGGGTTATTTCGTCCTTGTTGCGCTGGGGGCCCCGGTGTCGCCCATCGCGCAGGACGGGTTGATGTCGCTCGTGACCGTCTATGTTCCGGTGCTTTTGCTCGCGGTCTTCCTGCTTCTCTACCTGACCCGGTCGCGCGCCCCGGTGGCCTGGGCAGAGCTTTACGCGGTCGACAAGACAACCGCCAAAAAGGAGGCTTGGCTGGCTGTTGGCTATCTCATCGTCACGCAGATCATCCTTGGGCTCGGGTTCAACATGGGGCTCCATTTTCCCGGACCCGATGTCTTCGTGACGGGCAGCCAGTCGCAGGCCGACGTCTGGATCTGGGTCGTGACCTACACCATGATCTACACCATCCTGCCCCTGCTTTGGCTGCGCCAGCGCGGCTTTTCGCTGCGCAAACTCTTCGCATCGCTGCGTTGGGTGCGCGACATGTGGATCATCGTCGCCTATTGGGCGCTGGATTTCTTCGGGCCGATCATCACAGGGGCGGCGGATTTCTTCGGCGGTATGACGGCCAGCCAATATGCCCAAGGCATTCCCTTGGGGATTTTCATCAACACCTTCGGCGCGGGCCTTCCGGTGGTCGTGATGATGCATATGATCTTCATTCCACGGGTCGCGGTTTTGGTCGACAACAAGCTGACCGTGATCTTGATCGGGGGACTGTATTACGCCCTGTTCAGCCTGTTTGACCAAGGTGTCGATTACAGCTCATGGGGCATTGCGCTGACGAGCTTTTGCTACATCATCATGACCCAGACGCTTGTCGGCATGGGCAAGGCGGCGTTCACGGTGGTGACCGGAAACCCCTTCATTCACTTTATCACCCTGCATGTCATCAGCGCACGCGTGCCGTTCGACACGCGGATGTGGGTCGAGATTTTCAACATCCGGTGACCGGGGCCGGTGACCGGAGCGTCGGGTGAAGACCTCCCGCAACGGAATTTGCCTTGCATCCGCGTCTCAGGCGATCACACTGCGCGCATGACCAATGACAAATCCGTCCAAGAGGACCAGACCAAGGCCGATGAACGCCGCGCGCGGGGCGAATTCGTGCGCGGGGTCAGCGGGTTTCGCCACGCCATAGGTGACCCCGATTTTCCCGCAGAGCCCGGGCGCTACCACCTGTTCGTCGCGCTGAATTGCCCGTGGTGTCACCGGGTGACATTGGCGCGCAGCATTCTGGGGCTTGAAGACAGCATCACGCTGGACATCGCCTTTCCCAACCGCACCGGCGAGGACGACCCCGAAGGCCCGAACCTTTGGGAATTTTCGCCGGGGCGCATCGCGACGCTGACCGATGCGCTCTTGCCCGAGTGCACGTCTGAGACCGGGACCGGGCAAGGGTATCGTCTGGCAAAGGAGATCTACCGCGCGGAAGGGTCCGAGGAACAATCGGTGCCCATCCTCTATGACAAGACGACCAAGCGTATCGTGAACAACGAAAGCGCCGAGATCGTTAGGATGCTGGATGCTCATGCGCAGGATCTTGGCGGGGGCACCCCGGACGGGGCACCCCCGCGCCTCTACCCCGAGGATCCGGCCCTGCGCCGTGAGATCGACGATTTGAATGACCTGATCTACACGGCCATCAACAACGGGGCCTACAAGGCCGGGTTCTCATCCGATCAGAAGGTCTATCAAACCGCCTTCGATGCCTATTTCAAGGCGCTGGAAACGCTGGACGATCGGTTGTCGGACGGTCGGCCGTTTCTGACAGGGGAGAGTTTCACCGAAGCCGACCTGCGGCTGTTTCCGACGCTCTACCGCCATGATCCAGTCTATTATGTTCGCATGAAGCTCAACGGGGCGCGCATTCTGGATTATCCGCACCTATGGCGGTGGCTGTGTCGCGTTCACGCATTGAAAGGCATAGCCGGGGCGGGATCGCTCGTTCACTGCCGCCAAGGGTATTTCGGACGGTCGTGGAACGGCGTGGTGCCCTCCGGCCCGCTCAAACCCATGCCCTACCCGGAGGCCTATGATCACCCTGAGCTGGGATCAGCGTAACCGGGGGCACCGTCAGTCATCGCTCTCCTCGAACGTCATAGACGTGCGGTCTCGCTTCGGGCGATCGTCATCCGGCAGCGCGCCGGTCACAAGGTAAATGGTCTGCTCGGCAATGCCCGTGGCATGGTCGCCCACCCGTTCGATGTTCTTGGCGATGAAATGAAGATGCATGCCGACCGCGATGTTGCGGTGATCCTCCATCATGTGGGTCAGGAGCATGCGAAACAGATCGTTGTAAATCTGGTCCGCTTCCGTGTCGCGCGCGATGATCTCGGCGGCCTTACCGATGTCGCGATGGATATAGGCGTCGAGGGCATCGCGGATCATCGTCTCGACAAATGCCGACATCCGGCCAAGCGAGGCGCGTGTCCCGTCGATCTCGCCGCTTCCCGCCATGGCGATCGTGCGCTTGGCGAGGTTCTTGGCATAATCCCCGCAGCGTTCGAGGTGCGAGGCGATCTCCATCACCGACAGCACCGTGCGCAGATCTCCGGCGGTCGGGGCACGCAGCGCCAATAGCCGCGCGGCATCGGTCTTCACATCCAGATCGAGCGCATCGATTGTCTCGTCGCCGCGCCGCACCCGCTCGGCCAGCGCCACGTCACCCGCTATGAGGGCGCGCGTCCCCTCTGATAGCGCCGTTTCGACGAGGCCGCCCATTTTCATGACCGTTGCCTGAACGCTCTCCAGATCCCGATCAAACGAGGACACGATGTGCTTGTCGCTCATGGGGGTGTCCTTACCCGATCCGGCCGGTGATGTAGCTTTCCGTGCGCTCGTCGTTGGGATTGCTGAAAATCAGGCCCGTGTCGTTGTATTCGACGAGATTGCCGAGGTGGAAGAACGCGGTCTTCTGGCTGACCCGCGCGGCCTGTTGCATCGAGTGGGTCACGATCACCACCGAGTATTCCTGTCGCAGTTCGTCGATCAATTCCTCGACCTGCGCGGTCGCGATGGGGTCCAGCGCCGAACATGGCTCATCCATCAAAAGGACTTCGGGTTCGGTCGCCACCGCCCGCGCGATGCACAAACGCTGTTGCTGCCCGCCCGACAACCCGGTGCCCGGCTGATCGAGACGGTCCTTGACCTCGTCCCAGATGGCCCCGCGGCGCAGCGAGCGTTCGACGATCTCGTCCATGTCTGCTTTCGTCCGGGCCAGCCCGTGAATTTTCGGGCCATAGGCCACGTTGTCGTAGATCGACTTGGGAAACGGGTTCGGCTTTTGGAACACCATCCCGATCTGCGCCCGCAATTGGACAGGATCGACCGAAGCGGCATTGATGTCGGTGCCATCCAACCGGATATCGCCGGTGACCTGGCAGATGTCGATGGTGTCGTTCATCCGGTTGAGACAGCGCAGAAAGGTGGATTTGCCACACCCCGACGGTCCAATGAAGGCGGTCACCGTCTTGTCGGCGATGTCCACGTCCACATCCTTGATCGCGTGGGTCTCGCCGTAAAAGACGTTGACATTGCGGGCCGTGATTTTCGTATCGGTCATCCTGGCTTCCCGTTCGATCTTTCTCATGTCGTTCATATCAGTATCCATTTTTCGGAACGCTTACCATTTGCGTTCGAATTTTTGCCGCAGGTAGATCGCGATGGCATTCATGGTGATCAAGAAGGTCAGCAGCACGAGGATGGCAGCCGACGTGCGCGAGACGAAGCCGCGCTCGGGGCTGTCGGCCCAGATGAAGATCTGGGTGGGCAAGGCGGTGGCGCTGTCAAACGGGCCGGTCGGGGCCGAGGTGATGAAGGCGTTCATCCCGATCAGAAGGAGCGGCGCGGTTTCGCCAAGCGCCTGTGCCAGCCCGATGATCGTGCCGGTCAGAATGCCTGGCATCGCCAGCGGCAGAACGTGGTGGAACACCACCTGCTGTTTCGACGCGCCAACCCCCAGCGCCGCCTCGCGGATCGACGGGGGCACCGCCTTCAACGCCGCGCGGGTGGCGATGATGATCGTCGGCAGGGTCATCAGGGCCAGCGTCATGCCGCCCACCAGCGGGGCCGAGCGTGGCATGCCGAACCAACCCAGGAAAACCGCCAGCGCCAACAGGCCGAAGACCACCGACGGCACGGCGGCAAGATTGTTGATGTTGATCTCGATGATGTCGCTCAGACGGTTTTTCGGCGCGAATTCCTCAAGATAGATCGCGGCCCCGATCCCGATGGGGAACGAGATCAGGAAACAGGTCAACAGCGCCCAGAACGACCCGATGATGGCGCCCTTGAGACCGGCAAGCTCGGGAAACCGGGAATCCGCGCTGGTGATGAGCGCGGTGTTGAGCGGGGTCGAGATCGCCCCGGCGGCGTCCAGCGTGTCGAAGCGCGCGATTTCCGCATCGTTCAGGCGGCGGTTCTCCTCCGGCGTCGCGCGCTGGATGAGCCCCTTGTTGAGCTGGTCGTAATTGTCAGCGGCGGGCACGGTGATGGTGATCGTCTCGCCGATGAGCGACGGGGTTTCGATCACCTGCTCGCGCAGTTGAAGCTGCGCGCCGTTCGACAGGATTTTCGTGACGGTCCGCGCGCTTGCCCGGTCGCTCATGTCCACATCCGGGAAATAGCTGCCGAGCGAGGCCGCAAGCATCTCGTCATAGCCGCCGCCCGGCAGGTTGTCCGGGTCGACCTCCTCGGGGTCGACAAAGACCTCAAGCGCGACATGGGTCTGGGTCAGCGCCGGGTAGCCGCTGGTGACCAGCGACCCCACGAGGATCACCAGCATCGACAGGGCAAAGGCGATCGCAGCCACGCCGAACCCTTGCAAGACAACCTGTTTTCGGTTGCGGCGCGCAAGGCTCTGGCGAACCATCTCGGTCGTCGAGTGCGACGGGTTTGGCCCAGACGTTTCGGGGGTGGTGTCGGTCATTTCGGGCCTCAGTCGTAGATTTCGCGATACTTGCGGACGATCCGCAGCGCGAAGATGTTGATGAACAGCGTGGCGAGAAACAGCATCATGCCAAGGGCGAAGGCGGACAATGTCTTGGGGTTGTCAAAGGACGTGTCCCCGATCAGGAGCGTGACGATCTGCACCGTGACGGCCGTTACGCTGTCGAGGGGATTGATCGTCATCTTGGCAATCAGGCCGGCGGCCATGACCACGATCATCGTCTCGCCGATGGCGCGGCTCACCGCCAGAAGAACACCGCCGACGATGCCGGGAATGGCCGCCGGAAACAGCACGTTCAGCATCATCTCGCCCCGCGTCGCGCCGAGCGCCAACGCCCCGTCGCGCAGGCTGCGCGGCACGGCCGACAAGGCGTCGTCGGCAAAGGACGAAATGAACGGGATCAGCATGACGCCCATGACGCTGCCCGCCGCCAGCGCGGTGTTCGGGGCCACGTCGACGCCGATCGTGGCGGCGAATTGCCGGATCGCGGGGGCCACCGTGAGGACCGCGAAGAAGCCGTAGACCACCGTGGGCACACCCGCGAGGATTTCCAGAACCGGCTTGACCGCGCTGCGCAGCCGGTGCGGCGCGAATTCATTCAGGTAGATGGCGCTCATCAGCCCGACCGGGACCGCGACCAGCAGCGCCACGGTCGAAATCACGATCGTGCCCAGAAACACTGGCACTGCGCCAAACGCGCCCTCGGCGGCGACCTGATCTTCGCGGATCGGGATTTGCGGCTCCCAGCTTGTCCCGAACAGGAATTCGGTGAACGGCACGATTTGAAAGAACTTGATGGTCTCGAAGGTCAAGGCAAAGACGATGCCGATGGTGACAAAGATCGCGGCGGTGGCGCAGAACATCATCAGGCCCAGAACGATGCGTTCCGCGCTTTGGCGGGCGCGAAACTGTGCGCCGACCGTGCTGCGGGCAAACCAGAGAAGCACCGCAGCCGAAATTGCGACCAGCGCGACCATCGCCCAATCGGCAATCTCGTTGTAGCGCAGCAGACGCTCGGCCGCCTCGGTCTTCCAGGGATCGGGGGTTCCGAACACCCGCCCGCCCGCGATGGATTTTATCTCGGCAACGATAAGCTGGGATGCACCGCTGTCCAAGCCATCGAACGTGCCCTCGGGCAGGCTTTGCAGCAAGAACCAATCAACGGCGCTGCCCCGCAGAACGAGCCAGATCAGAATCCCGGCGAGCACCGGCACGAGGACCGAAAGGGCCGCGAACAGCCCGTGAAACGATTCCAGCGAGTGCAATTGTGTCCCGCCTGCGCGGATCGAAATCGCGGCCTTCCGATTGAGGAAATAGGCGAGGAGTGTTGCGCCAAGCAAAAGCAGGAAGGCGGAGAGGACCATGACGTGACCTTCGGGATTAAACAAAGTGTCCCGCCCGGAACCGGTCCGGGCGGGATCGTTTCAAGGGGTCGCGATTACTTCGCTTCCATGTTCACGGCGTTGACCGCAGCTTCCCGAACCTCGGCGCGCTTGGCGTCGCCCAGCGGAACCATGCCGCGCTCGGACAGGTAGCCGCCCGGGCCCATCGCCTCTTCCGAGGTGTATTCGGCAATGAATTCTTCAAGGCCGGGGATAACACCGCGATGCGCGTTCTTCACGTAGAAGAACAGCGGGCGGGAGATGCCGTAGTCGCCGCTCTCGATGGTGTCGAAGCTGGGTGTGACACCTTCGATGTCCACGGCCTTCAACGTGTCGCTGTTCTCGAACAGGAACGAATAGCCGAAGATGCCAAGTGCGTTGGCGTCGGACTGCAGGCGCTGCACGATCAGGTTGTCGTTCTCACCGGCTTCGATGAAGGGTCCGTCCGAACGCAGGCGCGCACAGTTTTCTTCGGCCCAGTCTTCGCCCATTTCCTCGATCATCGGAAGTTCCATGCAGCCTTCGACGATGGCCAGCTCGACAAACGCGTCGCGGGTGCCGGAGGTCGGCGGGGGGCCGTAGGCGAGGATGTCGGCGTCAGGCAGGCTGGCGTCGATGTCCGACCACGTCATGTAGGGGTTGGCGACCATTTCGCCGTCAACCGGCACTTCGGCAGCAAGCGCGAGGTAGACTTGCGTCTTGGTGAGGTT
>JAABTN010000043.1 GCA_011389895.1 Maritimibacter sp. | reverse complement strand
CGGCCGACATCATGCGGGAGCGAAACCGCGACTTGTCCGAGCTTGAGACCTTCGACACCGGCAAGCCGATCCAGGAAACGCTGGTGGCCGATGCCACCTCGGGGGCCGATGCGCTGGAATATTTCGGCGGGCTGGCCGCGTCGCTGACGGGCGAGCATATCCAACTGGCGGATGGTGATTTCGTCTATACCCGGCGCGAAGCCTTGGGTGTCTGCGTCGGGATCGGCGCGTGGAATTACCCCACCCAGATCGCCTGTTGGAAGGCCGCGCCCGCGCTCGCCTGCGGCAACACGATGGTGTTCAAACCGTCCGAGACCACGCCGCTCGCCGCGCTCAAGGTTGCCGAGATTCTAAAGGAAGCGGGGCTGCCTGACGGCGTCTTCAACGTGGTGAACGGCGCGGGCGAGGTCGGCGCGACGCTGGTCTCGGACCCTCGGGTGGCGAAAGTGTCGCTCACCGGGTCTGTGCCGACCGGGCAAAAGGTCTATGCCGCCGCCGCCGCGCAGATGAAACACGTGACGATGGAGCTTGGCGGCAAATCCCCGATGGTCGTTTTCGAAGACGCCGACATCGAGGCGGCGGTGTCCGGCGCGATCCTCGGCAATTTCTATTCCTCTGGCCAGGTGTGTTCCAACGGCACGCGGGTGTTCGTTCAGAAATCCATCAAGGACGCGTTCCTCGCGCGGCTGGCAGAGCGGTTGCAGAACGCCGTGATGGGCGACCCGATGGACGCGAAGACGTCATTCGGCCCGATGACTTCGGAAGGCCAGATGAACATCGTGCTTGGCTATATCGCCAAGGGCGTGGACGAAGGCGCGCGGGTCGTATCCGGTGGCACCCGTGCAGCGCGCGACGGGTTCTTTGTCGAACCCACGGTCTTTGCCGATGTCACCGACGACATGGTGATCGCGCGCGAAGAGATTTTCGGCCCGGTCATGTGCGTGCTCGATTTCGACACCGAGGACGAGGTCATGGCCCGCGCCAATGCGACCGAATTTGGCCTTTCCGCCGGGGTATTCACCCGCGACCTTGCCCGCGCGCACCGCGTCGTGGCCGGGTTCGAGGCGGGCACCTGTTACATCAACTCCTACAACGACGCGCCGGTCGAAGCACCGTTCGGCGGGGTCAAAGCCTCGGGCGTGGGGCGCGAAAACTCCAAGGAAGCGATCAATCACTATTCCGAGGTCAAATCGGTTTACGTCAAGATGGGCGAGGTCGAGGCGCCCTTCTGAGACGTTCAAGGCAAACGAAATGAAAGCAGATTACATCATCGTCGGATCAGGCTCGGCAGGTTCCGCGCTCGCCTACCGGCTGGGCGAGGCCGGGCATTCCGTGATCGTCGTGGAATACGGCGGCTCGGACGCCGGGCCGTTCATCCAGATGCCCGGCGCGCTGTCCTACCCGATGAACATGCGCCGCTACGACTGGGGCTTCACCTCCGAACCCGAGCCGCATCTCGACAATCGCCGCATGGCGGTGCCGCGTGGCAAGGTCATCGGTGGATCGTCCAGCGTGAATGGCATGGTCTATGTCCGCGGTCATGCCCGCGACTTCGACCATTGGGCCGAAGCGGGTGCGGCGGGGTGGAGCTTTGCCGACGTGCTCCCCTACTATCGCCGCATGGAGCATTGGCATGGTGGGACGGCCTCGGATTGGCGCGGCGAGAACGGGCCGCTTCACATCCGGCGTGCGCGCCAATGGAACCCGCTGATGCACGCCTTTGTCGAGGCGGGGCGCGAAGCCGGATACCCGGTCACGCCTGATTACAACGGGCATCAGCAGGAAGGGTTCGGGGCCTTCGACATGACCGTCCATCGGGGCCGCCGTTGGTCTGTTGCCAGCGCCTATCTCAAACCCGCGCTAGAGCGGTTCAACCTGCGTCTCCTGCGCGGCATGGCCCAGCGCGTGACATTTGACGGCACCCGTGCCACCGGCGTCGAGATGGCCGGGGGCGAGGACTTGCAGGCGCGGCGCGAGGTGATCTTGTGCGCCTCGTCGATCAACACGCCGAAGCTTCTGATGCACTCGGGCATCGGCCCCGCCGAGCAGTTGGTCAACCATGGGATCGAGGTGCGTGTGAACCGGCCCGGTGTCGGCCAGAACCTGCAAGACCATCTCGAGGTTTACGTGCAATACGCCGCGCGCAAACCGATCACGCTCTATCGCTACTGGAACCTTCTCGGAAAGGCGCTGGTCGGCGCGCAATGGCTGTTTACCAAGACCGGGCACGGGGCCTCGAACCAATTCGAAAGCTGCGCGTTCATCCGGTCGCGCGCGGGCGTGGACTACCCGGATATTCAGTTCCATTTCCTGCCCATCGCCGTGCGCTATGACGGCACCGCCAGCGCCGAGGGCCACGGGTTTCAAGCCCATGTCGGCCCGATGCGCTCAAAAGCGCGCGGCGAGGTCACGCTGGCCTCGCCCGACCCGGGCGATGACCCGAAGATCGCTTTCAACTACATGAGCCACGAGGACGATTGGCACGCATGGCGGCGCGCGATCCGCCTGACCCGCGAGGTGTTTCGCCAACCCGCCATGGCCGAACATGTGAAACATGAGATCCAGCCGGGCGGGGGCGACAGCGATGACGAGATCGACGCCTTCGTGCGCGAACATGCCGAAAGCGCCTATCACCCCTGTGGCACCGCGCGCATGGGCGCTGTGGACGATCCGGGTGCGGTGGTGGACCCGCAGTGTCGCGTGATCGGGACCCAAGGGCTGCGGGTAGCCGACAGCTCGATCTTCCCGCGCATCACCAATGGCAACACCAATGCGCCCTCGATCATGGTCGGCGAGAAGGCGGCCGATCATATTCTTGGGCGCACACCCCTTGCGCGTGACGAGAGAGAGCCTTGGGTTCACCCGGACTGGAAGAGCGCGCAACGCTGACATATCTCGGGCCCATGACGGATCATAACCTTGACCTCGACGGCCGCGAAGGCCTTCCCAAAGAGCTCCGCGTGTTGGCGGACCTCTATCCGCGCGAGATGTGGGAAGGTCACCGCAACTTCCCCGGTCTCACCGCCTTCTGGCTGGAAATGCACGGCAAGTTCCGGTCGGTGCAGGGCGAATTGATCGAGCACTCCCAACGCATGCTTGATGGCAAGATCGACCCGATGCGCTTCGGTGCGGTCACATCGCGGTATGCCGGGTTCCTGTTGCAGGGCCTTCATGGGCACCACAACATCGAAGACCACCATTATTTCCCGTGGATGGTCACACTCGACCCCCGCGTCGCGCGCGCTTTCGACATACTGGACAAGGATCACCACGCGCTCGACCACCACATGCAAACGCTTGCCGATACGACCAACGCCTTGCTGCGCCCGTTGCAGGATGGCAAGGATGTGCGCGACGAGACCGGGAAGCTCTTGGCCGTGCAAGAGGATTTCAACCGCTTCCTCGACCGCCATCTCACCGACGAAGAAGACGTGATCGTGCCACTGATCCTTGAACACGGATCACAAGGTCACTGATCCGGATCGGGCCGCCGCAGGTGCGGAATTTGATCCCTGTCAAAGTCTGCGCGCCGCACGGGGCATAGGATCGTCAGGACACGCAAACAGGAGACACTTATGACCCATACGCCGCATGAGCTGCACGAAGAATTCCCGGACCACGCGGACCGGATTTCCGAATTGAAAGTGGCTGACGCGCATTTCGCGAAACTTGCGGAAGAATACCACGAGGTGAACCGCGCCGTGCACCGCGCCGAAACCAACGTGGAGCCGACCGACCAGTTCAACGAGGAAGAAATGCGCAAGAAACGCGCGGCCCTCAAGGATGAGATCTACAAGATCCTGACCTCCTCGGCGGTCTGAACCACCGCCGGTTCTCCGCATCCTCCCTAGGCGGAGAATACAAAGCCCCGGCCTGATCGCCGGGGCTTTCGGTTTTCACGGGCTTGGTAGGTCACGCCCTGGTCCTGTCACTCTTCCGGCACGGCATCCGGGTCGCGGCCTTCGACCACCGCCTCGAACCGCTCGAAAAACGAATCCACCATCTTCTTGGCAAAACCGCTCACGATCCGGTTGCCAAGCTGGGCGAGCTTGCCCCCGACCTTCGCATCGACGTCATAGAAAAGCTCGGTCCCGTCCTCGACCGTTTCCAACCGCACGCTGGCGGCCCCTTTTGCAAAGCCCGCAACGCCCCCCTTGCCTTCACCGACAAGCCGGTAGCTTTCCGGCGCATTGATATCTTCCAGCGTCACACCGCCCTTGAAGGTGGCCTTCACCGGGCCGACCTTTTGTTTCACGACCGCCTCGAACCCTTCGTCGGGCGAGCCATGAAGCTCTTCACAGCCCGGAATGCATTTTTCCAGCGTTTCAGCCGTGTTCAGATGTTTCCAGACCGTGTCACGGTCGGCCGCGATCACGCGGCTGCCCTTCATTTCCATGCAGGATCCTCCCTGTTCGTGCTGAAGGTTAAGCTGCCCGTCATGGGGCGTAAAGCCGCAGTTTGGCGGGGCGCGTGACAGCACCGCGCAAGCGGCGGCCCTCAGCGTTCGATTTCATAAGGCAGAACCCCGCGCGCATCCGGGTCGATCCGCAGGCGGCGTTCAAGTGGCGGCACCGACCGCTGGTGACACTCCGAACGCTCGCAGATGCGGCACGAGATGCCGATGGGTTCGAACGCTGCCGCGTTAGTCACGTCGAGATCATCGGCGTAGATGAGCGAGCCCGCATGTTTCACCTCGCACCCCAGCGAAATGGCATAGCGGCGGATCGGGGCCGCGAAGCTGCCCCCGGATTTCGACACATCCCGCGCAAGGCTGATGTAGCGCACGCCATCGGGCGTCTGGGCCAGTTGGCGCAGGAACCGGCCCGGTGTTTCGAACGCCCGGTGGACATTCCACAACGGACAGGCCCCGCCAAACCGCGCGAATTGCAGGCGCGTCGCCGAGTGGCGCTTGGTGATCGTGCCGGCCTGATCGACCCGCACGAAGAAAAACGGAATGCCCTTGGCCCCGGGGCGTTGCAGGGTCGAAAGCCGGTGCGCCACCTGTTCGACCGAGGCGCCGAAGAGATCAGCGAGCCGTTCAAGATCATGGCGCGTCTCGCGCGCGGCTTCGAGAAACCGGGCGTATGGCAACAGCGCCGCCCCGGCGAAATAATTGGCCAGCCCGATCCGGGCGATGGCGCGCGCCTCGTCCGACTGGAACCGGGCGAAATCGAGCGTGGCGTCCAAAAGGTCGGCCTGCGTAACCAATGCAACCTGGTGCAAAAGCTGAAACCGCCGCGTCGCGGGCGAAGACAGCGTCGACAGGGTCAGGCGCCCCGCCTCCGGGTCATAGCCCCGCAACTGCGCGCTGTCGTCCAAGACCACGCTGATCCCCCGGCGCGCGAACAGGGCTTCGGCGGCGGCTTCCGGGGTTGCGTCCCGGACGAAATGCTCGGCTGCACGGTCAACGGCGTCGATATAATTGTCGCAGTAGTGGAAGAAATCCCGCACCTCTTCCCATGGGCTTGCCTGCACCGGCGAGCCTTCGCGCCCCAAAGCCTCATCAAGCGAGGCGAGGCGTTCGTGCCCCTGCCGGTAGGCGCGGTGCAGTTCAAGGAAGGCCCGCGCCAGCGCGGGCGCGTTGGATGCCACGAGACGCAGGTCCGCCACCGGCGGTGCGCCATCGGCAAACACCGGGTCCGCCAATGCCTCGCGCATGTCCGTGACCAGACGTTCGGCGTCGCCGGTCGACAATTCGGCCACGTCAAAGCCGAACTCCTGCGCAAGCGCCAGAACCACACCGGTCGACACCGGGCGGTTGTTGTTCTCCATCTGGTTGAGATAGGGCAGGCTCACGCCAAGCTTTTCCGCGAATGCCTTTTGCGTCAGGCCAAGACGGGTGCGCGTTTCGCGCAGCTTCACACCGGCATAGAGTTTCTGCATCGCCATCCCGGCACCTCCTTTGCAAAGATGATGCTTACATTTTGCAAAGAGCTGCGTCCAGTGCCCGCCGATCAGTGGCTGATGCGCAGGCGACGTTCGCGCAGGATCACCAACAGGATGCTGCCCAGCGAGAAGAGCGTGGACAGAAGCATCATCAGGACCAGCGGCATGGGCCCGGTCTCGGGCGTGAGCATCGCCCCGACAAGACCCGAAATCGCGGCACCGCCCCCGATCATCATCGCACCCCCAAGGCCCGAGGCGCTGCCCGCGATCGCCGGGCGGACCGACAGCAGACCGGCATTGGCATTGGGCAGGACAAGCCCGTTGCCAAACCCCACGAAGGTCATCATCGCGAAAAAGAGATAGGGGCTCTCCAATCCGACAAGCAGCATCACGATCAAAAGCGTGAGACCGGCGGTGGTTGAGAAATTGCCGATCAGGATAAGCCGGTTGATCCCGAAATGCACCGCGAACCGCCCGGTGAGGAAATTCCCGACCAGATACCCGATGGCGGGTGCGCCCAGCAGGAACCCCAAGATTCCGACGTCGAGCCCGAAGATTTCGCTTCCGACAAAGGGCGCGCCGCCGAGATAGGCAAAGAAGGCGCCAGAGGCGAACATCGCCGACAGGCTATAGCCCCAGAACCGCGGCGAGGCGAACAGTTCGGGATAGGCCCCCGCCTGTCCTCGGAACCCGCCTGTCGCCCTTTGCTTGGTTTCACCCAGATCCCGCGCCATCAGCCCGAGAACCAAAAGACCAAGCACGACCTGCAACCAGAACGTCGATTGCCATCCGAAGGCCTGCGACAGGAACCCACCGATCGCCGGGGCGAACATTGGCACAAGCGACATGCCCATGGTCACATAGGCGATCATCGAGGCCGATTGTGGCCCGCCAACCATATCGCGAATGACCGCGCGCGACAGGACCAGCCCGGTTACCACGAAAGCCTGCAACATGCGAAAGGCGAGAAACACGACCACGTTCGTGGCATAAATGCATCCCAGCGTCGCGATGATGTAGACCGCGAAGCTGCCCAGAAGCACGGGGCGGCGCCCGAAATAATCCGAAACCGGCCCCAACAGGATTTGAAGCGCCGCGTTCATCGCGAGGTAAATCGCGACCGACAATTGCATCAGCCGATAATCCGCGTCGAAATACAGCGACATTTCCGGCAACGCGGGCAGGAACACGTTCATCGAAAGCGCGGACACCCCGGCCATGAGGGTCAGGGTCACGATGTGGGGCGGCGTATTCCGATCAAGGAACCGCGAAGGGGAAATCACGTTCATCTATACGTCCGGATCAAAAGGCGTTCCCGGGTCAGGACCGACATTACCCTGCCAACACGCGCGGTGTAAGAGACGCGGCAAAATGACCGACCGGAACAGAGCCAGCCATTAGACCTGCCTTCTTGGCGACGGGCCACCCACCCCTCACGTCACGGCGGGACCAAAGGCTTGGCCATGTGTGCGGGGGTGGTGTCTTTCCGTGAATTTTCGCGGCGATCGTCATGCAGAATAACCTTCTAAACTCGACACATACGTTCCAGGACTAAGAGCCTCAGGTGATCATTCTACAGCTTGCGGCAGATGAGACCACATGTTTTGCACGCAAAAATTCGTCATCCATCCGAAAGAAACCCTGCACCGGCGCTGGCCGAACCAAGGCGCGCTTGGACAGGGTCAGGGTAGCATGACCCTGGGGGCGACAGGCGTGCCCCGTGCAGCTTAAAATTTGCAATTATTCATTTCGCAGAGAAGCCGTTCTCAATACTTTGCAAATACGCCGGAAACCGCTTGGGAATACCGCGCCCCAACGTTAGGTTGCGCCGAAACTCAGGAGGACCGCCCGATGAAAGATATCCTTCGCGAACTCGAAGATCGCCGTGAGGTCGCCCGGCTGGGCGGTGGGGAAAAGCGCATCGAGAGCCAGCACAAGAAGGGCAAGCTGACCGCCCGCGAGCGCGTCGAGCTTTTGCTTGATGAAGACAGCTTTGAAGAATTCGACATGTTCAAAGCCCATCGCTGCACCGATTTTGGCATGGAAAAACAACAGTATCCGGGCGATGGCGTGATCACGGGCTGGGGCACGATCAACGGTCGCCTCGTCTATGTGTTTTCGCAGGATTTCACGGTCTTCGGTGGGTCGCTCTCGGAAACCCATGCCGAGAAAATCTGCAAGATCATGGATATGGCGGTGCAGAACGGCGCCCCCGTCATCGGGTTGAACGATTCGGGCGGGGCGCGCATTCAGGAAGGCGTGGCTTCGCTCGCCGGTTACGCCGAGGTGTTTCAGCGCAACATCATGGCCTCGGGCGTCGTGCCGCAGATCAGCGTGATCATGGGGCCCTGCGCCGGGGGCGCGGTCTATTCGCCCGCGATGACCGATTTCATCTTCATGGTGCGTGACAGCTCCTACATGTTCGTGACCGGCCCGGACGTGGTCAAGACGGTGACCAACGAACATGTGACAGCCGAAGAACTGGGCGGGGCCGCGACCCATACGCGAAAATCCTCGGTCGCCGATGGCGCGTTCGACAACGATGTGGACGCGCTCACCGAAGTGCGCCGGCTTGTCGATTTCCTGCCATTGAACAACCGCGAAAAGCCCCCCGTGCGCCCGTTCTTCGACCAGCCGGGGCGGCTGGACGAAAGCCTGAACACGCTGGTGCCGGACAACGCCAACACGCCCTATGACATGAAGGAATTGATCACGAAGGTCGCGGACGAAGGCGATTTTTACGAGATTCAGGAAGATTTCGCGAAGAACATCATCACCGGCTTCGTCCGTCTCGAAGGTCAGACGGTCGGCGTCGTGGCCAACCAGCCGATGGTGCTTGCCGGCTGTCTCGACATCGACTCGAGTCGCAAGGCGGCGCGTTTCGTGCGCTTTTGCGACGCCTTCGAAATTCCGATCCTCACATTCGTGGACGTCCCCGGCTTCCTCCCCGGCACCGGGCAGGAATTCGGCGGGGTCATCAAGCATGGCGCAAAGCTGCTGTTCGCCTATGGCGAGGCGACCGTGCCGAAGGTGACCGTGATCACGCGAAAAGCCTATGGCGGGGCCTATGACGTCATGGCGTCGAAACACCTGCGCGGCGATTTCAACTATGCCTGGCCGACCGCCGAGATCGCGGTGATGGGGGCCAAGGGTGCGACCGAGATCATCCATCGCGGCGATCTTGGCAATGCCGAGAAGATCGCGGGGCACACGCTGGATTACGAAGACCGGTTCACCAACCCCTTCGTCGCCGCCGAACGCGGCTTTATCGACGAGGTGATCAAACCGGAAAGCACGCGCAAGCGGGTTTCAAGGGCCTTTGCCAGCCTGCGAAACAAGAAGCTGACCAACCCGTGGAAGAAACACGACAACATCCCGCTGTAGACCCGCGCGAGAGAGAGGATCGAGCCATGCACATGCCGTGCATCACCCGTGCACCGATCAGGCACACGCCGGGGCAGATATGCCGTGGCGGGCTCGTGGCCCTCTTCATGTGCGTGGGCGGTGCCGCCGTGGCCACCGCGCAGGACGACACGGCGAAAAAAGGGGACATCCGGCTGCCTTCGGGCGAAAGCGTGATCTTCAACGACGTGATCTGGGGTGAACCGGGCCCAGCCGGGCTCACCGTCCGGTTTCGCTTTCTCGACCCGGACCTTGCACGCCGTCTCGACACCGAAGATTTCATGGCGCTCGAACAAGACACCGCGTTCCTGTGTGACACCTATGCGCTTGAGCGCATCGCATCGACCGGGCCGCAACCGCAGCAGATCGTGATCTCGATCTCTGACCGCGAAGTCGCCTTTGGCGAACCCGCGCCCGAGGCCGCGCAAGTGTTCGAAGCCTACAGTTTCGATGGGTCCGGTTGCACATGGGAAAGGTTCTGACATGGCGCTGCCCTACATGCTCAAACACCGGGGGTTTCCCGGTCGCCTTCCCGGCACGGATTTTCAATTCACCGTGCGTCGCGCCAACAAGAAGGGGGCGACGCCGCTGACCAAGCGTGAGCGCTACCGCGATCGCCGCCCGGCAGACCGGCGCGCCGATGCGGGCTTCATGGCGGCGTTGTGGGATTATTTCGGCGAGGCGCCGTTTGAACGCGGCAATCTCGACGCGGGCCGGCTAAGCTGGCTCTTCGGGCGCGAGGTGAAGCCGGCCTCCGATCCGTTCGATCCCGCCGACTACGAAGCGATGCTGGTCATCGACCGGGCCGTCGCGGAAGCGAGCTTTCCCGAGGTGTTCGCAGAGGATGCCGATTTCGGGTTCGACGGCTTCGACGATGACGGGTGGGACGACGAATGAGCGTTTTCTTGCCTGCACCCTCACGTTTTGCGCAAACTTTGGCGCATTGCATCGCCCCGCGCACAACGGGCTATGGGCCACGCGAAATCCGCACTTATGTTGAAGGCATGGCAGGGAAGCTATCCCCTTCTCCTGTCTGGTTTACACAAACCGTTACCCTTCCCCTTCTCCCCGGTCTCGCCCTTCGGCGGGCCGGGGCTTTCTTTGTAACGCGCACGATGATGCTCATCCCCGCGCGGCGCACCGCCTTTCACCCGATCATTCGCGGCCAGACCGCCAAGAACCGCTAACCAAGAAGGACAGGACATGTTCAAGAAGATCCTGATTGCCAACCGTGGCGAAATCGCCTGCCGGGTCATTAAGACCGCGAAGAAGATGGGGATCGAAACCGTCGCCATCTATTCCGATGCGGACAAACACGCCCTGCATGTGGCCATGGCGGATGAGGCGGTCCACATCGGGCCACCACCTGCCAACCAATCCTACATCGTGATCGACAAGGTCATGGAAGCGATCCGGCTGACCGGGGCCGAGGCGGTTCATCCCGGCTATGGCTTCCTGTCGGAGAACGCGAAATTCGCCGAGGCGCTTGAGGCGGTAGGCGTCGCCTTCATCGGACCGCCCAAGGGCGCGATCGAGGCGATGGGGGACAAGATCACCTCGAAAAAGATCGCCCAGGAGGCCAACGTTTCGACCGTTCCCGGCTACATGGGGCTGATCGAAGACGCCGAGGAAGCGGTCAAGATCTCGAACGAGATCGGCTACCCGGTGATGATCAAGGCCTCCGCAGGCGGGGGCGGCAAGGGGATGCGGATCGCATGGAGCGACGACGAGGCCCGCGAAGGCTTCCAATCGTCCAAGAACGAAGCCGCAAGCTCGTTTGGTGATGACCGCATTTTCATCGAGAAATTCGTCACCCAGCCGCGCCATATCGAGATACAGGTTCTGTGCGATGGGCACGGCAACGGCGTCTACCTGGGTGAACGCGAATGTTCGATCCAGCGCCGCAACCAGAAGGTTGTCGAAGAAGCGCCCTCGCCCTTCCTTGACGAAGACACCCGCAAGGCGATGGGGGAACAGGCCGTCGCATTGGCCAAGGCCGTTGGCTATGCCAGCGCGGGCACGGTGGAATTCATCGTGGACGGCGACAAGAATTTCTACTTCCTCGAAATGAACACCCGCTTGCAGGTCGAGCACCCGGTGACCGAGCTGATCACCGGCGTCGATCTCGTGGAACAGATGATCCGCGTTGCGAACGGCGACAAGCTCAGCATCACGCAAGACGACGTGACATTGACCGGCTGGGCGATCGAGAACCGGCTTTATGCCGAGGATCCGTATCGCGGCTTCCTGCCTTCGATCGGTCGGCTCACCCGGTATCGCCCGCCACAAGAAACCGCCGCCGGTCCGCTTCTGACCAACGGCAAATGGCAGGGCGACGCGCCCTCCGGCGAAACCGCAGTGCGCAATGATACCGGCGTTTTTGAGGGCGGCGAGATCAGCATGTATTACGACCCGATGATCGCGAAGCTCTGCACCTGGGCCCCGACGCGGGCCGAGGCGATCGAGGCGATGCGCGTGGCGCTGGACAGCTTCGAGGTCGAGGGGATCGGGCACAACCTGCCCTTCCTTGCTGCCGTGATGGATCATCCGAAATTCATCTCGGGCGACATCACCACGGCGTTTATTGCCGAGGAATACCCGGACGGGTTCGTGGGCGTGACGCTTGAGCCCACCGCGCTCGCCCGGATCGCGGCGACCGCCGCCGCGATGTACCGCGTGGCCGAAATACGGCGCACCCGCGTGTCGGGCCGCATGGACAACCATGAACGCGTGATCGGCACCGAATGGGTCGTCAGCCTGCAAGGCACCGAATTCCCGGTGCATATCGACGCCGACCGTCAGGGCGCGACGGTGACCTTTGACGATGGCACATCCATGCGCGTGGCGTCGGATTGGACCCCGGGTGACCAATTGGCGGTTTTCGACATTGACGGCACGCCTTTGGTCCTGAAGGTGGACAAGATCACCAATGGCTTCCGCATCCGGTCACGCGGGGCCGATCTCAAGGTCTATGTGCGCACGCCGCGCGCGCATGAGCTTGCCCTGCTCATGCCCGAGAAAACGCCGCTCGATACCTCGAAGATGCTGCTCTGCCCAATGCCCGGTCTCGTGATGAAGATCAACGTGGAAGAAGGGGACGAGGTACAAGAGGGTCAGCCGCTTTGCACCATCGAGGCCATGAAGATGGAAAACATCCTGCGGGCCGAGAAACAGGCGAAGGTCACGAAGATCAACGCCGGGCCCGGCGACAGTCTTGCGGTCGACGAAGTGATCATGGAGTTCGAATGACGCCATGAGACAGCGATCTCTGGCATATTCGGCAAGCAACCGGGGCGACGCGAAACGGCAAGCCCGGCCCGAATGCCACGTTCGAAGGCAGGCGCATGACTGACACGGTTTCAGATCAGACCCCGGCCCCCGCCACCTTGGTGACACCGGCCCTGTCGATCCTGTCGGCCTGCGGTGTCTTCGCGGTGCTGCAAGTGATCGCCATGCGGATGGCGGGCGGGTTCGAATACCCGCTGGACGACCCCTATATCCATCTCGCCCTGTCCGAAACCATCGCGATGGGCGGCTACGGCGTGAACCTGCAAGAGCTGTCATCGCCCGGCTCTTCGCCGCTGTTTCCCCTTTTGCTCTTGCCCTTCAACGGAACTGACATGCACCGGTTCGTCCCGCTTGCGTGGAACATCCTTGGTCTTATCGCTGTCGCATGGCTCTGGGGACGTCTGCTGGTCGAGGCCGGGTATTGTCGGCCTCGCTGGCGCGCCCTGGGGATCGCGGCGGCGGTGCTTGGCCCAATCGCGCTCATGATGCCGATGGTGGCTTTTGTCGGGATGGAACACAGCCTGCATGCGGCAGCCGCGCTCGCCGTTGTCTTGGGCCTGCATCGACATTTCAAGGATGGGTCGGGCACCGGGCTTATCATCGCGGGCGCGTTTCTTGGCACCGCGCTTCGGTTCGAGGGCGCCGCCCTTGCGCTGCTTGCCGCCGGTGCGCTGTTTCTGTCGGGCAAGCGCCCTGCCGGGCTGGTAACGGCGGTGGCCGGTCTCCTGCCCATCGCGCTCTTTACCGGATGGTTGACCGCGATCGGGCTCGATCCGACACCCTCATCGGTGCAAGCCAAGCTGGTGATCGAAGACGAGCTGTCCATGTGGCAACAACGGCTCGCGGTGCTGATGACCAACCTGCGCGGGCTGCCGGGCATGCTGATCGCCGCCCTTGCCATCGCCATTCTGGGCCTGTGGCGCCTGTCGCCGGCCATCAAGACGCGCGGTTGGGGGATTTTCGCCGGGGTCATCATGCTCGCCGCCCTCGCGCATCTCGCCTTCGGGCAAATGGGCTGGCTCAACCGGTATGAGCATTACATTCTGGTGGCCGCCGGGGCCGGGTTTCTCGCCCTTCTGCCCAAGGCGCTCGAAGGTCGCCCGCCGACCCTTACCGCGACCGGGGCCGTTGTCGCGCTGTTGGCGGGCGGGCTCATCGCCTACAACATGCCACGCCAATTCGTCGACCTGCCCAGGGCCGCGCGTGCCATTCACACCCAGCAAGGGCAGATGGCGGTGTTCGCAAAAACCTATCTCGACACGCCCATCGCGGTGAACGATCTCGGATGGGTCGCCTTCCAGAACCCGAACTACGTGCTCGACCTCTGGGGTCTCGCCTCGAAAGAGGCGTTGGAGCGGCGGTTGAATGACCCAACCCCCGGCTGGACCGGGGAGCTGACCGACCGCCACAACGTGCCCGCGGCTCTGGTTTACGACCATTGGTTCGAAGACGGGCTGGGTGCGCGCTGGGTGCGGATCGGGGTCCTCGACCTGACCGTCGAAGGCGGGTTTCTCGGCGGCTACAGCGTGGCCTTCTACGCGACGGACGACGCCCATGTCGGCATGATGCGCGACGCGGTCTCGGCGTGGATCCCCACCCTCATGCCCAATAGCCGTTTCCGGTGGGACGAAGGGATGGCGCCATGACGGATCCCCGCGACTACCGGACCAATCGCAAATCCTCCATTTCACGCAGCCGCACCGGCATCTTGTCGATAGACCTTGATATTTCCCGGATGCTCCATGGCGTCGATTTGCGCAGATACTTCTCCCCGTCTTTTCCGATGAGAACGATACCGAAGCCGCGCGGTCGAAGCTCGGTGCGTATCGGCGAATTGGCATCTGGATCGGTGTCCACAATCACCACGACATCACGGGCCAGCAAATCATCGGGCCGTTCGGCCCATTGTTCCATTTGTTCCCGGAACCTTGGATCATTGGGGCTGTCGGCAAACACCACGAGTGGACGGGCCTCCCACAAGAAATCGGTGAGCTCCACTTCCCCTGCGTCGATGATCGGCAATTCCTGCGCTTCCTGCGCCGCCATGGCCGTGGGGCCCGATAATGCGAACATGGCCGCAAGAGATAGGTATTTCAGCATCTTGTCTCCCTCACCTCTCAATATAGGGGTCGGGAGCCTATACACAACGGGCGGTTTTGCCGCCATCGAAGAAGGAGCGCGCCAGTGACCGACACGAGCGAATGGAAAAAGATCGCGGAGAAAGAGCTTCGCGGACGCAGTCTTGATGACCTGAACTGGAACACGTTGGAGGGCATAACGGTCAAACCGCTCTATACCGACGCGGATACCGCCGAGCTTCCCCACATGGGCGGCGTGCCGGGCATGGGGCCCTTCACACGCGGGGTCAAGGCGACGATGTATGCCGGTCGTCCATGGACGATCCGCCAATATGCCGGCTTTTCCACCGCCGAAGAATCAAACGCCTTTTATCGAAAGGCGCTGGCGGCAGGGCAACAGGGCGTCTCGGTCGCCTTCGACCTGGCCACCCACCGGGGATACGATTCGGATCACGAACGTGTGTTGGGCGACGTGGGCAAGGCCGGGGTGGCGATCGACAGTGTCGAGGACATGAAGATCCTTTTTGACGAGATTCCGCTGGATCAAGTCTCCGTGTCCATGACGATGAACGGTGCCGTGATCCCGATTCTCGCCAACTTCATCGTCACCGGCGAGGAACAGGGGCACGACCGCGCGCTTTTGTCGGGCACCATCCAGAACGACATCCT
Organism: Maritimibacter sp.; assembly: GCA_011389895.1. GTDB lineage: Bacteria > Pseudomonadota > Alphaproteobacteria > Rhodobacterales > Rhodobacteraceae > Maritimibacter. Next base: position 5,924 of record JAABTN010000043.1, on the reverse strand, counting down.
GAAAGAGTTCATGGTGCGCAACACCTATATCTATCCGCCCGAACCCTCGATGCGGATCATCTCGGACATCATCGAATATACCTCGAACGAGATGCCGCGCTTCAATTCGATCTCGATTTCCGGCTACCACATGCAGGAAGCCGGGGCGAACCTCGTGCAAGAGCTTGCCTTCACGCTGGCGGATGGGCGCGAATATGTGAAAGCCGCCATCGAGGCGGGCATGGACGTGGACAGGTTCGCGGGCCGGCTGTCTTTCTTCTTCGCCATCGGCATGAATTTCTTCATGGAGGCCGCCAAACTGCGGGCTGCGCGGCTCTTGTGGTATCGCATCATGGAAGAATTCGGGGCCGAAGAGGAACGCTCCAAGATGCTGCGCACCCATTGCCAAACCTCGGGCGTGTCGTTGCAGGAACAAGACCCCTACAACAACGTGGTGCGCACGGCCTATGAGGCGATGTCGGCCGCGCTCGGGGGCACCCAGTCGCTGCACACCAACGCGCTGGACGAAGCCATCGCGCTCCCGACCGAGTTCTCGGCCCGGATCGCGCGCAACACCCAGCTTATCTTGCAGGAAGAGACCGGGATCACCAACGTGGTCGACCCGCTCGCCGGGTCTTATTACGTCGAGAGCCTGACCCACGAGCTTGCCGAAAAAGCATGGGCGCTGATGCAGGAGGTCGAGGACATGGGCGGCATGACCAAGGCCGTCGCCTCGGGAATGCCGAAGCTGCGGATCGAAGAAACGGCGGCGCGGCGGCAGGCGGACATCGACCGGGGCGACGAGGTGATCGTCGGCGTGAACAAGTATCGCAAGGAAACCGAAGACCCGATCGACATTCTGGACGTGGACAACGTGAAGGTGCGCGACGGCCAGATCGCCGCGCTTGAACGCATCCGTGCCAGCCGGGACCAAGCCGCTTGCGACAAGAGCCTGGAAGAGCTGACGCGCCGCACGAAAGAGGGTGGAAACCTGCTCGAAGCCGCCGTTGAGGCGGCGCGTGCGCGGGCAACCGTGGGAGAGATTTCAATGGCGATGGAAAAGGAATTCGGCCGCCACCGGGCCGAGGTCAAAACGCTCGCAGGTGTCTATGGTGCCGCCTACGAGGGTGACGAAGGCTTTGCCGCCATCCAGGCGGATGTCGAGAAATTCGCCGAAGAGGAAGGGCGCCGCCCAAGGATGCTGGTCGTGAAGATGGGGCAGGACGGCCATGACCGGGGCGCGAAAGTGATCGCCACCGCCTTTGCCGATATCGGTTTCGACGTGGACGTTGGCCCCCTGTTTCAGACCCCGGAAGAGGCCGCGCAGGACGCGGTGGACAACGATGTGCACGTCGTCGGGATCTCGTCACAGGCGGCAGGGCACAAGACGCTTGCCCCGAAATTGATCGAGGCGCTGAAGGCACAGGATGCCGAGGATATCATCGTGATCTGCGGCGGGGTCATCCCGCACCAGGATTACGAGTTTCTCAAGAAGGCCGGGGTGAAGGCGATCTTCGGGCCGGGGACCAACATCCCCGATGCGGCGCGCGACATTCTGAGGATCGTGCGCGCCTCGCGCAGCTGAACCGTGGCGTGCGGGCGGAGGCACGGGTCCGCGCCCACCCCGCCTGAGCGCCCATCACGGCATACCGTACCCCCGGCGTGCTTCCCACATCTTTTCCCCGATCTGGCAATCGCGGGGGTTGGGCACGCCGACTTGGGCCCGGTGCAAAAGCCGCGCGGGTTCAGGGGCACCGCCCACCACGATCTCGCGCACCATCTTGAGCTGCACGGCCTCCGCGAAATCCTCCCACCCCGAGACCGGCAGGACAAAGGCCCCGAGCCCCCCGATGACGCAGGTCTCGTAATACTTGTCCAACCCCTCGAGGTGCCATTGGCTCCCCATCCCCTCTCGGGTCATGAGCGGCAATCCATTGATCACGATTCCCTTTGCCACCACCGCATCGCGGGCGGCATCGACAAAGCGGCCTTGGTTGTTCGGCCCGTCACCGGAAATGTCGATCACCCGCCGGTCGCCGACATAGGCGTTCTCTTCGAGAAGCCGCGCACCGAAAAAGAGCGCCTCCGAGATCGACGTGCGGCGCAGGGCCGGGTTGTAGGTCACCGAAAGCGCATCGGCGAAGGCATCGAGATCATCGCGGGTTTCGATCACGCGCCACGGGACGACGACCTGCTGGGTGCCCGCCCATTCGACATAGGTCATCGCGATCCGGCCGAGGTATCCGGTTTCAATCGCCGCCAGAACGTCGTCCGAGCGCAGCGCCTCGACATAGCCGACGCGTTGAATCTCAAGCTCGCGCTCGGTCATCGAACGCGACACATCGACCATCAGCACCAGTTCGAGATCAACCCATGTCTCGTCCTGTGCCGCCGCCGGGACAGCGCAGGCAAGCGTAAGGAGAAGGACAAGAAAACGCGGCATATCCCGATCATGGCGCGTGCGCCCTGCCCTGTCCAATCACATGAAAGCGGGGTCGTCAGTACCCGCGCGTCTTGTCGACGAGAAAACGGGGCGTCTCGCCACGCTCCATTCGCGCGATGTTATCGGCAACGATGGGCGCGGCGGTCTCGGGCCGTGTCTCGGACGCGATATGCGGGGTCACGGTCACCCGCGCGTGGGTCCAGTAGCGGTGATCAAGCGGAAGCGGTTCAACCCGGAAGGTGTCGAGCGTGGCATGGGCGATGCGCCCCGTATCGAGTGCGGCCAGCAGCGCATCATCGTCGATCAATGCGCCGCGCCCCGGGTTCAGGATCACCGCGTCCTTGGGCAACATGGCCAGCGTCTCGGGCCCCAAAAGGCCCTCGGTCGCCGGTGTTGCGGGCAGCAACAGGACAAGGATATCACCATGGGCCAGCGCATCTTCCAGCCCGCTCTCGCCCGAGAAACAGGTGACGCCCGCGATCTTTTTCGCCGTGCGGCTCCACCCGGCGACCTTGAAATTCAGACCGGCAAGCGTCTTGGCACAGGCCGCGCCCAGCGCGCCGAGACCCAAGACCGTGACACGGCGATTGCGGGCCAGCGGCGGGGCCTCGGGGTGCCAGCCCGGCGTGACCTGCGTGATATGCTGATCCATCCCGAGATGATGACGCAGGACGTGGCCCGTGACCCATTCCACCATGCCCTCGCGCAGACCATCGTCCACCATGCGGGCATAGGGCTGGGTCAAGGTCGGGTTGGCAACGATCGTCTCGACCCCGGCCCAAAGCCCCTGCACCAGCTTGGTGTTTTCATAGGCAGAGAGGTCAACCGGCCCATGCGGCGCATAGACCACGTAATCCACCGCGCCGGGCGCATGGTCGGTCGCAAGTGCCGCGTCGAGCCCGACCGCGTCACAGGCCGCCTGAAGCGCAGGCTGCCACGCGGCGCAGGAACCGGGCGCGAGAAGCATCTGCACCTTGAGCGTCATTTGGAGCGTGGCCTATGCACATGCGCGGATTGGGCCAGCCCGAAGCCCATGAGCAAGATGAGCATGGCGGAGCCGCCATAGCTGACCAGCGGAAGCGGCACGCCGACCACCGGAAGCAGCCCCATCACCATCGACATGTTCACGGCGAAGAAGAGGAAAAAGGTCGCAGCCATCCCCAGCGTGAGAAGCGACCCGTAGCGATCGGCATTGCGCACCGCAGAGACCACGCAAAAGACGATGATCGCGACGTAGACCGCGAGAAGCGACGCCGCGCCGATAAAGCCGAATTCTTCGGCCAGCGTGGTAAAGATGAAATCCGTGTGTTTCTCGGGCAGGAAATTCAGCCGCGATTGCGTGCCCTGCATGAACCCCCTGCCGGTCCATCCGCCAGACCCGAGCGCGATCTTCGACTGCGTGATGTGATAGCCCGCCCCGAGCGGGTCAGAGGCCGGATCAAGGAAGGTGTCGATCCGCCGATACTGGTAATCCTGCAAAAGCTGCCACCCGGTTCCCCGCGACAGGAGCACGGTGGCCACCGCACCGCCCCCAAGCGCCCCGACGCCGAGGAAATAGAGGATATGCACCCCGGCGAGAAACATCATTGCCGACCCACCGGCCAGCAGCAGGATCGAGGTGCCAAGATCGGGCTGCCGGATCACCAGCGCGACAGGGACAAGGATCACGACCACCGGGATAAGCACCCAGAGCGGGCGGGACACCTTGTTCACGTCGAGCCAGTCGTAATAGGCGGCCAGCACCATCACCAGCGTGATCTTGGTCAGCTCCGAGGGTTGCAGCCGCATGAAACCAAGGTCGATCCAACGCTGCGCGCCCATGCCGACCTCGCCCATGAATTCCACCGCCACGAGAAGCGCGAGCGAGGCGGTGAAAGCAAGCGCCGAGACATTGCGCCAGAAATAGATCGGGATCATGCCGATGACGAACATCGCCACGAAGCCCATCGCGAAGCGTTTCATCTGTGGTTCGGCCCAGGGCGAAAACGACCCGCCTGCCACCGAGTAGAGCATCAGGAACCCGATCCCCGCCGCGGTGGCCAGAAGCAGCGCGAGCACCCAGTTGTAGTAAAGCACCTTGGACAGCCCGCTGGGCGTGACCTTGACGTTATACTCCAGAAAACTCATGCCCGGCTGCGCCCTTCCGATGGGGCGAGCGGTTCTCGCAACTCCATCGCGTCCAGACGCGAGCGGATCGTGCCACGTTGCGGGGCCGGGTAGGCCTCGAGCGGCGGCACATCGTCGTAGAGCGCGGCCAAGAGGATATCGCGCGCGATCGGGGCGGCTGCGGTCGATCCGCCGCCGCCGTGTTCAACCACGACCGACACGACCACCTCTGGTGCATCATGCGGCGCGTAGCCCACGAACAGCGCGTGGTCGCGCCGTTCCCACGGCAGGTCTTCGTTGCGGGTGACCCCGGCGGTGCGTTCGGCGGCGGTGATATTGCGTACCTGCGATGTCCCGGTCTTGCCCGCCATGCGCACGCCTTCTGCCGCCACCCGCGAACTCCCCGCCGTGCCGCGTGTGCCGTTGACCACCTCGTACATGCCCTGCCGCACCACCGCGAGGCTCTCGGCCCCGATGTCGAGCGGCTGGTTGCCAACGACCGGCTGCTCCACCCCGTCGATGGAACGCACCAGCCGCGGCTCGACAGCCCGGCCCATGGCGATGCGCGAGGTCATGACGGCGAGTTGCAGGGGCGAGGTCAGGACAAAACCCTGCCCGATGGCGGCGTTCAGGCTATCACCCACGACCCAATCCGCCCCGCGCACCTCACGCTTCCACGCTTTCGTCGGGACGAGACCTTCGGCCACGCCGGACAGCGGCACGTCAAAGCGGGTGCCAAGCCCAAGCTTGCGCGCCATCTCGGACATCCGTTCAATGCCCACGCGCTGCGCCACTTCGTAGTAGAACACATCGCAGCTTTCGCGCAGCGACCGGATAAGATCGACACGCCCATGCCCGCCCCGGCTCCAGCAATGGAAGCGGCGATCATGAAGCTCAAGATAGCCACGGCAGGTGATGGTTTCCTCGGTATCGAGAACCCCGGCCTCAAGCGCGGCGAGGGCAACCACCATCTTGTAGGTCGATCCGGGTGGATAGATGCCCTGCGCCGTCTTGTTCGCGAGCGGACGATAGGGGTCTTCCAACAGCGCGTTGTAATCCTTCACGGAAATGCCGCGCACAAATTTGTTCGGATCAAACGTCGGGGCCGACGCGATGGCAAGGATATCGCCATTGCGCGGGTCCATGACAACGGCAGCCGCCGATTCCCCGGCCAACCGTGCCTCGGCGAAATTCTGAAGCGCATGGTCTGCGGTCAGTTGCAGGTTTGCACCGGGGATGCCTTCTTCCCGGTCCAGTTCGCGCATCACGCGACCGACCGCGTTCACCTCGATCCGTCGGGTTCCGGCAGAGCCACGCAGTTTTGATTCAAGCTTTGCTTCCACCCCGGTCTTGCCAATCTGAAATCGCGGGATTTGCAGCACCGGATCGGGGTCGT
>JAABTN010000042.1 GCA_011389895.1 Maritimibacter sp. | reverse complement strand
CACCGGCCCCACCGGACCCGCCGGAGGCATCGGGATCGTATGTCGCGTAGAAGGCGGAGTATTCCAGCTCCTCTGTGCCGGAGCCGGTGTTCATTGTCGGCCCATCATCCGGCTGCGCGCCGTTGCCATCCGCGTCGACCGCGAAAAACTCGGTCGTCTCCACGCCGCCTTTGATCGAGACGCCCAGAACCACCGAAGCGCCCTCAAGCTCGGGGTTTTCCTCCACGATGTAGCCCAGCATCTGGTCGTAGAAATCATCGAGATCGTTGGAGATATGCTCCGGCGTGCCGCTCTCGGGGAAACCCTCGATCTTGATCGCCCGATCATGATCGCCGTCGCCCTCGGTGTCGAAATAGAACACGACGTTTGAGATGTCCTGCTCCCACGTCGGGAACAAATCGCCCGTCTTGCCGTCGGTCTCGCAGGTTTCGTCATCACCATAGATCGTGTCATTGCCCGCGCCGCCGTCGATGGTATCGTCTCCAGCTTCGCCATAGATCGTATCGTCGCCAGCTTCGCCGTAGATTTCATCATCGCCGCTGCCGCCATAGACGATATCTTCGCCCTCGCCCGCGTAGACGATGTCATCGCCCGCACCCGCGACGATGATGTCATCGTCGGGCCCTTTACCGGCAAAAATGTTGTCGCCCGCATCGACCATGTCCCCGTCCGGATCGCCGGTGTAGTTCACGTCGATCAGGTCGTCGCCCCCGGTGCCCTCGACGATCCCGTCGTTCGGGTCCACCGCGTTGAAACCCAGGTCAGTGACCTTGATTTCGCCCGACTCGTGATCGCTCTCCCCATTGTCGTGGCGAATGACCAGCTTGGTGATCGGTCCTGCGACGGACACTGTCACGCCTTCGCCGTGCAGTTTGGCCCCGCCGTCGATGGTGTTGCCGCTCACCGACTGCCCCGCCTGCAGATCAGAGAAATCGACATCGACCAGGTTGTTGTCGGCGTCATAGGCAAGGACGGTGACCTTGTCGTCCCAGTTCTTGCCCTCATCGACGTCCTTGATCTGGAAATTGACGTCGGTCACCTCGGTGTCGAAGTTGATGATTGCATCGACCGGCTTCTTGACATCGTCGGATTCGAGCAAGCCATACTTGAGCTTGAATTGCTCACCGTCGTTTTTCGGTGTGGACACCGTGACCCCGACCGGATCGCCGCCGGAAGACGACGACAAATTCGCAGACCCATCAGAACCGGTGAGATCCCAGTCCAGTAGGTAGTCGCCAGAGGGCGTGTAGGAGGTCGAATAGGTCATCTTAAAAGTTCCCTTGCTCAGGTCCGCGGCGGGCGGTGGAAGCGATGGCTTCACATGGCGTTTCAGACAGGTTGGCCGCTAGCGGCCAGCACTCGTAATTTTTTGGTTCGTATGTGCGCAGAACATGCATTCCGAACCGCCCCCCGAAGGTCGCGGCGCAAATTCGGTCAATGCTCGAAAAAGACAGCATGTCTTTTCTATCCCCTCGCACTACAAAGCCGCCCGATCGTGAGCGATGCCTGACCACGGTTGCCCGCACGTCCGACCGGTCGGCCTCTCCGCTGAAGGGATCGAGAGAGGTCCGAGAGACCTCTGTTCACGTCGACCCATGGACCCCCCGATCCATCGTCCGCGCGAACCTGTACACCCGCCACTGGCGGCATTACGGCGCACAGCCCAACCCCACGGATACCCGTGGTCTTGGTGCGGCCGCCCCCGTGGCCTCAAACATCGCCCCCCAGTTGGGCACTTTCAAATTACACTTTGGTTTGTGACCAAAAAAGGAAAATCTGACGGTATTCCGGAGGATTAGCCGTCCCAATGGTTAACGATACCGTCGAAAGGTGGGGCTTTTTGCCACCGTGCAATCGGGCGATTGTTTCCGGATCCGCATAGGCCACAACCTCACGGGGAAACAGTCCGGCCAGTTCGCCTGTGGTTATCCACAGAATTGGATAGTTATCCACAGAAATGGTCCTGAAACGCCCGGATCCGCGCGTTCGGTCGTTTCCGTTCGGGCAACAGAGGCCATGCCGGGAACACAGGCCAAAGGTCGGGTTTCCCCGCCCGTTCCTGCGCGACAGGCGCTGAATAAATGTTCCCGATCCCGCACCAATCCGGCGCATTTCCGCCAATCATGGCGCAAATCGGATCAGGCGCAGCGCCGTGCGAGTCGAATCATAGCCGCCCCGCCGCGCGGCAAGACCCGGACCTTGAACGCAGTTTCCGAATATTGGTGCCCGAGGTGGGATTCGAACCCACACGGTATTGCTACCGGGGGATTTTGAATCCCCTGCGTCTACCATTCCGCCACTCGGGCACGGCGTTTCCTCTATCCTCGCGCGCCTGTGGCGTCAACGGCTTCGACACCGGACAAGGCCGCAAAATCAGCCGGCGATCCCGGCGGTGTCACGCCGCAAGACATCAAAGGCCCGCTATTTTGTGGGAATTGCCAGATGCGGGGCGACCAAGTGGTTGACCCCAGTGGGCAATTCGGTGCTTTTAAGGCCAACGGGAAAGGCGGGGCATGCTGAAAAAACTCTACGATTGGACACTTGGTCTGGCACAATCACCCCATGCATTATGGGGGCTTGCGGTGGTCGCCTTTTTGGAAAGCTCGGTCTTTCCGATCCCGCCCGACATCCTGATGATCCCGATGATCATCGCGGCCCCGTCGCGTGCCTTCCTGATTGCCGGTGTCGCGCTCGTGTCCTCCGTGCTGGGCGGCATGCTCGGCTACTTTATCGGCTGGGGCGCGTTCGAAAGCATCGGGCGCCCCGTTCTGGAATTTTACGGCAAGACGGACGCCTTCGACGATTTCGCGACACGTTACAACGAATTCGGGCCTTGGGCAGTTCTCATTGCAGGGGTCACGCCGTTTCCGTACAAGGTCATCACGATCTTGTCGGGGTCGACCGGGCTCAACTTCACGGTGTTCATGGTGTCCTCGATCATCGCGCGCGGCCTTCGGTTCTTCATCGTCGCCGCGCTTTTATGGAAATTCGGCGCGCCGATCCGCGATTTCATCGAACGCAGGCTGGGCCTCGTGTTCATCCTGTTCGTGATCTTGCTGATTGGCGGCTTCTACGCGGTCAAATACCTATGAAGAGCCTCACCTGGAAAACGCTTGTGCTGATCGCGGCCGGCGGGTCCGCCGCGCTTCTGATCGGGGCGTTCATTTTTCAAGCCCTGGGTTATGCGCCCTGCGAAATGTGCCTTTGGCAGCGCTATCCACATGGCGCGGCTATCGCGATTGGCGCGCTTGCCCTCGTCACCTCGCAACGCTGGCTGGCGTGGCTCGGTGCGCTCGCTGCTGCCACCACATCGGGCATCGGCGTGTTTCACTCCGGCGTGGAGCGCAAGCTCTGGGAGGGACCGACAAGCTGTTCCGGCGGGGCCTCGACCAATCTCTCCACCAGCGAGCTGATGGATCAGATCATGGCAGCGCCCCTTGTGCGCTGCGACGAGATCCCGTGGGAGCTTTGGGGGGTCACCATGGCGAACCTGAACGCGCTCTTCTCTGCCGCGCTCGCGGTCCTTTGGGTCATCGCGGCACGGCGCAGCGTCTAGCCCAGCTTGCGGAAAATCTGCCGCAACATCCCGTGAAACATCTGCACATCCGCGCGGGTGAGCGCGAGGCGCGTCCACATGTTGCGCAGGACGAGTTTCATGCCCGCTGCCTTGGTCTCGGGAAAGAAATATCCAACCGCATCAAGGCGTTCCTCGAAATGGTTGGCAAGTGCCTCGACCTCGACCTGCGTGGCGAAATCTGTCCGGGCAAGGCCCATGATTTCCGGCTCGGCGTGAAGGCTCTGACGCCCCCATTCATAGGCCATGAGCAACACCGATTGCCCGAGGTTGAGCGAGGCGAAATCGGGGTTCACCGGCACCGTGATGATCGCGTTGGCGCGGCTCACGTCTTCGTTTTCCAACCCGGCGCGCTCGGGTCCGAACAAGATCGCGACGCGCTTTCCCTCGGCCCGCATCGCGCGGGCTTCGGCCATCGCGCGCTCCGGCGTGCGCACCGGTTTCGACAGCTCGCGCGACCGGGCGGTGGTGGCATAGACGTAATCGCAATCGGCGAGCGCCGCGGGCAGGTCGTCATATACCCCGGCCCTGTCCAGAACCCGGCCCGCGCCCGACGCCATGGCCACGGCCTTTTGGTTCGGCCAGCCGTCGCGCGGCGCGACAAGACGCATCCGGTCCAGCCCGAAATTCAACATCGCGCGCGCCGCCGCGCCGATGTTCTCGCCCATCTGTGGGCGCACCAGCACAAGGGTGGGCTGGGGTCCGGTTTCATCTTCGTGCGTCATGGGCTGCGTGATACGCGCGGGCCCGTTCGGGGGCAAGCCGGAAGCGCCTGGCGCGCGGGCCGGTCATTGCCGTCGACAAAAGCGCGCGCGCCGCGTAGCAATTCGATCCAAACCCCTGTAAGAGGCCACCAAACGTCGCCGAGGTCTTTCAATGTCCGACACCGAATTGCCCCAACTCTACCTTGTCACACCGCCCCAGATCGACCTGTCGGTCTTCCCGCCGCTGCTCGCACGCGCGCTCGATACCGTGGATGTGGCCTGTTTGCGCCTGGAGCTGGCCACCCGCGATGAAGACGACATCGCGCGCGCCGCCGATGCCTGCCGCGAGATTTGCCATGGGCGCGACATCGCCATCGTCATTGCCGACCACCTCTTGCTGGTCGAGCGTCTTGGGCTGGACGGGGTCCATTTCACCGATGGGGCCAAGCAGTTGCGCCAAACCCGCAAGGATCTCGGGGCCGATGCCATTCTCGGCGCGTTTTGCGGCACATCGAACCACGATGGGATGATCGCGGGGGAACAAGGCGCGGATTACGTGGCCTTCGGCCCGGTTGGGGAAAGCAATCTTGGCGATGGCACCATCGCCGAGCGCGACCTCTTCGCGTGGTGGAGCGAAATGATCGAGGTGCCGGTGGTTGCCGAAGGCGGGCTGTCAGAGGCGCTGATCCGCGATCTTGCCCCGGTCACCGATTTCTTCTGCCTGGGCGAGGAAATCTGGACCAGCGATGATCCCGTCGCCACCCTGGAACGGCTCGCAAACGCCCGCGGCTAGGGGCGCTTCAGGACGCAAAAGCCTGGTTCAATCCGCACCTTTGGCCGCGACGACCGGCCCCTCCACCACACGTTGAAGATGGGCGGCGAGCGTTTTGCGATCCGCGAAGTCACACACGCGCACAGGGTCGTGATAGACGATCTCGACCCGGCCCTGTGGCCACGCCGCCAGCACCGCGACAAGATGCGGGCCCAGGTCCATGTCACCCCACCAGCCATAAAACCGCGGGTCTTGTCCCCGGGGGGCGTGGTAGACGACAGTGACCGGCTGAATGCGCATATTGTGATACAGGGCGGGGTCGAAGAACGCCGCGAAAAGCGTTGTTTTGAAAGGCAAAACGCGGATCGTGTCCGTGGAGGTGCCCTCAGGGAAAAACAGCAGACGATGTCCCCGCGCCAGCCGTGCGCGAAACAGCGCGACCTGCGCCGGGGCCGCGCGGCGGTTGCGTTCGATGAAGGCGGTATCGATCCAACGGGCCAGACCGCCGATCACCGGCCAGCCGGCCACATCGGACTTGGCGACGAAATAGACCTGTTTCGCCGCGTTGAGCACGATGATGTCGAGCCATGACGCATGGTTTGCCACCACCGCGCCTGCGCCGCGCATCGGTCTGCCCCGAATGGTCGGCTTGATCCCGATGACCGCAAGCGCGAGCCGAAAGAACACCCGGCTGACCATGGGGGTCAAAAGCCGGTCCTTGCGCGACAAAAGCCATTCCACCGGGCGCAGGATAAGCGTCGCCAAGAGCCCGATCCCCAGCATCACCGCGATCGCGCCCCCCCGCAAAATCGCGATGATCCAGCCGAACGGGCCGACCGAAACGACAGGTTTGTCGCCCCCGTCGTCCCAGGTTGGGCTCACGCGCGGGCCCCCCGCGCGGCCAGTTTTTCATAGGTCTGGCGCTGCTTGGCGGGGACTTTTTCCAGATCGACGATGATACAGACATCGCAGGTGTTGAACGGCGCGTCGACGAACACACCGTCTCCGATCACACCGCCCAGCCGAAGGTAGGATTTGATCAACGCCGGCATGTTTTTCATCGCCTCCTGTTCGTCGATCCGGTCGAACGGCACGAGATTGGCGGAGCGATACACATCCTCCAGCACCCGTGTGCGCAGCGCGGGCGGGGCGAGATACTTGTGATGCAGAAGCGATAGCGGGGCCTTGATCCGGTCAAGATCGGTGCCATGGAAGCTGGCCACCCCGAACATCACATCGATCGCATGCGCGCTGGAATAATTCAAAAGCCCGACCCACAGGCGGGCAAGCGCGGCGCCGCCCCGATAGTCGGCATGGACACAGGATCGACCCAGTTCGAGAAGCTTTCGCCCCGACTGCTTGAGCGCGGTCAGGTCGTATTCGCTTTCCGTGTAATAGCGACCCAGAACCGCCGCCTGATCGTCGCGCATCACCCGGTAGGCGCCCACCGCCTGATCACCCTGAGGCAGATTGCGGTCATAGAGAACAAGGTGATCGAAATACGGGTCGAAATCGTCGCGTTCGAGCCCCGAGTCATGATCGACCCCGTCGCCATCCCCGCCCAATTCCTCGACAAAGACCTTGTAGCGAAGCCGCTGGGCATCGCGCACCTCGTCCTCGGTCCGCGCGGTGCAGAGTTCGTATGATGGCCGTGGTTCGGTCATGCGTGGGGCACTCACTTTCCCGTGTGGTTTTATGGGCCGGGGCCTGTTTTGGCAACAGGATCCGCCCCATGAGATTGACACACCTAAAGGTTGTGGTAGCCTAGAGAAACACGCGCCATGGATTAGTCGTCGTCATAGACCGGTTCCAGCGACACATTGGAGATGTCGATGACCCGCTTGCCCGCATTTTCGAAATTGACGGTGACCTTGCCGCCGATGTTGGACTGCACCTGTCCCAGCCCCCAATCGGGCTGGCCGGGATGGCGCACAAGCGCGCCGGGTTCGAGAAGCGAGGACAAAGGGTCCATGACAACCTCCTTGGTCGTTGCGGGGCAGACCCTTGGATAAGACCGATCTTGTCGCCCTCGTCGGCTCGCGCATCTGCCACGATCTGGTAAGCCCTCTGGGGGCCATCGGCAACGGGCTTGAGCTTATGCTCTTGGCCGGGGGGGAGGAAACCCCCGAAATGGCGCTGGTCACCGAAAGCCTGGGCGGCGCGGCGGCACGCATCCGGTACTTTCGCCTTGCCTTTGGCGCTGCGGGCGATGGCACGATGGTACGCACGGCAGAGATCGAGGAGGCGCTGGGGGCTATTCGGACACCGCGCCTGTCGGTGAGCTGGCAGGTGCCCGGCGACGCTCTGCGGCGCGACGCCAAGCTCGCGCTGCTCGCGGTCAATTGCGTGGAGAGCGCGATGCCAATTGGGGGTCAGATCACGATCACCCGCGATGGGCCGCAACGCTGGTCGATCCATGGCGCGGCGGACCGGCTCAGGCCGGAGGGCGATAGTTGGGGGCTTTTGCAGGGCGCGGGGACGGGCGACGCCGATATCACGCCGGCGCAGGTCCATTTCGCGCTTCTGGCGCGGGACGCCGGGGCACAGGACCGGGCCATTGTCGTCAAAGAGGGCGCGGGCGAGATTGGCATCTCGTTCTGACCCCGGCCTCAGGCGCGGGTCGTGCCGTCACCCTCCACGATATATTTGAAACTGGTCAATTGCTCGGCCCCCACCGGGCCGCGCGCGTGCATCTTTCCTGTCGCAATCCCGATCTCGGCCCCCATGCCGAACTCGCCCCCATCGGCGAACTGGGTCGAGGCATTGCGCATCAGGATGGCGCTGTCGACCCGCTCGAAAAACCGGCTGGCCGCCGCGTCATCTTCGGTCATGATCGCATCGGTGTGGGACGAGGAATAGCGGCGGATATGGTCGATCGCCGCATCGAGATCGTCCACCACGCGGGCCGCGATGATGCTGTCGAGATATTCGGTCCCCCAATCGGCCTCGGTCGCAGGCCCGGAGCCCTGTAGGCCGGCACCCGCACGCACCTCGACCCCCGCCGCGATCAGCGCGTCGATCACGCTCTGCCCCAGCGCCAAGGCGTCCTTGTGCACCAGAAGACATTCGGCAGCGCCACAGATCCCAGTGCGCCGGGTCTTGGCATTAAGGACCACGTCCAGCGTTTTCTGCGGATCGGCGGCCTTGTCGATATAGATATGCACGATGCCTTCGAGATGGGCAAAGACCGGCACCCGCGCCTCGCGCTGCACCAGACCGACAAGCCCTTTGCCCCCGCGCGGCACGATCACGTCGACGTAGTCGGTCATGGTCAAAAGCGTGCTGACCGCCGCCCGGTCGCGGGTCGGAACGCGTTGGATCGCATCTTCGGGAAGGCCCGCCCCGCGTAGCCCCGCGACCAGACACGCATGGATCGCACCGGAGGAATGAAAGCTCTCGGACCCGCCGCGCAAGATCACGGCATTGCCGGACTTGAGACACAGCGCCCCGGCATCGGCGGTGACGTTGGGGCGGCTTTCATAGATCACCCCGATCACCCCGAGCGGCGTGCGCACCCGTTTGATATGCAGGCCGGTGGGCCGGTCCCATTCCGCCAACACGGCCCCGACAGGGTCGGGTTGCGCCGCGACCGCTCGTAGACCGTCGACAATGCCCTGAATGCGCGGCTCGTCGAGCAAAAGACGATCCATCATCGCATCGCTCAGCCCCTTTTCGCGCCCGAACGCCAAATCCTTCTGGTTCGCCACGATGATCGCATCCCGGTCGGCCCAGACGGCATCCGCCGCCGCTTCGAGCGCGCGGGTCTTTGCCGTGGCCGGGGCATAGGCCAAAACCTGTGCGGCAGCCTTGGCGTTCTGGCCCAGCTCCTGCATCATGTCAGGGATCGTCTCGGCATCTTTCATCTCGGTCTCCTTGGTCACCGACCTTCTTACGCCGCCCGCCGGGCTTGGTCAAAACCCGCGCCGAAGCGCACCCGACGCGGCCTGTCTTCAAAGCGCCATGTCATCGCGGTGCACCAGCGCGGCGCGACCGGGATAGCCCAGCGTTGCCTCGATCTGGTCCGACCGTTTGCCGATCAGGGCGCGCGCTTCGTCCGCCGTGTAGCGGGTCAGGCCCGCGCCCACATGCGCACCCCCGGGCCCGACAAGCTCGACCGCGTCGCCTCGCCCGAAGCTGCCCGTCACCGCCGTGATCCCGGCGGGCAACAGCGATGTGCCCCGCCCGAGCGCCTCGACCGCCCCCTGATCCAGCGCGATCACGCCCTTGGGCTTCATCGCCCCGATCCAGTGTTTGCGCGCCGCCATCGGGTCTTCGCGGGCGACGAACACCGTGGCCCGTTCGCCGTTCTCCAATGCCATGAGCGGGTTGGGGCGGCTACCTTCGGTGACGACAAGATTGCATCCGGCGGCCATCGCGGTCTGTGCGGCAAGAAGCTTGGTCTTCATCCCGCCTTTCGACAGGCCGGTGCCCGCATCTCCCGCCTTGGCCATGAGGTCCGGCGTGATCTCGTGGACCACCGGCACATGTCGGGCCGCCGCGTCGGTCTTTGGATTGGCGGTGTAGAACCCATCCACATCCGACAAAAGCACCGCCATGTCCGCGCCGGTCGTCACGGCGACCTGCGCGGCAAGCCGGTCGTTGTCACCGTAGCGGATTTCATCGGTCGCGATCGTGTCGTTTTCGTTCACGATCGGCACGACGCCAAGCGACAGGAGCGTGGCGAGCGTGGCGCGGGAATTGAGGTACCGGCGGCGATCGGTGCTGTCGTCCAGCGTCACCAAAACCTGCGCGGTGGTGATCCCGAGCGGGGCCAACACCTCTTCATAAGCGCGCGCGAGCCGGATCTGGCCGACCGCCGCCGCCGCTTGGCTTTGCTCAAGCGACAGGCCCCCACGCGGCAGGCCCAGCACGCCGCGCCCCAGCGCAATCGACCCGGAGGACACGATAATCACATCCGCCCCGCGCGCTTTGAGCCGCGCGACATCCTGCGCCAGACCGGCAAGCCAATCCGACTTCAGGGCGCTGGTTTCGGTATCGACGAGAAGCGCGGAGCCGATCTTGATCACGACCCGGCGCGCTGTCGTCAGGGTTACGGCTGCCAAGGCGTGTCTTCCTCCTCGGTCTGTTCCGCTTTCTTCTGGCGAAAGCGGTCGGCCCCGATTTCGGCCTTGAGGGCGCGCATCACCTGCGTCACACCGTCTTTTGCCACCCCGGACATCTCGTAGACCGTGCCCCCCGTGACCGCCTCTAGCGCGGCGCGCTTGGCGGCAATGTCGTCGGGCAAGAGCGCATCGACCTTGTTCAAAACCGTCACGCGCGGCTTTCTCGCCAACACGCCACCGTAGCTTTCAAGCTCGCCGACAATGGTGGCGTGATCCTGGACCACGTCCTCGACCGTGCCGTCAACAAGGTGCAACAGCACCGCGCAGCGTTCGACATGGCCCAGAAACTGGTCCCCGAGCCCGCGTCCCTCATGCGCGCCCTCGATCAGGCCCGGAATATCGGCGACCACAAACTCCACGTTATCCACACCCACGACCCCGAGATTGGGCACCAGCGTGGTAAACGGGTAATCCGCGATCTTGGGCCGGGCGTTCGACGTGGCGGCGAGAAAGGTGGATTTGCCCGCGTTCGGCAGGCCCACCAACCCGACATCGGCGATCAGCTTCAGCCGAAGCCAGACCGTGCGCTCCACCCCCGGCTGACCGGGGTTGGCATGACGCGGCGCCTGATTGGTCGCGGTCTTGAAATGCAGGTTGCCGAACCCGCCATTTCCGCCCCTTGCGATGACGAGCCGCTGACCGATCTCGGTCAGGTCGGCGAGCACGGTTTCACCGTCTTCTTCGAGCAGTTCGGTCCCGACCGGCACCCGCAGCACGATATCGTCGCCCGAGCGCCCGGAGCGCTGCTGACCCATGCCGGCCTGCCCGTTGCGCGCGAAGAAATGCTGTTGGTAGCGAAAGTCGATGAGGGTATTCAGCCCGTCAACCACCTCGACCACGACATCGCCGCCGCGCCCGCCATCGCCGCCATCCGGGCCGCCGTATTCGATATACTTCTCGCGCCGGAACGAAATGCACCCGTTGCCGCCGCTGCCGGAGCGGATATATACCTTGGCAAGGTCAAGAAATTTCATCGGGCTGCCCTTTCGTTTGGGCCGTGGGTAGAGTTAATCCGTGTGCTGCTCAAGACCAAAGACCCACCCGGGCCTGTCACCGGCCAGCCGCAGGGCGCGCGCGCGACCGATCAGCCCATCTTGCGCAGGTAGGTCCAGGTCGGGACCGTGCTGTTGCGCGCGACCGAAAACGCTTCGGCATCCCCGACATAATCGAACCCCGCGCTGGTCAGCACCCGGGCCGAGTTGGGGTTGTCCTGAAACACCTCGGCAAAGATCGTGTCATTGCCCAACGGGTTCGCCGCGATCAGAGCCAGCACCGCCTCGGACGCAAGGCCGGTGTTCCAGAACGGCGGCGCGACCCAATAGCCAAGCTGGGATTGGTTGCGGTCCAAGCGGGTCAGGCTGATCACGCCCAAGACCTCGTGCCCGGTGCCGTCGGTCGCGACGTGGTCGGTGTCATCCATGATCCAGACATCTTCGATGCGGTCCTCGTCCATCGCGCGCCGCACGAAAGCTTCGCTGACGCCGGGCGGAAGCGGATGGGGGATCGAGCGGGTTTCTTCCGCCACCCGCCGGTCGCCCGTGTAATAGGTTAAAAGCCCGGCGTCGCTTGGCTTCGGCGGGCGCAACACGAAACGCTCGCACTCGACCAAGGCCTGGTCGGTCGTCAATTCGGCTTCATGTCTCACCTTGCGTCTCCTCGAATGCGGCCCGGACTTTGCGCTGTTGGGCCCGCGTTTCCCCGTCTCCTCCCGGAGGAAACCGCCGATCTGGCCGCCATACCTGCAAAACGTGAAAGGGGACCGGCTTTCGCCGATCCCCTCTGAAAATACTTGCCCGGGTCTCGGCTTATTCAGCGGCCTCCGCCGCCGGGAGAACCGATACAAAGGTGCGGCCCTTGAGGCCCTTGGAAAAGCTCACGCGACCCTCGGTCAGGGCGAACAGGGTGTGATCCTTTCCCATGCCCACGTTGTCGCCGGCCCACATACGGGTGCCGCGCTGACGCACGATGATGTTTCCGGCGAGCACGTCCTGCCCCCCGAATTTCTTCACACCAAGGCGGCGACCTGCAGAGTCGCGACCGTTGCGGGAGCTACCACCAGCTTTTTTATGTGCCATTTCGCTCTCTCCTATCTCGACTTACTTGGTCAGTTCTTTGGCTTGGTCAACCCAGCCTTCACGCTCGATCCGGCCCTTGAAGCTCAGCTTCTCGTCCATCTCGGCGATATCGGCCTCGGTCCATGCGGCGATCTGCGCGAAGGTGGTGACACCCGCTTCGTGCAGCTTTTTCTCAAGCGCCGGACCGACACCCGACAATTCCTTCAGGTCGTCAGCCCCCGACGCGGCGGCTTTCGGCGCGGCCTTTTTGGGTGCAGCCTTCGCCTCGGTCTTGGGGGCGGCTTTCTCTGCGTCTTTCTTCGGCGCGGCCTTCTTCGCGGGCTTCGCGGCAGGCGCGGCGGGGCCTGTCACGGACCCGGCCCCGATGGCGGCCTTCACGCCCGAGGCATCGGCCCCTTTTTCAAGAATGTCGGTGATCCGCAGCAGCGTGAGCTGTTGACGATGACCCTTCTTGCGCTGGGAGCCGTGCTTGCGGCGCCGCTTCACGAAATGGATGAGCTTCTCGCCCTTGATCTGGTCGATCACCTCGGCCTGCACACCGGCACCTGCCACGAGAGGCGTGCCAAGGGTCGTGCCGACCATCAGGATATCGTTGAACTGGATTTTCTCACCGGCTTCGGCAGCAAGCTTCTCGACACGGAGCACATCGCCCGCCTGAACCTTGTACTGCTTGCCGCCGGTCTTCATGACTGCGAACATCTATCTGTCCTTTGTTTCCCGCATTCTGTGGCCCCGGTGGTCCGGCGTTTCGCGGGGTCACCCCCGGCCTCGAACAGCGCGCCCTTCAACGGGCGAGATTACATAGCGATTCCTCCCAAAGCAGGCAGACCTGCATCAGGAGCCGCGTATATCGGAGCAATGGACGCCCAAGTCAAGAAAAACATGGGGTGAAAGCGCGTCCCGCCGCAACCAGCGAAGCGGCACCCTGCCCCTTGTTTAGATATCGGTCTGCGGAGCAAGCTCTGCCAGCCGCGAGGCAAGCGTTTCATAACGGTCACCCATGACCTCGAACTGGATCCCGTTCAAGATCTCGTAGACCTGCTGCATATTCGGCTCTTGCAAGGCTTCGCGGTACGCCACGACCTCGGCATCCGAGAAATCCTGATACACATAGGCGGACCCGAGGACCGAGCTTGTCTCAACCGTTTCGCGAATGCGCGGGGCCTGTGCGCTCAGCATTTCGCGCAACTCGTCCTCGGAGAACCGGATATCCGACGCCCCCGCCGCCATCGCCGACATCAGGTAGCGCACCTGTATCTCGATCACGGCCTTGACCGAGCTTTCCGCGCCCCCGATCGCCTCGGTCATCAGGCGAAATTCCTTGATCCGCGCCGGGTTCTCTTCGACCAGCCGCGTGACGATCATTTCGCCCTCAGCGAGCTGGCGCTCATGGTCCATGTTCTGGGCGGCATTCTCTGCCGCGACGAGCCGTGTGCCCAGGGGGCTTTCGTAAAAGGCGATCCCGTGATCGACCAGATCCTGGGGCATGATCGCTTCCATCATGTCCAGCGTCTGCTCGATCATCGCGTCGGGGTCAAAGACCTCTTCGGCCAGCCGCACCCACTCGGACCCGAACGCGTCGGGGTCGGCCCCTGCGATCCCCGGGCCGTTCATCGCGGTCTGCTGCATCGACGTGATCGCCACATCGAACCCCGTGGTTTCAAGGAACTCGCGCGACGTTTCGCGGTCTGCGGCGACCGCGACGGCGGCACCAAAACACAGCGTCGCGACCGCAACCGCAGCCCCTGCCATGAAACGTTCAAAGCTCATGTCACCTCCAAGATCAGCTGTTGGGGAAGAAGGTAAGCACCCTGCCCGGCCCACACAAGAAAAGCTCTCGTGAAGATCGGTAAACCGGCGGCGGCCTGCGCATCCGACCCACCCCCCGTGACATGACCCCCGCAAACACCGCTGCGCGTTGAAAAAAGTGGTTGCGTCTACCCGCCCGCTTAATTAAACGCCGCCGCACAGACCCCCGCGGAGAGGTGCCGGAGTGGTCGAACGGGGCGGTCTCGAAAACCGTTGTGGGTGCAAGCCCACCCAGGGTTCGAATCCCTGTCTCTCCGCCATTTCCGGCCCGGATCGATCGGCCCGGACTTTTGCCCGATGCCTGCCTGATGTCCCCGGTCCCGCCGATCCTGCGTTAATTGATATGTGTGCAAATCAAATCGCTTGGGTTAGGCTTTGGGCAGGCAAGAGTTCGAGGCGCACATGGACCTTCACCGTATGGCGGGTCACCTGATCCGGCGAATGCAGCAGCGATCATCGCAGGTGTTCAAATCGCGCTGTCAGGCGGCGGGATATGACCTCACGTCGGTGCAATTTGCTGCCCTCGACGCGCTGCACCATCATCCGGGTATCGACCAGGCGAAATTGGCCGTGCTGATCGCCTATGACCGGGCGACGATTGGCGGTGTCGTCGAACGGATGGAGAAAAAGGGGCTGGTCCGGCGCGCGGTGAGCGAACGGGATCGCCGCGCCCGGGTGCTCTCCCTGACCCCGCTGGGAACACAAGTGTTTCGCGACATGCTGCCCTTGGTCGAAGACCTGCAAACGGACATTCTCGCGCCCCTGACCCCAGCCGAGCGCCAGACATACCTTAACCTCAGCCGCAAGGTTCTGGGCCCTGTGCAGGATTGAGCCGCTCGCCCAGACGTGAGCCATCGCCTCTTACATTCCTCGCCCGATTGCCCCATTTTCCAACCGACCCGGTCCGGGCATGACCAAAGCCGACGAGACCGGCCCGACAGTCGCGAAGCTATCCTGGAGAACGTGATGACGAAATATGAGAAGAACCCGGATGTCGTTGCCGCGTTGGACGAGATGCAGTTCTACGTCACGCAGAAATCGGGCACCGAACGCCCCGGCACCGGCGCCTACCTTTCCAACAAGGAGCCGGGCATCTACGTCGATATCGTATCCGGCGAACCGCTCTTCGCCTCCTCCGACAAATACGACTCCGGCTGTGGCTGGCCCAGTTTCACGAAACCGATCGAGCCGGCCCATATCACCGAGCTGACCGACAAGACCCTTGGTATGACCCGTGTCGAAGTGCGCTCGACCCATGGGGACAGCCACCTTGGGCACGTGTTCCCGGACGGGCCGAAAGAGCGCGGGGGCCTGCGCTACTGCATCAATTCGGCGGCGCTCCGGTTCATCGCGTTCGACGACATGGAAGACGAAGGCTACGGCGCGTATAGAGACCAGGTCGAGTGATCTGCGAAACGTTCCTGGACGTCACCGAAGGCATAACCACGTCATTCTTGCCTGTTTCCTGTCAGGTCACTGGCGAAAAGCGGCGCTGATCTTCTCGTACACCACGATCAATTCCTGCACCGTGATGTTGGCGGGCCGCACAGGGCCGCGATCCGGGATTGGAACTTCACCGCGCGGCGTAACCGCCCGGATGACCGGCGCAGATGACATTGCCTCCCCCTGTGGCGCCCCCTGCGGCGCACGGTCTTCCGAGGCCAGAGCCGGCGTCTCTACGTCATCCATCGGCAAACCCGACATCACGCGCGGCGGCACGCCAAGTCGGCCGCGCTTCGCAATCGGGTCTTCAAGGCTTTCCAGGAAGGCGATCAGTGCCGGGATCTGATCCTCGGTCACATCCACGCCGTCAAATTCAATCGCGGCCGATATACGCTGCATCTCCTTCGGATCGCCCAACGCCTCATTGTCCGCATGATCGGTTGTCACATCATGCAAGATCGCTGTGGAAATGTCGTAATCGGCCAGCCGTTCATGCGGGGCCATATGATGCCGGATCACCTGCTCCAGCGTCGCGTAGGCCCCGGCATGCCCATAGGGTGCCGTTAGCGTCACGTTGCGCAACGAAGGTGTGCGAAACTTGTAAGCATCCGCCGCATCACCCGTCACGGCCATGCGTCCAATATCGGCATAATCGCGATCCGGCACATGCATTTTCCCCGGCCCGATCTGCGGCATCCCGATGGCGTGAAAGCCGTGATCCGATTGAAACGTGCCCGCATGACAGACAGAACATCCCGCCGCGCCATAAAACAGCTCCATGCCGTCTTTTTGCAGATCCGTCATCGCCGCCTCATCGCCACGCAAGTAGCGATCGAATGGGCTGTCGGTCGATCGGAATTCGAACGTCATGAAGCTCGCCAAAGCGTTGGCAATGTCGGTGATGTGGATCGCCTCATCCGGACCGATGAGCCAATCGAACGCCTCCCGGTAGGCGGGCACGGCTTCCACACGCAAGGCAATCGTGGTCCAGGCCCCCTCGCCCCCCATGAACTTCATTTCCTCGACGCGCTCCGAGGTGTCGTTCTCGGCATGTTGTCCGGCCATCTCATCCGGTGAGGTGATCGGCAACAGCGCCTGCGCGGCCAGCGGGTTCAAAACCTCGCGCTCCAGGTCGCGCGCAGGTGGCATCAACACCCCGTGCGGGCGCGCTTCATCCACCTGCAACCGCCCATCGTGAAACATCGTGTGAAAATCGCTTGATCCGCGGTTCCAAAGCGCCGGGGCATTGCGCGGGATACGCGCATAAACATGCTCGCCCTCGCGCAACCGCCGGTTCGGGCCAAGACCAACACCACCCTCGCCGATCGACAAGGACACGCCATCGGACGTGCCAAGTGTTGGATGGTGACATGTTGAGCAGGCGATGTTCTGATTGCCCGCAAGGATCGGATCGAAGAACAACGATCGGCCCAGCATGGCCTGTTGAATGTCGATGGTCGGAAACATATCCGCCGTCGCCGGTTCCGGCAGATTATCCGGTGCTGCCGACGCCGCCGACGCGGTGAGAGCCAAAAGCCCAAATACAGTTGCCCTGTTCATCCCAAACCCCCCGAAAATACGTCTAAAAATATGGGGGAAAACTACCTCACAAGATGGTGAACGCTCAATGTTTTAAGGAATTTCATACCTTTTGCGCCCGATGAGCGAACCTATGCCGCAGCAATCGGGCCATTGTATCGAGATCGGCCACAATACCCCGAATCAACGGCGCACGCGCCCCGGTATGCGCCAAAGCCCCGGTATCAGACCCGAAGCGTGCCTAGCCGCGAAACCCGGTCGCCACGACGAATTTCTCGGAGCTGTCCGACCGGCTCGCGGGCGGTTTCACGTTGACCACCTTGGTGAACTTCTGTTTGAGCAATTTCTGCAAATCGGCCTCGGCCCCACCGGCAAGAACCTTGGCCACGAAGGTGCCGCCTTCATCGAGAACATCGAAGGCGAAATAGGCCGCCGTTTCGCCAAGCGCGATGATGCGCAGGTGGTCGGTCTGCTTGTGGCCCGAACTTGACGCGGCCATGTCCGACATCACCACGTCGGCCTTGCCACCAAGCCAGCCCTTCACCGTCTCGTCCGCGTCATCTTCCATGAAATCGAGCTGATAGGTCTCGGCCCCGGCAACCGGCTCCACCGCCTGCAAATCGACGCCAAGAACGGTGCCCACGGCCTTGCCCTTTTTTTCGCCAAGTGCATTGACCCGCTCAACAGCGATCTGAAGCCAGCCACCCGGAGCACAGCCCAGATCGACCACCCGCGCACCCGGCACGAGAAAGCGGAACTTGTCGTCGATTTCGAGGATCTTGAACGCCGCGCGTCCGCGATACCCTTCGTCCCGCGCGCGCTTCACATAAGGGTCGTTGAGCTGGCGTTCGAGCCAGAGCGTCGAACTCAGCTTGCGCCCCCGCGCGGTCTTCACCTTCACGCGCAGGTCGCGTTGCCCCCGGCCCGAGGTATTCTTGTTTCCCGGTTTCTTCGCCATGACTTCAGAAAGGTCCGTCTTCCAATACCCCGTCCGACGACATCTGCGCGTAGAGCAACCCCTCGCGCAACCCCCGATCGGCGACCGACAGCCGGTCGGTGGGCCAGACCCGCAAGAGCGCCTGAAGAATGGCCGCGCCGGACATGATCAACGCCTGCCGGTCCTTGCCGATCCGCGGATCGCGGCGGCGGCCTTCGGGCCCGGCGACAAGATAGCCCCGGATCACCTTGTCGATCTGGTCCGAGGTCATGCGCAGCCCGTCAACCTTGTTGCGGTCATAGCGCTTGAGACCCAGATGCGTGGCCGCGACCGTGGTCACGGTGCCCGAGGTGCCGATGATCTGGAACCCGTCGCGCGCCTGTTCCTGGTGGAACGGGGAAAACCCGCCAAGCTGCTCTTCGAAAAACCAGCTCATCAGCGCGAAACGCGCCGAATCGTCGTCCACGTCATCGAATTGTTCGCGCAACGTGGCCACGCCCAACGGCACCGAGATCCAGTCGACGACCTTTGCCACCGGGAACGGTCCGGGATCCCCGGCAAAGCCCTTGTGCAACCGCATGATGGATTTCTGCCGCTCGCGCTGCGCCACGTGGGACAGGTCGATCCAGACCAGCTCGGTCGACCCGCCGCCGATGTCGACCACCAGCAATTGCTCGGTCTTCTGACTGACCAGCGGGGCACAGGAAATCACGGCGAGCCGCGCCTCTTCTTCCGGTTTGATGATCTCGAGCGCGAGGCTGGTTTCACGCCGCACGAAGCGCATGAAATCGCGCGAATTGGCCGCGCGCCGACAGGCTTCGGTCGCCACCAGCCGCATGTTCGTGACATTGTGCTTGATCAGCTTGCGTTGACAGATCTTCAGCGCCTGCACGGTGCGTGCCATCGAGGCGCGCGACAGCCGACCGGACCCGCCCAACCCTTGGCCAAGCTGGACAGATTTGCTAAAACTATCAACCACATGGAACTGGTTGCCCTTTGGCTGGGCAATCAGCATGCGGCATGAATTGGTGCCAAGATCCAGCGCGGCATAGAGGCTGTCTGGATCCGGCTTGACCGGCGCGGGGTGCTCAACCGCCTTCGGGAACGCGCCCGCACCATCGGGACGCTTTGGCGTCATCATATACGCCTTCCATTTCGAGTTGGGTCAAAGGTAGTGCGCCGGTCGGGTTCTGGCAAGCTCCGTGATCGCGCGTCACCGTGGTTTCGTGATCGCGCATCGCCTTGTTTGCGTGATTGCTCATCACCATGGTGAGGAACTTTCATCGCCCGCGCCATGGTCGCCGGGGCGCTTGGCCGTTATCACCCTCACAGGGGTCGCAATTGGGATACCTGACCCATATGGATGCGTTAGCAAAGGCAAAACGGAGAACCCATGGCACAAGTCACCATCGTCTATTGGCGCGATATTCCCGCGCAGGTCATCGTCGGACGCGGACGCCGGGCCGCGAAAACGCCCCTGCCGGAGCGGTTCGAACAGGCGATTGACCGGGCGGCGATGGTATCGGGCATGGCCGGCACCGACGATTACCTTTCGGAATGGCACCGCGCCGCCCCCTACGAGGTCGAGGGGGAGGACGCGGTCGTGGCCGAGACCGAGGCCAAGCGGCTCGACGACGCATACGACCAGGAACGCCTCAAGGCGCTGATTTCAAACAACGGGCGCGACAGCGCCGAATAGGGGACGAACATGACACGCACCATCCTTGAAAGCGCGACCAAGACGGTCATCATCGGGTTCGATGAGCCGTTTTGCGTCATCGGCGAGCGCATCAACCCCACCGGGCGCAAACAGCTTGCCGCCGATCTCGAAGCGGGCGATTTCTCGACCGTGGAGCGGGACGCGGTGGCACAGGTCGCCTGCGGGGCGACCGTGCTCGATGTGAACGCGGGCGTCGTCTACAACTCGAACCCGAACCCGAATGAAACCGAGCCGCCGCTGATGCGCTCGATGATCGAACTGGTGCAGGGGCTGGTCGACGTGCCGCTGGCCATCGACAGCTCGGTCCCCGGCGCACTTGAGGCCGGCCTGGCCGCCGCCAATGGCCGCCCCTTGGTCAATTCCGTCACCGGCGAGGAAGAGCGGCTTGAGGTCGTGCTGCCCTTGATCAAGAAATACAATGTCCCCGTGGTCGCCATCTCGAACGACGACACCGGCATTTCCGAAGACCCCGACGTGCGCTTTGCCGTGGCCAAGAAGATCGTGGAACGCGCCGCCGATTTCGGCATCCCGGCGCATGACATCGTCGTCGATCCGCTGGTCATGCCAATCGGCGCGATGGCGACGGCGGGCAAACAGGTGTTCACCCTCGTGCGCAAGCTGCGCGACGAGCTGGGCGTGAACACCACCTGCGGGGCCTCGAACATCTCGTTCGGCCTGCCCAACCGCCACGGCATCAACAACGCCTTCCTGCCGATGGCCGCGACCGCCGGGATGACATCGGCGATCATGAACCCGATGGCCTTCCCCGTGACCGCCGCCAAGATCGCCGAGAAACGGGCGCAGGTGGAGGCCGCAGGCATCATCCTGCCCGCGGACATGGATGACGAAACCTTCGTGACCATGTTCGGCATCGGGTCGACCAAATACAAGCCGGGCAAGGAGATGGAGGCCATTCGCGCCGCCAACCTTTTGCTGGATGCCGATGCGCATGGGGCCGACTGGATCGCCTTCAACTCCGCCGATCAATCGGCGGCAGGCGGCGCGCGGGGCGGTCGGCGCGGCGGGCGCCGTCGCGGGCGGTAAGCCGCCGCGCCCACAAGGCCGCCCAAGACCGCAGGCCGCGCCCCATGCTGGCCTGCGTTTTCTTGTCTGAAGACCCTGTCTTCAGCCGAACCCATGCCCCGTCTTGCCGGGGGCCATGCGGATCAGGCGCGAGGTTTCGACCGCCGCCTGCCGATGTTGCATCGCCACGCGGTAGTCCGGATCCCCGATCATCTCGACAAATGCCGCGGACGAGGGGTATTCGGCGATGAAACACAGATCCCACTCTTCGTCCTCCGGGCCAATAAGCATGAGCTCCATCTTGCCGGACCAGACGATCCGACCCCCCAGCCGCTTGAACACCGGCGCGCTCTCGGTCGAATAGGCCTTGTAGGCGTCGAACCCGGTGACCCCGGTGGCATCGCGCCCGTCCTCATAGACCGCCGCGCCGCGCAGCTTCACGAGGTTCAGCATCTGGATCGGACCGTCCTGCCCCTCTTCGCGCCGCATGTCTCGAAACGCGCGGAACCGGTCCGCGTCAAATCCTGTGTAATTCATGGCAAGTCCTCCGTGGGGCCGAGCCTAACATCCAACACGAAAAAGGCCGCCCCGAAGGGCGGCCCGAAACGCAACGTCATGGGACGTGCTCATTCTTCGTCAAGCGCCTCGACAGCCGCCTGAAGCTCATCCTTGGAGACCTCTTTCTCGGTCACCTCGGATTGCTCGGCGATATGATCGACCACCTTGTCCTCGAACAGCGGGGCCTGGATCTGCTGACGCATCTGCGGGTTCTGCTGCACGAAATCGAAGAACGCACGTTCCTGACCCGGATACTGCCGTGCCTGGTTCATAACGGCCTGCGTGAACTCGGCATCCGTGACCTCGACCTCGGCCTTCTGCCCGATCTCGGCCAGCAAGAGCCCAAGGCGCACGCGACGTTCGGCAAGCTTCGTGGCCTCCTCCGTCACCTCGACCTCGGGGTGATCGTGGCCTTCCACGTCCGGGTTTTCCTCGTGCCAAAGCTGGTGGGCGATCTGCTTGGCCTCGGCCTCGACAAGGCTCGGGGGAAGATCGAAGGAAACCTTCCCGTCCAGCGCATCAAGCAGACCGCGCTTCATCACCGCGCGCGCGGCACCGGAATACTCGGACTCAAGCCGCTCGGACACCTGCGTCTTGAGCGCGTCGAGGTCGTCGGAGCCGTATTTCTGCGCCAGCTCATCATCGATCTCTGCCGCCGTCGGTTCCTGCACGGATTTGATGGTGCAGGAAAAGACCGCTTCCTTGCCCGCAAGGTTCTCGGCCCCGTATTCTTCCGGGAAGGTGACGGTGATGTCTTTCTCCTCCTCGGCCTTCACACCGACAAGCTGTTCTTCGAACCCCGGAATGAACTGACCCGATCCGATTACGAGAGGGAAGTCTTCCGCCGCGCCGCCCTCGAACGCTTCGCCATCGACCTTGCCGACGAAATCAAGCACGACCTGGTCGCCGTCTTTCGCCTTGGACCCCTTCTTGCGGTCCTTGAAATTCTGCGCGTTCTCGGCCAGCGACTTCAGCGCATCATCGACTTCTTCGTCGGTGGCCTTCACCACCATCCGCTCAAGCGAGAGCGAGGACAGGTCGATCTCCGGAATGTCAGGCAATGCCTCGTAGGACATTTCGACCTCGACATCGTCGCCCTCTTTCCAGTCCTCGTTGGTCATCTTGACCTCGGGCTGCATCGCCGGGCGGTCACCGGAGGCTTCGAAATGGTCGTTCATCGCCCCGTCAATGGCTTCCTGCATGGCCTCGCCGATCAGGCGCTGGCCGTATTGTTTCTTCAACAGCGCCATGGGCGCCTTGCCCTTGCGAAAGCCCTTCATCTCGATCTCGGGGCGGGCTTCTTCCAGCTTCTCGTTGACCTTGGCGTCCAGATCGGCGGCAGGCACCACGATCTTGTAGCCGCGCTTCAGGCCTTCGTTCAGGGTCTCGGTGACGCTCATTGTGTGTCCTTCATACGCAAATGGGGCGCGCGCACCGCACCCCCGGAAATTTCACGCCCTTCTATTGAGCGCGCCGCGCCAGTGCAAGCGGATAGGCGCAAATTCACGCCATCCCGGCGTTGATCCACGTCCTCCCCCCTCAACGGGTGAACGGCACACGGCGCACGGGGCCGGTTGGGGCGATGTGCCCGCGCCGTCGCGTCAGCCGTCCAGGGCGCAGTCACCGCCTGCCCCGCCGACGCACCGAGACGTCGCAGAAGTGCGCGCGTCGAGGGTCAGATACACCGACAAAGACCGTGCTTCGGCCAAACGATTTGCAGCGGCGAAACCCGCCGCATATGCGGGCGAGGGTCACACGCAAACCCGATGGGCGGAAGCGGCCGGTATATAGATGACCACTGGGAATATATCCCGCACAAATTAATAATGGTCGAATAACTCTTGGACTGCACTGCGTTCAAAACCAGCGCCGGGGCGGCACGTATGGCACCATTGCTTACGAATTTCGATGTTCGGGCCGGACTATGACCTAAAGACGTATAGAAAAGGCGGGGCC
>JAABTN010000041.1 GCA_011389895.1 Maritimibacter sp. | reverse complement strand
AGGGCCGAAAACGCCAACTCACACCCCCACCTCCGGGCCGAGGCACATGAGGGGGTCGTCGGTTTCGCCGGTCTGGTATAACTCCTGGTATTCGTCGTTGTTGGCGAATTGCGCGATCAGGCCGTCTTCTCTTGGGTAGAAAATCCAGCATTGGGGGGTGGGGTCGTCTTCGTAGACAAAGCAGATCTCGTTGCCGGAGGGGTACCAGTAGCCGTCCTTGCACCGGCCATCGAGGAAGGACCAGCGCACCTTGCGGTCCGGCAGGTAATCCTCACCGCCGTAGGGCTGTCCTTCGAAACCATACATAAGCGTTTTGCCGGTCACCCGATCCTCGAATTCCTCGGGGGTAAGCGGCTCACCGCTCTGGGCGACGCTCGCGGTGGCGATGAGGGCCATAAGGATCGCGGGTAGTCCGGGGTTCATGCGTGCCCTGCCTTCCAGTGGTCGAGGGCCGGGTTCATGACCCGGCGCCAGTATTTCGGAAACAACGCGAGGGCGGCCATCGCGGGCAGGGTCGAGGGCAGCGTGGGGGCCGCGTCATGGGGCTTGAGAAGCGGATAGGGCCGCGCGGGATGGGCGTGGTGGTCAGAGTGGCGGGGGGCGTTCAGCATCAGGTGGCGGGAATACCAATGCGGCGCGTTCCACGAATGCGCCGGCCCTATCGGCTCATATTTCCCCGGGGCCACCTCGTCGCGGGAGAGGCCATAGTGCTGCACGTAATCGGACAGGAGAAGCTGTATCTGCGCATATGCCGCGAGGGCGAGGTAGGCACAAAGGCCCCGCCACCCGAAGGCGATCGTCATGGCGAGCGTCACCGCCGCCGCCCCCGCGACATAGGTCACGTAGGGCGTCACGCCGCCCGTGCCGCGTTTGGCGATGGCCGCGCGTTCGGCCCGGTAGCCTTCGCAAAAGCTGCCCGCCCAAGCGCGCCGGGCGAAGCGGTAGAAGCCTTCGTTCCGGCGGGCAGAGTTCGGGTCCATCTTTGAGGCGGCGAAGCGGTGGTGCACCTTCATGTGGGCCGAGGTGTGATGACCGAAAAGCACCGAGATATAGACCCATTTGCCAAGGGTGAAGAGCCGCTTGTCGCCCCGGTGGATAAGCTCGTGCGCGTTCGAATTCGACACCTGCCCGAAAAACAGCGCCGCCGCGAAGAACAGCCCCACACGCTCGCCCACGCCCGGGCCGGGCGCGCTAAGCGACCAGACCACCAACGGCAGGAGCGCGAGGTGGCACAGGGCGAGGGTGACCGAAAGCGCATCTGCCGCGGGCAGGGTGCGGGTCGGGTCCTCGTCAGGCTCACGGGTGCCGATCAACTGGTCGAGCGCGAAGGTGAACAGCGTCATGTAGAGCAGCGCGGCCCACACCCATGCGCCCTGCGCGAGCGCACCAACCGCAATCAGGATCACGGGGGTCAGCGTGGCAAGGGCATAGGCGCGAACCGGGTGTGTCATGGTCCCATCCTAGGCACGTCGCGGGGTGCGCGGAACCCCCTGAACGCAGGTATGGCCAAACACCGCTTGACCCTGCCGCGCCCTAAGGCATGCTCACCGCAACGGAGGAGACTATGGCACCATATCTTGCATGGGTCGGCATCTTGGCGGCGATGATTTACCTGCCGATGACCGAGGATCGCCCGAACCCGGTGCGCACGGTGGTCAAGACCTTGCCGCTTTTGTTCTTTGCCTATGCCGCCTGGGCGTCGGGGCGCGAGGCGTTCCTGATCGCGGGGCTGGTCCTGTCGGCCTTTGGCGATTTCGCCCTGTCGCGGGTGGGGCAGAAGTCGTTTCTCTTCGGGTTGGCGTCCTTCGCGCTGGCGCATGTGCTCTATACCCTGCATTTCATCCAGATATCCGGCGCGATGCCGTGGGAAAGCTTTGTCATCAATCCGCCGATGGCGATTTTCCTCGTGGCGTTCGGCATTCTGGCGGAGGTCTGGCTGGTGCCCTATGCCGGGCCGCTGCGTCTGGCGGTGCGCATTTACCTTGTCCTGATCACGCTGATGGGGCTGGCCGCGCTGTCGATGCCCATCGGGCTGGCTTTTGTCGGGGCGGCGTTTTTCATCGCCTCCGACACGCTTCTCGCGTTGCAGATGTTCCGGATGAGCGATGAAAACCCGCTCATGGGGCGGATTGGATGGTCGATCTGGATCTCTTATATCGCCGGGCAGGCGATGATCATGACCGCGGTCGGGCCCCTTTCCAACGGGTGACATTGCGATTAGGTGAGTGACAACCACGGAAGGTCAGCCTGCACAGATGTCGTTTTTCAAGAAACTCAAGGATCGTTTGACGAAATCCAGCTCGAAGCTCGAGGAAGGGCTGGAGGCGATCGTCGAGGATGGCGGTGAGGAAGAGGTGCTGTCGCCCGGCCCCGAGACGCAGGATGCACGGACCAGCCCGAATGCGGAAGGGCCGGATGCCGACAGCGTAGACGCGGATGAGCCGGACACGGACACGGCCCCGGAGCGGGGCAATGTGCCAGACCCGACACCGACGCCCGAGCCCACCCCGATCCCGGACGACACCCCCGATGAGCTGATTTCCCAAGCGCCGCCGGAGATGCCGCAACCGGAGGATCCGAAGCCCACGCCCGCGCCGCTCGAGATCGAGTTGCCGACGCCGGGCGATGCAGGCGTCGACCCCGATCCCGTGGCCGAGCGCCCCGGTTTGATCGGTCGGCTTTTTGGCCGGGGCGAGACGCAGAAGGTCGTGCGCCGGGTGCTCGACGACGACATGCTCGAAAGTCTTGAAGAGTTGATGATCGCCTCGGACATGGGCGTTGATACCGCGCTGAGAATTTCGGCCAATATCGCCGAGGGGCGATTGGGCAAGAAGCTTTCCGTGCAAGAGGTCAAGGAGGTTCTCGCGGCCGAGATCGCGCGGGTGATGGAGCCTGTGGCAAAGCCTTTGCCGATCTATCCGAAACGCCCGCAGGTGGTGCTGGTCGTCGGTGTGAACGGTGCGGGCAAGACCACGACCATCGGCAAATTGGCGAGCCAGTTTTGCGCTGCCGGAAAATCGGTCGTGATCGCGGCGGGTGACACGTTTCGCGCCGCGGCGGTTGAACAGCTTCAGGTGTGGGGCGAACGCGCGGGTGTGCCCGTGCTGACCGCGCCGGAGGGGTCAGACCCCGCTTCGCTCGCTTATGATGCCTTGACCAAGGCGCAGGCGGACGGCGC
Source organism: Maritimibacter sp. (assembly GCA_011389895.1). Taxonomy (GTDB): domain Bacteria; phylum Pseudomonadota; class Alphaproteobacteria; order Rhodobacterales; family Rhodobacteraceae; genus Maritimibacter. The sequence goes on along the minus strand of JAABTN010000041.1, from coordinate 20,410 downwards.
GGATCTTCTGATGATCGACACCGCCGGGCGGCTTCAGAACCGTCAGGATCTGATGCAGGAATTGGCCAAGATCGTGCGGGTGATCAAGAAGATCGACCCGGATGCACCGCACAACACGCTTTTGGTCCTGGATGCGACCACCGGGCAGAACGCGCTGAGCCAGGTCGAGACGTTCCAGAAGCTTGCCGATGTTTCGGGGCTGGTGATGACCAAGCTCGATGGGACCGCCAAGGGTGGCGTGCTGGTCGCGCTCGCCGATAAGTTCGGCCTACCGATCCATGCCATCGGCGTGGGCGAGCAGATCGACGATCTTGCCCCATTCGACCCCGAGGAATTTGCGCAGGCGCTGACCGGCACAACACCCTAGGCGGCATTGCCCTGCCGGGTCGCTATGCCGAGCGGTCGGGCAATGTGCTGCGTTGCAGGGCGTGCACTTCGCGGATCGTCGCCTGTGCCGCGTCCCGCGTGCATCCGCGTCTTGCGCAAAATCTCTCGATCGCGCGGGTCACCGATGTTTCCGCGCACATGTCGTGTTCATCACGCAGTCCGGTCAATTGCGCGATGACCGCGTAAAACCGCACCCGTGCGACATCGGTCATGTCCCGGCATATGCACGCGACGGGACCGGCGGGCGCATGCTCCTGCATCGCGGAGCGGCGCAGGGCGAGCCGCCGCGCCCCGGCAAGGCTTCCCGGACGCCCGCGCAACTGTGAAAAGTCTATGATCAGTGGCGTCGAAAGATCGCAACCGGGGATGTCGCCACGTTTCAGACCATGCGCCATGGGCAGGATGTCGGCCTCCGAAACCGGGTCGTAACACTGAATATACAAAGCGCCGATTGACGTCAGTCGGGTCGGAATGATCATGGTAAAAGGCTAGGGTGAATGAACAATTTCGTATAGTCTGGTTCTCCCCACCTTGCGGTCGCGATGGGGATGAGGAAACCGCCCCCGCCGCCTTAAAATTTCCAAAATTGTCCGTTATCTGTCATGATGCGCCCCAGAGGCACGATATTTCGTTCACCAAAGCGGATTGTGAAACAGGCATGGGTCGACGCAAGACCACCGAACCGACATTGCTTCTCAAGGGCACGCGCACCGCGCTGTCCTTTGTGGCCGAGGCGCGTCGGCTGTCCATATCGGACCCTTACCCGGAAGCCGGACAGGCGGGGTATTCGGTCATGGCCGATGTGCTGGCGCGATCCGTGTTGTTTGCCAATTGGGAAGTGGTCGGGGCCGCCGCGCTTATCCGTGCAGGGGACGAGGTTCGGGTGGCGGAAGCCGGGCTTCTGGGCCCGTTTCGCACCGATGAATTCATGCGGCGGCTGACCTACCGTATGATCGCCGACGCGACCCACGAGCTGGACGGGATCGAGCATATTCTGGATGCGTTCCGCGAACCGTTCGAGATCGCGTCTTTCGTGGCCCGCCGCCGGACCAACCGGGCCGAGGACAAGGCGGCGCGTCCGACCCCCATCGGGCGGATCGAGATTCCGCTGGACGCCCAGATGGCCGAACGGCTGAGCGAACATGATTTCCGCGCCGCCGATGCAATGCCGCGTGCACCCCGGAGCGCCACGCTGTAACACCAGCGCATGGAAGAATGGATCATCGGTCTCGAGGGCACCGAGGCCGGTCATACCGCGGCGCTCATCCTTGCCCTGACAGCCGCCGTGCTGCACGCGCTGTTCGGCGCGTTGCAGAAGGGGCGGCATGATCCGTGGCTGTCGCGGGGCGCGATTGACCTCGCCTATGGGTTGATGGCCGCGCCAGTGGCGCTTTTCATCGTGCCATGGCCCGACCCGTCGCTGATCCCCCTGTTCATCCTGATCTGGGCGGTTCACGTGGGCTACAAGGTGGCGCAGGGGTTCACCTACAGCCTTGGCAGCTACACGGTCGTCTATCCGGTGGTGCGCGGCACCGGTCCCCTGTTTACCGTGATCGGCGCGGGGTTTCTGTTCGGCGAGCATTTCACATGGGGGCAATGGGTCGGTGTCGCGCTTCTGGTCGGGGCGATTTACGGCCTTGGGCTATACAACCTGCGCCATTGGCAGGTGGATCGCGCGACGCTCAAGCCCGCGATCGCGATGGCGGTGGTGACCGGGCTGTTCGTGGGGGCCTATACCACCATCGATGCCTACGGCATTCGTGCCACGCCGAACCCGTTCACCTTTCTCGCGTGGTTTTTCATGATCGACGGGCTGACCTTTCCCGTCGTGGCCCTGATCCGGTATCGCCGGATGGAAGAACCGCCAACACTTGGCCCGCTTGCGCTGCGCGGTTTTATCGGCGGGGTCGTGGCGTTCTTCTCGTTCGGCTCGATCATGCTGGCCACCCGGCTCGACGATGTCGGCGAAGCGGCGGTATTGCGCGAAACCTCGACCGTGTTCGCGGCCCTCATCGGGCTTTTGGTGCTGGGGGAACGCACCGGCCCGCGACGTGTGTTTCTAATGTCACTCATCGCGCTGGGGGCGATCATCGTGGAGTTGGGTGGCTAGCCCCAAGCCCCTATATAGAGGACAGGCAAAAATCACCGGGCTGATCCAGCCCTTCGCCGGAGGCGTACTCAAAAGATGACAGACACGACACGGACCGACGGCGCGCAGACCCCCGGGCAGACCCCGGCGCCGAAACCGAAGCTGAACCCGTGGGTGCGTGCCGTGATCGAATACGGCCCGATCATCGGGTTTTTCGTCGGCTACATGCTGGTGCGCGATCAATCCTTCATGATGGGCGGGCGCGAATACGATGGGATCGTCGCGGTGACCGCCGGGTTCATCCCGCTACAAACCTTCTCGACCTGGCTGTTGTGGAAGCTGACCGGCAAAATCTCGGGCATCCAGATCGCGACCGTGGTTCTGGTCATCATCATGGGCGGGATCACGATCTGGCTCAACGATGAACGATTCATCAAGATGAAGCCGACGATTCTCTATGTCTTCTTCGCGGCGGTGCTGGGGTTCGGGCTATTGCGGGGCCAATCCTACCTGCGGGCGGTGATGGACCACACGGTTCCGATGGAACACGAAGGCTGGATGAAGCTCACGCTGAGAATGACGGTGTTCTTTGCCGCCCTCGCCGTGGCGAACGAGGCCGTTTGGCGAATGCTGTCCACGGATGCCTGGGTCAACTTCAAGACCTTCGGGCTTCCCGCCGCGATCTTTGTCTTCTTCGTCGCGCAGTCGGGTTTGTTCAACCGCTACGCTGTCGAAGACAGCGGGGACGACAGCTAAGCCACCTTGTTCAGCGGTCGGGGGTCAGCCCCGGCCCCTCCGGACTTTGGCGAGCCCAAGCGCGCGTTGCGCCCGACGCGTGACGCGGGTGAGTGTGCTTGCCAAACCCTGCCGCTTTGGTGCGGGACCTTGCAGGAGCTGCGTGATTTTCTGGTCAAGGCTTGCGTTTTGCCGCGTCTGCGCCCGCATTCGATCCAAGGCCGCGTCCAGCGTGTGCCGCACGCGGTCCTCGCCCGCACAAGCCAGAAGGCTCGCCTCAAAAGCCGCCGGTTTCGGCGCGGTGACGTTTGGGTCGAGCCGGTTCAGCGCCTCAGAAAAATCGGTTCCGCTTTCCGAGGCGAGCCAAGCCACGTCCGCCTCAAGTGCGTCGGTGCGCGGGATCATGGCGAGGTCGGCTTGAAACCGGCGTGATCGCCCTGCCGCCCGCGCCTCGCGGCGAAACTGTTGCACGAGGGTTCGGCGCGCTTGAGACAAGGTCTGGTCCCGGAGCGCCGCAGGAAACAGCCGGTTCATGCGCCAGAGGATATAGATCGCCTCGGCGCTGAACGAGGGGTTCCCGCCGGGTGTTACGAGGGCGGGGGTGGTGAGGGCGCAGGTCTGCGCGAAATCCCCGACGACGGAGCCGCCGGGAAAACCCGTGGTGTCATAGCGGCGCAGGGTGACCGCGTCCGGCCCTGCCGCCTTGATCCAGGGTTCAAAGCGGGCTTGGTATCCCGGCATCTCGAAATACGCCCGTGCCTCGCCCCGGTTGTGGACGACCTGCTGAAACCATGATCCGGCAAAGCTGACGGGATCGCGGGCATAGCCGATGACCTGCACCGCGCGCCCCGCGTCGCGGATGCGCGCCACAAGGGCATGCGCTTGCGCGGCGTTAAACAGGCTCAGCATCTCGCCGGAAAAGATCAGGGTTTCGGCAGGATGGGTCAGCTCATCGGTGAATTGTTCGACAAGCTCTTTCGGAGCGGCGGATGTCGCGCCGCGTTTGCGGGCGAAGAAGAAATCCTGATCTTCGGTGAAATCCCGGGCGAACAGGGATCGCAGCGCGCCGCTGTGGTTTGGCGATTTTCCAAGCCGCACAAAGCGGGTATTCCTGTCGTCGAGATCGCCCAAGGCCTGCTGGATCGCGGTCGAGCCGGTCTTGTGCATCCCGATATGAAGGATCGCCCGTTTCATCCCCTTCCGCCAAAGGCCCTAGCGTTTGAACAGCACCTTTTGCGCCTCCTTGTCGTCTTGAAGACGCGATCTGTGCTCTGCGCCGACTTCCATGCCGCGCTGAACCGCGGGACGTTCGGCGATGGTGTCGAGCCACCGGGCGAGGTTGGGCTTGTCGTCGAGCGTTTGTTCCTGGTTCTCCCAAAGCTTGGCCCAACCGTATGACGCCATGTCGGCGATGGAATAGAAATCACCGCCAAGATATTCGCTTTCGGCGAGTCGCCGGTCCATCACGCCGTAGAGGCGCCCTGTTTCGGCGCGGTAGCGGTCCTTGGCATAGGGCAGGTCGTTGGGCGGATCCATCGCGGGGGCGTATTTCAGGAAATGATGCGCCTGTCCCGCCATCGGGCCAAGCCCGCCCATCTGCCACATGAGCCATTGATCAACCATGATGCGGTCCCGTTCGCTGGGTCCGCAGAATTGCCCTGTCTTGCGGGCGAGGTATTGCAGGATCGCCCCGGATTCAAAGATCGAGACGGGCGCGCCATCGGGGCCCTCGGGGTCGACGATCGCGGGCATCCGGTTGTTCGGGGCAATTTTCAGGAAATCGGGCTCGAACTGTTCGCCCTTGCCGATGTTCACGAAGTTGACCTTGTAGGGCAGGCCCATTTCTTCGAGCGCGATGGTGATTTTCCAGCCGTTCGGCGTGGGCCAATAGTATAGGTCGATGTCTGCCATGAGATCCTCCTGTTCGAGGCTCAGAATGACGTATCCATCGCGAAGGGCAAGGGCGGCTTTCTCACGGCTGCGGGAGCGGTGATGCGGGACAACGGCATGTCACCCCGGATCACGTCGGCATACAGCGGGAAAAGGCCGGGACGTAGGTAGAGCGACCAGTGGCACACCATGCGCGCGGGCGCTCCGATCCGGTAGCCGAGGCGGGCAAGCCGGTCGCGCACCCCGGCCTGATCGACTTCAAGATCGGTCCAGCCGGGCAGATCGTCCAGCCCGGCCCCCAGCGCACGTCCCCGGCACCCCAGAAGGGTCTCAAGCATCAGGTCGAAGAGAAGGTTTTCGCGACTGGTGACGTTGAGCACCTCGGCCCGGCGACCGGCGGGCGAGGCCATGGCGGCCCGCGCCCCGGCGCGCAGTTCTGCCCCGGCGATCAGGACGAGACGCCCGATCGAACCGGCAGGCGCATGGGACAGCGCCGAGAGCGCGACGCGGGCGCCAAGCGAATGACCAAGTATGTGGACCGGCCGGTCCAGCCCGGTGACCAGACCCGCGAGATCGCGCCCGGCGCGACCGGCGTTGCGATAGGCCTGCCAGATAGAGCCGACGCCATTCCAGCCAAAAGCGATGACGACCCCGTCGCGCCCAAGACCCAGGTGACGGGGCCATGACATGATTTTCCAGCTCTTGCGCGGCCCCTGTTCGGCAAGGATGTTGGAATGCGGGCAATGACCCGCGCGCCCGGGTGCGTATTTGTATCCGTGGATGAGAACGACCACCGGCGCATCGGGTGGGAGCGCGGCCAGCGCCTTGGAAAGCTTGTCCTGATCATACGTCAGGCCTGTCTCGCCCGCATTGACGATTACCTGTGGCATCGTTCAGATCCCGGTTTTTGCCGCTCGCGATCATCTTGCGCCCGTTGCGTGACGGCTGCGTGACCAGCGTATGACGGGATCGTAAAAGCCCTTGGGCTTGACCCGGCGTATCCTTGGGTCTATCGCAAACGCCGTGGCGATTTGTTACCGGATTGCGGGCCACCGGGGTATTCAAATACTTGAGTATTAACCCGAAAACATGCCGCTAAAGAGGTCGAGGACGATGAAACGCCCCCGGCTGTCCGGACGGGCGTTTTTTGTTGGGAGACGGGACATGACGAAATGGTCGAAACGCACGCAGGCGGTCCACGGCGGCACACGCCGGTCGCAGTATGGTGAATTGTCCGAAGCCATCTTCATGACGCAGGCCTTCGTCTATCCCGATGCCGAGGCCGCCGAGGCGCGGTTTCTCGACGCCGGGGACGACGAGTTCATCTATGCCCGCTACGGCAACCCCACGAACCGGATGTTCGAGGATCGTCTGGCGGCGCTTGAGGGCACCGAGGATGCCTTTGCCTGCACATCGGGCATGGCAGCGGTGAGCGGGGCGCTCATGGCGCTGACCAAGGCGGGGGATCACGTTGTCTCGTCGCGCGCGCTGTTCGGGTCGTGTCTTTACGTGCTCGAAGAGGTGCTGGCGCGCTTCGGGGTCGAGATCACGCTGGTCGATGGCACGGACAACGCGGCCTGGGCGACGGCAATCCGCCCCGACACGCAACTTGTGTTTTTCGAGACAATCTCGAACCCGACGCTCGAAGTCGTTGACATGGGCCACGTGGTGGCGCTTGCCCATGACGTGGGCGCGATGGTGGTGGCGGACAATGCCATGATCACGCCGGTCTATTCCTACGCGGCGCGGTTGGGGGCCGACGTGGTGGTGTATTCGACAACCAAGCACGTGGACGGACAGGGCCGGATGCTGGGCGGTGCGATCTGCGGGTCGCGGGAGCTGATCCGGGGCCCGATCGAAAGCTACATGAAGCACACCGGCGGGGCGATCAATCCGTTCGCGGCCTGGACACATCTCAAGGCGCTTGAGACGATTGACTTGCGCGTGCGCGCACAGGCGGCAACAGCCGCGTTCCTCACCGAACAATTGTCGGGCCACCCGAAACTCAACAACGTCCGCTTTCCGACCCACGAATCGCACCCGCAATACGACCTTGCGACCACACAGGCGCCATCGGGCGGGACCGTTCTCTCTTTCGAGGTGAAAGGGGGCAAGCAGGCCGCGTTCAAGTTCCAGAACGCCTTGGAATTCGTGATCATTTCCAACAACTTTGCCGATGCAAAATCAATCGCCACGCATCCCGCGACCACCACCCACCAAAGGTTGCCGCAAGAGCAGAAAGACCTGCTTGGAATATCGGACGGGTTGATCCGGTTTTCCTGCGGTCTGGAGGCCCCGGAAGACATTCTTGCCGATATTGAGCAAGCATTGGCCGTGATCTAACCTCCGGTCTGGTCCGTAAATCTGGTAATACGGACTTACCGAGGCCATATGTGGTCGCGAAACGGAGCTCGGGAGGGCTGCCCAATGAACCATGTGACGACGAAACTCACCCCGGCCCCGGACATGGACGCGGCGCGCGACGCGATCGAAACGTTGCGCGACTGGGTTCGTGGTGCGACCCCGGAGGAATTGGCCGAACTGGACCCAGAAATCGCCCGCCTTGTGCCAGAGGCGAAACCGGCGGCGCCCACCGCGCTCAGCCGTGAGTACCCCGAGGATTTCGTGGTCACGGCGGATTACAAGGCCACGCTTCCGGATCTTCAAAATGGCCCCGCCTCGCTTATCCAAGGCGAACGGCAGGAGATACAGCATGTCGGAATCGCGAATTTCCGGCTGCCGATCAGCTACCACACCCGCGACAACGGTGACCTGACGCTGGAGACAAGCGTGACGGGCACCGTCAGCCTTGAGGCTGAGAAAAAAGGCATCAACATGAGCCGCATCATGCGCTCGTTCTATGCCCATGCGGACCGGACCTTTTCCTTCGACGTGATCGAGGCGGCGCTGGATGACTACAAGAGCGATCTTGAAAGCCTCGATGCGCGCATCGAGATGTCGTTTTCCTTCCCGATGAAGGTCGACAGCCTGCGCTCCGGTCTTCAGGGCTATCAGTATTACAACATCGCGCTGGAATTGGTCGAAAGCGACGGGGTGCGGCGCAAGTTCGTTCACCTCGACTACGTCTACAGCTCAACCTGCCCCTGTTCGCTGGAGTTAAGCGAACATGCCCGCCAGACGCGGGGGCAATTGGCCACCCCCCACAGCCAACGCTCCGTGGCGCGGGTTTCGGTCGAGCTTGCCAAGGATCAATGCTGCCTGTGGTTCGAAGACCTCATCGACCTGTGCCGGGCGGCGGTGCCGACCGAAACGCAGGTCATGGTGAAGCGCGAAGACGAGCAGGCGTTTGCCGAGCTCAACGCCGCCAACCCGATTTTCGTCGAAGATGCCGCGCGGCTCTTTACCGAGCAATTCAAGGCAGATGCGCGGATCGGTGATTTCCGCGTGGTGGCGAGCCATCAGGAAAGCCTGCACAGCCATGACGCGGTGTCCATTCTCACGGAAGGCGAGACATTTCGCGCCCAATCGCTTGATCCAAAGCTTTTCTCGACGCTGATTCACGTCGGCTGATGGGTATCCCTCACTCTAAGGCTTGAGAGAGGCAACGCGCCGTCTCACTTTTGCCTCAAACCCCTTGGTTTGTGGCGCGTTTGCGTTGGTTTCCGTAGGGTCATTAACCACACCGAACACGGTCACGCCCAAATATCTGCACCGTAACAGGATAAAAAATCCGTGTTGCGTGATCAGAGAATAGGAGCATTACGCCTGATTCCTTGGGGGGGATCAGGCGCAATGTCGCATGATGACTGAAGTTGCTGCTTATGAAATGTCGCCCTCGGGCGGCGGCGGATATACTGTATTCGCCACATCCATTGTTTTCGACGAGCTGGATCAGGACCCGCTCGCGACGGGGACGGTCAATTATCCCACCACGTTCGGCACTGTCGACGGCGCGTTCTACGATGTCGGGGGCACGCTATACTTCGTGCCCGACGATCCGCTCCCTTCGGCTCCGAGCGAAACCGGCGAGACCGTCGATATCGACGGGCCGATCTATGGGACTTCTGGGGATGAGACGGTCAACGCGCCCGATGGCGATGGCTACGTGCTCTATTCCGGGTCAAGCGCCTCGCCCAGCGGCACCGGGTCGGATACGCTCAACGGCGGCAGCGGGGCGGATTTTCTTTACGGCGGCGATGGTGACGATACGCTCAACGGCGGTGACGGCGATGATCGGCTGTCGGGCGGCGCGGGCACCGATACGCTTTCGGGCGGTGCGGGATCGGACGTTTTCCTTGTCGACGACGATGACGATCAGACCGATATTCAAGGGGGTGAGCTCGGGTCGGACAATGACCGGATCGTCTTTTCCAATTCGCTCGGCACATCGCCCGTTGTCGTCACCTTCACCGGGGATGAGGCCGGGACATTCAATTTCCTCGAAACGCCGTCGAACGGCAGCTTCACCGAGATCGAGGAAATCCATGGCACCGACCACAGCGACCAGATCAACGCGTCGCTCTCCGGCGTTTCGCAAGAACATCATGGCCACGATGGCGATGATTACCTGCAAGGCGGCTCAAGCGGCGATACGCTTTATGGCGGTGACGGCAACGACACCCTGATTGGCGAAGGCTACACCCCGACGGGCGCGAACATGATCGTGAACGGGTCGTTCGAAGACACGACCGGCATGACCATGACGGGCTATGGCTACATGGGGTCCGGGGTTGCCCCCGGCTGGACCGAAGCCAACGGCTATGCCGTGGATTTCCACAGCGATGACCGCTATGGCATCATGGCGACCGATGGGGCGCATTGGTTGGATACCGAAGGCAATGTTGGCGAGCAGCTTCTGATCGGCCAAGATGTCTCGGGCGTGGTCGAGGGCGACACCTACCTTGTGCGTTTCGATCTGGCCGATTTCGTTTCGGCCGATGATGACACCGCGCTCGACAACAAGGTCGACATCATCTGGAACGGTGAGGTCATCGCTTCCATCAACCCGCCGGATGGCGGGTGGCAAACCTATGAATTCGTGGTCGTGGGGGGCTCCGGCAACGGGTCCGATCGTCTTGAGTTCATGGGCGGCGGTGCGGCGGATGCCCAGGGCGCTTCGTTCGACAAGGTCGAGATGTATCACGCGGTGCCTACGTCGGACGGTGACGATCTTCTGGTCGGTGGCGCGGGGAACGACACGATCGCGGGCGGCGATGGCGATGACCACCTGATCGGCAACGGGGGCGCGAACACCCTGTCGGGCGGATCGGGCGATGACACCTTCGAGGTGATGACCGCAGACGGGGGCACCTACCGTATCAAGGGCGGCGAGACCGGCGAAACCGCGGGCGATACCCTTGTCTTCACCGGGGCGAACCCGGCCACGGTCGTGTTCGACACGCTTGAGAGCGGCAGCTATAGCGCGGGCGGGGCGAGCGGCAGCTTTACCGAGATCGAGAATTTCGATGGTGCGACCGGGGCCGATACGCTCGACCTATCCGGGGTGCCAAGCGCGCTGACCATCACGTTCAGCGCAAGTCCTGCCGGAACCGTCAGCGACGGCACCCGCATGATCAATTTCACCGATTTCGGCCAGATCATCGCGTCGGACGAGGCCGATGTGATCGACGCCAGCGGCGCGACCGGCGGGGTCGATGTGGACGCGGGCGACGGTGACGACGATGTCACCGGTTCGGATCACGGCGACACCATCGACGGCGGTGACGGGGCCGACCTGATCGGGGCCGGGCAGGGTGATGATACGATCACTGGCGGGGCAGGTGACGATGTCTTCTATTTCGCAGGTGGTGACGACGATAACATCATCACCGACTTCGATATGGACGACGACGACACCGACGGGTTCACCAATGACCGGCTCGACCTGTCGGGCCTGACCGATGAAGATGGTGAGATCGTCGAAACCTGGGATATGGACGTGACCGATGACGGCTCTGGCAATGCGCTTTTGACCTTCAATGACGGGACCACGGTCACGTTGGAGGGCGTGACCCCGGCGACGCTTGATGGTGATACGCTTTATTCCATGGGCGTGCCCTGTTTTGCCTCCGGCACGCGGATCTTGACGCCGCGTGGCGAGGTTCTGGTCGAGGATTTGCAGCCCGGTGACACCGTGACCGATGCCTTCGGGGCGCAGGTGCAGGTGCTTTGGACCGGGGCGAGCCATCTTGAGGCCGGCGCTCTTGAGGCGCGCGAAGATCTGCGCCCGATCCGCATTCGCGCAGGCGCCATGGGCAATGTCCATGATCTCACCGTGTCGCCGCAGCACCGGGTTGCGATCCAGGGCCCCGATGGCGGGCCCGCGGGATTCGTCCCCGCGCGTTGGTTGGCCGAGGATGGCGATGGGCAGTATCGCGTGGCGCGGGGGATGCGCGGCGTGACCTATCACCACATCCTGCTCGCCCGCCACGCGGTGGTGATCAGCGACGGGGCCATGAGCGAAAGCTTTTATCCCGGCCCCGAAGCGCTTATCGCGATGGACAGCGCGGCGCGGCGCGACCTTTTCAAAGCCTTCCCCGCGCTCGCCCGGATCGTAACCGAGGCGGACGCTACGCGGATTTACGGCGAGCTTGCCCTGCCGGACCTGAAGCGCAACACGGCGCGAGACCTGCTTGCGGCCCCGCGCCTGCCTATCGCGGCCTGAGCGCGCTACCGTGCGGCGGCAAAGCTGTCGGCGCGCGCCATGGTCCAGAATTTGGCAAAGGCCGGGTGCGCCACGTCATGTTCCAAAAGCTCCCCGGGCGCGATCCAATCGTATTGCGACCGGGCCGAGCGCACTTCGCGCGAGTTGATTCGGATCATCAGGTGATCGGGGGCGAGGCCCGAGGGGTGGCTTTGCCCGGCGGCCCCGATGGTCTCTGATAGCGCGTGCAGGGTATTTGCGTGGAACGCCGCGACACGCTTTGCCTTGTCCTCGATATGCAGCGCCTTGTAGCGCCCCGGATCTTGTGATGTGACGCCGGTCGGGCAATGGCCGGTGTGACAGGCCTGTGCCTGAATGCAGCCGAGCGAAAACATGAACCCGCGCCCGATGTTGCAGGTGTCGGCCCCGAGCGCGAAGACCCGGGCCATGTCGAAGGCCGAGATGATCTTGGCCGAGGCGATGATGCGCACCCGGTCGCGAAGGCCCAGCCCGGTCAACACGTTGTGCACCAGCATCAGCCCTTCGCGCAGGGGTGCACCGATGTGATCGGCGAACTCCGCCGGTGCTGCGCCGGTGCCACCCTCGGCCCCGTCCACGGTGACGAAATCCGGGGTGATGCCGGTTTCGATCATCGCCTTGCAGATCGCAAACACCTCCCAAGGGTGACCGACGCACAGCTTCATGCCCACCGGCTTGCCGCCCGACAATTCGCGCAGGCGCGACACGAAATGCAGCATCTCGATCGGCGTGGCGAAGGCGGAATGAGAGGCGGGGCTGAGACAATCTTCGCCAAGCGGCACACCGCGTGCTTCGGCGATGGCCTCGGTTACTTTCACACCGGGAAGAATGCCGCCATGGCCCGGCTTGGCCCCCTGTGACAGCTTTATCTCGATCATCTTGACCTGATCGTCGGTCGCGCGTTCGGCGAAACTGTCAGGGTCGAAGCGCCCGGATGCATCGCGTGCCCCGAAATAGCCCGAGCCGATCTGCCAGATTAGATCACCGCCATGCCGGTGATAGCGCGAGATCGACCCTTCGCCCGTGGTATGGGCAAAGCCACCCTGCGCCGCGCCCTTGTTCAGCGCCTCGATGGCGTTGGGCGACAGCGCGCCAAAGGACATGCCGGAGATATTGAGGACCGAGGCGGAATAGGGTTTTTCGCAGGTGTCTTCGCCAAATGTCACCCGAAAGCTCGCCGGGTCCGGGTGCCCGGGTTGCATCGAATGGTTGATCCACTCGTGCCCCACGCTTTGCTGATCGCGCAGCGAGCCGAAGGGGCGCAGCCCTTCGAGCCCCTTTGAACGGCGATAGACCAGTGCGCGCTGTTCGCGCGAATAGGGCACTTCTTCATGGTCGCTTTCGAGAAAATATTGCCGAATCTCGGGCCGGATCGATTCAAGAATGAACCGCATGCGCGCAAGCACGGGGTAGTTTTTCAACACCGCGCGCTTCGTCTGGATCAGGTCATAGGTGCCGATGAGCGCACCGACCAGACCAAGGGCGGCAACGATTCCGCCCCAGAACGGCTTTCCAGCGGCAAGCACGAGACCGGCTGGAATGGCAAGGAGACAGAGCAGGTAGGGCAGATATCGGATGTTACGCATGGACAAACTCCTCCGGCCCGCACGCCCCGATGCGCAGGCAAAAATCCTCCCTGTCCCGGGGTTTAGCGTCGCAAGGTGGGTGGTGATCTGTCAAGCAAACAGTCGCGCGGGCACCGGTCTTTCGTCGCGGACGCGGGGTGATGTCAGCTTGACACCGGGAAGAACCGGGGCCAACGCTCTGCCTCATGTATGACATGCGCCCCGTTGTCCATGTGATTGGTTTGCTCGTCGCCTTTCTCGGGGCCGCGATGCTTGTTCCCATGGTGGTGGACCTGTTTTTCGATCACCCGGACTGGACCGTTTTCCTGCAATCGGCGGTGATCACCATCGTGATCGGGTCGGCCATGGCGATCGCCACGGCAAACGGGGTTGGAGACGGGCTGACGACCCAGCAGACCTTCCTGCTCACCACGCTGGTCTGGGTGGCGCTGCCCGCCTTTGGCGCACTTCCTTTTTTCTTCGGGGAGATTCAGGCCCGCCCGGTGGACGCGATCTTCGAGGCGATGTCGGGAATGACCACGACCGGCTCCACGGTGTTCTCGGGGCTGGATGCGATGCCCGAGGGGCTCTTGGTCTGGCGTTCGATGTTGCAGTGGTTCGGTGGGATCGGGATCATCGTTGTCGCGATGGTGTTCCTGCCCGAGTTGCGCGTCGGCGGGATGCAGATTTTCCGGTTCGAAGCCTTTGACACCATGGGCAAGGTGCTGCCGCGTGCTGCCGAGATTGCCGGGCAGATCATCTGGATTTACCTTGGCCTGACCGCTTTGAACGCGATCGCCTATATCATCGTGGGCATGCCGCCCTTCGATGCGATCAACCATGCGCTGACCACCATGTCGACGGGCGGTTTCTCGACCCGTGACGCAAGCTTCGGGTTCTACCAAGGGGCCCCGGAATACGTTGCGGTGATCTTCATGCTTCTCGCGTCGCTGCCCTTCGTGCGTTTCATCCAGCTCGTGGCCGGGACCGCACAGCCGTTGTTTCGCGACACGCAGATCAGGGCCTATCTGGCGGTCGTTCTCGCGGTCACGGTGATCATGACGCTCTACCGGCTGGTGGCCAACGGCGACAACATCGAACACGGGTTTCGCGAGGGGATCTTCAATGTCACCTCGATCATGTCGGGCACGGGGTATGCCAGCACCGATTACCAGCTTTGGGGCACCTTCCCGGTGGTCGCCTTTTTCTTTCTCGGCTTGATCGGGGGATGCGCGGGGTCCACGGCCTGCTCGGTGAAAATCTTTCGCTACCAGATCCTGATCGCCGCGATCAAAACCAGGATCCAACAGATCTTTTCGCCACATGGCGTGTTCACCCCCCGGTTTTCCGGGCGACCGATTTCCGAGGCGGTCCTGTCCTCGGTCATGGCGTTTTTCGTGATGTTCGTGGTGTCGCTTGGCCTGCTCGCGGTGGCCCTGAGCCTTACGGGGCTCGACATCGTGACATCGCTGTCGGGCGCGGCCACGGCGATTGCGAATATCGGCCCCGGCCTGGGCGATACCATCGGACCGGCGGGGAATTTCTCGTCGCTGAACGATGCGGCGAAATGGATGTTGACGGCAGGGATGCTCGTTGGACGGCTTGAGCTTTTGTCGGTCTACGTGCTCTTCACCGTCCGGTTCTGGAGAGGATGATGACAGACGACGAAACGGCAGCGAAGCTGCAACATTTGCACACGGCCGATCTGGCAAAGGGCGCGCCGCTCGCCCCGCCCATCGTCATGGCGTCCATGTTCAACCTTCCGGGCGATCCGGAGACCGGGGTTGCCGCCTATGGCCGGATGGAGAACCCGACATGGGATGCGCTGGAGCAGGCCCTGTCGCTGCTTGAGGATGCCCCCAGCCTCGCCTTTCCCTCGGGCATGGCGGCGATAGCGGCGGTGTTCATGGCGGGGTTGAAGGCAGGCGACCGGGTGATCTTGCCAAGCGATGGTTATTACACGCCCCGGCTTCTGGCCGACCGGTTTCTGGCCAAGTTCGGCGTGGTGTTCGAAACCCGGCCCACCGTGGCGATGGCCGAGGGCGGTTTCGACGGCGCGCGGATGGTGTTTCTCGAAAGCCCGTCCAATCCGGGGCTGGATGTGATTGATCTTGTCGAGAGTTGCCGGGCAATCCGGGCCGCCGGGGCGATGAGCGTGGTCGACAACACCACGATGACGCCGTTTGGCCAGCGCCCCTTGGACTTGGGCGCTGACGTGGTCGTGGCGTCCGACACCAAGGCGCCGGGGGGGCATTCCGATGTGCTCATGGGGCATGTGGCGAGCCATGATGCGAATTTCATGGCCGATGTGCGGGCGTGGCGCACGCAGGGTGGGGCCATTCCCGGACCCTTCGAGGCGTGGCTTTTGCACCGGTCTCTGGGCACGCTCGAGCTGCGCTTTGCGCGGATGTGCGACACGGCCGGGGTGATTGCCGAACGGCTGTTGGCCCACCCTGCGGTGCAGGCGGTGCGCTATCCGGGGCTGCACGATGATCCGTCCCATGCCATCGCCACGGCGCAGATGACCCGGCCCGGTTTCGTCATCGGTCTCACGCTCGCCGACCGCGCGCGGGCCGAGGCGTTTATCAATGATTGCAAGGCGCTGTCACCCACCACGTCCTTTGGCGGCACCCATTCCACCGCCGAACGCCGCGCGCGGTGGGGCGATGACGTGGCGGATGGGTTCGTGCGCCTGTCTGTGGGGACCGAACCGTTGGAGCCGCTTTGGGCGGCACTCGATGCGGCCCTGAACGCGGCACAGACCGGGTAGACAGACCCCGCGCGCTTATTCCCAGCAGCTGACCAGCACCGACATATCGGCGGCTTGGGTCGCAAGCGCGTGGGGCGTGAGCGTCGACATGCTGTCCCCGCCCGTGCGCGCCTCAATGCCATTGGTGGTCAGGAACTCCGCAAGGGCGCTGGCTTTTGCCGCAAAGGATACTTCGTCCGGGAACTGCCGGTTTGCATTGGTCGCATCGGATTGAAGCATGCCAAGCACCGCGCCGTTCGCGTTGATCAGCGGTCCGCCCGCGTCCCCGTCCTGCGCGGCGAGATCAAGACGGAACATGGTGTCTTCACCATCGAGCCCCTTGATATCGGCAAGCTTGCCATAGGTCAGCGTGGCCGAGGACAGGCGACCCCCGAAGGAAAAGCCCGCCACGGCCAGATCAGACTGAATACGCGGCTCGTCGGTGGACAGCGTGGCCACGGCAAGCGGGGCCAGGGTTTGCTCAGGTTGCAAGAGCGCGAGGCCAAGCGCGCTGTCCGTGGCGACGACCTGTGCCGGATAGCTCTCGTCCAGCGAAATCTGGCCACAGCCCGCCACCGCGTCCGCCGTGGTCAGGACCGCCCCTTCGCCGCCCACGTAGAACCCGGTCCGCGCCCGGTCAGCGCGACGTATTTCCAGACCGGAGACCAGATCGACCGATTGCATCGCCTCATCGAGACCGGCGTTGTCGTCAAGCACGACCCCGCCGACCGAGGTGAAGCTGTCCTTCATGGCGTCGAGCGCGATGTTGCGCCGCTTTTCGTCGCCGACCGGCCAGATCAGCATGTAGCCCTTGACCGCGCCATCCACGATGGCGGCGTGGGTGTAGGAGGTGATCTGGCTGTTCGCGCCCTCGATGGTGAAATCGCTTTCGAGGCGCTGGCGCTCGCCCTCGGGCGGCACAACTTCGAGCGATTGCAGGATGTCATAAAGGCCGTAGAGCGTGGATTGCCCGCCGGATTGCGAAATCAGCACGACACGCACGCCTTCGTCGCCCTCGTAATGGGCAAAGGGGGCCTCGTAATGGTCGAAGCTGACCATGGCGGTGGGAATGATGATCTCGATCCCGGCATCGGTGATCGAGGCAAGGCCGAGGCTGTCGAACACTGCCTCGTAGTCGCCCAGAAGCTCTGCGCGCTGGCGGGTGGTGAGCACACCGGTCGCCTCGTATCCCTTCGCGGTCTGCCATTGGGCCATGGCGTTGCGGGTGCCGGGGCCTATCGCGCCGTCGATGGCGGCGGTGTAGTAGCCGTCGAATTGCAGCGCGATTTGAAGCGCCTCGCGCTGTTCCCGGTCCAGCGTGCGTTCGGATGCCAGCGCTTCGCCCCGGGTTTCCTCGGGCTCGGGCTCCGGTTCGGGCTCGGCGATGACGGACGTTTGGGTGTCATCCTCGGTCCCCGCGTCCCCGTCCGTTTGCGGGCCTTCCGCGTCACGCGTGGCGAGCGTATTGGCCCCGACCGGCCAGAACTGTTGGGCATAGGCGGCCCCGTCGCTGACGTATGCGTCGCGCGGGATGGTGCCAAGGGCCAGAAGGCTGGTCAAACGCGCGGTCGCCTCGTCTTCCGTGAACGGCCCCAGAACGGTGGCATACCAGCCCGATGCACCAAGCCGGAACCCGTTCACATCATCGAGACGGGCGTCGTAGTCGCGCGTCACCGTTTCGCCCTGTGCCAGTGTCGCGTTGGCCTCAAGCTGAATCCAGAAGGCGTCCTGCGCCATCGCGGTCATGCCCCAGAAAATGCTCAAAATAAATGTCATCGCAGAAAAAATGCGCGTCATATTTCCCCATTGCCCGACCGGGCGTCCGTTTCCACCGTTGAAGGCAAGTAACACACCAGCCCGCAGGTGACGTCAATACGCAACGGGTTTCATTGACCCCCTTGGGGATGGGGCCTATTGAGGCGCAGTCATTGCCGAGGGAAGATCATGGCCGAAGCGAAACCGACCCAGCCGACGTCCTTTCAGGACATCATCCTGCGCCTTCAAACCTATTGGGCGTCCAAGGGCTGTGCCGTGTTGCAGCCCTACGACATGGAGGTCGGGGCGGGCACGTTCCACCCGGCCACCACCCTGCGGGCTTTGGGGTCGAACGCATGGGCGGCGGCCTATGTCCAACCCTCGCGCCGCCCCACGGATGGGCGCTACGGCGAGAACCCGAACCGTTTGCAGCATTATTACCAGTTCCAGGTGCTGATCAAACCCAGCCCCCCCGATCTGCAAGAGCTCTATCTCGGATCGCTCGAAGCCATCGGGATCGACATGGAGCTTCATGATATCCGCTTTGTCGAAGATGACTGGGAAAGCCCGACGCTGGGCGCATGGGGCCTTGGGTGGGAAGTCTGGTGTGACGGGATGGAGGTGAGCCAGTTCACCTATTTCCAACAGGTCGGCGGGCACGATTGCCGCCCGGTGTCGGGTGAGCTGACCTATGGGCTGGAGCGTCTGGCGATGTATGTGCTGGGAATCGACCACGTGATGGACATGCCCTTCAACGACCCGCAGGCGCCAATCGCGCTTCGCTACGGTGACGTGTTCCGGCAGACCGAAGAGGAATATTCCCGCCACAACTTCGACACCGCCGACACCGAACGCCTGTTGCGCCACTTCGAGGATGCCGAGGCGGAATGCCAATCCATCCTCGATCACCCTGCGCTGGACCCCAAGACGGGCCGGCACATCGTCATGGCCCACCCGGCCTATGACCAGTGCATCAAGGCCAGCCATATCTTCAACCTGCTGGATGCGCGCGGCGTGATCTCGGTCACCGAGCGGCAGGCTTATATCGGCCGGGTGCGCACGCTGGCCAAACTCTGCGCGGATGCATTCGTGCAGACCGAGGCAGGCGGGGCGCGGGTGTCGGCATGAGCGGGAAAATGGTTGCGTTGATCATCATCATCAGCACCGTGCTGTTCGGCGGCGGGCTGTATTACACGCAGGTCTATGCCTACTACGAACGGCTTGATCCGGCGACGGTCGCGCTTACCGTCCACAACCTCGCCACGGGCGAGGCCGAGGCATTGGCGCTGAGCGATCTGGAAGCGATCGACGGCACGTCGAGCCCGATCCGGTTTCGCGCCTGTTTCACCAGCGAAATGTCCGACGTGGCCCTGTCGGAAACCTATGAGCCCTATCTCGACGCAACGCCGCTCGTCGCCCCGGCATGGTTCGGGTGCTTTGACGCCGCCGCCATCGGCGCAGCGCTGGAGGATGGGCGCGCGCTTGCGTTCCTTGGGGAGAAGAACATCCATGACGGGGTCGATCGGGTGATCGCGGTCATGCCGGATGGTGCGGGCTACGCCTGGCACCAGTTGAACGAGAAATACCAGGAAGACGGCGATGAATTTATTGATTGAGCTCTTCTCCGAAGAGATCCCCGCCCGGATGCAGGCCAAGGCCTCGGATGACCTGAAAAAGCTCGTGACCAACGGTCTGGTCGAGGCCGGGTTGACCTATGGCGGGGCGCATGCGCTGGCCACGCCGCGCCGCCTGTGTCTTGCGCTGGAAGACATCCCCGCGATGTCGCCGGACACCCGCGAAGAACGCAAGGGGCCCCGTGTTGACGCGCCGGAGAAGGCGATCGAGGGCTTCTTGCGCGGCGCGGGCGTGGCGCGCGACGCTCTTGAGATCCGGGACGAAAAGAAAGGCCAGGTCTATTTCGCGGTGATCGAAAAGCCGGGCCGCCCCGCCGCCGAGATCGTGGGCGAGGTTCTCGATCATACGGTTCGCAACTTCCCGTGGCCCAAGTCGATGCGCTGGGGCGATGGCAGCTTGCGCTGGGTGCGTCCGCTGCATTCGATCCTGTGCATCCTGACCACGGACGAGGGGGCCGAGATCGTGCCGCTTGAGATCGACGGGATCACGGCGGGCGACAGCACGCGGGGTCACCGCTTCGTGTCGCCCGGGCCGATCCGGGTCACGTCTTTCGAGGATTACGAGGCGAAGCTGAAAAAGGCCCATGTGGTGCTGGACCCGGCGGTGCGGGCCGAGACGATCTGGCACGACGCGACGCAGGCGGCCTTTGCCAATGGGTTCGAGGTGGTCGAGGACAAGGGGCTTCTGGCCGAGGTGGCCGGGCTGGTCGAATGGCCCGTTGTGCTGATGGGCGACATCGGGGCCGATTTCATCGACCTGCCGCCCGAGGTGCTTCAAACCTCGATGAAGGAACATCAGAAATTCTTCTCGGTGAAGAACCCCAAGACCGGGCGGATCGAGAAATTCGTCACCGTGGCGAACCGCGACACCGCCGATGGCGGGGCGACCATCTTGGCCGGCAACCAGAAGGTTCTGGCCGCGCGCCTTTCGGATGCGAAGTTCTTTTGGGAGAACGATCTGCG
>JAABTN010000040.1 GCA_011389895.1 Maritimibacter sp. | reverse complement strand
AGGTCATGTATCTCAAGAAAGACGCGCGTGGACGTTCGATCGAAGAGGTTCTTCCCCAAGCCTTCGAAGACCTTTTGCGATACGGCGAATTGTGCCGAAACCGTCTGCGCGAAGAGATGCAGATCGAATTCACCATCGAGAACGAGTGCCTTCACATCCTTGACGCCGTCCGGGTGCAGCGCAGCCCGCGCGCCAATCTCAATATCGCCGTCGCCTTGGCGCAGGATGCGATCATCTCGGAAGAAGAGGCGGTGATGCGGGTGCCGCCACGGTCCTTGGCCGAGCTTCTGCACAGCCAGGTCGACCCCGAGGGCCCGCGCGACACCATCGCGCAGGGCATCGCGGCCAGCCCGGGGGCGGCCAGCGGCAAGATCGTCTTCACCTCGCGCGCCGCACAGGCGATGGCGGCGCAGGGCGAAGACTGCATCCTCGTGCGCCGGGAAACCACGCCCGAGGATATTCGCGGCATGCACGCGGCCAAGGCCGTGTTGACCGAACGCGGCGGGATCACCAGCCACGCCGCCGTGATCGCGCGCGGCCTCGGGCTACCTTGCGTCGTCGGGGCGTCGTCCGTGACGCTGGATCGCAAAACAAAGACCTTGCGCACCGAAGATGGGCGCAAGTTCAAGGAAGGCGCGGTCATCACCATCGACGGCTCCAAAGGTGAGGCGTTGGCGGGCACGGTGCAGATGCTTGAGCCGGACCTTGGCGACGCGTTCCAGACCCTTTTGGCCTGGGCCGACAACGCGCGCGACATCGGGGTGCGCGCCAATGCCGACACCCCGGCGGATGCGAAAAAGGCGCGGATGTTCGCCGCCGAAGGCATCGGGCTGTGCCGCACCGAACACATGTTTTTCGAACAAGAACGCCTGCTTGCGATGCGCGAGATGATCTTTGCCGACACGCCCGACGACCGGCGCGCCGCGCTTGATCGGATCGAGCCGATGCAGCGCGCCGATTTCGCGGAGCTGTTCAAGATCATGGGGGGATTGCCGGTGACCATCCGGCTGTTTGACCCGCCGCTGCACGAATTCTTGCCGCATGCCCGTGAAGGCATGGTGGAATTGGCCGATGCGCTCGACCTGCCGGTGTCGCACGTGATCCGCCGGGTCGAGGCGCTTACCGAATTCAACCCGATGCTGGGAATGCGTGGCGTGCGGCTTGGGGTGACAGTGCCGGAGATTTACGACATGCAGGCGCGCGCCATCTTCGAGGCGACGCTGGATGCGTCCGAGGTCGGGGCCCCGATCGTGCCAGAGATCATGATCCCGCTGGTCTCGGCCAAGCGCGAGGTTGAGATCGTCAAGGCGCGGGTCGATGCCGTGGCCGCACAGGTGCGCATGGAACGTGGCGAGAGCTTTGATTACCGTCTTGGCGTCATGGTCGAAACCCCGCGCGCGGCCCTGCGCGCCGGTGAGATCGCACAGCACGCCGCCTTTCTCAGCTTTGGCACCAACGACTTGACGCAGATGACCTATGGTCTGTCGCGCGACGATGCGGGTCGGTTCATGGGGCAATACGTGAGCCTTGGGGTCTATCCCGAAGACCCGTTCCACATGCTCGACACCGAGGGCGTGGGCGAATTGCTTGAAATCGGGGCCGAGCGGGGGCGCGCGGCCAATCCCGATGCGGTCCTTTCGATTTGCGGCGAACATGGCGGCAATCCCGAATCCATCGCGTTTTGTCGCAAGGCCGGGTTCCACTATGTGTCCTGCTCACCCTTCCGCGTGCCGGTGGCCCGCTTGGCCGCCGCGCATCTTGCGATCGGCGACCGGGGTGTGACCGGGTCGCGCGTGATCCGTTGATATAACGACAGATTTCGGCACATCCCGCCGCCCGGGCCCCGGTGCGCGGATCGCCCCGCCTGGGGCAGAGCGACCCGGGACCGGCCCGACGCTTTACCAAAAGCGGTTTTTGGCCTATGACTCTGTCCGACCTGAGCGGGGATACCTCCGCGATGCTTGACCAACCGGGGGACTGGTTTTGCTTCGGACAGTTTGTTTTTCCATGATCGCGACGCTCGCCGCAGCCTTGCCCGTGCGGGCAGATGGACCGGTCGATCCCACACGGGTTCTGGCAAATCTGGTCGGAACCGAACGCGCCAGCATCAAGGCGCTGGCCCCCGGCCATCTTGAAAAGATCACCGAATACGCGCCGAAACGGTCGTTGTTTCCGTCGCGCAAACCCAAAACACAGCCCACCGTGCCCGACGAAGTCTGGCTTTCAAAGCAACCCGTGGTGACGGGGGGCGGCCCCGAATGGCAATGCCTGACCGAGGCGCTTTATTTCGAGGCACGGGGCGAGACGCATCATGGGCAGTTCGCGGTGGCCGAGGTGATCTTGAACCGGGTCGACAGCCCGCGATTTCCCGATACCGTTTGTGGCGTGATCTCGGAAGGCACCGGGCGCAAGCACCAGTGCCAGTTCTCGTTCAACTGCGATGGCCGCCCGGAACATGTGACCGAGAAACGCGCGCATGCACGTGTTGGCAAGGTCGCGCGGGTCATGTTGGACGGTGCGCCGCGCACGCTGACCAGTGGGGCGACCTTCTATCACACAACGGGCGTGAATCCGCGCTGGGCGGGGCGCCTGTCGCAGACCGCGCAGATCGGCGTGCACCGGTTTTACCGGTAAATTCGGCTTTCCATTTCGGGACCTCTGGGGCAGTGTCCGCCGCCAAGGAGAATGCCCATGTCATCTGAATCCCACCTGGCTTTCGAGCCCCCCGAAGCGCGGGCCGAGGCCGATGGCCAACCCTTGGCCCCGCCCGACCGGATCGCGCTGCGCGATCATGTGGTCGAGGCCGATATCGGCGCGTTTCAACAAGAGCGCGGGACCACTCAGCGCCTGCGCTTCAATGTCGTGGTCGAAGTGACGCCGCCGAAAGCGCCGCTTGAGGACGACGTGGACAAGATCCTGTCCTACGACACGATATCCGAGGCCATCGCCCATGAGCTTGGGGCCGAGCGGCTCAACCTTCTGGAGACATTGGCCGAGCGGGTGGCGGACCGGATTCTCACCGAAGATCAGGCATTGCGCGTCTTCGTGCGGATCGAGAAGCTGGACCGTGGTCCCGGGGCCCTCGGGGTCGAGATCGTGCGCAGGCCGGGGCAGGCAGCCCCGGTGCCGCTGTCGGATGATGACATTCCCCATCCGGTCGTCGTGCACCTGTCGAACCGCGCGGTGCATGCGCCCGAGCTGATCCGTCTCTTGGATCAGCTTGAGGCGGGCGATGCCCCGGCGATCCTTTGTGTCGGCGCGTCGGACGGGGGCGGTCCGGTGACCGGGCGGGCGCTTCCGGACCGGCGTATCGCGCTTCTGGCGATCGAAATGAACGCATGGGTTCTGGCGGCGCGGGATCGCCGCTGTGTCGTGGTTGGCACGCGCACGGAACTCGACTGGGCAATGAAGCACGGGCAGATCTGTGTCTGGGCACCTTACAAGATCGTGCTTGACGCGGTGGATGGTGATCAGACCGAGGTGGAGGATCCCCTGTCCTTGACCGCGTGGTTCGCGGCGCTCATGCAGGCCGATGAAATCCTTGCTGTGGATAGCCCGCTGCCCGAAACCGATCTGCCGGCCCGCGCGCTGGCTGTCGGTGAGGCACCGTGAGCCGATGGGCTGAACCGGTTCCGGGCCGTGGCCCACGCCCGGCGGGTGCCCTGCCGCTTGCGGGCAGGACCGGGCTGTGGTTCGACCGCGTGTTGGGGGCCGACAGCGCCGAGGCGCGCGCGCGGTTGTCTGCGCCACGCCCGCCGGTCTGCGGCCTCACACTCGACCGCCCGCGCGTGATGGGCATTCTCAACGTGACGCCCGACAGTTTTTCGGACGGGGGCGATCATACGGATATCCCGCAGGCCCTGGAACGCGCCACGGCGATGGCCGGGGACTGCGACATCATCGACATCGGGGGCGAAAGCACCCGACCGGGCGCGGTGGAGGTGCCGGTGGACGAGGAAATCCGGCGCACCGTGCCGGTGATCGAAGCGATCCGGGCGGCGGGGATCACCACCCCGATCTCGATAGATACGCGCAAGGCGCGGGTGGCCGAAGCCGCGCTCGACGCCGGGGCGAACATGGTCAATGATGTCTCCGCCTTCGTGTTCGATCCCGACCTTGCAACCCTGTGCGCGGCGCGCGATGTGCCGGTGTGCATCATGCATGCCAAGGGTCTTCCCGAAGACATGCAGGACAACCCGTCGTACGAAGACGTGGTGGGCGAGGTGATGGACCATCTTCAAAGCCGGATCGACTTTGCCCGCGCGCGCGGGCTGCGTCGTGAGCGGATAATCACCGACCCGGGCATCGGGTTCGGCAAGACGCTCGACCATAACCTCACGCTCTTGCATCATCTCGCGGTATTCCACGATCTTGGATTGCCGGTTCTGCTGGGGGCATCGCGCAAACGGTTCATCGGGACCATCGGGGATGCGCCGGAGGCACAGGACCGGGTTGGGGGATCTCTCGCCATCGCCTTGCACGGGGCGGCTATGGGCATGCATATTGTCCGGGTGCACGATACGAAAGAGACGCGACAGGCCTATGCGCTCTGGACCGCGCTGGGAGAGGGAGAGCAGGATGGATGACAAGCTTTTCGGCACGGACGGGGTGCGCGGGTTGGCGAACACCTATCCGATGACCGCCGACCTTGCGCTGCGCCTCGGTGCGGCGGCGGGGCGCTATTTTCGGCGTGACCGCAAGAACGACCACCGGGTGGTGATCGGCAAGGACACGCGCCTGTCGGGCTACATGCTGGAAAACGCGCTGACCGCCGGTCTGACTTCGACCGGGATGAACGTCTTGTTGTTCGGCCCGGTGCCGACGCCTGCGGTGGGGCATCTGACGCATTCGATGCGCGCCGATCTCGGGATCATGATCTCGGCCTCGCACAACGCCTACCACGACAACGGGATCAAGCTGTTCGGGCCGGATGGCTTCAAGCTGTCGGATGAGGCCGAAGACGAAATCGAGGCTTTGGTCCGCGACGGGGCAGAGCCGGCGCAACCCGAGAGCATCGGGCGGGCCAAGCGGATCGACGAAGGGCGGCAGCGCTATGTCGAATTCATCAAGACGACGGTGCCGCCACAGGTGCGTCTCGGCGGGCTGAAGGTGGTCATCGACTGTGCCAACGGGGCGGCCTACCGCGCAGCACCCGAAGCGCTTTGGGAGCTTGGGGCAGAGGTGATCCCGGTCGGTGTCGAACCGAACGGCAAGAACATCAACCTTGATTGCGGATCGACTGCGCCGCGCACGGCGGCGGAAACGGTGGTCGCCCATGGCGCGGATATCGGTATCTGCCTTGATGGGGATGCTGACCGGGTGATGATCATCGATGAGACCGGGCGCGTGGCGGACGGCGATCAGATCATGGCGCTGATGGCGGCACGTTGGGCCGAGGCCGGGCGGCTCAGGGGCGGTGCCCTTGTCGCCACGGTGATGTCGAACCTCGGGCTTGAGCGGTTTCTCGTCGGCAAGGGGCTTGGGCTTGAGCGCACGCGGGTTGGCGACCGCTATGTCGTGGAGCGGATGCGTGCGGGCGGTTTCAACCTCGGGGGTGAGCAATCGGGTCATATCGTGATGACCGATCACGCCACGACCGGTGACGGTTTGCTTGCGGGTCTGCAATTTCTCGCCGCCATGGTTGAGACCGGCAAACGCGCGTCCGAGCTTTGCACGGTGTTCGAGACCGTGCCGCAATTGTTGCAAAATGTCCGTTTCAACCGGGGCCAGACGCCGCTGGACGCGGAAAATGTGCGCAATGTGATCGCCGGGGCGGAACGCGAGCTGAACGGGAAAGGGCGGCTCTTGATCCGAAAATCCGGGACCGAGCCGCTCATCCGGGTGATGGCGGAATGCGAGGATGAAACGCTTCTGGGCGACGTGGTTGCCCGGATCGTGGCCGAGGTCGAGAAGGCGACGACTTAGCGTGCCCCGCGCAGGCGTGCGGCGACGCGCGTCAGCGCCTCCCATTGGCTGATGGCCATGCCCGTGAGGATCACCACGAGCGCGATCAAAAGGGTCGAGGGCAGGGTTTCCCCCAAGATGAGCGCGCCGAGACAGGTCGAGATCACCGGGACGATGTAATTCACCAGCCCCATGAAGCTCGGGCCGGAGGTGCGGATCAGGAGAACGCGCAGGAAATTCGCGGCTGCCGTTGGCAACAGGCCAAGCAGCGCGAGGGCGGCAAAGGTCGTCGTATCGGGCAGGGGCGGCGCACCATCGAGCGCGATGGCAAGCGGGATGATCGCGACCGCGCCGATGATCATGAGTATCGCGGCAAGCCCGATGGGATCGACCGGGGGCAGCCAGCGCATCATCACCGACCCCACGGCATAGCAGGCGGCTGTGCCGAGCACCGCGAGGCGACCCAGCGTTTCGCCCTCGACCCCGGTCGAGACGAACACCTGTCCGCCGACGAGCAGGAAGACCCCCGCGAACCCGATGAGAAACCCGAAAGAGGCGCGCAGGGTCATGCGTTCGCCGGGCACCGTGAAATGCGCCAGCGGCAGAACCATGAAGATCACCGTTGCCATGGTGACGCCGGCATAGGCCGAGGTGACGCTTTGCTGGCCCCAGGACAGTAGCGTGAAGGGGATGGTCGAAGACAAGAGCGCGACGATCACGAGCCGGACCCAATCGCGGCGGCTGACCCGGGTTTCAAACAGCCGCCAGCCGCGAAAGCCCCAGATGACGCTCATCAAAAGCGCGGCAAAGATCACGCGTGCCGCCGCGACCCAAGCGGGGGTCATGCCGCGCAGGGCGATTTCGATCACCAGGAAGGTGGAGCCCCAGACAAGGCCGAGGGTCAGAAGCATG
The DNA here is from genome assembly GCA_011389895.1 of Maritimibacter sp. Taxonomy (GTDB): domain Bacteria; phylum Pseudomonadota; class Alphaproteobacteria; order Rhodobacterales; family Rhodobacteraceae; genus Maritimibacter. Next base: position 20,071 of record JAABTN010000040.1, on the reverse strand, counting down.
ATCCAGCTTTTCGCGTTGATCTGACGGTCCATCGGGCCTCCCACGTGCCGAAATGAAATGACCCCGGCGCAGAGCCGGGGTCAAGCGATGAAGGTGGGGCGGCCGGTTTGGCCTGTGCCCCGGTTCAAACCCTCAGTTCTTTTCCTTGTCGACCATCTTGCCCGCCGAAATCCACGGCATCATGCCGCGCAGCTTGGCCCCGGTTTCCTCGATCTGGTGCTCGTCGTTGAGGCGACGGGTGGCTTTGAAGAACGGCTGTCCAACGGCATTTTCCTGCATGAAGTCGCGCACGAATTTACCACTCTGGATGTCGGTCAGGATGTCTTTCATCGCCTTCTTGGTGACGTCATAGGGAAGCACGCGCGGCCCCGAGACGTATTCCCCGTATTCGGCGGTGTTGGAGATCGAGTAGTTCATGTTGGCGATGCCGCCTTCGTAGATCAGGTCCACGATCAGCTTCACCTCGTGCAGACACTCGAAATAAGCCATCTCGGGGGCATAGCCCGCTTCGGTCAGGGTCTCGAACCCCATGCGGATCAGCTCGACAAGTCCGCCGCACAGCACGGCCTGTTCGCCGAAAAGGTCGGTTTCGCACTCTTCGCGGAAGTTGGTCTCGATGATGCCCGAACGCCCGCCGCCGATGGCCGAGCAGTAGGACAGGCCGACTTCAAGCGCCTTGCCGGTGGCGTCGTTGTGAACGGCCACGAGACAGGGCACGCCGCCGCCCTTGGTGTATTCGCCGCGCACGGTGTGGCCGGGGCCCTTGGGGGCCATCATGATCACGTCGACGCCGGGTTTTGGCTCGATCAAGCCGAAGTGAACGTTAAGCCCGTGGGCAAAGGCAATGGCAGAGCCTTCCTTGAGGTTGTCATGCACGTATTTCTTGTAGGTTTCCGCCTGAAGCTCATCAGGCATGGTGAACATGATCACGTCGCACCACGCCGCCGCTTCAGCGATACCCATGACCTTGAGCCCTTCGCCTTCGGCCTTCTTGGCCGAGGCCGAGCCTTCGCGCAGCGCCACGACGACATTCTTGGCACCCGAGTCGCGCAGGTTCAGCGCGTGGGCATGGCCCTGCGAGCCGTAGCCGAGGATGGCAACCTTCTTTTCCTTGATGATGTTCACGTCGCAATCGCGATCGTAGTAGACGCGCAGGCTCATGGCATGCTCCCTTTCATTTCATTCCAATGGCATACTAGGCAAAACCCGATGAATGGGTTTGCAAAGTGTGCTTATTTGACTGTTAAATCATGATTAACATTCTCTATTTTGGACTATAGCGAGATAACCATGCGCGTTGACGATACCGACCGACGATTGCTGCGCCGCCTTCTGGCCGAGCCGAATCTGCCGATGGGCACCTTGGCCGAGGTGGCGGGTGTGACACCGGCGACCGCCTCGCGCCGGATCGAGCGGTTGACGCGCGAAGGCATCATCAAGGGCCAGCACGCGGTGGTCGACTGGTCCAGCTTGGGCTTCGGAGTCGAGGTGTCGTTGCGCTTCACGTTGGAGAAAACCGACCCCCGCGCCTTTGACGCCTTCATCGCGGCGGCGCGCGAGGTGCCCGAGGTCACGCAGATCCAGACCTTTCTCGGCAAGGTCGACGTGCGGTTGCACGTCATCGCCCGCGACATGGCGCATTACCAAGAGATCTACCGAACCCGCATCCTGCCCTTGCCGCATATCGCCGAGATCGAGGCGCTGATGCAGGTGGCCACGATCATGGAGAGCGAGGCGTTACCGCTGTGAGCGATCTGGACGACACCGACCGCGCCTTCCTGCGCGCGCTTGCCGAAGATGCGACCCTTTCTGCAGGGGCGCTCGGGCGGCGTTTCGGGTTAAGCCAGCCTGCTGCATGGCGGCGGATCAAGCGGCTGAAGGAAACCGGGGTGCTTGCCGGGCGGCGGATCGACATCGACCGGGAGGCGCTGGGGTTCGGCGTCACCGTGTTTCTCGGCGTGAAGCTGGCCACCAAGGGGCGGGTCAGTCTCGAGGATTTCGAACGCGCGGTGACCGCGATCCCGGAGGTGCAGCTCGTGCATCACGTGCTGGGTCTTTACGATTACCGGCTTCGCATCGTGGCGCGCGATCTGTCGGATTTCGAGCGGATCTTGCGTCGCCGGATCATGACGCTTCCGGGGGTGGGCGAGGTCGAGGCAAACGTGCTTTTGTCGGAAGAGCGGTTGGCCGGGCCGATCTAGCCCGTGGCGTCCCGGTCAGGGAAGCCGGATCACCGGCGCCTTGCCAATCGGGATGGGTCCGAGAAACGCCCGCCCACGGTCATATTCAAGCGTCGTGTCAAAGGTGGTCGGGTCGCCCGATGCACGTGCCAAAATCTCGCCCGCCCGCGTCACCGGGCCGACCAGCGATTGGGGCAAGGCCCCGCTGGCCCGCGCGACCGTGATCATGTCGCGCCACTGCTCGGCCTTGATCTGAAGCGCGCCCTGAAGCTGCCCTTCCGCGTTCACGGTCAGCGTTCCGCTGGCCGCGAGGCTTAGCTTGCCCCATTGCGCGGTCACCTGATCAAGCGCGATTTCACGCGGCTGGGGGCGGGCACGCTCAAGCGCGTAGCGATCCCATGGCGCATCGAAGCGGATGGTGGCTTGCACCTCGATCTGGTCGAGCGTGTCCTGAAACGCGCCGGACCGGCTGAGCCGCTGCATTAGGGCCGCGTCCGGGCGCACCCCGCTGGCGCGCAGAGACAGATCGTAGACATGGCCGGTGGCCCCGGGTGTTTCGCGCATCGACAGGACGGCGTCGGACACACCCAAGGTGCTCGTCCGATCCCCGGCCTGCGAATTGATCACGCCATCGCGAAGCTCGATCGTGCTCCGCTGGATCGGCAATTCCAACGCGGGGGCGAACACGACCGAGGCGCGAAACCGGTCGCTTTCCACATGGTGCGTAACCGCCGAGGTGGCAAAGGTTTGCCGCCCCGGCAGCACCGCGATCACATGGGTGGGGCGATAGACCAGCGAGAGGTTCTGAAACACCGGGGCGGACCATCTGATCCCGGTGTCCGGGTCGGTAAGGCTCAGCTCGGTGATGGTCGTGTCCAGCCGGTTGGGAAACCCCGAGGTGTCCAGCCCGGCATAGGACACGCTCCAGCCTTCGGCCTGCCGGTCTTCGAGCCACCCGGTCAGAACACGCTCGGTCGTGCGCGACGCGATCAGCCAGAAGCCACCCCAGCCGACAGCAAGCAAAACCATGGTCAGAATGATGATCCGGGGAGCCTTGTGCATCTCGGCCTCTCTGTTAGCTTCATCCCTTCTAGCGAGACCGGGGGAAGAGGGAAAGCGGATGACGAGTGACGAGATGTGGGTCTTTGGATATGGCTCGCTTCTATGGAATCCGGGCTTTCCACATGTCGAAACGGCGGTGGCCACGCTGGCCGGGTATCACCGGTCGTTTTGCATGCGCTCGATCCACCATCGCGGCACGGTCGAGGTGCCGGGATTGGTGCTCGCGCTCGATGCCTGGGAGGGGGCCGAATGCCACGGCTTGGCCTTTCGCGTTGACCCGGACCATCATGAGCCCACGTTGGCGGCGCTGCGCGAGCGTGAGCTTGTCTCGTCGGCCTATCTCGAACGGGTGCTGCCACTGGACCTTGCCGATGGGCGCACGGTCGAGGCGCTGTGTTACGTGATCGACCCGGATCATGTGCAATATTGCCATCTCGACCTTGCCGAACAGGCGGACATCATCGCCAAAGCGGTCGGTGGACGCGGGCCGAATGACGAGTATCTTTTGAACACCGCCCAGCATCTTGCCGATCTGGGCATCGAGGATGCGGAATTGACATGGCTTGCCGCCGAAGTGCGGCGGATCGCCGGTTAATCCCGCCTTGGCATCAGCCAAGGAGTTCCCTATCCTCGCCACAAACAAACGACATCCGGAAGGAGCCCTCCGTATGGAGCAGCCGGATCACGGGGCCGAGCCGAAGTTTACACGCCCGTTTCGCCAACTCCTGACGATGTTCATCGTTCTCGGGCTGGTCGGGGTTGGCGTGTTTTTTGCGCTGCCAAAGGTATTGCCGGTCTTCCTGGCCAACCTGTATCTCAACGGTTTCATCCTTTTCGTCTTCCTGATCGGCCTCGTTGCCTGTTTCTGGCAGGTGATCCAGATCGCCAATTCGGTGGGCTGGATCAAACGCTTCACCGGCGGCGTGCCTGACAACCGAAGCGCGCCCCGGCTTTTGGCCCCGCTGGCCGGGTTGATGCGCGAACGGGGTGCGCGGGTGCAGATCGGGTCTTCCTCGGCGCGCTCGATCCTCGACTCGGTCGCGACCCGGATCGACGAAGAGCGTGACATCACGCGCTATATCACCAACCTTTTGATCTTTCTCGGACTGTTGGGCACGTTCTTCGGTCTTGCCACGACCGTGCCCGCGGTGGTCGAAACCATCCGTTCGCTCGCCCCGTCGGAGGGCGAAGAAGGCGTCGTGGTCTTCGATCGGCTCATGACCGGGCTTGAAGCGCAGTTGGGCGGCATGGGCACGGCCTTTTCATCCTCGCTTCTCGGTCTGGCCGGGTCGCTCGTCGTCGGGCTGTTGGAGCTTTTTGCAAGCCATGGACAGAACCGGTTCTACCGCGAGCTTGAGGAATGGATGTCCTCGATCACGAAACTGGGCTACGGCCCGGGGGACGAGGTGTCGGGCGAGGCGGGAACCACCGCTTACCTTCTGCACATGGCCGAACAGATCGACGCCCTGCGCCAGACCATATCGGCGGCGGAAGAAGGGCGGGCGACCTCGGACGCGCGCCTGTGGCAGCTTGTCGACGGGGTCGAGCGCCTGACATCGAAACTCAGCACCGATACAGAAAGCGGCATGAACCTTGCCCGCGTTGCCGAGGCGCAGGAACGTCTGACCGCCATCCTCGCCCAGCGGGAAGGCGGCGGTGACGATCCGCATGGCGAGGCGGAAATGCGCATGCGCCTGCGGTCCATCGACGTGCAGATGCTGCGGGTGCTGGAGGAAATGTCGGCCGGACGCCAGGAAAGCATGGCGGAACTGCGGGGTGACATTCAGGCCCTGACCCGTGCCATCCGGAGCCTTGGGGGGCAGGGTTAATGGCCCTTGCGCGTCGTTCCGTTCGCAACGTGAACGGGTCGATCTGGCCCGGTTTCGTGGATGCGATGACCGCGCTTTTGCTGGTTCTCATGTTCGTGCTGACCATTTTCATGGTGGTGCAATACGTGCTGCGCGAGCAGATTTCCGGGCAGGCGACCGAGCTGGACAACCTGTCCATGCAGGTCTCCGATCTGGCCGACGCGCTTGGGTTGGAGCGGCAGCGTACCGGCGAATTGCGCGACGAAGTGGGCAATCTCACCGCGACCCTCGGGGATGTGCGGGCCGAGAATGCCGCACAGGTGGCGCGGATCGCCCAGCTCACCGCCCAGACCGAGGATCAGGCGGCGCGCATCGCCTCGTTCGAGGATCAGGTGGCGTCACTTCTGGCCGAGCGGGACAGCGCCTTGGCGGAAGGTGAGCAGTTGAGCGCGGATATCGCCGAGCTTGAGGCCGCGCAAAGCCGGTTGATCGACGAGAAAGAATCGCTGCAACTCGCGCTGGCCCGCGCACGCGACGAGATTGACTCGGAAGCCGAGGCCGCGCGTTTGGCGGCGGCGCGGCGCGAGGCGGTCGAGGCGCTTTTGGCCGACCTGCGGGTCGAGGCCGACGAGGCGCAAAGCGCGCTGAGCGCCGCAGAGGCGCAGATTTCCGAGCAATCGCAGGCGCTGGACGAGGCCGAGGCACAATTGGCGGCACAGGGCGAAGAGCTTACCGTCCGGACCGAGGAACTGTCGGATGCCGAGGCCGCGCGGCTGGCCGATGCCGCCGCCCTTGAGGCGCTGCGCGCGCGTTTGGAAGACGCTGACGATGAAATCACCGCGATGACGCTGGCGCTTGAGGAAGAGCGTCAACGGGCGGAAGAAACGCTCACGCTTCTGGCTGCCGCGCGCGCGGCGCAGGATGAATTGGAGGCGGCCCGTGATCTGGCCCTGAGCGAGGCCGAGAAACAGGCGGCCCTGTTGGCGACCGCGCGTCAAGAGCTGTCGACCGAGGCGCAGCAATCCGAGGCGGCGCAGCGGCGTGTCGCGTTGCTGAATGAACAGGTCGCCGCGCTGCGCGCGCAACTGGGCAACCTCGAGACGGTTCTGGACGAGACCGAGGCACGCGAGGAAGAGGCGCAGGTGCAGGTCGAGGCGCTGGGTGCGCGGCTCAACACCGCCCTGGCGCAGGTCGCCGCCGAACAACGGCGGCTGGCCGAGGCCGAAGCGGCAAAAGCCGAAGCCGAGACCGCGCGCGCGGACGCCGAGGCGACCACGGCCGAGCTTGAGGCGGCCGAGGCCGAACGGCTGCGCGCCGAGGCGGAGGAATTGCAAAACTACCGGTCGGAGTTCTTTGGAAAACTGCGCGAGGTCTTGAGTGACCGTGAAGGGGTGCGGATCGAAGGCGACCGTTTCGTGTTCTCGTCCGAGGTCTTGTTCGCCGTGGGCGGTGCGGATCTTGGCCCCGAAGGCCAGGCACAGATTGCGCGCGTGGCCAACACGCTGCGCGATGTGGCGGCGGATATTCCCGAAGGGATCGACTGGATCCTGCGGGTCGATGGGCACACCGATGCGACCAAGTTCGCGGGCAACGCCGAATATGCCGATAACTGGGAGCTCAGCCAGGCGCGCGCGCTGTCGGTCGTGCGCTTCATGACCGATGAGCTTGGCTTCCCGCCCGAGCGTCTCGTGGCCGCCGGGTTCGGTGAATATCAGCCGGTGCGGCAGGGCGACAGCCCCGAAGCCTTGGCGGCAAACCGCCGGATCGAATTGAAGCTGACCGAGAAGTAGCGCTCAGTTCCCGACGCGGATCTGGCGTTCGCCCGCGTCGATGGGCGTGCCGTCGCGAAGAAGACGGACCGAGACCGTGTAATCGCCCATGGGCCAACCCGCCGCTGGCCGCTTTTTGCCCGCCGCGCGAAACAGCATGGCCTGTGTGCGCTCGAGCGTCTGGGATTGCCGGATCATGCGTTGGTCGTCCGGAAACCTGATCTCGATCTCGACCTGATCACCGGCGCGTCCCCCCGCGATCAACCCCCAGCCGACCAGCGCGGGCGCGGTGGCGGGCAGTATCGCCGCGCGTCCGCCGCCGGCCTTCAGATCGGCATAGTCAGGCACGCCGGTCTCGATCCCGAGACCGATCAGACCGCCCGGGTCATAGGCGATCACTTCGCCCCAAAGATCGTCCTCGGGCCCATCATCGCGACCGCAGGACAGGATCTGGTCGGTGTTGAACGGGTCTACGACCTGACCATCCTTGCGCACGGAGAGATGCAGGTGGGGGAAGGCGGTGCGCCCGGAATAGCCGATCTGGCCAAGGGTGGTGGACAGCGTCACGCGCTGCCCCCGGCTCACCGCGAGACTGCCCTCGCGCAGGTGGCAATACTGGGTTTCCCAGCCGTTGCCATGGTCGATCACCAAGCCGTTGCCGCAATCGCGCCCGTCCAGCACCTCGGGCGGGGTGTCGGATAGGCCGGTGTCGGGCATCCCGTCGCGCAGCGCGGTGACGACACCGGGCGCGGCGGGGCGCACGGCGACGCCCGCCTCCATCGCGGCAAAGGACAAGAGCGCCACATCGGTGCCCTTGTGGCCGTCATAGCTGCGCGGCCCACAGGTGAAATCCGCCGCACCGGGCCCCGCGTCGCTATCGACGTAGTTCAGGATGAAACAATCCTCGCCCAGCGTGCAATCGACCGGGATGCTCAGGATCGGGTCACGGGCCATGGACGGGGCGGCCATGAGCGCGAGAAATATGGGGGCAAGGAGCCGAAGGGCGGGGGGCAGGAGAGAACGCGGCATGGGTGCAACGATAGGGTTAGGGGGTGGGGCGGTGCAATGCACATGCGCGCGGGGTGGCATGAAAAGACCCCCGCGCCGGGGGCACGGGGGTCTCATGTTTTCAAGGGACCGCGTCAGTCGGCGGTGAGAAGCGGCGGTTTCTTCCGGCTCGTGATCCGGGGGCTGCCCGGTTCCTCGATCCGCAGATCGATCTCGCCGTCCTTGACGCCGACTTGCACCACGCCGCCCTTGGCGAGCTTGCCGAAGAGCAATTCCTCGGCCAAGGGTTTCTTGATGTGCTCCTGGATCACGCGACCCAGCGGGCGTGCGCCCATCTTGTCATCATAACCCTTGTTGCCCAGCCATTCGGCGGCTTTCGGGGTCAGTTCGATCGACACGTTGCGATCCAGAAGCTGGGCTTCCAGTTGCAGCACGAATTTCTCGACAACCTGATGGATGACCTCTTTGCCGAGGGCGGCAAAGGAGATCACGGCATCCAGACGGTTGCGGAATTCCGGCGTGAAGGTGCGTTCGATTGCGGCCGTGTCTTCGCCTTCGCGACTGTCGCGGCCAAAGCCGATCGAGTTCTTGGCAAGCTCGGCGGCCCCGGCGTTCGAGGTCATGATCAGCACCACGTTGCGGAAATTCACCGTGCGACCGTTGTGGTCGGTCAGCTGGCCATGGTCCATCACCTGCAACAGGATGTTGTAGACATCCGGATGCGCCTTCTCGATTTCGTCGAGCAAGAGCACGCAATGCGGATGCTGGTCGACGCCATCGGTCAACAGGCCGCCCTGATCGAACCCGACATATCCCGGCGGTGCCCCGATCAGGCGCGAGACCGCGTGTTTCTCCATGTATTCCGACATGTCGAAACGCAGAAGCTCGACCCCGAGCTGGTCGGCCAGCTGGCGCGCCACCTCGGTCTTGCCCACCCCGGTCGGACCGGCGAACAGGTAGTTACCGATGGGTTTTTCCGGGTCTCTGAGACCGGCGCGCGACAGCTTGATCGCCGACGACAACGCGGTGATCGCCGTGTCCTGTCCGAAGACCACGCGCTTGAGCGAGCTCTCCAGATCCTTGAGCACCTCCTGGTCGTCCTTCGACACCGATTTCGGCGGGATGCGGGCGATTTTCGCGATGATCGCCTCGATCTCTTTCGTGCCGATGGACTTGCGCCGTTTCGACACGGCGACAAGATGCTGGGCCGCGCCCGCCTCGTCGATCACGTCGATGGCCTTGTCGGGCAGCTTCCGGTCGTTGATATAACGATCCGACAGCTCGACCGCCGTTTTGATCGCGTCGTTGGTGTATTTGATGGCGTGGTGTTCCTCGAAGTAGGGCTTGAGCCCCTTGAGGATTTTCACCGCGTCATCCACCGACGGCTCGTTCACGTCGATCTTCTGGAACCGGCGGCTAAGGGCGCGGTCCTTTTCGAAATGCTGGCGGAATTCCTTGTAGGTCGTGGACCCCATGCACCGCAGCTTGCCCCCCTGTAGCGCGGGTTTGAGCAGGTTCGAGGCATCCATGGCCCCGCCTGATGTCGCGCCCGCGCCGATCACGGTGTGAATCTCGTCGATGAACAACACCGCGTCGGGGTGATTTTCAAGCTCGCTCACAACGGCTTTCAGCCGCTCTTCGAAGTCGCCGCGATAGCGGGTTCCCGCCAGAAGCGCGCCCATGTCGAGCGAAAAGATGGTCGTTTCCGACAGCACGTTGGGGGTTTCGCCCTTCTCGATCTTCATGGCGAGCCCTTCGGCAATGGCGGTCTTGCCCACCCCCGGATCTCCCACGAGAAGCGGGTTGTTCTTGCGCCGCCGGCACAGCACCTGAATGCAACGCTCGACCTCTTGGTCGCGCCCGATCAGCGGGTCGATGTCGCCCTCGCGTGCCTTGGCATTGAGATCGACGCAGTACTTGGCGAGCGCCGAATCCTTCGCGTCCTCTTCTGCTGTGTCGTTGGACGCTTCCTCGAATTCCGGCGTGCCCGAAATGGGCCGGTTCTCGCCATAAGTCGGATCCTTGGCCACGCCATGCGCGATATAGTTCACTGCGTCATAGCGGGTCATGTCCTGCTCTTGCAGGAAATAGGCCGCGTTCGATTCGCGTTCCGCGAAAATCGCGACCAGAACGTTGGCGCCGGTCACTTCGGTGCGGCCAGAGGATTGCACGTGGATCGCCGCGCGTTGGATCACGCGCTGGAAGGCTGCGGTGGGCACCGCTTCCGATCCTTCGATATTGGTTTCAAACGCGCCCAGTTCGTCGTCGATGTATTTCACGAGCGTTTGGCGCAGATCCTCCAGATCGACGCTGCACGCCTTCATGACGCGTGCCGCATCGGGCTCGTCAATCAAGGCAAGAAGCAGGTGTTCCAGCGTGGCCAGCTCATGCTGTCGTTCATTGGCATGAGCGAGCGCGGCATGGATGGCCTGTTCGAGCGTGTTGGAGAAAGAAGGCAAAAGTTCACTCCTCGTTCAGGGGTCGGTGGCGCGTGGTTCTGGCCCGTCCGCTCCGACCGTGGCCTCATATGTTTAAGGTTCGGTTTTCCGAGCCGTTCTTCAAGGGTTTTCTGCCCAAAAAGGTCTCACACACCGGTGATCGTGGCAGTTTGGCTTAGAATTTGTCCTTGGCGCGCCGGATTTCGGCAAAAACCTCGGCATCGCTGTCATGCTCCATCCCGACCGCGCGCTTCGTCTCGGGCAGGCACGCGCGCAGGAACGGGTTGGTCGCCAACTCGTCGGACAGCACCGAGGGCACGGTGAATTCGCCCTGTGCGCGGGCGGTGTCGATGGCTTCGGCGCGGTGGATGAGCGCGGCATTCTGCGGCTCGACCGAAAGCGCGAAGCGCGCGTTCGCGGCGGTGTATTCATGCCCGGAACAAATCAGAGTGTCTTCGGGCAGGGCGGCAAGACGCGACAGGGTGTCCCACATCTGTTCCGCCGTGCCTTCGAACAGGCGTCCGCAGCCCAAGGCCATCAGGCTGTCACCGGTAAAGGCCGCGCCCGCGTCCGCCATGTGATAGGCGATATGGCCGATGGTGTGCCCATCGGCGGCCAGCACGGTGACATCGTGCCCGGCGAAATCCACGGTCTCGCCCGGCGTGACCTCAAGGTCGAGCGCGGGGAGCCGCGCGGCATCCGATTTGGCCCCGATGACCCGCGCGCCGTGTTCTGCACGCAATTCCGCGACCCCGTCGATGTGATCGGCGTGGTGGTGGGTGATGAAGATATCGCTCAACCGCCAGCCGCGCGCAGTTAGCGCATTTGCGATCGGGGCCGCTTCGGGCGCGTCGAACAGTGCGGTTCGTGCCGTGTCGGTGTCATGCACGAGGAAGGCGTAGTTGTCCGCGCGACAGGGGATGGTGACGAGTTCAAGAGCCATGACGGGAATATGGGGGAGGCGGGGCGGATGCTCAAGACCAGCGGGCAGGGAATTCCCGCTCATCACGCTTTGCCCCCTTCCCATGTGCATGTGATGCGCTAACGTGCGGACCATGCACCTTGACGCTCAGGACTTCCGCTCGTTCTACTACCGCTCTGCCCTGGGCCGGGTGGCGCAGCGGCGTATCCGGGACAAGCTTCTGACCATGTGGCCGGAGAACGCCAAGGGCGAAACCGTGGTCGGATACGGCTTCGCCGTGCCGCTTTTGCGTCCGTTCCTGTCCACCGCGCGCCGGGTGATCGGGCTGATGCCCGCGCCACAGGGCGTTTTGCGATGGCCCGCGGGACAACCGAACGTCTCGGTCCTGTGCGAAGAGGTCATGTGGCCGATTGACACGGGCGTGGTCGACCGGCTGGTGATGCTGCACGGGCTTGAAACATCGGGTGATGCCACCGCGCTTCTCGATGAGGCTTACCGGGTGCTTGGCCCGGGTGGTCGCGCGGTCTTCATCGTGCCGAACCGGGCCGGGCTTTGGTCCCGCTCTGATCGCACGCCGTTCGGCTATGGCCGCCCTTACAGCACCGGGCAACTTGAAGCGCAGCTCAAGCAGCATGGCTTCGTCATCATGCGCCATGCCGCCGCGCTCTACCAACCGCCAAGCCATAGGCGGTTCTGGCTCAGGACCGGGCCGATGCTTGAAAAGGTGGGGCACGGGGTGCCGAGTATCGTGGGCGGCGTGCTTTTGGTCGAAGCGTCCAAGCAGGTGCGCGAGAAGCCGAAAAGCGGTTTGGGCGAGGCTGTCAAACGCCCGCTGTCCGTGCTTGAGGGTCTGGGTGCGGCAAAACCGACGCCATCGCGGCGGACCGGGCCGGACCCTGATGCGGCTCCGACCAGGCACAATCGGCAGGGCGGGCAAAACGGGCGATTGGCCATGGATGTAGGGCAAGGCGCACCGTGACGCACGGGCAGACCGGGGGCTGAGGCCGGGTGTCAGACAAGGGATTCGGGCCGAGCGCCCGTGAAATTCGATTTCACTGACCCGCTTCAAGTTCCTGACATGCCTGTTTTTCAAGCCAGCCTGCGCCAGAAGCCCGATGTTGGCGCAAAACCCGCGCAAGGATGTTGCGGGCGGGGGGATGCTCTGCTAGACCGCCGCTGAATTTCAGATGGCTCGCAGCTTGCGCGGCATCGACAGGCCGCCCCTCGCCAGCACGTTCTGGCGACGATGGGGCTAAAGACATCGGAAGGGTGGACGTGTCGGAACCAGCTTCGATCACTTCTGGGATTGCCCAGCGTTATGCCACGGCCGTTTTTGAACTGGCCAGGGACTCCAAAAAACTTGCCGCTGTCGAGTCGGACCTCGATCAGCTTGACGCGGCGCTCGCCGACAGCGACGACTTTGCGGCCCTGATTTCATCGCCGATCTACGGGCGTGCGGATCAGGCGGCGGCGATCACCGCGGTTGCCGACAAGATGAAGCTTTCGGACCCTGTCAAAGGGGTTCTGGGCGTGATGGCGCAAAAGCGCCGCCTGTTCGTCCTGCCCCAGATGATTGCCCGGCTTCGGGCCCGTATCTCTGAGGATAAGGGCGAAGTGGTCGCGGAGGTGACCGCTGCCAAATCCATGACCAAGGCCCAGCAAGACAAGCTTGCCAAGGCTCTCAAGACGTCCTTTGGCAAGGATGTGAAAATCAATCTGGCCGTTGATGAAGCTCTCATCGGCGGTCTTGTCGTCAAAGTCGGGTCCAAGATGATCGATAGCTCGATCGCCTCGCGCCTGAACGCTCTCCAGAATTCTATGAAAGAGGTCGGATAAAAGTATGGGTATCCAAGCATCCGAGATTTCTGCGATCCTCAAGGACCAGATCAAGAACTTTGGCCAGGAAGCCGAAGTTGCCGAAGTCGGCCACGTGCTTTCCGTCGGTGACGGTATCGCGCGCGTTTATGGCCTCGATAACGTGCAGGCCGGTGAAATGGTCGAATTCCCCGGTGGCATCCGGGGCATGGCGCTCAACCTCGAAGCCGACAACGTCGGCGTGGTGATCTTCGGCTCCGACCGCGACATCAAGGAAGGCGACATCGTCAAGCGCACCAACGCGATCGTTGATGTGCCGGTCGGGGACGAGCTTCTCGGTCGCGTGGTCGATGGTCTCGGCAACCCGATCGACGGCAAGGGCCCGATCAAGGCCAAGCAACGGTCCATGGCTGACGTGAAGGCCCCGGGCATCATCCCGCGCAAATCGGTGCATGAACCGATGGCGACCGGGCTCAAGTCGGTGGACGCCATGATCCCGATCGGGCGCGGCCAGCGTGAGTTGATCATTGGCGACCGCCAGACCGGCAAGACCGCCGTGGCGCTCGATGCGATCCTGAACCAGAAGGGTTACAACGACGCCGCCGGCGACGATGAATCCAAGAAACTTTACTGTATCTACGTGGCCATCGGTCAGAAGCGGTCGACCGTGGCCCAGCTTGTTAAGAAGCTGGAAGAGACCGGTGCCATCGAATACTCGATCGTCGTGGCCGCCACCGCGTCCGACCCGGCGCCGATGCAATACCTCGCCCCCTATACCGCGACCGCGATGGGCGAATTCTTCCGCGACAATGGGCGTCACGGCCTGATGATCTACGATGACCTGTCAAAGCAGGCCGTCGCCTATCGCCAGATGTCGCTGCTGCTGCGTCGCCCGCCGGGGCGCGAAGCCTATCCGGGTGACGTGTTCTATCTGCACTCCCGCCTGCTGGAGCGGTCGGCCAAGCTGAACGAAGACAACGGGGGCGGGTCGCTGACCGCGCTGCCGATCATCGAAACGCAGGGCGGCGACGTGTCGGCCTTTATCCCGACCAACGTGATTTCGATCACCGATGGCCAGATCTTCCTTGAAACCGAGCTGTTCTACCAGGGCGTCCGCCCGGCTGTGAACACCGGCCTTTCGGTGAGCCGCGTTGGCTCGTCGGCCCAGACCAAGGCGATGTCGTCGGTGGCTGGCCCGGTGAAACTGTCGCTGGCGCAATACCGTGAAATGGCGGCGTTCGCCCAGTTCGGCTCTGACCTCGACGCGTCGACCCAGCAGCTTCTGAACCGGGGCGCGCGTCTGACCGAGCTCATGAAGCAGCCGCAGTATTCGCCGCTGACCAATGCCGAGATCGTCTGTGTCATCTTCGCGGGCACCAACGGTTATCTCGACAAGGTGTCGGTGTCGGATGTCGGGCGCTTTGAGACCGAGCTTCTGGCCTACCTGCGCAACAAGCATCAAGACCTGCTCGACGACATCACCAAGAACGATCGTAAGGTCGCCGGCGATCTGGCGGACACCGTCAAGGCCGCGCTCGACCAATTCGCGGAAACCTTCGCGTAAAGCCGCTGGTGATGACCCGAGAGGAGGCTGGCAATGCCAAGTCTTAAGGACCTGAAAACCCGGATCGACAGCGTGAAATCCACGCGGAAGATCACCAAGGCCATGCAGATGGTCGCGGCGGCCAAGCTTCGTCGTGCACAGGAAGCTGCCGAGGCGTCGCGCCCCTACACCGAACGGTTCAACGCCGTTCTGGGCGGGCTCGCCAAGGCATCGGCCGGTTCGGACGCCGCCCCGCTTTTGCTGCGCGGGACGGGGTCGGATCAGACCCAACTGCTGGTGGTGATGACCGCCGAGCGCGGGTTGTGCGGTGGCTTCAACTCGTCGATCGTGAAACTGGCCCGGGCCAGGATCGAAGCCTTGCAGGCCGCTGGCAAGACGGTGAAAATCCTCACCGTTGGCAAGAAGGGCCGTGAGCAGCTCAAGCGTGAACACGAAGCGCTCTTCGTGGGCCATGTCGACCTGTCCGATATCAAGAACATCGGCTACGCCGACGCGCAGGCCATTGCGACCGACCTGATCACCCGCTTCGAGGACGAGGAATTCGACGTCGCCACGATCTTCTACAGCGTGTTCGAGAATGTCGTGAGCCAGACGCCGACGGAAAAGCAGGTCATCCCCGCCGACTTCAGCGATGTCGACACCGGGGACGACGGATACGTCTACGATTACGAACCCTCGGAAGAGGCGGTGCTTGCAACGCTTCTGCCGAAAGGCGTGGCAACGGCGATCTTCTCGGCCCTGCTTGAGAACAGCGCTTCGGAACAGGGTGCGCGGATGTCCGCGATGGACAACGCGACCCGGAACGCAGGCGATATGATCGACAAGCTTACGATCCAATACAACCGTTCGCGTCAGGCCGTCATCACCAACGAACTGATCGAAATTATTTCGGGCGCCGAAGCGCTCTAAGACAACCGGAGTAACGAAACATGGCACAAGCTAAGGGCAAATTGACCCAGGTCATCGGCGCCGTTGTGGACGTGCAGTTCGATGGGGAACTGCCGGCAATCCTGAACGCGCTGGAGACCGACAACAACGGGAACCGGCTGGTCTTCGAAGTCGCCCAGCACTTGGGCGAGAACACCGTGCGCGCCATCGCGATGGACGCCACCGAAGGTCTCGTCCGTGGACAGGAGGTCCGCGACACCGGGTCGCCGATCTCGGTGCCGGTTGGCACGGCGACGCTGGGTCGCATCCTGAACGTCACCGGCGATCCGGTTGACGAAAAGGGCCCGATCGAGGCGGATGAATACCGTCCGATCCACGCGGACGCCCCGGATTTCGATCAACAGGCGACCGAAGCCGAGATCCTGATCACCGGGATCAAGGTTATCGACCTGCTGGCGCCCTATTCGAAGGGCGGCAAGATCGGCCTCTTCGGCGGTGCCGGCGTGGGCAAGACGGTTCTGATTCAGGAGCTGATCAACAACATCGCCAAGGTGCACTCGGGTCTGTCCGTGTTCGCCGGTGTTGGTGAACGGACCCGTGAGGGCAACGACCTTTATCACGAGATGATCGAATCCGGCGTTCTGACACCCGACAATCTCCCGGACTCGAAGATCGCTCTGGTCTACGGCCAGATGAACGAGCCGCCGGGTGCCCGTGCGCGGATCGCGCTGACCGGTCTGACGCTGGCCGAACAGTTCCGCGACGCGACCGGCACGGACGTTCTGTTCTTCGTCGACAACATCTTCCGCTTCACGCAGGCGGGGTCGGAAATGTCGGCGCTTCTGGGTCGTATCCCTTCCGCCGTGGGCTACCAGCCGACGCTGGCCACCGACATGGGCACGATGCAGGAACGGATCACCTCGACCAAGAACGGCTCGATCACCTCGATCCAGGCCGTCTACGTGCCCGCGGATGACCTGACCGACCCGGCCCCGGCCACGACCTTTGCCCACCTCGACGCCACGACCGTGTTGAACCGTGCGATTTCTGAGCTGGGCATCTACCCGGCGGTGGACCCGCTTGATTCGACCTCGCGTCTGATGGACCCGCTGATCATCGGGGATGAGCATTACCAGGTTGCGCGGGACGTGCAGGGCATTCTGCAACGCTACAAGTCGCTTCAGGACATCATCGCCATCCTTGGGATGGACGAACTGTCGGAAGAAGACAAACTGACCGTGGCCCGGGCGCGCAAGATCCAGCGTTTCCTGAGCCAGCCGTTCGACGTGGCAAAGGTCTTCACCGGCTCGGACGGTGTGCAGGTTCCGCTGGAAGACACCATCAGCTCGTTCAAGGCTGTCGTCGCCGGCGAATACGATCACCTGCCGGAAGGGGCCTTCTACATGGTCGGCGGCATCGAAGACGTGCGCGCCAAGGCCGAGAAGATGGCCGCAGACGCTGCTTAATCAGTCCTCCCCCGGTTTCGACCGGGGGACGGCTCCGATCAGGAGACAATGAATGGCTGACATGATGAAATTCGATCTGGTGTCACCAGAGCGTCGTCTGACCTCGACCGAGGCCAGCGCGGTGCAGATACCGGGTGCTGATGGCGATTTCACGGCGATGGCCAGCCACGCGCCGACCATCGCCACCCTGCGGCCCGGCATCGTGGTCGTGCAGGGCGCGTCGGGGGAAGAGAAATTCGTGGTCACCGGCGGATTTGCCGAGGTGACGCCAGAGGGCACCAGCCTTTTGGCCGAACGCGCCATGCCCGCGAGCGAAGTGACCCAAGAGATCATCGACGACTTCATCGCGACCGCCGTTTCCGCGCGCGAGAACGCGACGCCGGAGATGCTGGATCAGCTTTCGAAACAGGTCGGCGATATCGCTTTCGTCGCCGCCGAACTGGGGCTTCAGGCCAACACGTAACGCGCCCCGGATGACCGGAACATGAAAAGGCCCCGTGCGGTGCGCGCGGGGCCTTTCGCGTGTTTGGCGCAGGCGTCATTGCGTAACGCTTGCGAACGCCTGCGCCCCGATTTCGCGCAGGAGTTTTCGCCGCATGGCGCGGGCGTAGTCCTCGAACCCATCGGCGATTTCGACGAAGGCACCGGGGCCAAACACCACCTCGTCGCGGTAATAAGGCGCGATCCGATTGTCGGGCTCTTCGATGACCAGCGCGTTGACGGTGATGCCGGCCATGTTCCACGCGCGATAGGCACTGTCTGGCCCAAAGCCGTCGTTTGTCTTGCCATCGCTGGAGACGTCGATCACCTTACGGCGGCACCGCTCCGGTGCATCTTGCAAAAGACCTAAGCCGTGGCCCAGGGCAAAGCCCAGCGAGGTTGGAAAATCCTTCGCGCGGCGCGGCGCGGTGCGGAGCGTTTCGGCCACGCTGTCGATGCTCTCGGGGCTGTCCATCCGGGTCCAGGGTAGCTGTTCATACTGATGCCGCGAGCCCGACCATTCATAGGCCGTGATCCAGACGCCGTCTTGGCCGAGGATCGCGCGGGACACGGTTTCATCGCGCAACGCCCGTGCAAGCCCTTCTTGTTGCAAATGGTATTCTTCGCTGTCGATCGACGCCGAGACATCCAGCGCCAGCACCAAGGCAATCGAACAGGCCTGCGCCGGAGGCGCAGCCGTCAGCGCAGTGCAAATCGCACCCCCGGCACATGCCAGCGCCCATTTTCGCACCCTTGGCCTGAAGCTGATCTTCGCTGCCTCCCGCTTCGCACGTCACGAAAAAGGGTAACACGGCGCACCGGTGGTCCAAAATCACGGTTGATTGCGTCCCCGCGTGCGGCGCGGGCGCGGCCCCTAAACCCCCGTTGCCCCCGGTCCACAAAACGCTTGCCAGCCCGCGCGGGCCGGGTCAGAGGTATGGCAATTATGTCGATGGATATTTCGGGGCCTCGGGAGGGCGTCATGACCGCGCGCGGGTCTCTTTGGTTTATCCTTTTCACGATCCTGATCGACGCCATCGGCATCGGTCTGATCTTCCCGCTGATGCCGGACCTGATGGCCCGGGTCGGGGCCGCAACGACCGGGTCCGGGGCGATCTGGGGCGGGGTGCTGATGGCCGCCTACGCGGCGACCCAGTTCCTGTTCTCGCCCCTGATCGGCGGGGTTTCGGATGCGGTCGGGCGCAAGCCGGTCTTGTTGATCGCGCTGGCGGTGCTGGCGGTCGATTACGTGATCATGGCGCTGGCGCAGACCTTTTGGCTTCTGCTGATCGGTCGGTTGTTGGCGGGGGTCGCCGGGGCGACCTATGTGACCGCGACCGCCTATCTCGCCGATATTTCCCCGCCCGAGAAGAGAGCGGCGAATTTCGGGCTGATCGGGGCGACCTTTGGCATTGGCTTCGTTCTGGGTCCGGCGCTCGGGGGTGTGCTTGCAGAGATCGACGTAAGCTTGCCCTTCTGGGTCGCGGCGGTTCTGTCGGCGGCGAATGTCGTCTTCGGGTTGTTCGTGCTGCCCGAAAGCCTGCCACCCGAGAAACGCCGACCCCTGACCCAGATCGAAGTGAACCCCTTTGGCGCGATCATTGATGCACTCAGGCTTCCCGCGCTGTCGCTGCCGCTCATCGCGCTGTTCGTGTTCGAATTCGCCAACATGGTCTACCCGACGCTTTGGGCGTTCTGGGGGCGCGAGGCCTTCGGGTGGAGCACCGCAGTGATTGGCGGGTCGCTCGCGGCCTACGGTATCGGGGTGGCGATCACGCAGGCGGTGGTGATGCCACGCCTGTTGCGCTGGATCGGGGATTACCGCGTTCTGGTGGTGTCGCTTGTCGCGGGGATCATCGCCGCCTTCGGTTTCGGCCTGATCGGCGCGGCCTGGATGGTGGCTATCGTGCTGCCCATTGCCTGCCTGTCGGATATGGCCGCCCCGACGATGACCGCGATCATGTCGAACGCGACGGACGAGACACGTCAGGGGCTTTTGCAGGGGGTCATTGCGTCCTTGGCATCGCTTGCCGCCGTTCTCGCCCCGCTGGTCCTGACCCCGGTGTTCTTTGCCTTCACCGGCGAGGGGGCTCCAAGATACCTGCCTGGCGCGCCCTTCCTTTTGGCCGCGCTCATGATGGTTGGTCTGCTTCCGCTCGTGGTTCGCATGATGCAACGCAACGGGGTTTGACGTCGGGGCGAGGTCACCGTGACGCGCGCGGGGCTTGCACAATTCCGGTGTTCTGGGGCAGTTTGCAGGCCAAGGGGCGAAGAAAGAAAGCAAAAATAATGTGGCGTATCCGAACCCACCGTATGGGGATCGACCGTGGAACCCAGCTTCTTTTTTCCGATTTCGTGACCGATGGCGCGATGTGGACCGGGGAAGGGGATCGGGAAATCCGCATCACGGTCAAGTTCACCGAGCGGTTCGTCTCGCCCCCCGCCGTGATGGTCGGCATGTCGATGTGGGACATCGACGCCGCCACCAACAGCCGGATCGACATTTCTGCCGAGAATATCACCGAGACGGATTTCGAGATCCTGTTTCGCACTTGGGGCGATACGAAGGTGGCGCGCATCCGGGCCGATTGGATCGCCTTTGGCGAAGTGCCGGATGACGAAGATTGGGACGTGGTCTGACACCCCCGCACCGCCGATCACCCGCGATTTC
>JAABTN010000003.1 GCA_011389895.1 Maritimibacter sp. | reverse complement strand
GCCGCGCGCGGCCCAAGATCGAGATAATCCTGCATCCCGTAATTCGCATCCTCGGCCAAAGGGTTGCGCCACGAGATCATGAACACCGTAAAGCCTTGCCCGGCCAGGTAGCGCACGAGTGAATTCTCGTGGCTGAGGTCGAGGATGTAGTATTTCATGATCCACGCTGGCACGATCAGGACGGGTTCCGGATGCACCGTTTCGGTGGTTGGCGCATACTGGATCAACTCGATCAGATGGTTGCGATACACCACCTTGCCCGGCGTGGTCGCCACGGTTTCCCCGACCTGACTATTTCCGGCGAGGTGCGGCCTGTCCTTGATATCGCGAACTGCGCATTCCAGGCCATGATGGATATTCGCCCCGCCCGTCGCCAGGGTGCGGGCCAAAACGTCCGGATTGGTGACCGGGAAATTCGACGGCGCCATGGCGTCCAGTATCTGCCGCGTCACGAAGGCCATCGCGTCTTGTCTGGACGGTTCAAGCCCCGGAACGTTTCGCGCCGCCTGATCAGCAAGGTCTTCAAGCAACAGGAATCCTTGCGCCATGGCCGCGAAGGGCGGTTGGCTCCACCCATGGCCACGAAACCGACGGTCGGATTTCGCGGGCTCGATGGGTTTCAGATCCCGGTCATCCGGGCAGCCCGCCGAGACATAGCGCGCCCATTTCAGCCAGCTCTCGTGTGCCGTTTTGACCATCTCGACTTGAAGATCGGGCGCCATCGCAAAATGCACGGCCCAATCACTCCACATGGCCTGCATCGATGCAGGAGTGCCTCCAAACGACAACGTCGCCAGTTTCCTGCGAAGGGGTCTTTGCGGATAATCGCCGGCATGGGTTTCGTCTGTGCTAGATCGCTCGGATTTCAAATCTTTCATCGGGTCCTGCCTGGTTCGTTACACACGCTCCCTGCATAGGACCGTTACATGACAGGCAAATAAAAGGTTGAAACCATCCGCATTCGTCACGATCGGTTACTATTGTCAATGTCCGCCAAGGCCGCTGAAAGTAAGAAGTTGCCGATCGCAGCGAAAGTCCGCAATCTGCCCTCTCGATTCCCCATCCCCCACACCGCCCAGCCTTTTGGGCCGCGCGGTGTGGTAGAGCGATGGGCGGGACAATCGCCGGTATCGTCCGGCGTCCCTACCAGGTCAGTCGTTCATCGCCATCGGCGTTTGGGCAGTCTCAGTGTCGGCCAGCAGCCGTTGCAGATTGGCGAGGGCGGGGCGGATGTTTTCCTTGAAGCGGTCCCGGGCCTTGGCCATTTGCGCCGCGACCGCGTCGCTCGGAGGGGCGATGCCGGATGTTCCGTCAAGCCGCGATTGCGCCATCCATTCGGCCAGTTGCGGGGTCTTCGTCCACCGAAGCTGGTTCGCGGAATTGATGACCAGAATGCGCGCCCAATCCTTGTCCTCGTAGGGCGGCGGCACAGGGGCGAGACAGTCATTCTTGGTCTCGGTGTCATCGAACAGGGTTTCGGTGCGCGCGGTGATGGCGCCGCTGAAGCAGGGCTGGCAGGTGCGCACCATCTGAAGCGTGATACGCCCGTCCTCGAACACCGGGCGCGGTGGTTTGTCGCTTAGCCCCGAGGCCGTGCAATTCACATGCACCTGGTCCGGGCCGGTGGGGATCGTGCCATGTTGAAGCTCGATCTCGTCCGGTCCGATCCGCGTGACATGGCCAAGGCGCACGACATCGGTCACCTGCCGCAACGTCTCAAGCTCGGCATGGCTTAGCGTGGCGCAGCGATACATGGTCGGGCGCACCTGCCGGTCGATCCGCATCAGCGCGCCGTCCTGCTCCAGCCGGTCAAAGAGGTCATCGAAATCACGCGCCTTCGCGGCACACTCCAATTCGCCCGCCACGCAATTCATCGTCTCACCGGCGGCATCGGGGCGAAATTGCCGGGCATTGCGGTCGACCATCCAGGAATCCCTCGGCCTGATCCACCGGATACGCTCGGGCACAACATCGTGTTCAAGCAGCCATGTCACGCTGTCCATGGCGGTCTTGCCCGCGCCGATCACGGTAAAGGACTTTCCCCGACCATCGAGATGGGGCAGCGCGTTGGGCGAAATACAGGTGGCCTCGGGCACCACGTCGAAATTCGGCGGGTGGGTCGAGGGAAGCTTGGTGTTGGTATAGGTGGCATCGACCACGGCCTTGCGCGCTTTCACCCGCACCTCGTCCCCGCCGAACCGCGACGTGACCCTACCGTCTTCGTGGTAATCACAAAGCGGCAGGAACGTGACCCGGCCAGAGGGCAGAAGGCGATGGCGCATCACCTCATCGTAATAGGCGCAAAGCTCGACACTTGACGGAAGCGGCTCAAGCCCGGCGTTAAGCCCGACGCGGTCCACCTCACCCTCGCCCAGAGAGCGCGAATTTACCCCGTAGAGCGATGTTGCGCCGTGGAGACGCAGAAACGGATACCCGTCGTTCCAATGGCCGCCAGGCCGGTGTCGGCGATCAATGATGATCATCGTGGCGTCGCTGACGCTCAGCAATTCATCCGCGAAGGCCATGCCCATCGCGCCGGCCCCTATGATCACATAATCAGCTTCGAGTTGCTCGGGTTTCGTGGCCATTGGCTTCTCCCTCTGGTGCTGAATGTTTCAAATGCGTCCGTGTTGAAGGCCGAGAGGACCGGATCGAAACCGAAGATCGGCCAGCCGGTCGATACCTTGCTTGCAGCACCGACGCGTGTCGCGTCAAACCGGCCCGCGCAGCCGCTCGGTCAATCAACGACCCAGGAATGGGCGCATCAGTCCGCCTGATGCTCATGAGCCTGCGCGGGCGGTTCGAACAGGATCAGTTCGACGCGCTCCGTCCCGGCGACATAGGCGTCATGTCCGGGCGGGATCTCGAAAAAATCGCCCTTCGCAATCGGCGTCTCGGCGTCTGTTTCAACCATCCGCACCACGAGCTTTCCCGAGAGGCAGTAGCCGACATGGCGCATCGGGCACGACTCCGGCGATCCAAGCAATGGCTTCTCGTCGTTTTCCCATATCCAGCCGGGCTCGAAGATCGCGTGCATCCCGGTCATGCCGCTTTCAAGCTTCACGATGTCGATCCCGCCCTGTGCCTTCATGTCGAGCGCTTCATCGGGGCTCTCGAACCGTCTGATTTCGATTGCGTGGTTCATTGTGATTCCTCCTTTCATGGGGCCCGGCATCCATCAAACCCGGACGATCCCGTCCTTCAGCGAATAGAGGATTGCCGCCATCTCGTGACGCGTGTCCTCGGTATGGCCCAGGGATTTCATCGTTTCGAGGATGTCATCCATCGCGGCCATGTATTCCGCCTCGTTGACGTTCATGCCGCTGTGGGTTTCGACCATGCTACGTCCGTCGTAGGTGCCGGGCCCGTTCGAGTGTTCCGCAAACAACGTGCAGTAATGTTGCTTGATCTTTTCGACCCGCTCCGGCTGATCGAGATAGGGAAGGAAGCGTGGTTTGATGGCGGGGTTTTCCAGATGCGCCTCCACCATCCCGTCGACAATCTTCCTGATCCCCGCCGATCCGCCAAGCCGTTCGTATAGCGTAGCCGTGTTCAACTGTTCTCCGATTGATGCACTCATCTCGTGCCTTTCCAGTTTCTGAGGTTCCCGGTGGCGTGTTGACGACGCGCATGTCGCCCTTCAAAAACGCCAACCGGTCCCCTTGTCTCAGGCGTCTTGTGCGGCGGCTGACTTCACGTCGGCGGCGGTCATGGCCTTGCCACCAATGGCCCATTCGCCACTGGCGATCTCCTGGACACGCACCCAGGTGAGACCGCGCATCGCCTCGCCCTCGACGCTGACCATCGCGTCGGTCACTTCCTCGATCATCTGGCGTTTCTGGTCGTTGTCGAAGACACCTTCGATCAATTGAATATCTACCAGCGGCATATCTTTCTCCTCCAGTGTTGGCGTTGGTTTGTTCGCCATCGGCATCAACCGATGCAGGCTCAGGATGACAGCCCAGCAAGCCTGGCTGCCAGTTCACGAACTGAATCAAAGCCGATACAGTATCTGAACTGGCCGGGTTCGGGGCGGCGCTGTTACGCTGGAACACACCAAACCAGGGAGGCCAGTATGACAAATGCGAGCTATAAACAGTTCTGCCCGGTCGCGATGGCGGCGGAAGTCCTGTGCACCCGCTGGACCGTCGTTTTGCTGCGCGAGCTCGTCGCGGGCTCCACACGGTTCAACGAATTGCGCCGGGGGGTGCCGCGCATGTCGCCCGCGCTGCTTTCAAAACGTCTGCGCGAGCTTGAGGCAGCCGGTGTCGTGACGCGCGAAAGAATGCCCGATGCGCCAGAGATCGACGCCTATCGGCTGACCACCGCCGGGCGTGATCTTCAGCCCGTGATCGAGGCCATCGGCATGTGGGGCCAGAAATGGGTCGAAACCGAGCCGACGTTACAGAACCTCGATCCCGAGCTTTTGATGTGGGACATGCGTCGAAACCTCGACACCGATCCGCTGCCCGCGAGACGCAGCGTGATCGAGTTTTTCTATCCCGAATTGCCCCCGTCGCAGCGCAAGTGGTGGCTTATCGTTGAGCCTGACGGGACCGTAGATCTGTGCAATGTCGAGCCGGGCTTTGACGTGGATCTTTTCGTCCACACGGATCTGCGCACGATGACCGCGATCTGGATCGGGATCAAATGCGTCCGCGGCGCGGTCGGGGACGGCGCACTACAGATGACCGGAAGAAAGGACATCGCAAACTCGATGCAGCATTGGTTGGGTCTCAGCCCGTTTGCGGGGCAGGAAAAGCTGGCGAGCTGACCCCGGGGCCTCGTGCGCGGGGGGCGGACGGCGGGCGGTGCCCCTTGCCTCCGAGCCGAAATGACCGCCCAGCCCTGGGGCCGCGCGGTCTGTCGTCTTGTCCGGGATGGCGGGTCTACAGGCTCGCGTCGAGGGCGGCGAGGATCGCGGTGCCCATTTCGGAGGTCGAGACTGGTGTGATGCCATCTTCGCCAAGCAGGTCGGCGGTGCGTTTGCCATCGGCGAGCACGCGCTCCACCGCGGCCTCGACCCGGTCGGCCTCTTCCCCCAGATCAAAGCTGTAGCGGAGCGCCATGGCGAAGCTGGTGATGCAGGCGATCGGGTTCGCCTTGCCCTGACCCGCGATGTCGGGGGCCGACCCATGGACCGGCTCGTAAAGCGCCTTGGGCCGCCCGTTCGCCATCGGTGCACCGAGCGACGCCGAGGGCAGCATCCCCAGCGACCCGGTGAGCATCGCGGCCACGTCGGACAGGATATCGCCAAAGAGGTTGTCGGTCACGATCACGTCGAACTGCTTGGGCCAACGGGTAAGCTGCATGGCGCCCGCGTCGGCATACATGTGGCTCAGCTCGACCTCGGGGTAATCCTTGGCCACCTCGGTGACGACTTCGCGCCAGAGGATGCCGCTCTCCATCACGTTGGCTTTTTCCATGGAACACAGCCGCTTGTCGCGCTTCATGGCCAGTTCAAAGGCCGAACGCGCGACACGGTCGATCTCGCCCTCGGTATAACGCTGGGTGTTGATCCCCACGCGCTCGTTGCCTTCTTCGAAGATACCGCGCGGCTCGCCGAAATAGACGCCCGAGGTCAATTCGCGCACGATCATGATGTCGAGCCCCGCGATCACCTCTTCCTTCAGCGACGAAAAATGGGCGAGCGCATCGAAACACTGCGCCGGACGCAGGTTCGAGAAGAGATCCATTTCCTTGCGCAGACGCAACAGGCCGCGCTCGGGTTTAACGCTGAAATCCAGATCGTCGTATTTCGGCCCCCCAACGGCGCCGAGCAGGACCGCGTCAACCTCCTGCGCCTTGGCCATCGTGGCATCGGCGAGCGGGACGCCATGCGCGTCATAGGCGGCACCGCCCACGAGATCTTCGGACACGTCGAAAGACAGGCCACGCTTGTCGGCGAACCAGTCGATGATGCGGCGCACTTCGGCCATGACTTCGGGGCCGATCCCGTCGCCGGGGAGGATGAGGATGGAGCCAACGCTCATGGTCACTGTCCTTGGGCTGAGTGAATGTTGGCAGGGAGGTATCCCGCGCACGCCGCAGGGTCAAGAAAGCGTCAGGCGACCGCTGCGGGCAGCGCCGTGACCAGCGCATCCCAGACACGGGCGATCCGGGGCACGTGGCGCAGGCTTTCATGGGCGGTGAGCCAGACGGGAAGCACCGGCAACGTCATCTCGGGAAACAGCCGTTCGACGTGCGGGCTTCCCGCCCCGGTGGCGCGTTGCGCGATCCCGACGCCACAGCCCGCCTCGATCAACCGGAAATTCGCAACCTGATCGTCGGTGCGGGTGGAAAAGAAATCCCGCTCCACCTGCCACCCCAATTCGCGCATCCCGCGCAGCATCAAGTCGGATCGATCGTAGCCGACCCAATCCAGCGCGAACAGGTCCTCGAGGCTGTCGGGCCGCCCGACCCGGTCGAGATAGGCGGTCGCGGCATAGATCCCGATCGGCAGATCGACGACATGGCGCGTCACCATGTCGAGCTGATCGGGGCGATACATCCGAAGCGCGATGTCGGCTTCGCGAAACAGCAGGTTGTCGGTGCTGTCGGTGGCATCCAGTTCGATCTCGATCCCCGGCGCATCCGCGCGCAGGCGGGCAAGGATCGGGGGCAGCACGAAATGCGAAACGATGACGCTCGCGGTCAGGCGCACGACACCGGTGGGTGCCCGGTCCGCCCCGGCGGCGATCAGGTCGATCTGCCCGGCCGCGTCCCGCATCGCCTGCGCGGCTGGCAAGATCGCATGGCCGGTCTGCGACAGCGCCAGGCCGCGCGCGTGGCGGTGAAACAGCTCAACACCCAGCGCCGCCTCGACCTCGCGCACCTGGCGACCGAGCGTCGGCTGGCTCGACCCGAGCGCGCGGGCGGCGGCAGAAAGCGACCCGCTTTCGGCCACGGCGAGAAAGGCGTGGATCAGAGACCAATCAAGGGTGCTGAGGCGTTTTTCCATTCATAGATGAATACCACATCTCCAAATTATGGCAATTCCTGTTTGAATTCGCATGGCTATTCTCCGGGGCATCAGAACAGGAGATTCCAAATGACCAAAACCGTCCTCATCCTCGGCCCCTCGGGCAAAGTCGGAACCCATGCCACCCGCGCCTTTTCGCGCGCCGGGTGGACGGTGCGCGCGTTCGACCGCGAGACCCAGAACATGACACAGGCCGCCATGGGCGCGGATGTCATCGTCAATGGTCTGAACCCGCCCAATTACCACGACTGGGAAGGCATCATCCCGAAGATCACCGAACAGGTGATCGCTGCCGCGCGCGCGTCGGGCGCAACGGTGATCATTCCCGGCAATGTCTATGTTTACGGCGACACCCCGGGCGAATGGTCCGAAACGACGCCGCATCGCCCGGTGTCACGCAAAGGCCGGGTGCGCGTCGACATGGAAGCCGCCTATCGCACCTCCGGCGTGCAGACGATCATCTTGCGAGCAGGGAATTTCATCGACCCGGACAAGAACGGCGATGTCGCGTCGCTGATCATTCTGGACAAGGTAGCGAAGGGCAAGATCACCTATCCCGGCCCGCCGGACGTGATCCAGCCATGGTGTTTCCTGCCCGATTGGGCCGCTGCCGCCGTCGCGCTCGCCGAGCGGCGCGAGTCGCTTGACCGGTTCGAGGATGTGCCGTTTCCCGGCCATGCCTTCACCCTTGACGATTTGCGCGGATCGGTGGAGCGCCTGCTTGGTCATCCGCTTCGCGCGGGCCGGTTTCCTTGGTGGGCGTTCAGCCTTGCCAAACCGTTTTGGGAGCTGGCGCGGGAGTTGCCCGAAATGCGCTATCTCTGGGACACGCCGCACACCCTGTCGCCCGCCCGGTTGAGCGCGCTTTTGCCAGAGTTCGAACCAACGCCCATGTCGGACGTGATACGGACCATGTTGCCCGAGAACGCCACGCCCTTGGCCCAGACCGCCCCGGCCTGATCGTCAGGGAAAGAGCAAATCGACCCAGACCATCCGATGGCGGCTGGCGGTTGCGACCACCTTCGCCATCGGGTCATCGGGGGCGGGCCAGAAAACCCCTGTATCGACCAGCGTCAGCCCGACATCGGGCAGAACGTAATCGACCCGCAGGTTCCCCGGCTCCGGTTGGTCAAAAACCGCCGTGTCCTGCGCCGGGTCGCCCACGTGCGCCGGGTTGGCCGCCGCGACCCCGCCGGCACTCACCGGCTTGGGGTCGCGCAGGCGGGCATCCTCCAGCAGGGCTTGCATGGCCTCATGGCGCCCGTCCCCATCGACCGGGTCGATGTTGGACACGCCCGCGATCACCACGGGTCGGGCCGGTTTTGCAAAGGGAAGATCGCCGTTCAGAAGCAATTGCCAGAACCGCGCTTCATCCGCCCCGCGTCGTCCATTGAGATCTTCGGGGCCGTCGAACACCGGCGTGTTGCCGTGCCAGACCAGAAGCTCGAAGGTCTGATCTTCGCGCGTGACCGGGACCGCCCAATGACCGACCGATGACAGCCGCTGCACCGCCCGCGCCTCGGCCGAGGGGAACGGACCCGCGTCCCCCATCGGGGCGATATTGGCGGGCAGGTCGGTCCAGAGGAAATCCGAGAAATCGCGCGGCGCGCCCAACGGGTATTTCGACAGCACCGCCATCCCGCCTTGCCCGGTGAAGCGCCCATACCCTTGGGCATCCGCCGCACCATCCGAATAGCCATTGCCATCAAGATCGACGCCACTTTGCACGCCGGTGTTGGGCCCTGGCGCATAGGCAAATGGATATGTCTGCCCCTTCTCGGCCAAGAGCGCGCGGAACGCGGTGAGCGCGTGGTTTTCAAGGTCATGGTCGAAACCGGCGAGATGCAGGACATCGGGCGCGACATGGGCGATGACATCGGCCACCGCGACCACCTGTTCCTCACGATCGAGAATATCGGCGAGCAAAAGCCCGGGGCCCCGTCGATCAAGCTCGGTATGATAGGTGGCGACACGAAACGGGTCGGCCTGCGCGGCACCGGCAAGAGCCAGAAACGCCGCGAACACGACCCCCCGGCGCATCAGGCGGGCTGCATCGCGCCACCGGCGGCCTTGGCCGAATTGCGGGCCCGCTGTTCGCAGATCAGGGTGGCGACCCGTTGCATCGCGATGCCGCGCATGAACAGGGACGCAGGCAAGAACGCCCATGCCGAGATCGTCCAGATCATGGTTTGATCGTTGGTGATCGCGACAGAGCCGAACAGGCCCGTTGCCGCCTTGATCAACGCCGGGGTGAGGAAGGGCAACAGAAAGCCCAGCGCCACGTTGAACCGCGCATCACGCTCAAGCCGGGCGACCACGTCGCCCCCGGCGGTCGGGTCGAACATCGGCAGGTTGACCCAGACATTGAACCCGCCCCGCCGCTTGGGCCAGCCGGTCAGGCGCAGGGTGATAAGGAAGATCGCCATGGAGACCAGCGAAATCAGATAGGCCATGCCAGCCGCCATGCGAAGCGTGTAGATCTCGACCGGGGTCGCCCCCTCGGGCAGCATCAGAACGATAAGCCGCACGGGCGAATACGGGAAGTCGATCGCCTTGCCGATCAGGGTGCCGATCGCGGCGACGAATTCGGTGAAGGTGGTCGGATCAACGGTGCCGCGCACCACCGTGGACAGAAGGAAGACCGTCAGGAAGAGCGAGAAGAAGCGGATGCGGTTGAACGGCGGCGCTTCGCGAAACTCCACCAACCCGGGATAGGTCGAGGCATATTCAAACACCGTCAGCGAAAAGCCGAAGATCGCAGCAAGCGCCACGATTTGCGTTGCCTCCTGGTGAATACCGGGAAGCATCAGCGATGGGGTGATGATCAGAAACACCACCATGAATGCACGAAGAAGTGCCCCGATAACACGAGAAGTCACTGCCCTATTCCCTCGTTCTGGCCGCGCGGGATTCGATGCCCCGCCGCTTGTTCCAAACCGGGTCCGCCAATTGTGACGGCCTGCCTTTTATTCGCCATATTCTTGCCCAAGTCCATGTTTCACTGCAAGCAACGCATTGACCCAACGAAAGATTTTGGGCGCTTTTGAGAATGAAGTGGTGCTTTTGTGCACCGATCCCGCGGCAGGAATTTGACAGTCTTGTGGGCCCCCTCACCGATTTGTGGATGTCCCGGTTTTCCCCACAAGATATGGATTTTGATCGTTCACGACCCGGAAACGGTACGCCGGGCCACCTTTCCAAATTCGAACATGACTTGGCGCTCCTGTGCGCGCGGCGGGGGTTTCGCCGCCCTCACTGCCGGTCTAAAGGCGTCGCATGATGTCATTTCTCATCCCCAACGCCCGGTGGTTGTTCACCGGTCTCTTGCTGACCTTCGCGTCGTCGTTCGGGCAGACGTGGTTCATCTCGCTGTTCGCAGGCGAAATCCGCGCGGCACACGGGTTGTCGAACGGGGCGTGGGGCGGGCTTTATACCATCGCGACCCTTGGCGCGGCGGCGGTTCTTTTTTCCCGCGGGGCGCTGGTCGACACGATGAAGTTGTCGCGGCTCGCGGTGGTCATCAGTCTCATGTTCGCGCTGGCCTGTCTCACGATGGCCTTTTCGGCCAACGTGATCATGCTGGTCGTCGCGCTGTTTTTCCTGCGGTTCTGCGGACAGGGGATGTTCCCGCATATGGCGGTGACGTCGATGGGGCGTTGGTTCTTAGCAACACGCGGGCGCGCCGTTGCCATCGCGTCACTCGGCCATCCGCTTGGCGAAGCGGTGTTGCCGATGATCGTCGTCGGTTTGATCGGCCTGCTCGGGTGGCGGATGTCATGGGGCCTTGCCGCCGGGGTGATCGCCCTGATCGTGATCCCGCTTCTGATGGTGCTCTTGGCGCAAGACCGCGAACCGGCGGGTGAAGCCCAATCGTCCGAGACCAGCGCGGGATTGAACCAGCACCATTGGCAACGCCGCGATCTGGTGCGTCATTGGCTGTTCTTCGCCATCCTGCCGCTGTTCCTGACCCCGTCCTTCATGGGCACGGTGATCTTCTTTCAGCAGGTGAATATTGCCGAGACAAAGGGCTGGACACTCGCGCAGATGGCGCCGGGATACGTGGTCTGGGCGGTGATTTCGGTCAGCTTCGCACTGATTGCCGGCTGGGCCAGCGACCGCTTCGGCCCGGAACGGATCATGCCGGTCCTGCTTCTTCCCATGGGGGTGTCGCTGTTCATCCTTTCGGGCGCCAACCATCACACGACATGGTTCGCGGTGCTGGGCGTGATGGCGATGACGCAGGGCGCAACCCAGAGCTTTCTCGGGGCCTTCCTGCCGCGTGTTTATGGCACCCGGCACTTGGGCGCGGTGCGATCCCTGCAAACGGTGATCATGGTGATCTCGACCGCGATCGGGCCGGGCATCACCGGGCTTTTGATCGACGCCGGGATGGATTTTCCGGCGCAAAGCCTTGGCTACGGGATCTGGTGTCTTGGGCTGAGCGTGGCATTGGTGCCGGTGGCGATCCGCATCCGGCGTGAGCTTACCTGACCAGACCGAAAAAAAGGGGCGGAGCCTTGGCCCCGCCCCCGGTCCTGCTTTCAAATCTCTCAGACCCAGGGGCGTGCCTGGGCGGCTTTCTCTTCGAACGCATCAATTGAGGGCTTTTTCTCCATCGTCAGGGCGATGTCATCCAACCCGTTGAGCAGGCAGTGTTTCTTGAAGCTGTCAACCTCGAACGAGAAACTTTCGCCTTCCGAGGTTGTCACCGTCTGCGCCTCGAGATCGACGATCATCCGGGCGTTGGACCCCTTTTCGGCATCTTTCATCAACACATCCACTGCCTCTTGCGGCAGCACGATGGGCAGGATGCCATTCTTGAAGCAATTGCTGTAGAAGATGTCGGCGAAGCTGGTCGATATGACCGACTTGATCCCGAAATCGGCGAGCGCCCAAGGCGCATGTTCGCGCGATGACCCGCAACCGAAATTGTCGCCCGCGACAAGGATCTGCGCCGACCGATACTGCGGCTGGTTCAGCACGAAATCGGCGATCTCGTTCCCCTGCCGGTCATAGCGCATCTCGTCGAACAGGTTCACGCCAAGCCCGGTGCGCTTGATCGTTTTCAAAAAGCCCTTGGGGATGATCATGTCGGTGTCGATATTGACCAGCGGCATGGGCGCCGCGATCCCGGTCAGTGTTTCAAACTTATCCATTGGTTCATACCATATGTTGATGTGTTGGCGTCAGGGGGCGGGGCTCGGCCAGCGATGTCTTGCTCCCTGGCCGAGCCCCGCCCCTTCGCGAATTCAGGTAAACGTGCGCACGTCGGTCAGATGCCCGGTCACCGCCGCCGCCGCGGCCATCGCCGGGGACATGAGGTGCGTGCGGCCCTTGTAACCCTGACGCCCCTCGAAGTTGCGGTTCGACGTCGAGGCGCAGCGCTCACCGGGGGCAAGCTGATCGGGGTTCATGGCAAGGCACATGGAACATCCCGCGAGACGCCATTCAAACCCGGCCTTCTCGAAAATCTCGGCCAGCCCTTCTTCCTCGGCCTGCGCCCGCACGAGACCTGAGCCCGGCACGATCATCGCCCGCACGCCATCGGCAACCTTCTTGCCTTCGACGACCTTGGCCACTTCGCGCAGATCCTCGATCCGGCCATTGGTGCAAGAGCCGATGAACACGGTATCGATCCTGATGTCGCTCAACGGGGTTCCCGCCGTGAGCCCCATGTATTCAAGCGCGCGTTGCGCCGCGCCGACCTTGCCCCCGTCAAAGCTATCGGGGGCCGGGACCACGGCAGAGATCGGCAGGACATCCTCGGGCGAGGTGCCCCATGTGACCACAGGCTCGATCTCTTCGCCCTTCAGCGTCACGACCTTGTCCCAATGGGCATCGTCGTCGGATTTCAGCGTTTTCCACCACGTCATCGCGGCTTCCCACTGTGCCCCTTTCGGGGCATGCGGGCGGCCCTTCACGTAGTCGAAGGTCTTGTCGTCCGGCGCGATAAGACCGGCGCGCGCGCCGCCCTCGATCGCCATGTTGCAAACCGTCATGCGGCCTTCCATCGACAGATCCCGGATCGCCTCACCACAATACTCGATAACGTATCCGGTGCCCCCGGCGGTGCCGGTTTCGCCGATCACGGCGAGGGTGATGTCTTTCGCGGTCACGCCCGGCTTGAGCTTGCCGGTGATTTCCACCTTCATGTTCTTGGACTTCTGCTGGATCAGCGTCTGGGTGGCCAGCACATGCTCGACCTCCGAGGTGCCGATCCCGTGGGCCAGCGCCCCGAAGGCGCCGTGGGTGGCGGTGTGGCTGTCGCCGCAAACCACGGTCATGCCGGGAAGCGTCCAACCCTGTTCCGGGCCCACGATGTGCACGATGCCCTGGCGCACGTCGGACACCGGGTAATAGTGCACGCCAAACTCCTTGGCGTTGGTATCGAGCGCGTCAACCTGAATGCGGCTTTCCTCGTTCTCGATGCCCTTGGCACGATCAAGCGTGGTGGGCACGTTGTGATCGGGTACCGCGATCGTCTTGTCCGGCGCGTGCACCGGACGACCGGCAAGGCGCAGGCCCTCGAACGCCTGCGGCGACGTCACCTCGTGAACAAGATGGCGGTCGATGTAGAGCAGGCAGGTGCCATCCTCGGCTTCATGGGCAACGTGAGCGTCCCAAATTTTATCGTAAAGTGTCTTTCCAGACATGCGTGATCTCCCAAATGGGGTTGCGTCGTGTCGTTATGAAATCAAAAGCGCGCACCGGTGGCGCGCCGCGCCGCGCATCAAAGTCGGGCGAGGATCGTCAGGGTCGCGCCAAAAAAGCGCCAAGGCAGGCGCGCGCGATCATCCATGTCGAAAATACGTGTCATAACCTGTCATTTACGCCTTGCTGCCAATTCTCGCAAGGGATTCGAAGACAGGCGGGCACCGGGTTGAACAGGCTGGACCAATCCGGCGCAATTTGCCAACCTCCTGACAAGGGAACCGAAATGTCATCACATGATCAGGGCGAGAGCGGGCCGGGCACGGCACAAGCCGAGGCGGCGGCTGACGCCACGCAGGGATCCTCGGTCGTGACCCCGGCGCAATCGACGCTCGAAGGTATGGCAGACACCCCTGCCACATCGGAGCCTGCCCCGGCGGCGGAAGACGTCGCGCTTGACCTTGTTGGCCAAGCCGGGGATTTCCTTGCCACCCTGCTGCGGCCCTGGATGGCCTACCAGGTCGGGATCGCGCTCATGATCGCGCTCATCGCGCTGGTGGCTGGCCGATTTTTCGCGCCCCGGTTCCGCGAATGGCTAAGCCATCGCGAAGGCTGGCCGAAATGGCGCATGCGCTTTGGCGTCATGCTGCATCGGCGTCTGCCGTTGACCGTTTTCGTCGCGCTGATCTGGCCGGTGGTCTGGATCATGCGGGAGCTGACTTGGCCATCCCGGTCCTATCTTCTCGCGATCATCGGCCAGCTTGCGCTCGCATGGCTGATCATCGCGATCCTCGCGCGGCTCATCGCCAACCGGTTCCTGCGGGGGCTGGTGCGCACGGGCGGTTGGATCTGGGTCACCATTTCGATCCTGAACCTCGAGGAAGAAATCATCACGATCCTGGACGGGATCGCCATTCACGCGGGCGACATGCGCCTGTCGCTCTGGATGATCGTGCAGGCGGTGGCCCTTCTCGGCCTTCTGTTCTTCTTCGCGCGCTTCATCTCGAAAAACTCCGCCGCGCGGATCAAGCGAAACGAAGATATCAGCCCGTCGATGCAGGTGCTGGTGATCAAGTTCCTGCAACTCCTGCTCTACGGTGCCGCCTTTTTCATCGGGCTTCAGGTCGTCGGGCTCGATCTCACCGGGCTCGCGGTGCTGTCGGGGGCGATTGGCGTTGGCCTCGGGTTCGGCCTGCAAAAAGTGGTGTCGAACCTTGTTTCGGGCGTCATCATCCTGCTCGACAAATCAATCAAACCGGGGGATGTGATCAGTCTTGGCGAAACCTTCGGCTGGATCGAACAGCTTGGCGCACGCTATGTCTCGGTGGTGACGCGGGATGGGAAGGAATACCTGATCCCGAACGAGGATTTGATCACCGGACAGGTGGTGAACTGGTCGCACACCAATGCGTTCGTACGTCTCGATATCTACTTCGGAACCGCCTACCACGACGATCCGCACAAGGTGCGCAAGACGGCCATCGCGGCGGCGGCGAGCGTGGGCCGGGTGCTGTCTTTCCGCCCGCCGGTCTGCCATATTGTCGGCTTCGGCGATTCATCGGTGGATTACATCCTGCGGTTCTGGATCGACGACCCCACCGGGGGGCTGACCAACATACGCGGCAACGTCTATCTCGCCCTGTGGGACGCGTTCCGTGACAACGGCATCTCGATCCCCTTCCCGCAACGCGAGGTGCGCCATCTCAACGATCCGCGAAAAGTGTCCGACCCGGACGAACGCGAGAATTGAAAATCGGAAAAACGGTGCTACTTTTGTCCTGTCCCTGCGCTGGGGAGTGATGCAGCGCGCAACGAAGGAGGACTATGTCCTGTCTTATCATCCAGAAGCGGCCGAACACGCGGTCGCGGGATCGGGCGGCATGAAAAAAGGCGCGCCCATGTACACCCCGAGCGATCTGCTCGACCGTATCAAGACATCGCTTGGCGAAGACAAGGCCGAGGACATCGTGTCCATCGACCTTGCCGGGAAATCCAGCATGGCCGATTTCATGGTCGTCTGCTCAGGCCGCTCAACCCGGCA
This sequence comes from Maritimibacter sp., assembly GCA_011389895.1. Classification (GTDB taxonomy): domain Bacteria; phylum Pseudomonadota; class Alphaproteobacteria; order Rhodobacterales; family Rhodobacteraceae; genus Maritimibacter. The sequence goes on along the minus strand of JAABTN010000003.1, from coordinate 130,086 downwards.
GGTGTCCGCGATCTCGGAAAAGCTGACCGCGAAACTCAAGGAAGAGCTGGGCGTGATCTGCAAGGTCGAAGGCAAGGACCAGGGCGATTGGGTGCTGATCGACGCGGGCGATGTGATCGTCCACGTGTTCCGCCCCGAGGTGCGCGAATTCTACCAGATCGAAAAGATGTGGATGACGCCCCACGCCGTGGCCGACGCCAAGGCCTGATGCGGGTGCACATCGTCGCGGTGGGCCGGCTTCGGGCCGGTCCGGAACGCGCCTTGATCGACGATTATGTCACCCGGTTCGACCAGACCGGGCGGCACCTGGGCCTTGGCCCGCTCACCCTCCACGACGTCGAAGACAAGAAAGGCGGCGGCATGAAAGCCGAAGCGCCGCTTTTGAAACGCGCAGCACCCGAGGGTGCGGTGATCGTGGCGCTGGATGAACGGGGCAAGCAGATGACCAGCCCGGCGTTCGCGGACCAATTGGCGGGCTGGCGTGATCAGGGACGGGGTGACGTGGCCTTCGTCATCGGTGGCGCCGACGGGATCGACCCGGGGTTTCTTGGTCAGGCCGATGCCCGCCTGTCGTTTGGCAAGATGGTCTGGCCCCACATGCTGGCCCGCGTCATGCTGAGCGAACAACTCTACCGCGCGGCCTCGATCCTTGCGGGCAAGCCCTATCACCGGGACTGAGCCGGGTGGATGGCACGGCGCATGTTGATGGGCCCCGGGGGCGTTGCCCCCACGGCGGCACGCCGCCGTTCCCCCAGAATATTTATGGAACGATGAAAGGGATCCCGGCCAAAAGATCCGCCCCCCGTGGGGTTCACGAGGGGCTTCACCGTTCACGGTCATCGGCTTTCCAGCCTGTACCGTGCGCGGATGATGGCCCATTAACCTTAATCATTCGTGAAGAAGATCCCTTTCATCGTTCCCCAAATATTCCGGGGAGCGCGAGGGGCAGCGCCCCTCGTTCGGTGCGCCGTGCATTGCTCCCCGGCGGCGGGGCGTTTAGAACCGCAATGAGCAAGAGCGAGGCAGAGCCATGACAACCCCGAAACCCGTCGTCCTGTGTATTCTCGATGGTTGGGGTCTCAGGGTCGAAAGTGCTCATAACGCGGTTGCGCTGGCCGAGACGCCGGCTTTCGACGAATTGATGATGATTTGCCCCAACGCCAAGCTGATCACCCATGGCAATGATGTCGGGCTGCCCAAGGGTCAGATGGGCAATTCCGAGGTGGGGCATACCAATATCGGGGCCGGGCGCGTCGTGGCGATGGATTTGGGCCAGATCGATCTTGCCATCGAGGATCGCTCATTCTTTCAAAATGCCGCCTTGATGCAATTCATCTCGGACCTGAAGACCTCGGGCGGGACTGCGCATCTGATGGGGCTGACCAGCCCCGGCGGCGTGCATTCGCATCAGGATCACATCGTCGCCGCGGCGCGTGCGCTGCACGAGGCGGGCGTTCCGGTGGTGGTGCATGTCATCACCGATGGGCGCGACGTGCCCCCCCGCTCGGGGCGCGAACAGGTGGCGAAGTTCGTCGCGGACCTGCCAGACGGCGTGCCGATCGCCAGCGTGTCGGGGCGGTATTTCGCGATGGATCGCGACAACCGTTGGGACCGGGTGCAGCGGGCCTATGATGCAAGTGTCAAGGCGATGGGGGACACGGCGCCCTCGGCAGATGCCGCCATCGCGGCCGCTTACGACCGTGGCGAAACGGATGAATTCATCCAGCCGACGGTGATCGACGGGCACACCGGGGTGCATGACGGGGATGGCGTGTTCTTTGCCAATTTCCGTGCCGACCGGGCGCGCGAGATCCTGCGCGCCATTGGCGAGCCGGGATTTGCCGAGTTTGATCTTGGGGTGCGGCCCAAGCTGGCAGCACTTCTGGGCATGGTAGAATATTCGGCTGATCACGCCGACTACATGACCACCTGTTTTCCAAAGGAAGATATCGAAAACACTTTGTCCGCCTGGGTTGCAAAGCATGGCAAGAGGCAGTTTCACATCGCGGAGACCGAGAAATACCCCCATGTAACCTTCTTCCTCGCGGGCGGCAAGGAAGCGCCCGAGGAAGGCGAAGTGCGCTACATGGCCCCGAGCCCCAAGGTCGCGACCTATGACCTTCAGCCCGAAATGAGCGCCGAAGAGGTGGGCGCGCATCTGGTCGAGGCGATCCATGCACGTTACGATCTGATCATCGTGAATTTCGCCAACCCGGATATGGTCGGCCACACCGGCGATCTCGACGCGGCGATCGCGGCCGTCGAGGCGGTCGATGAGCAGGTGACCAATGCCATGATCGCGGTGCAGGAAGAAGGCGGGGCGATGATCGTCACCGCCGATCACGGCAATTGCGAACAGATGTGGGATCCCGACACAAACGGTCCGCATACGGCGCATACCACCAACCCGGTTCCCGTGGCGTTGTTCAACGGGCCCGAGGGCGCGACGCTTCGCTCCGGTCGTCTTGCCGATCTTGCCCCCACGCTTCTCGACCTGATGGAGCTCGACGAGCCCGCGGAGATGACCGGTGAAAGCCTGATTGTCCGGTGAGATACCTCGCACTTCTCCTCGCGTTCATCGCCGGACCGCTCTTGGCCCAGAGCGACCCGACCGAGACCGCACGGGCCGCGATGAGCCGTCTGGAAGCGGCCTCCGAGGCCTTGCAGAACGCCGAGAAGGCGAGCGACCGGGTCGAGGCGTTGACCCAGACGGTGCAGGCTTACGAATCCGGGCTGGCGGCGCTGCGCGAGGGCCTGCGCCAGGCCCGGGTGCGCGAAGCGGCCATTCAGGGTGTGTTCGAGGCCGAGAGCGAGCGGCTTGCCCGGCTTCTCGGGGTGCTTCAAAGCATCGAGGCGGCGCCGGAGCCGCACCTGCTCCTTCATCCCGAGGGGCCCATCGGCACGGCGCGCACCGGCATGATCTTGTCCGAGGTAACACCTGCGCTCAACCGCGAGGCACAGCGTTTGCGCGCCGCGTTGGAAGAGGTCGCGCTTTTGCGGGGGTTGCAGGAGTCGGCGGTATCGACCCTCGAAGACGGGCTTCAGGGGGCGCAGCGTGCGCGCACCGCGTTGAGCCAAGCGGTGTCAAATCGCACCGATCTTCCAAAACGCTTCCTCGCGGATGACGAGGCCATGGCAAATCTCATCGCGACCGCGGACACGTTGGAAAGTTTCGCGGGCGGGCTGATGTCGGCCACGGTCGAGGATACCAGCGTTTCGATCGCCCAGCCGGATTTCACCGAGGCGCGCGGAACGCTCGATCTTCCCGTGCTTGGCCGGGTCATCCGCGAAATGAACGAAGCCGACAGCGCCGGTGTGCGCCGCCCCGGCTGGGTGATCGCGACCCGTCCTCTCACGCTGGTCACGCTTCCGTGGCCCGCCACGATCCGCTATCTCGGGCCCCTTCTGGACTATGGTCTCGTGGCCATCGTCGAGCCGGGCGAAGAACATTTGTTGGTTCTCGCGGGTCTTGGTGAGCTTTACGGTGAGGTTGGCGAGGTCTTGCCGAAAGGGGCGCCCATCGGGCTGATGGGCGGGGCCGACACCGAAGGCGATCAAGCGCTTTTGATTTCAAACCCGGCGTCCTCTGGCGCACAAGCGTCCGAGAGCCTTTACTTGGAATTGCGCCACAATGGCGAGCCGGTGGACCCGGCCCAGTGGTTTGCTGTATCGGTGGAATGATCAAGAACGCCGCATAGAGTCGCGAACAGCAGAGAGCAGACGAGATATGAAAAAATTCCTGATGGCAGCCGTCGGAGGCACGATCGCCGGAGCCGTATTGACCACGCAGGTCGCCGGCCCTCTTCTTGCCCAAGACACGGGTCGCAGCACCTCGGTTTACCAGCAACTCGATTTGTTCGGGGACGTGTTCGAGCGCATTCGTTCGCAATACGTGGAAGAGGTTGAGGAAAGCGAGTTGATCGAGGCCGCGATCAACGGCATGTTGTCATCTCTCGATCCACACAGCTCCTACCTGCCGCCCGATGATGCCGACGCGATGCGGGTGCAGACGCGCGGGTCGTTCGGGGGTCTCGGGATCGAGGTCACCCAGGAAGAAGGCTTCGTGAAGGTCGTGTCGCCGATGGATGGCACGCCCGCGGACGAGGCCGGGGTCGAGGCCGGGGATTTCATCACCCACGTGGATGGTGAAAGCCTTCTGGGCCTGACGCTTGACGAAGCGGTGAACCTGATGCGCGGCCCCATCGGGTCCGAGATCATCATCACCGTCGTGCGCGAAACGGTTGAAGAGCCGTTCGATGTCTCGATCATCCGCGACACGATCAAGCTGACGGCGGCCACTGTGCGGCAGGTCGGCGATAGCGTCGTGGTCCGGGTCACCACCTTCAATGACCAGACCTATCCGAATGTCGCCGATGGCTTTGCCGAAACCATCGAGGAAATGGGCGGGATCGACAACGTCGAGGGCGTCGTGCTTGACCTGCGCAACAACCCCGGCGGGCTTTTGAATCAGGCCATCGCGGTGTCTGATGCCTTCCTTGAAAGTGGCGAGATCGTTTCGACCCGAAGCCGTGATCCGCAGGCAAGCGACCGGGTGAACGCCGAGCCGGGCGATATCACCGATGGCAAGCCTCTCGTGGTGCTGATCAACGGCGGGTCCGCCTCTGCGTCCGAGATCGTCGCCGGTGCGCTTCAGGATCATCGCCGGGCCGTTGTCGTCGGCACAAAGTCGTTCGGCAAGGGGTCGGTCCAGACCGTCATGCCGCTTCGGGGCGACGGCGCGATGCGGCTGACCACCGCACGCTATTACACACCATCGGGCCGCTCGATCCAGGCGCTGGGCGTCAGCCCGGACATCGTGGTTGAACAACCGCCGCGCAACCCGAACGCCGAGGAAGAGGATGAGGACACCCCCCGCAACCTGCGCAACGAGGCCGATTTGCGTGGCTCTCTCGACAACGACAGCCTGTCTGAAGACCAGATTCGCCTGATCGAGGAAGAGCGGGCAAACGCCGAAGCGGCGGCCGAGCTGCGCAATGATGATTTCCAGCTCTCTTACGCGGTCGATCTTCTGCATGGCCTGTCGTCGCTGCGACAGGAGTAATCGGCGTGAGCCCGGAAGAGATCGCGGCGCTGCCCTATCGGCCCTGCGTCGGCGTGATGCTCGTCAACCCGGAGGGAAAGGTGTTCGCCGGTCAGCGGATCGACGCGCCCAAGCTTGGGACCGACGCCACCGCGTGGCAAATGCCGCAAGGGGGCGTCGATCCGGGCGAAACCGTCCGGGACGCCGCCCTGCGCGAATTGTGGGAGGAAACCGGGGTGACCGCTGATCTGGTGGACATCGAGGCCGAACATCCTGACTGGCTGCCCTATGATCTGCCGCATGACATCGTGCCGAAGATCTGGAAGGCGCGCTTTCGCGGGCAGGAACAGAAATGGTTCCTGATGCGGTTCAAGGGATCGGATGCCGAGGTGAACATCCAGACCGATCACCCGGAGTTTTCCCAATGGCGCTGGATCGACCCGGACGAGATGATCGACCGGATCGTGCCGTTCAAGCGCGACATCTATCGCGCTGTCATATCGGAATTCCGCGACAAGTTGTGAGGCGACGGGATGGGCGGCTTTGGTGCGTCCTGCCACTCCACATCACAGCTCAACATCGTGACTCCACATAAGAACAAAAGGTGAATATAAGTCTGAATCACCATGTTCGTGGAACTTTGCATAACGTCCAATTTCACCTTTCTCACCGGCGGCTCCCATGCCGAGGAATACGTGAACCGGGCCGCGCTGATGGGAATGAGCGCGCTGGCGGTGGCGGATGAAAACTCTGTCGCCGGGATCGTGCGCGCGCATACGGCAACCCGGGACATCACGCGGATGATCGAAGCACGGGCGGCACAGGAGGCGCGCGATGGCATCATCGGTCCGCCCCGGCCCGACCATATTCCCGCGCCCCCCTCGGCCCCGATCCGCAACGTTCCCCGCCTGATCCCCGCCGCGCGGCTGGTCACCGAAGAGGGGGTCGCGATCACCGCCCTGCCACGCACACGCACCGCATGGGGGCGGCTGTCGAAGCTGATCACCAAAGGGCGGCTGCGGGCCGAAAAGGGCAGTTGCCTGATCCGTATCTCCGACGTGCTCGAGGCGGCGGGGGAGATGGAGTTTCTGCTGCATCCGCCCGATCTTTCCACCGATCACCCCGACTGGCAGGATCATGTTTCGCGGCTTTTGCGCCGGAACAGAGACGATTTTTCCCTTGTCCTCGCCCCACGCTACGATGGGCGCGACCGGGCGCGGTTCGACCGGCTCGCAAGGATGGCGCGGTCACTGGGTCTGCCCACCGTCGCCTCGTCCGAACCGATCATGCACCATGCCCGGCGGCGCAAGATGGTCGATGTGCTCACCGCCATTCGCACCGGGCGGCGGGTCGAGGCGCTGGGGCGGCTGGCGCAACCCAATGCCGAACGGCGGATGCGATCGGAGACCGAAATGCTGCGGCTGTTTCAGGGTCATGAAGACGCGGTGCACCGGACCGGCGACATCGCGGCGCGCACCACATTTTCGCTTGGCGAGCTGCGCTATGAATATCCCAGCGAGCTCAGCGATGGGGAAACTGCGGCCCAGCGTCTTGCCCGTCTTGCCCGAAAGGGTCTTCGCGACCGTTACCCGGCGGGCGCCCCCGAGCGGGTGAGCCGGATGCTGGAACATGAGCTCGCGCTGATCGCAAAGCTGAAATATGAGCCCTATTTCCTGACCGTGAACGATATCGTCGCCTTCGCCCGCACGCGCGGCATCCTGTGCCAAGGGCGGGGGTCGGCGGCCAATTCGGTGGTTTGTTACGCGCTCGGGGTGACCAGCGTTTCGCCCGAGATCGGCACCATGGTCTTCGAACGTTTTGTGAGCGAGGCGCGCGACGAGCCCCCCGACATCGACGTTGATTTCGAGCATGAGCGACGCGAAGAGGTGATCCAGTATATCTATGAACGGTATGGGCGACACCGCGCCGGGCTTTGCGCCACCGTGATTCATTATCGCGGCAAACGGGCGATCCGCGAAGTCGGGCGCGCCATGGGGCTGTCTGACGACACCATCGCCTCGATGGCGTCACAGGTCTGGGGCTGGGGCGGATCAGGCATGCGCGCGGCCCGCCTGCGCGAGATCGGGCTTGACCCGACAGACCCCAAGCTGACCCAAGTCATGGACCTTGTGGACGAGATACAGGGTTTTCCCCGCCACCTCAGCCAACACGTGGGCGGGTTCATCATCACCGAGGGACGGCTTGATGAACTGGTCCCGATCGAAAACGCGACGATGGAAGATCGCACGGTCATCTGCTGGGACAAGGACGACATCGACGCCCTGGGTATTCTGAAGGTCGATGTGCTGGCGCTCGGAATGCTGACCTGCGTGCGCAAGGCCTTCGATCTGATCGGGCAGCATCATGGGCAGGATTTCACCCTTGCCACGCTGCCGCCCGAAGACCCGGCGGTCTACGACATGCTGTGCCGGGCCGACAGTCTCGGGGTGTTTCAGGTCGAAAGCCGGGCGCAGATGAATTTTCTGCCACGCATGAAGCCGCGTAATTTCTACGATCTCGTCATCCAGGTCGCGATCATCCGCCCCGGTCCCATTCAGGGCGACATGGTCCACCCTTTCATCCGGCGGCGCAACGGCGAGGAAACGGTGCAATTCCCCTCGGACGCCCTGGGCGAAGTTCTGGGAAAGACGCTGGGCGTTCCGTTGTTTCAGGAACAGGCCATGCAGATCGCCATCATCGGGGCGGGGTTCAGCCCGGAGGAAGCAGACCAATTGCGCCGTTCCCTCGCGACGTTCAAGAAACATGGTCGGGTAAGCGATTTTCGCACCCGGTTCATCCGGGGGATGCGCGCCAACGGGTATGACCGCGCATTCGCCGAAAGATGCTTCAGCCAGATCGAGGGGTTTGGCTCTTACGGGTTTCCCGAAAGCCATGCCGCATCCTTTGCACTGCTTGTCTATGCCTCGTCATGGATCAAGCGCCACCACCCCGGCATTTTCGCCTGTGCGCTGATGAATTCGCAGCCCATGGGGTTTTATGCCCCGGCCCAGATCGTGCGGGACGCGCGCGAACACGGGGTCGAGGTGCGGCCGGTTTCGATCAATGCAAGCTATTGGGACAACGTGATGGAGCCGGACGGGCGCGGCGGGCTCGCGCTCAGGATCGGGTTTCGCCAGATCCGGGGAATGGCCGAAGATGAGGCGCGCTGGATCACGGCGGCGCGTGGCAACGGCTACCTGACGCTTGAGGATATCTGGCGACGTGCGGGAACACCGCCCGCGCTTCTCACCCGGCTGGCTGAAGCGGATGCCTTTGCCGATCTCGGGCTGACCCGGCGCGAGGCGATGTGGGCGGCACGGGCGATCAAGGGCGAAGAACCACTGCCCCTGTTCGCGGCCGATCTGGATGGAGAAGGGATCACGGAACCCACCGTCACCCTGCCCCCGATGAGCGAAGGCGAGGCGGTGGTCGAGGATTACGCGGCACTGCGCCTGACCCTGCGGGCCCACCCCATCGCGCTCATTCGCCATATGCTGACCCCGGGGATGGGCGGGGGGCCCTATGACGCGCCTCGTGGGAAGCCTCTGTAAATCCCGACAGTAGACCGCCACGCAAAGGAACGCTAAGAGGCAGACAAGCTGACCTGGAGACTGCCATGACCCGCCCCATCAAGATCGCCCCCTCGATCCTCTCTGCCGATTTCGCCAACTTCGGGGCCGAGATTCGCGCCATCGAAAGTCAAGGCGCCGATTGGGTGCATGTCGATGTCATGGACGGCCATTTCGTGCCCAACCTGACCTTCGGCCCCCCCGCCGTGAAAGCGTTCCGGCCCCATGTCACCACGGTGATGGACGTGCACCTGATGATCACCCCGGTCGATGCCTATATCGATGCCTATGCCACGGCAGGAGCCGACATCCTGACCGCCCATGTTGAAGCCGGGCCGCATCCGCACCGCACGCTTCAGGCGATCCGCGCGGCGGGGATGAAGGCGGGGATCGCGCTGAACCCCGGCACACCGGCGGACGCGGTGGAACACCTGCTGGACCTCGCCGATCTCGTCTGCGTGATGACCGTGAACCCCGGCTTTGGCGGCCAGTCGTTCATAGACATGACCGCAAAGATCGCGCGCCTGCGCGAGATGATCGGGGACCGCGAGGTGATGATCGAGATCGACGGCGGCGTCGATCCGACCACCGCTCCGCTGGTGGTGAACGCGGGTGCCAACGTGCTCGTCGCAGGCTCGGCCGTGTTCCGGGGCGGTTCCGTCGATCGACCCGACGTCTACGGCGAAAACATGCGTGCGATCCGGGATGCGGTCACCGCCTAGCGTTTGCCGTTCATCTGGCGCAGGCGGGTCAGGAGGGCGTGGGTGATGAAGCCGTCTGCGATCAGGCCCTCGTCGGCCTGAAACTGCCGGACCGCGCGGTTCGTGTTTGGGCCGCGCAGGCCATCCACCCCTTGGGTATCATACCCGTTCTCGGACAGCCGCACCTGCAATTCGCTCACCTCGTCGCGGCTTAGAAGCGTATCATCCAACGGCCAGTTGGCCGAGAACGCGCGGCCCCCGCCGATCCGGTCGGCCAGGTGACCAACCCCGATGGCATAGGCTTCAGACCGGTTGTAGCGCAGGAGAACGTTGAAATTGCGCAGGACCATAAGCGCGGCACCATGCGCGCCGCCGGGCAGCAGGATCGACCCGGACCCATAATCCGGCAGACGCCCCCCGGCGCTGACCCGCACACCAAGATCATGCCAATCCGCGGCGGACAGGGCGTAATCGAGACTGGTCAGGCTGTGGTCGAACCCCTCCGGCAAGATCACCTCGTACCCCCAAGGCTGACCTTGCCGCCATTGGTGCTTTTCAAGGTAATTGGCAATCGAGGCGAGCGCGTCGTCGGGTTTGTCGCCCCAGATATCGGCGCGGCCATCGCCATCGACATCGACCGCGAAATTCAAAAGACTGGACGGCAGGAATTGCCCATGGCCCATGGCCCCGGCCCAAGACCCGACCATCCTGTCGGGCGTCACATGCCGGGCCTGTAGAAGCCTCAGCGCCGAAATCAGCTCGTCCTCGAAAAACGTGGCCCGCCGCCCGCGCCATGCCAGCGTGGCCAAGGCCGAGAGCACGTTGAACGCCCCGCGATTGACGCCATATCCGCTTTCAATCCCCCAGATCGCCGCGATGATCTCGGGCTCGACGCCAAAGCGTTTCTCAAGCGTGATGAACAGGTCGCGGTGACGCCGAAGCGCCTGTCGCCCGTTGCGGATACGCTCTTCCGAGACAACGATGTCAAGGTATTCCCAGATCGGGATCACGAATTCCTTCTGCTGGTCCTGACGTTCAAGCACTTCCGGCAGAAACTCGACCTGCGCCATGGCCGCCTCGAAACGGGCGGCGTTGATCATGCGGCTCATCGCCCTCGGCTTAAGGACCTGGTCAATCCAGGTGCGGAACGCCTGTGTCGTTCCGTCCGTCGGTTGCGCATTCATTTTGCTCTCTCCAGAAACCGAACCCGCCTCAATCCCGGGTCCGGCGCACTTTCTTGCGGGTTCTTGCCGCTTTCTTACCCGCTTGGGCGGGCTTTCTTCTTATGCCACCTTTCGGAGAGGTGCGACCTGTCGTTTTGATGGTTTTCCCATCGACTTCAAGAAGTTGAAATGTCAGCCCGCCGGTCACCGGCACTGCTTCGGAAAGACGCACCAGAACCGGCTGACCCACGGCAAGCGTCAGCCCGGACCGCTCGCCCTCAAGCGTCTGTTCGCGGTCATTGTAGCGGTAATACTCGGTTCCGATCGACGACACCGGGATAAGCCCGTCGGCCCCGGTTTCATCGAGCTTGACGAACAGGCCAAAGCGCTGGACGCTGGCGATCTTGCCGGTCATCTCGTTGCCCACCCGTTCGGACAGGAAGGCCGCGAGATAGCGATCGGTGGTATCGCGCTCGGCTTCCATCGAACGGCGCTCGGTCTGCGAGATATGGGTGGCGGTCGCCTCCAACTGATCAATGTCCTCGGGGCTCAGGCCATCCTTGCCCCAGCCGTGGCCGGTGATCAGCGCGCGGTGCACGATCAGGTCCGAGTAGCGGCGGATCGGCGAGGTAAAATGCGCGTAATCCTTCAGCGCGAGACCGAAGTGCCCGAAGTTTTTCGGAAAATAATAGGCCTGGGTCATCGAACGCAGCGTGGTCATGTTGATCAGCTCGTCAAATTCGCTGCCTTCGGCCTGTGCCAGAAGTTGATTGAGATGCCGGGTCTTGAGCACCTGTCCCTTTGCAAGCGTGAAACCGGACGCCTGCGCCACCTCGCGCAGGGCGTCGAGCTTTTCCTGGCTCGGCTCTTCGTGGACCCGGTAGAGAAGCGGGCGGCCAAGACGACCAAGCTCTTCGGCAGCGGCGACATTGGCCAGCACCATCATCTCTTCGACCAGCCGGTGAGCATCGAGACGCTCTGCCACCCTGACGCTTTCAACCTGCCCGTCGTCCGACAGCACGATTTTGCGCTCCGGCAGGTCGAGATCGAGAGGTTGGCGGGCTTGGCGCGCGCGCCGCAGGGCGAAATAGGCCTCGAACAGGGGTGTGATGACCTCGTCCATCCAAGGTGCGCATTTCTCGTTCGGCGCGCCGTCCTGCGCCGCCTGCACCTCTTGATAATTTAACGAGGCGTGGGATTTCATCAGGCCGCGAATGAAGCTGTGACTGCGTTTTTCCCCGTCTGCCCCGATCACGATACGGGCGGCGAGCACCGCGCGCGGCACCCCTTCGTGCAGAGAGCAAAGATCACCCGACAGCCGGTCGGGCAACATTGGGACGACACGGTCGGGAAAATAGCTTGAATTGCCCCGTTTACGCGCTTCGCGGTCCAATTCGGACCCGGGTGTCACGTAATACGCAACATCGGCGATCGCGACCCAGACCACGAAACCGCCCGGGTTCTTCGGGTTGTCGTCCGCGTGGGCATAGATCGCGTCGTCATGGTCGCGGGCATCCGAGGGGTCGATGGTGATCAGCGGCAGGTGACGCAGGTCTTCGCGCCCCTTCAGCCCGGCGGGTTTCATCGCGTCGGCTTCGGCAACAACCTCATCCGGGAATTCATCGGGGATACCATGTTGGTGAATCGCGATGAGCGATACGGCACGGGGTGCCGCCGGATCCCCAAGACGCGCCACGATCTGTGCCTTCGGCAGACCCATGCGCGCCTTCGGCCCGGATTGCTTGGCCTCGACCAATTCACCGTCTTTCGCCCCTTCGGTCGCGCCGGCGGGGACCATCCATTCCTTGTCCGCCCCCTTGTCGATGGGCACGATGCGGCCGCCTTCGGCCCCCTTGCGGAAAATTCCCAGAATGCGGCGGGCGTTCTGCCCGATGCGGCGGATAAGCCGGGCTTCATAGCCATGGTCGTCTTCGCCCTGCACCTCGGTCATCCGGCACAGGATACGATCCCCGGATTTAAGCGCGGGATCCGACGACTTTGCAACGAACAGCACACCCGGCGGGTCCCCTTCACCCTGCCATTCAAGCGGGTTTGCGAAGATGTCGCCATCAGGTGTAATCTCGCCCACCTCCAGCACCGACACCGGGGGAAGCTTGTCGGGGTCACGATAGGTTTTCTTCCGTTTTTCAAGGTGCCCGTCCGCCTCAAGCTCACGCAAGATACGCTTGAGGTCGATACGGTCGGCACCCTTGATGCCAAAGGCGCGCGCGATGTCGCGCTTGGCCGCTTGGGTCGGGTTCTCGGAAATCCAGGCGAGGATTTCGTCCTTGGTGGGGATACGTGCCATGCCTTGGGGTAACATGCGGACCCGGGCGCGTCAGTCGGAAAAACCGCCCCGGGTGGCGCTACCTTCGACACCGGCGCGAATGGGCGGAATGTCCGGGGATCGGGCCCGGCCGGGTGGCACCCGGTCAGGCAAAGTAATCGCGAATGATCCGGCCATAGATCGCGCAAAGCTGTTCGATCTGCGCCACGTCGACCCGTTCATCGACCTGATGCATGGTCTTTCCCACGAGACCGAATTCCACCACCGGGCAATGGTCTTTCACAAACCGTGCGTCCGACGTGCCGCCCGAGGTCGACATCTCGGGGCGCAGGCCCGTCTCGGCCTCGACCGCCGCCGCGACGAGATCGGACAACGGGCCGGGCGGGGTGAGAAAGCTTTCGCCGGACACCTTGGTCTCCATCGTGATCTCGACCCCGGTTTCGCCCGCGACCCTTTCGGCCTCTTCTTGCAGCCATGCGGTCAGACCGGCTGCGCCATGGGTGTCGTTGAAGCGGATATTCACCGTCGCGCGGGCTTCAGCCGGGATCACGTTGGTCGCCGGGTTGCCCACGTCGATGGTGGTGATGGCAAGGGTCGAGGGGTCGAAATGCGCGGTGCCTTCGTCGAGAACATGCGCATCCAGCCGGGCGGCAAGACGCGCGATCGCGGGCACGGGGTTCAGCGCCCGATGCGGATAGGCGGCATGTCCCTGCACCCCGCGCGCGGTGAAATAGGCGGTCATGGACCCACGCCGCCCGATTTTCATCATCTCGCCCATCACGTTCGGGCAGGTCGGTTCCCCAACGATACAGGCATCCATGGCCTCGCCCGTCTCGGCCATCCAATCGAGAAGCGCGCGCGTGCCATCGGTGGCGGCGCCCTCTTCATCGCCCGTGATGGCGAGGATCAGGGCGGCATCGGTGGGCAGATCGGCGGTCGCCGTGATCGCCGCCGCAACCCATGCGGCAACGCCGGATTTCATATCCGTCGCCCCCCGGCCCCAGAGATGACCGTCTTTCTCTTCCGCGCCAAAGGGATGCACCGTCCAGGCCCCGGTGTCACCGACCGGCACGACATCGGTATGGCCATTGAACCCGAGCGTTCGCGCCGCATCCCTGGCCCCGTAGCGGGCAAAAAGATTGGCCACCCCGCCGCGGTCGACGCGGGTGCAGGCAAACCCGGCGTTTTCCAGCAGATCTTGCAGATAGGTCAGGGCGCCACCCTCTTCCGGCGTGACCGAGGGGCATTGGATCAGCCTTCGGGTGATCTCGACTGGATTGATCTGGTTCATGGCAAACTCCTGGCCTTTCACCCGTGATATACGAGGCGTCGGCCCGGCTCAAATGTGTCTTGTCTGCGACAGGCACCACCCGGAACCACCCATTCCGAACCAAACGGTTAACAAATCGAAACGGTTCGTTCATAATCAAATGATAACAATAAACCCGAGGTAGGGTGGCGGACCATGAGACGTGCAAAAGCGCGCCGGGTCCGACGAGCGGATGTTACAGGACAGGCGCAAGCCGACCGTCCCGCCCGTGCCTCATGAGGGGAACGAGGCAGGAGACATGGCGACAGCGAGCGAGCTGCCGATCAACACAAACGCGTCCGCGCTCCAGATGGCGAACACCATCTTCGGCGAGGGCGTGAGTGTTCAGGGCGCATCCTACACCGGCGACAACCGGTCATCAGGCACCTATTCAAACGGCGACAGCGTATCACCGGGTGTCACGCCCGCCGACGAAGGCGTCATGTTGTCCACAGGTTGGTTGCGGGATTTCACAAATGGGCGCGGTGATCCGAACCGCTCGGGCAGCACCACGACCAACACATACGGCGAAGACAACAATGCCGCTTTCAATGCGCTTGCGGGTACCAATACCTATGACGCCTCATACCTCGACGTCGATATCATCCCGGATGGCGACACCATTTCGCTTCAATTCGTGTTCTCGTCCGAGGAATACCCGGAATACGTCGGCTCGATCTACAACGACATGGTCGGAATCTGGATCAACGGCAGCCCGGCCCAGTTGACGGTTGGGGATGGCACGACCTCGGTCGGCAATCTCAATAACGGCGACAACCAGAACCTTTATGTCGACAACACCGGCGACGATTACAACACCGAGATGGATGGGTTCACCGTGACCATGTCGGTGAAGCTCGCGGTGACGGCCGATGAGGTGAATTCGATCCGGATCGGGATCGCGGACGTGGGCGATACATCCTACGATTCGACGCTTCTGATCGCCGCCGAATCCGGTCAATCGGCGCTTCTCGCCAACGACGACGCGTTTGATATCGGGCTTGAAGCAACCAAGATCATCGACGTTCTGGCCAACGACGAGACGCCCAGCGGATCGACCATCACGATCACCCATATCAACGGCATCGGGGTGGGCGTCGGAGACGCGGTTGAATTGACCAGCGGCCAGATCGTCACACTCAACGCCGATGGCACCCTAACGGTCGAGGCCGACAGCGATACCGAGCTGGTCAACCTGTCCTACACGATCAGCAACGGCACCCTGACGGACACCGGGTTCGTCACGCTGAACTCGATTCCCTGTTTCGTGGCGGGCACGAAGATCGCAACACCAGAGGGGGACAGGCCGGTCGAGACGCTTTTGCCCGGGGATCCGGTGGTGACCCATGACAACGGCATCAAGACCCTGCGTTGGGTCGGCCGGCGGCGGGTGGCGGCAAACGGCACCTGCGCGCCGATCCGGATCATGGCCAATACCTTTGGCCAACACGGCACTTTGATGGTGTCTCCGCTTCACCGCATCCTGATCCGTGACGCGATGGCGGACCTGTTGTTCGGCGAGACCGATGTGCTCGTTGCGGCGCGCGATCTTGTCAATGATCGCACCGTGCGCCCGGTCGAAGGCGGCTATGTGGACTATATCCACCTGCTCTTCGACGAGCACCAGGTGGTGTATTCGGAAGGTCTCGCCACCGAAAGCTTTCTTCCCGGCCCCCAGACCATGCGCAGTTTCGAGCGCGGGATCGTGGACGAGATCTGCGCCCTGTTCCCCGCGCTCGACCCAGACACGATGCGGGGCTACCCGGCAGCGGCGCGGCGGATGCTCAAGCCCTATGAAGTGCAGCTTTTGCTGGGCCAGAGGGCAGCAGCATGAGCTGGATCGGGATGACAGATCATCAGCGGAGCTTTTTCAATCCCGCTGGTCTGGGCGAACCTGCCTTGGCAAAGACCGCCGGGGCTTCGCCGCCAAATGACATTCTCGCCACCGGCACCATGATGGTGGAAACCCAATTCATCGCGACACCGGACAACGAACAGGCGGTGCTTCGTTACCACAGGGTCAAGGATTGGGTCCGCGAACTGGCGGTCACCCTGACGGCGAACGGGCGGCTGCGGGTCGCGTTTCGGCAGGGCGGGGCAGGGTTCGAGGCCACGCTGGATTTCCCCGCGCCCGAGCGCGATACGAAAATGTGGGTCTATTATAGCTGGAATGGCCCCGAACGTTGGGGGCGGCTTGCGGTCAAGCTGGTCGACACCGGGCAGTTTCACGTGATCCGCATCCATGCCCCCCTGCCCATGCCGATGCTCGATGCCTTGACGATCATGCGCAACGGTCGCGCCACCCAGTTGGCCCCGGAGACCGCCTTTGTCGCCATCTCGGACGCGGTCGAGCCGGTGGGCCTGTCCGCCGGGGTCGCCACCGGCACGCCGGTCGAAACCCCGTCCGGCGCAGTCCGGGTGGAAAAGCTGCGCCTTGGAGATCATGTCATGACCGCCACCTCCGGGGCGCAACCGATCCGCTGGATCTCACGGCGGACCGTGCCCGCGCTGGGCGCCTTTCGCCCGGTGCGCCTGCGTGCGCCCTATTTCGGTCTGACCGAAGACATCCTGATCGCGCCGGATCATCGCATCCGGGTGGACGGGGCCGACACGGAATACATGCTGGGCGCGGACGAGGTGTTGCTTGAGGCCCGGCGGCTTCTGGGAAGCCGGGTGATCGCGGAAGAGACCGGGATGAAAACCGTGACCTATCACCATGTCCTGCTCGACCGGCACGAATGCCTTCTGCACGATACCCTTTGGTCCGAAAGCCTTTACGTTGGCCAGATCGCGGCGGACCGTCACCGGCTCAATGCCACCGCGCTGGCCCAGATGCCCGCCTCGGCGGTGCCGACCCATCGCGGCTTTGCCCGTTATCGGCCCAGCGATGTCGAAGCGCGGTCTCTTGCCGCCGTTCTGCACCGCTAGGCGGCACGCTGGACAGGCTCTGCGGCGGCTGTCACAGTGGCAGGATAGCTGTTCAGGAGATTTACATGCGTGTCCTTTCCCCCACGGTCGCTCTCGCCCTCACCCTGCCGCTCGCGGGGTGCTTCGATGTCAACGTCTCAGCCGATTTCACCGACACGGACGAGGTGCGGCTTGACGCGATCATGACGATGGATGCGCAAAGCTACCAGATGATCTCTTCCACCGGGGAAGACCCTTGTGAGGATGGCGAAGGCACGGTGAACGACGATGGCTCTTACACCTGCGCGATGTATGAGCGGCGCTCTTTGGAAGACCTGCTGGCGGCCATGGATGACCCCGAGAACGACCTTGGCATCGGGGACGGGGTCGATATTGAAGAGCTCGACAATGGCAACCTGTCGGTGCGCTTCGACCTGTCGGATATGACAAGCGACCTGCCGCCCGAGGAAGAACGCGCACAGATGTCCGAGATGTTCGGCGATGCCTTCGACGGTCATGCGATTTCGATGTCGGTGGTGGGCGAAGAGATCATCGAAACCAACGGTGAGATCAGCCCAGATGGCACCACCGCAAGCTTCGATATCCCGCTGTCCGTCATGTTTTCGCCCGAGGCCCCGAGCCTGCCGGAAAGCTTTGACGTGGAGCTTGTTCCCGGGCGCTGATCGCGCGGGCACATCCCGATCCCCGGGCCTTTTGGCCAAGGATAAAGACTGTATCGCCCGCTTGAGCGGTCAGTCTTTCGTGTCGTCCCCTTCGAAGAACGGCGTCACCTGTGCGACAATGACCGAGTTTTCGGTCAGCGCACGCCCCATCAGCTCTTTCTCTTCGTCCGAGATATCATGACCCATTTCAAGCCGCTCATCGAGCGTGCCGTATCCGGTCACGTCGAGCGGCGCGAGATCGGCCTGTTTCAGGATCGCGACAGTTTCGCGCACCGCCTCGGCCTCGTCCACACCCGAGGCATAGCACATGAGCGCCGCCCCCGAGGTGCCATCGGGCAGACCGTCTTCGGCGGACCGGCCAACTTCGACCAACAGGGTAAAGACCTGTTGTTTTGATTTTTTCTTCGGTTTGTCGGTCATGACACGTCCCCTTTGCGGCGAGAGGTGCGCGGGTGGGGCGGCTATGTCAAGCATCACTCAGCTTGCGGTGAAGACTTCGACCACAACGGCGGTCGCGTAAACGGCGATCATGAGCAGGCTTTCAATGCCGATCCGCGCGGGCCCATGACGTTGGCGCAGAATAAGACCGGCGAGGAGGATCGCGGTCAGAAGCATGCCCGTGGCAAGCCAATAAAGATCGGTCATGCCGATGGCGTGGAACAGCGACCCGTCACGATAGGCCACATCGGAAAACACCAGAAACAGCGTGTCGAAGGTATTGCCGCCGATGATGCCACCCACGGCCAGTTGTAGCGCACCGCGGCGCACGGCGACGAGGGTGGTGACAAGCTCCGGGATCGAGGTGACGACAGCGGTGATGAGCGCCCCGACGAGAGAAGATGTCAGGGCGAAACGCGTTATGAACTGTCCGCCGATCTGGCTGATGACCCAACCGGAGGCCGCCATGATGACGGCAAGGGTGATGAAGGCGGCGACCGGGCCACGCACCGACGTCCTCGCATCCTCCGCGTTTTCCGGCGTGTCGTGCCGGGTGTCCGAAGTGACCACCGGCCGCCACATCGGCCTTTCACGCACGTTGGTGGCGAGTTTCACCCCGGCGAGATAGGCGAGAAAAAGCGCGATGGAGGCCGGATGGACCCCGAAATAGGCCATGTCGGGTCCAGCCATGGCGGCGATGGGAAGCGACAGCAGGATCAAAAGCATGACCGCCTGAAACATGTTCGCTGGCTCGGCAGCGGCATGTTCGAGATTGGCTTTCCGGTAGATCAAATCGGCCAGCGCCAGAAACAGCGTCTGCGCCGCAATGCCCCCGACCGCGTTCGAGAAGGCAAAGCTCGCATCGCCGGACGCGGCGGCGGTCACGGACACGACAACCCCCGAAAGCGAGGTCGCGCCCCCCAGAACGATACCACCCACCATCGCCTCGCCCATGCGGGTGCGGTCGGCGATCACATCGGCAAGATGCGTGGCCTTGATCGAGGCCGCGATGATGATCGTGCCAGCAAGGGCGAAAACTATGAGCAGGATCGGATTGGAAAAACTTTCGAACACCGTTCCCAACACCGTCGGACCAATGGCGGTTCCCCTGCTTTTTCAGGCAGTCAGCAAAACAATCCGATTGGAAAAGAGTTTTGTGAGTGTTGAAGACCGTCACGCACCAGATGCATTCCTCACGGAACAACACGAACGGAGCGCGAAGGTCTTCAACAGGATCAATCACGCAAAAGCTCGTTGATCCCGGTCTTCGACCGCGTGCGCTCGTCCACGCGCTTCACGATCACCGCGCAATAAAGGTTCACGCCGCCCGTCGAGGGCATGGAGCCGGAGACCACGACAGAATAGGGCGGGACTTCACCATACATGACCTCGCCGGTTTCGCGGTCCACGATCTTGGTCGATTGGCCGATGAAGACGCCCATGCCAAGAACCGAGCCTTCGCGCACGATGCAACCTTCGACCACTTCGGACCGCGCGCCGATGAAGCAGTTGTCCTCGATAATGGTCGGCCCGGCCTGCATCGGTTCCAGAACACCGCCGATGCCGACACCGCCCGAAAGATGCACGCCCTTGCCGATCTGGGCGCAGGAGCCGACGGTCGCCCATGTATCGACCATGGTGCCTTCGTCCACGTAAGCGCCGAGGTTCACGAAGGACGGCATCAGGACCACGCCGGGGGCGATATAGGCCGATTTGCGCACCACCGCGTTCGGCACGGCGCGAAAGCCCGCCGCACCGAATTGATTTTCACCCCAGCCTGCGAATTTCGAGTCGACCTTGTCCCACCAGCCCGAGCCTTGGGGTCCGCCCGGCTGAAACTCCATATCCTTGATCCGAAACCCCAAAAGCACGGCTTTCTTGGCCCATTGGTTCACATGCCAATTGCCATCTTCCATCTTCTCGGCCACGCGCAACTGGCCCGAGTCAAGCGCGTTCAACGTGTCCACGATGGCTTCACGGGTTTCTCCGCCGGTCGAGGGCGTGATCGTATCGCGGGCTTCCCACGCGGCCTCGATGGCGACTTCTAGCTGTTCGTTGGACATGGTTTCTCCCAAAATCGGCGTTTTCGTCTTGTTCCGCGCATGGCTATAAGGGCTGAGACAATCCCACGCAATGCAGCACAGAGGTCGAGCAGATGACAGAACAAAAGCGCGCGCACCCGTTTCGGCATTCGGTCGAAGACCGGGAAGCGAGCCACCATATCCCGGACACGCCCCAGACCCGAAGCCCAACCTATGCTTTGGCGTTCGACGATGCCGAATTTCTTCAACGGGAAGAGCTGCGCCCGGTGCGCCTTCAGCTTGAGCTTTTGAAGCCCGAGCTGGTGATGAACGAGGCGGGCATCAAATCCACCGTGGTCATGTTCGGCGGTGCGCGCGTGCCGCGCCCGTCCGAGGCGGATCAGGCCCGGACCGAAACCCTGCGGGATCTTTCCGTCTACTATGACGAGGCGCGCGAATTTGCCCGGTTGCTCACAGCCGAGGGGATGAAGACCCCGGAGCTGGAGAAGGTCGTCGTGACCGGAGGCGGTCCGGGCGTGATGGAGGCCGGGAGCAGGGGGGCACAGGATGCCGGCGGCGTGTCCATCGGGCTCAACATCGTGTTGCCGCATGAACAGGCGCCGAACGAATACGTGACGCCCGAGCTTTGCTTCAACTTTCATTACTTCGCGATCCGCAAGATGCATTTCCTTATGCGGGCCGAGGCCATCGCGGTGTTCCCCGGCGGGTTCGGCACGCTGGACGAATTGTTCGAAAGCCTCACGCTGATCCAGACCGGGCGGATGAAACAAATTCCGATTCTGCTGTTCGGGCGCAAGTTCTGGGAGGAAATCGTGAACTGGGAGGCGCTTGCGAATGCCGGAACGATTTCACCGGACGATCTGAAGCTGTTTCGTTTCGTGGAAACGGCGGCAGATGCGATGGCGGCGATGGAGAATTGGGATGGCAAAGGGGAGAAGCGCGGTGTCATCCCCGGACGATGACTTCGCCCGCTTCTGGGTCAAACGCGGCGCGGTGGACGGGTCCGAGCCTTGGGTGCCGCTGACGGGCGGCAATACCAACCACACATGGCGGGTGGGGAACCGGATCGTGAAGCGGTATCGCGAAGGCGGGGCGACGCCGATCTTTGGCAATGACGTCCGGTCCGAGCGCTTGGCGCTGACCGCGCTTGACGGCACCGGGCTCGCCCCGCGGCTGGTCGATGCGGCGGGCGACACGGTGGTTTATGCCCGTGTCCCCGGTGACGGATGGCGGCCTTCCGACGCGGTTGAGGGTGCGGCACAAGCGCTTGCAAAACTGCATGCGCACCCCGTGCCAGACAGCCTTCCCACCTGCGACCTGCGAAAGGATGCGCTGGTGAGACAGGTGCTTGAGATGGGCGGCACGCCGCCACGGGTGCCCACCGACACGCCGCCGGAAAAGCGCGTGTTCCTGCATGGCGATGCGACCGCCGCGAATGTTCTGGTGCATGAAGCTGGCGTGACCTTCATCGACTGGCAATGCCCGGCACTGGGTGACGCGGCCAGTGATCTTGCCGTTTTCCTGTCCCCGGCGATGCAATTCATGTCGGGCAATGACCCCTTGTCCGGGGATCAGGTCGAAGGATTTCTCGCCGCCTATGGTGATCGGGCGGTGACCGACCGTTACCGGGCGCTCGCGCCCCTTTATTCGGCGCGCATGCGGGCCTATTGCCAATGGCGCGCGGCGCGCGGTGACCGGGGATATGGGCGGGCAGCTCTGCTGGAAGCCTAACAACGCCGAGGCGCGTCACGCCCGGGGTCTTTCAGAGAAATTCGGCCAGCGCGACCCCGACGAGCGCGATGGCACCGCCCAGCACCACATAGGCCATGGCGCGCAGGGGCCGGGCCCGGTCGAGCTTTTTCTGCGGCTCGGCCTGACGGATCAGCGCCGCCTCGGCAAGATCCGGCAGGCGGGGGCCGAAACGCGCCAGAATCCGTAGCGTTTTGACAAGATCGGTGGCCATGGCTTTGGGCCCGATCGCATCGGCGATGTAGGCCTCGACCACCGGTCCCGCGACCTGCCAGATGTTGATCTGGGGGTTGAGCGACCGCGCCACGCCTTCGACAATCACCATGGTGCGCTGGAGGTGGATCAGCTCGGTGCGCGTCTGCATGCCGAATTTCTCGGTCACCTCGAACAGGTAGGCAAGAAGGCGCCCCATCGAGATGCGCGTGGCGTCCATGCCGAAGATCGGCTCACCCACCGCCCGCAGGGCGCGTGCGAATTCATCCACGTCCTTGTCAGCCGGGACATACCCGGCCTCGAAATGCACCTCGGCCACTCGTTTGTAGTCGCGCTTGATGAACCCGTAGAGAATTTCGGCATAGACGCGGCGCGTATAGGCATCGATCCGCCCCATGATCCCGAAATCAATGGCCACGATATTGCCATCGCGGGTGAATTTCAGGTTGCCGTGGTGCATGTCGCCATGAAACAGCCCGTCGCGTAGCGCGTGGCTGAGAAACAGGTGCAACACGCGGTCTCCAAGGTCATCGAGATCGAGACCCGAGTTGGCCAGCGCGTCTTCTTCGTTGGCCGCGATCCCGTCGGCCCAGTCCATGGTCATCACGCGCCGCGATGACAGGTGCCAGCGTATTTCGGGCACGACGAACCCGGCATCGTCCTTCGTATTCTCGGCAAATTCCGAGGCTGATGAGGCTTCCTGCCGCAAATCGAGCTCGCCCATCACCACGTTCTCGAAGTGGTTCACCACGTCTTGCGGACGCAGGCGGCGGGTCTGGGGCAGAAGAAACTCGATCACCTTGGCAGAGAAATGGAAGGCATCGAGATCGGTGCGAAAGGCCCGCTCGATCCTTGGTCGCAACACCTTGACCGCGACCCGTTCGCCGGTGTCACGCAACCGCGCCTCGTGAACCTGCGCGATCGAGGCGGCGGCGATGGAATCGGAAAACTCCGAGAACACGTCATCGACCTTGACGCCCAATTCGCGCTCGATCGTCGCGCGGGCCACGCGGGTCGGGAACGGGTCAAGCTTGTCTTGCAGATAGGTAAGCTGTTCTGCCATCTCCTGCCCCACCACGTCGGGGCGGGTCGACAGGATCTGACCGAATTTCACGTAAGCCGGGCCCAGCGCGGTCACCGCGCGGGTCACGGGCGGAAGCGATCGGTCGCCCCGCTTGCCAAGCCATGCGAAGGTCCAGCTGACCGACCGCACGGTGACGCGCACCAGCGGCGGGGCCTTCATCGCATCCAGCATTTCGCCCAGCGCCCCGGTGCGGGCAAAGGTCGCCCCGGTCCGGATCAGGCGCCATATGTTGATCGGCCCGCGCATCAGAGCTTCCAGCCGGAATGCAGCGCGGCGACACCCATGGTCAGGTTGCGATACTTCACGTTTTCAAAGCCCGCCGCGCGGATCATGCCCGCGAAACGCTCTTGGTCAGGGAAATTGCGGATCGATTCCACGAGGTATTGATAGCTCTCGGCATCGTTCGCGATCATTTTGCCCATCCGCGGAATGATGTTGAACGAATAAAGGTCATAGACCTTTTGCATCAGGTCGTTGGGAATTTGCGAAAACTCAAGCACCATGATCCGCCCGCCCGGGCGCAACACGCGGAAAGCTTCCGACAGGGCGTCTTCGATCCGGGTGACGTTCCGAATGCCGAAGCTGATGGTGTAGGCGTCGAAAGCGTTATCGGGGAAGGGGAGCGCCATGGCATCGCCCACCACCCAATCAAGACTGCCCGCCATCTGCCCGGCCTCGGCGCGTTTGCGCCCCTCGACCAACATGCTCTCGGTCATGTCAAGCACGCTGGCATGGGCCCCCGGCGCACGTTTGAGGAACCGAAACGCGATATCGCCGGTGCCCCCGGCAACGTCGAGAAGCCTTTGCCCGGAACGCGGGACAAGCCAATCCATCATCGCATCTTTCCAGACGCGGTGGATGCCAAGGCTCATGGCATCGTTCATCACATCGTATTTCGAGGCCACATTGGTGAAGACACCATGGACCATCCCGGCCTTCCGGTCCTCGTCCACGGTTTGAAACCCGAAATGCGTGGTCTTTTTCGCGTCCGTCATGGTGTGCCTCATTTTCGTCAGCTTGGGGATATACGCAGATGGCCGCGGAAACAAACACCTATACGTCGCAGGAGGCGAATTGGACCTCGGTTTACTTGACGACACCGGCGTGACCCTTGTCGCGTTCAACCCGATGATTTTCGCCATCGGGGCGATCGTTGTCGTGCTCGTGGCGCAATGGCTGTTCAAGCGGCTCTTGCGCGCCACACGGCGCCCCAAGGGCGCGCCCGCCGGGGGCACCAGCGTGGGCGGGCGCTACCGCACCTCCTATGGTCTCAGGCTGCTGGCGCTTTTCGGCGTCGGGGCGATCTTGTGGCTCTTGCGCCCCGCGCTTGCGGGCGAGGCTGCCGGTCGCTTTGGCGAGGTGACGGGTTTCCTGCGGGTCGAAGGCCTTGCCTTGGCGGGCCCCTATGCCTGGCCCATCTTCGCGGCGCTCGCGCTCTTCGGGTTTCTGTATGTGCATTACCTTTGGACCTACGAGGTGGTGATCGACGGTCCCCGCCTGTCCTATTCGCGCCCCGGATTTGCGTGGCGCAGCCATGATCTTCGCAAACTAGACCGGATCGAGGATGGCGGTGCGCATAACCTCACCCTATATTTCGAGAACGGAAAACGCGGCTCGGTGATCAAACAGGTGGGGGATATGACAGACATGGTGGCACGATTGAATGCCTATCGGACGCCCACCCGCGCCTGATGCCCGAACTTCCCGAGGTTGAAACCGTGCGCCGGGGGATGGAACCGGCGATGACCGGGGCCCGGATCGAGCGCGTGCAGGTGCGCCGTGATGGTCTGCGCTGGCCATTCCCGCCGGGGATGGCCGACCGGCTGACCGGCGCGCGGGTCGAACGGCTTCGACGCCGGTCGAAATACATCCTGGGGGATCTCGACACGGGCGAGACATTCCTGCTTCATCTTGGCATGTCCGGACGCATCCTGATTTCGGGCGACCCCCTTGGACAGTTCGTTCACCATCACCGCGCGGCGGAAACGCACGACCACGTGGTCCTCGACATGGACAACGGGGCGCGGGTCACGTTGAACGATCCGCGCCGGTTCGGGGCGCTGGATCTCATGCCGACCACGGACGAGGCGCAGCATATGCTTCTCAAACGGCTCGGGCCGGAACCCTTGGGCAACCGGTTCGACGAGGCATATCTCGTGGCGGCGCTGCGCGGGAAGAATACCCCGATCAAATCCGCGCTTCTGGACCAGCGAATCGTCGCCGGGCTTGGCAACATCTATGTTTGCGAGGCGCTTTTTCGCGGCGGCATCCATCCGGCACGAAAGGCCGGGCGCATTTCGGCGCGACGCATTGCCACCCTGGTGCCGATCATCCGCGCGGTTCTTAACGAGGCGATATTGGCGGGCGGCTCTTCCCTGCGCGACTTCCGCCAAGCCGATGGAGAGCTTGGATATTTCCAGCACAGCTTCTTGGTCTACGGACGCGAAGGTGGGGCCTGTCGCACCCCGGACTGCAACCGGGTGATCACCCGTATCGTGCAATCCGGTCGATCGTCATTCTATTGCCCGGGCTGTCAAAGATGACTTGAACGCACCCTTCTATTCTGGGTAGGCAGGGCGCTGTAACCGAAGGTACGACACCGGGGAAAGGGCAGCCGTCCATGGCTTACGACAGCATTCTCGTCGACATCGACAACCATATTTGCACGGTCCGCCTCAATCGACCGGATGCGCTGAACGCGCTGAACATCGATTTGTTGCGCGAGCTGGGCAAGGCGCTTGGCGAAGCGCAGAAAAACGACAAGGTGAGATGTATAATCATCACCGGGTCGGAAAAGGCCTTTGCCGCCGGAGCGGACATCAAGATGATGTCCGAGAAAAGCTTCACGGACGTCTTCATGGGTGACCTGTTCACCCCGGAGGAAGACGCGATCATGCGGATTCGCAAGCCGATCATCGCGGCGGTGAGCGGCTACGCGCTTGGCGGCGGGTGCGAATTGGCGATGATGTGCGATTTCATCATCGCGTCCGACACCGCCAAGTTCGGCCAGCCCGAAGTGAACCTTGGCGTCATGGCGGGCATGGGCGGCACCCAGAGGCTGACCCGGCTCGTCGGTCGGGCCAAGTCCATGGACATGAACCTCACGGGTCGTTTCATGGACGCCGAAGAGGCCGAGCGCGCCGGGCTTGTCAGCCGGGTGGTCCCCTGCAAGAAGCTGATCGATGAGGCGACAGGGGCGGCCAAGAAGATCGCCGAGAAGTCGATGATCTCGGTCATGGCGATCAAGGAGGCGGTGCACCGCTCCGATCAACTGCCGCTGAGCGAAGCGGTGCTGTTCGAGCGGCGTCTGTTCCACTCGATGTTCGCGACCGAGGATCAGTCCGAAGGCATGGCCGCCTTCATCGAAAAGCGCGAGCCGCAGTTTCGCGACAAGTAACGCCTACGGTTTGCGCCGGGGTTTATCGAAACCGCCCTGCCGGGGCGGTTTTGATTTTGCACCCGGCCCCTTGGCCCCCGGTTTCCCGCCACCCGGCTTTCGAAACGACTTCGAGGCATCGCCTGCACCCGGTTTGCCCTGCGGCTTGGTCTGTGGTTTCCCGCCGGGCTTGCCCTGCGGTTTTCCGGCCGGTTTATGCTGTGCTCCGCCCTCGGCCTTCTGGCCACGGGGTTTGGACCCCTTTGGCTTGCCCTCGTATTTCGGTTTGCCATCTTTGCCGCCCGATTTGGGTTTCGGCGTATAGGGCGCGACCGCACCCTCGGCCTCTTGTGCGCGGCGCTTATCGTCGAATTTCTTCTTCGCGGGGTTGTGCGCGCGCGGGCCGGTGTCACCGCGGTCCTCGCTCGGTTTGCCGCCCTTGCGATGTGGCGGGCCCGAGGGGCCTTCGCGGCGCGGTCCCCGGTCCTGACGCGGTTTGGGGCCAAGGTCGGGGGGCGTGTCGAGCACATGGGCTTTCACCCCCTCTTCCACCTCGCCATCCGCACCAAGCGCGGCGAGAAAACCAGCGACGCTCGCCTCGGTCAGTTCCACGAAGGTTTCACTGTCCTGAACCCGGATTGCACCAATGGCGGATTTGTCGAGGTTGCCGGCACGGCACAACAGCGGCAGGATCCAGCGCGCCTCGGCCCGGTCGTTGCGCCCGACCGAGAGCGACACCCAGCGGCTCGGGCCAAACGGCGTACGCTCTTTCCGCTCGGGCTTCGTATCGGGTGGCAACAGGTCTTCGGGCGCGCCCTGACCGGATTGATAGAGCCGCAGATAGGCGGCGGCGATCACCTCCGGGCTATGCGCGGCGAGAAGCTTCTCGGCAAAACTTGCCTGTGCTTCGTTGACCGGCTCAGACCAGACAGGATCGGCCAAGAGCCGCTCTTCGTCCCGCGCGGCGATGTCGTCGGCGGAGGGTGGCGTTGTCCATTCAGCCGTGATCTTGGCCCACTTCAGAAGACGCTCGGCCTTCTTGGTGGCGCGCGGCGGAACGATCAGGGCCGAAATCCCCTTGCGCCCGGCGCGCCCGGTGCGCCCCGAGCGGTGCAGAAGGCTTTCGGTATTGGTCGGCAGATCCGCATGCACCACGAGATCGAGATTGGGAAGGTCAATGCCCCGCGCCGCCACATCGGTCGCCACGCAGACCCGCGCACGCCCGTCGCGCATGGCCTGAAGCGCATGGGTGCGCTCGTTCTGGCTAAGCTCGCCCGAAAGGCTCACCACCGCGAGCCCCCGGTTGGACAGGCGCGCTGTCATATGGGCGACCGCCGCGCGCGTGTTGGCAAAGACGATGGCATTCTCGGCATCGTGGAAGCGCAACAGGTTGAAGATCGCGTTCTCGGCATCCCGGTCGGCGACACGCAGCGCCTGATACGCGATGTCGGTGTGCTGTTTCGCACCGCCAATGGTGTTGATGCGCTTGGCATCCGATTGAAACTCTTCCGCGAGTTTCCCGATCATTGGCGGCACGGTGGCGGAAAACATGAGCGTGCGGCGCGTCTCGGGCGCTTCGCCCAACATGAATTCCAGATCCTCGCGAAACCCGAGATCAAGCATCTCGTCAGCTTCGTCCAGCACCACCGCGCGCAGGAACGCAAGATCAAGAGACCCGCGCCGGATGTGATCCGAGATACGCCCGGGGGTGCCCACCACGATATGCGCCCCGCGTTCAAGCGCGCGGCGTTCATCACGCATGTCCATGCCCCCGACGCAGGAGGCAAGCCGCGCCCCGGTGGTGCCATAGAGCCAGTCCAACTCGCGCTTCACCTGCATCGCCAGTTCGCGTGTCGGGGCGACGATCAGGGCGAGCGGCGCGCCTGCCCGCCCAAAGGCTTCGTCCCCATCGAGAAGCGTTGGCGCGATGGCAAGCCCGAAGCCCACCGTCTTGCCCGACCCGGTCTGTGCCGAAACCAAGAGATCACGCTCGTTTAGCGCGGGGTCACTTACCGCCTCCTGCACGGGGGTCAACGTGTCGTAGCCGCGCGTTGCGAGCGCTTCGGAAATCAGCGGATGCATGAGGTCGTCCAAAATCTGCGGCGCGTCGCGCCATGGGGCGCAGAAAGTCTGCGCAAAGATCGGCCCATGTAACGCCACACGGTGCGTTTGTATATGGGGAATGCACGCGCGGGCCGGCCCCGATGCACTTTGCGCTTCACAAGCCGGAGATTTCCCCTTATACGCCGCGCATCATGCGTGTGAGACCCGCCAAGGTCGGAATGAGCCGGTAGAAAACCCGGTCGGGTCGTTTTGATCGCGCAACGAAATTGAAACAACTCGACGAAGGGAAAGACACCATGGCGAATTCGCCCCAAGCCAAGAAGCGCGCGCGCCACAACGAAGCCCGCTTTGCCGTTAACAAAGCCCGGCGTTCGCGCATCCGCACCTACCTGCGTAAAGTCGAGGAAGCCATCGCGTCCGGTGACAAGGACGCCGCGGCCTCGGCCCTGAAGGAATGCCAGCCCGAAGTGATGCGTGGCGTCACCAAGGGCGTGTTTCACAAGAACACCGCGGCGCGCAAAATGTCGCGCCTGGCGTCCCGGGTCAAAGCGCTCGGCTAAAACACCGGCCATCAAGTGGTCTGAGACGGCGCGGGGGACCCTCCGCGCTTTTTTTGTGTGCCATGGGCCGGGTGCGATGTGCCGGGCTTCATGCCCCTTTCGGATAGGGTCCGCACCCCGCATGCGGGAAGTGGTGCCAAAGCGCCACGTTCACGTCAGGGGAACAGTCCTGAACGATTCGCCTCAAAGGTGAGAATCCTTGGAAAAAATCGGTTTTGTGACATCGGCCCCGGATTCGTTTTCCCTTTATCAGAGTCAAGCGCGAAGAACAGTTGAAGAAGGCAGCGCCGCCTCCGTATCTTGTGGATGCGATTCATATCGCTGACTTGGGAACACGTGGTGCGTGCCGGGGGTGGGGACCTCTCGTATGCGCCGCATCAAAGGACCAACCGGGACCACTCCTGTGCGACTCCTGCGCGATCGTAACGCCCGCCGTGTTTCTGAACAGGTGACCGGCGCGTGCGCGATTCCCTGTTTCCAGTCAGTCGAGAATGGCAGTCCGGCGGCATCCGTTCATGCGGTCGGGTCGGGTCCGTCTACATCGGGCCCCAAAAACGGGTCGCGGTTGCGCGGTGAAGATTGGGAAAAGAAATGGCAGATAACATGTGGGGGCAGGTTCGCGAAAAGCTGGAGCATTCGGTCGGGCAGAACAATTACCGCAACTGGATCGAACCGCTGGAATTTGCCGACCTTGATGGCGGCGTCGCGACGTTTCTCGTCCCCACGACTTTCATGGGCAATTGGGTCGAGCGGAATTTCGGGGATCAGATTCTGCGCCACCTGTCAGGCGCGGGGGCGACCGTCTCCCGGCTGGAATTCGTGGTTCCGAAAGCCCGTGCAGGCACCGGTCACACCGCGTCCGCCGACCCATCGGCCAAGGGAGACGGGGCCGCAAACGGCGCTGTGAACGGGTATGATCGCCCGGGCACGCCCAGGACCGGCACGACCGACGACCTGCCCGGTGCGCCGCTCGACAAGCGGTTCACCTTCGACAAATTCGTGGTGGGCAAACCCAACGAGCTTGCACACGCTGCGGCGCGCCGTGTTGCCGAGGGCGGCCCGGTCACCTTCAACCCGCTGTTCCTTTACGGGGGCGTGGGCTTGGGCAAAACCCACCTGATGCATGCCATCGCCTGGGAAATTCAGGATCGGAACCCGGACCTTCGGGTGGTCTATCTCTCTGCCGAACAATTCATGTATCGCTTCGTGCAGGCGCTGCGCGACAAGGCGATGATGGATTTCAAACACCTGTTCCGCTCGGTCGATGTTCTCATGGTCGATGATGTTCAATTCATCGCGGGCAAGGATTCGACGCAGGAAGAGTTTTTCCACACCTTCAACGCGCTGGTGGACCAGAACAAGCAGATCATCATTTCCGCCGACCGCGCACCGGGCGAGATCAAGGATCTCGAAGAACGGATCAAGAGCCGGCTTCAATGCGGCCTGGTGGTGGACCTGCACCCGACCGATTATGAACTGCGGTTGGGTGTGCTTCAGTCCAAGGTTGCGGCTTACAAGCTAACCTACCCGGATCTTACCATTGCCGATGGTGTTCTCGAATTTCTCGCTCACCGCATCTCCACCAACGTGCGGGTGCTGGAAGGTGCGTTGATGCGGCTTTTCGCCTTTGCCTCGCTTGTCGGTGGCGAGATCACGCTGGAGCGGGCGCAAGAATGTCTCACCGACGTGTTGCGCGCATCGGACCGCAAGGTCACGGTCGAGGAGATCCAGCGCAAGGTGGCCGAGCATTACGGCATCCGGCTTTCCGATCTTATCGGCCCCAAACGGTTGCGCAACATCGCCCGCCCGCGGCAGGTGGCGATGAAGCTGTCAAAGGATTTGACCACCCGGTCTTATCCGGATATCGGGCGCCGCTTCGGGGGCCGCGACCACTCCACGGTCATGCATGCGGTCAAGCGGGTGGAAGAGCTCGTGGCTTCGGATCAACAGATTGCCGAGGACATGGACCTGTTGCGCAAGGCGCTGGAACACTAAGCGGTCCTTGACCCCCGGGTCATTCCAAATGAAAGTGCCAAAAAACCTTGAGACGGGCGGTGGACCGGGTATGGTCACCGTCCCGATTGGTGTCAGGAGTGGGACATGAAGATTTCCGTTGAACGCGCCACGCTGCTCAAAGCCGTGGGACAGGCGCAGTCCGTTGTGGAGCGTCGCAACACGATCCCGATCCTCGCCAATGTCTTGATCGAGGCCGAGGGCGACACGGTCAGCTTTCGCGCAACCGACCTCGATATCGAGGTGGTGGACAAGACAGCGGCGATGGTCGAACGGGCCGGTGCCACGACCGTGAGCGCGGTGATGTTGCACGAGATCGTGCGCAAGCTGCCCGATGGCGCGATGGTCCAGCTTACCGATGACAGCGCGAACGGGCGGCTGACGGTCGAAGCGGGGCGATCCAACTTTTCGCTCGCCACGCTGCCGAAAGAAGATTTCCCGGTCATGGCCTCGTCCGAATACACGGCGAATTTCTCGGCCAAGGCCCCGGTGCTGCGCCGGCTGTTCGACAAGTCGAAGTTCGCGATTTCGACGGAAGAGACCCGGTATTACCTCAACGGTGTCTACATGCATGTCTCCGACGCCGAGGGTGGAAAGGTGCTGCGTTGTGTCGCGACGGATGGTCACAGGCTCGCCCGGATCGACGCCGAGCTTCCCGCCGGGGCCGACAACCTTCCCGGCGTGATCGTGCCCCGCAAAACCGTTGGAGAGCTGCGCAAGCTTCTGGAAAACGACGATACCGAGGTCGCGGTGAGCGTGTCGGAAACCAAGGTGCGCTTTGCCACGCCCGACATCACCCTGACGTCAAAGGTCATCGACGGCACCTTCCCCGATTACACGCGGGTCATTCCGCAAGGCAACACCAAGAAGATGGAAGTGGACGCGAGCGAGTTTGCCCAAGCCGTGGACCGTGTCGCGACCGTGTCGTCGGAACGCTCCCGCGCCGTGAAACTCGCCCTGTCTGAAGACAAGCTGACGCTGTCGGTGAATGCCCCCGATTCCGGGGCCGCCGAAGAAGAGCTTGCGGTGGCCTATGGCGACGAGCCGCTCGAGATCGGGTTCAACGCCAAGTACCTGCTCGAAATCGCAAGCCAGGTGGACCGGGAAAACGCGGTGTTCATGTTCAATTCCTCGGGCGACCCGACGCTGATGCGCGAAGGCAACGACACCTCCGCCGTCTATGTCGTCATGCCGATGCGCGTGTGACCTCGGACGGCGCAGGAACTTTCTTGCCTCCGGCAGGGATATTTTCAGACCGGAAATGGGGGCGGGCATGACCGGCCTCTACCTGCAATCCCTTACCCTGAGCCATTTCCGGTCGCACCGGCGCGCCGCGCTTTCCCTTGATGGGCGTCCGGTGGCCATCTTCGGGGCCAACGGGGCCGGCAAGACCAATATCCTCGAGGCCGTGAGCCTCATGTCGCCCGGTCGTGGGCTGCGCGGGGCGGCGGCAGAAGAAATGGCGCGCAGGCCCGAGGCGCTGGGATGGAAATTGACCGGCGTTCTGACATCGCTCCACCAGGTGCACGAGGTCGAGACATGGGCGGAACCCGGCACCCCACGGCAGGTCACCATAGATGGTAAACCGGCGGCACAGGTTGCGCTGGGCCGGATCGCGCGGATGACATGGCTGGTCCCGGTGATGGACCGGCTGTGGGTCGAAGGGGCCGAGGGCCGGCGGAAGTTTCTTGACCGCATGGCGATGTCGTTCGAGCCGGGACATGCGCAGGCGGTGCTGACCTATGAAAAAGCGATGCGGGAGCGAAACCGATTGCTCAAGGATCAAGAGCGCGATGCGCATTGGTACGGCGCGCTCGAAGCGCAGATGGCCAAGGCCGGGGGTGCGATACAGGCGAACCGGGCGCGCACTGTTGCCTTGATCACCGGGGCGCAGATGCAGGCCGAGACGGCCTTTCCCGCCGCCGAATTGCAGCTTCTTCATGCCGAGGGGGCGGAAACCGGGCCGGAAGGCGAAGCGGAATTGGCTGCGGCCTTTGCCGAGGGGCGGCCCCGCGACCTGTTGGCAGGCCGGACATTGGCCGGGCCGCACCGCGCCGATCTTGCCGCTGTCTATGCCGAGAAACAGATGTCCGCACGTGAATGTTCCACGGGCGAGCAAAAGGCGCTTTTGGTGTCGCTGATCCTCGCCCATGGGCGCGCTTTGGCGCAGGATTTCGGGGCCCCGCCCATTTTGCTTCTGGACGAGGTGTCGGCCCATCTCGATGCGGGGCGGCGCGCCGCGCTTTATGACGAAATCATATCGTTGGGCGCACAAGCCTTCATGACCGGCACCGGGCCCGAGCTGTTTACAGAGCTCGGGGATCGGGCCATGCATATCGAAGTGACGGATGACGCCGGCCTGAGCCGGATCGAAGAGGTGAGCCCATGAAAACGAATCGCGTGACATTGATTACCCTCGGGGTGCGTGACCCCGCGCGGGCGCGCGCCTATTACGAGGCGCTTGGTTGGGTGCTGGAAGAAGACCTTGGACCAACGGTGTTCTACGCGATGAAGGGCCAGAAATTCGGCCTGTTCACGCTGGATGGGCTGGCGCGCGAAACCGGGCGCCCGGTCGCAAGCCTGAAGACAGGGGCCGCGACGCTGGCCCAGACTTTCAACTCGCCCGACGAGGTGGACGCGATGTTTGCAAAGGCGGTCGCGGCGGGGGCAGAGGCGGTGCGCCCACCGTTCGAGACCGATTGGGGCGGGTATTCGTCCTATGTCGCCGATCCCGACGGTCATCTGTGGGAGTTTGCGCATAACCCGTTCTGGCCCCTCGATGAGGACGGGTTGATCGCGTGACAATCGGGTTCGGCGAGCTGGGGCTTTATGCCTTCGCGCTGTTTGTCCTGTTCCTGACGCCCGGTCCGGTCTGGATGGCGCTTTTGGCGCGGGCGATGTCGGGCGGATTTCACGCGGCGTGGCCATTGGCGCTTGGCGTGACCTTTGGCGATGCGCTCTGGCCGCTTCTGGCCATCCTCGGCGTGTCATGGATCGCGACGGAATTCGAAGGCATCACCGTGGTGCTCAAGATCGTGGCGAGCGGTTTTTTCCTCTGGCTCGGCTGGTCCATCATCCGAAAGGCTGACCAAAGCATCGCGGCGGACAGCCGGTTGACGCGCCCGGGCATGTGGGCGGGTTTCGCGGCAGGTGTTGTTGTGATCCTCGCCAATCCGAAGGCGATCCTGTTCTACATGGGCATGTTGCCGGGGTTTTTTGACCTGACCGCTTTGACCCGGGCCGACATCATGTCCATCGTTGCGCTTTCGATGGCGGTTCCGCTTCTTGGCAACATTGTCTTCGCGGTTTTCATCGACAAGCTAAGGCGGCTTTTGACATCACCCGTGGCGCTAAGGCGGCTCAATATCTCGGCCGGTCTGTTGCTTATCGTGGTGGCGGCGATCATTCCCTTCACCTGACGGGCGCCCGCTTTTGACGACCGGGTCTTGCCCCGGAACAGCCCTTGGTGAACAACGCCGCGTCCAACCCCAAAATATGGTGTCATCCGCGTGACATTGCTGCCCGGAAAAGCTACAAACAAGCATTAAAAAACAAGGAAGGCTCCAATGGCCGACGACGCGCAGAACAATTCCGACTATGGTGCCGATTCCATCAAGGTTCTCAAGGGCTTGGAGGCGGTTCGCAAACGCCCAGGTATGTATATCGGCGACACCGACGATGGCTCGGGTCTGCACCACATGGTCTACGAGGTGGTCGACAACGGGATCGACGAGGCGCTGGCGGGCCATGCGGACTTCGTGAGCGTCACCTTGCACCGCGACAATTCGGTTTCGGTGCGCGACAACGGCCGCGGCGTGCCGGTCGAGCTGCACGCGGAAGAAGGCGTTTCTGCCGCCGAGGTCATCATGACCCAATTGCACGCGGGCGGGAAATTCGATTCCAACAGCTACAAGGTTTCGGGCGGTCTGCACGGCGTCGGTGTTTCGGTGGTGAACGCGCTGTCCGATTGGCTTGAGCTGACCGTCTGGCGGGGCGGCAAGAAGCACACCGGGCGATTTGAACGGGGCGAAACCACGCGGCACATGGAGATTGTTGGCGACGCCGAGGGCGAAACCGGCACCGAGGTTCGGTTCTTGGGCTCGACCGACACGTTCTCGAACCTAGATTATTCCTTCAAGACGCTGGAAAACCGGCTGCGCGAGCTTGCTTTCCTGAATTCCGGCGTGCGCATCATCCTGCGCGACGAACGCCCGGCAGAACCGCTTGAGACGAACCTCTTTTACGAGGGCGGGGTGAAGGAATTCGTCAAATACCTCGATCGTCACAAGGCCCCGATGCTGGAAGAGCCGATCTTCATCACCGGCGAACGCGAGGGGATCACCGTCGAGGTGGCGATGTGGTGGAACGACAGCTACCATGAAACGGTCCTGCCCTTCACCAACAACATCCCGCAACGCGATGGCGGCGCGCATCTTGCGGGTTTCCGGGGGGCGCTGACCCGGACCATGAACCTTTACGCCAATTCCTCGGGGCTTGCGAAAAAGGAAAAGGTCGCCTTCACCGGCGATGACGCGCGCGAAGGTCTGACCTGCGTGCTGTCCGTCAAGGTGCCTGACCCCAAGTTCTCTTCGCAGACGAAAGACAAGCTGGTGTCATCCGAAGTGCGCCCCGCGGTCGAGGGGCTGATGAACGAAGCGCTTGCGGATTGGTTCGAAGAGCATCCGCAAGAGGCCCGGAAGATCATCGGCAAGATCGTGGAGGCCGCGCTGGCCCGCGAAGCCGCGCGCAAGGCGCGTGAGCTGACCCGGAAGAAGGCCAGCCATGATGTGGCGAGCCTTCCGGGCAAGCTTGCCGATTGCCAGGAAAAGGATCCAAGCAAGCGGGAGCTGTTCATCGTCGAGGGTGACTCGGCCGGTGGATCCGCCAAACAGGGGCGGTCGCGCTATAACCAGGCCGTTCTGCCGCTTCGGGGCAAGATCCTGAACGTCGAACGCGCGCGGTTCGACCGGATGCTGTCGTCCGAAACCGTGGGCACGCTGATCACCGCGCTGGGCGCCGGGATCGGGCGGGATGAATTCGACATCGAGAAGCTGCGCTATCACAAGATCATCATCATGACGGATGCGGACGTGGATGGCGCGCATATCCGGACGCTCCTTTTGACTTTCTTCTATCGCCAGATGCGCGAGATCATCGAGGGCGGATACCTCTACATCGCGCAACCGCCGCTCTACAAGGTCGCGCGGGGGCGGTCCGAAGTCTATATCAAGGATGTTCCATCGCTTGAGGATTACCTGATCGCACAGGGTCTCGAGGGGGCCGTTCTGCGGTTGTCGTCGGGCGAAGAGATCGCCGGGGCCGACCTTGCCCGCGTCATCGAAGGCGCGCGGAGTTTCAAGCGGGTGCTCGACGCCTTCCCGACGCATTATCCGCGCAACATCTTGGAACAAGCCGCGCTGGCCGGGGCCTTTGACCCCGGCGCGGTGGACGCCGACCTTCAATCCGTCGCCAACCGGGTGGCAGAACGGCTCGACATGGTGGCGGTCGAATACGAACGCGGCTGGGAAGGGCGGATCACGCAGGACCACGGTATACGGCTTGCCCGCGTGTTGCGCGGGGTCGAAGAGGTGCGCACACTTGACGGTGCGGTGCTCCGGTCTGGTGAGGCCAAGCGTTTGTCGGATGTGTCAAAGGAAACCCGCGACTATTACGGGGATTCAGCCGCGCTTGCCCGCAAGGACCGCGAACAGATGATCTATGGCCCCACGGACCTTTTCGAAGCAATCCTCGACGAGGGGGAAAAGGGTCTCACGCTGCAACGCTACAAGGGTCTGGGCGAGATGAACCCGGATCAGCTTTGGGAAACCACGCTGGACCCCGAAGCGCGGACCCTGTTGCAGGTCAAGGTCGATGACCTTGCCGATGCCGATGACCTGTTCACAAAGCTCATGGGCGACGTGGTCGAACCCCGGCGCGAGTTTATCCAGAAAAACGCGCTTAGCGTCGAGAACCTCGATTTCTGATCTCGACGCACGACCGGCGTTTTAGCCGGCGAGAACCCTTTGGCGCAGGGCGCGCACGGCGCTGTCTGGCGTGGTGATCACCGGGCAGGCGATTTCGGGCCTCAGAACCTGCGCCGCGCGTGCAAGGCTGAATTGGCCCAGAACAACGGCGTCTTGCGGGCCAAGAGATGCGCAGGCCCGCAGCACCGCCGCGTCATGCCCCCTACCATCGCCCGACTTGAGCGCGGGCAGGGCATCTTCGGCCAGAACCGGCGTGATTTCGACCCTCTGGCCGCGTGCCTCGGCCATCTCGGACAACTCCCGGCTCAGCGCAGGTAGCGAGGGCGCAAATGTCACGACCAACGCGATGCGCGGCCCGATTGAAAGCGCCTCGTCAAACGCGGCTTCGTTCGGGCGCATGACGGGGATTGGCAACGCCTCTTTCACCGCCTGAATGGCGGGACCGAAGGCCGAACATGTGAACAAAACGGCGCGCGTATCATACGCGCCGGTGCCCGAAGCCGCATAGCGCCCCAAGGTCAGGAACCGGTCGATCATCGCCTGATCAAGTGTCCCGGTGGCGGCCAGATCGGACGACAGCGAAGCATCCAGAAGATCCGCGCGCACCGCCTCGGGCCACAGCCGCACGAAAGCGTCGCGGATCGGCAGGACCGATTCCTCAAGCGCGTGGATCAGGGCGATGCGGGGCGCGCCGGGGGCGGCCTTCGCTTCTGGCCGGGTGTCAGGACGGGTGTCAGGCATCAGACCTCCTTGCGAACCCGCAACGCGGCGATGCGCGACCGGTCACGATCCACTGTTTTCTGCGCAGTATCATGGCCCGCAACCGCACGGGCAACCCCGATGCGGCGATCGCAAAACATGTATCTTCAGGGGGAATACCCCACACCAGGTTGGCTTGGATCACACCAGGATCAAGCCACCTTGGGCGGGCAGGTCGTTTCAGTGCGTGGTGCCGTCCCTGGCCCGATCGTCGTCATCACAAACCCGGACATACCGCAAAATCGAATCCACCATTTCCGCCCGCAAGTAGGCCTGACCTTCCTTGTCAAAGAACTTCGGGCTGAACTTGGTCGAAAAGCTTGGGCGGTTCGACACGTTGTAGAACGCCTGCGCCTGCATCTGCCAATAGATGAACATGGGGTCGATGCCTTCGCGAAACACGCCCTGCGCCTGTCCCCGTTCAATGATCCGCTCAAGCCTGCGCGTGAG
Organism: Maritimibacter sp.; assembly: GCA_011389895.1. Classification (GTDB taxonomy): domain Bacteria; phylum Pseudomonadota; class Alphaproteobacteria; order Rhodobacterales; family Rhodobacteraceae; genus Maritimibacter. The sequence continues at coordinate 91,694 of JAABTN010000003.1, read as the reverse complement.
GGTCACGTTCTGAGACCCGATGATCTCGGATTTCTGCATGTATTTCGCATGCAGGATGTTCTCGTTCATCACCACGCGGATCAGGTCGGGGTTATTGCGGTGCTGGTCGAACACGAATTCCACGAAGCTGGCCAGCGCCTGCTCGGGCATCATGCCGTCGATATCAAGCTCGGCCTCTTCATGAAGGACACGTTCGAAGATGGCTTCGAGCGTCGCGATATACAGACCTTCCTTGTCGCCGAAATAGTAATAGATCATCCGCTTCGACGTCTTGGTTTTCTCAGCGATCGCGTCGATACGAGCGCCGGCCAAACCGGATTCGGCGAATTCCGCCATGGCGACGGAAAGAATATCACGCTTCACGCCATCGGCGTCCTGTTTCCACGATTTTCGCAGTTGTTGGTCTTTCATGCCCAGTGCTCTCTTTCTCGTGCAAGGCACCCTCTCACCTCCTAAAGTAGACCAAACAGACCATCTCACAAGGCGGCTTTTCCTTACCCCGCCAAATTTATTTATTAGGATCAATGATATAGCAGTTACCATTTTACGAAGCGTGAAATGGACATAGTCGTTTAATACCAAAAGGTTAACCAGTTATGAATGAATAGCCTGTTCCCTTGGGGTTTCGAAAAAGGCTTGGGGAGTAATTCAGAAGAAACCCTCAAAAACGGCGGATTTTCGTATATGTCACAGCAATCGCCCCGGCTTTCCCTTCCATTTTTACAACCTGCGCAATCGCAAAAACATGTAACGCACAACGAAGCGTTGAAATATCTCGACGCGCTCGCGCAAATCACCGTGCTCGGTTTCGGCGCGACGACACCGCCCGGAAACCCGGACAACGGCGATTGCCACGCCATCGGGGTTTCGGCGACCGGAGATTGGGCGGGCCAAGATGGCACGCTTGCTGTCTGGTTCGACAACGCCTGGAGTTTCCATCTGCCCCGCGCCGGGTGGCTTGCCGCTCAGGCCGGCACCCGTGATGTCATGGTGCACGACGGCACCGATTGGGTCCCGGCCACGGCGGACATGGACCTCGACAACCGCGACGGTGTCGGCATCAACGCCACCCATGATGCCACCAACCGCCTGTCGGTCAGCGCCCCGGCGACGCTTCTGAACCATGAAGGGGCGGGCCATCAGCTCAAGATCAACAAATCTGCCCCCGGTGAAACCGCATCGCTTCTGTTTCAATCCGACTGGTCAGGGCGGGCCGAGATGGGTCTGGCTGGGAACGACATGTTCTCGATCAAGGTCAGCGCGGATGGCGCGACTTGGGACGAGGTTCTGACGCTCGGCGCCGGGATCGGCGTTGTCACCACCGACACCATGGTCGGCCCGGTCGCCCCAACCCCCGGCCCCGACAGCGCGGTGATCGAAACCGGAAGCGGCGCGAATGGCAGCTACACGAAATTCGCCGATGGCACGCTCATCTGCGAGATCTCCGCCATGGCCACCGCGAACGGCGCGCCGACAACATGGACCCTGCCCGAAAGCTTCGTGAACACGGCCTATTCCGTTTCGGTCACCGTGGTCGGGGCATCCCCCGCCATCGCCACGATTTCCGCCCAAAGCGCGGGGTCGGTCGATGTCGAGAGCTTCGATGTCACCGGGAATGACAACGTAACCCCCACCGTGACCCTCATCGCGATCGGGCGCTGGCTCTGACCGATCTGCCACGGATCGGCGGGAATTTCGCATAATGCCCTGTGCGATGCCCGGCCTGCATGCTATGCGACCGACCAGACGAAGGGCGGCGCGCATGGCAAAAACGATCCATATTCTGAACGGTCCCAACCTGAACCTTCTGGGCAAACGTCAGCCGGAAGTCTACGGATCCGACACCCTGGCACAGGTCGAAACGGCCTGTGCCGCGCTGGGTGGCACCCTCGGGTTGGACACCGCGTTTTTCCAATCGAACCACGAGGGCGAGATTGTCGAGACGGTGCATCGCGCCCGCGATACGGCGGACGGGATCATCATCAACCCCGCCGCCTATACCCATACCTCGGTCGCCATCCTCGATGCGCTCAACACCTTCGAGGGGCCTGTGATCGAGGTGCATATCTCGAACGTCCACAAACGCGAACCGTTTCGCCAGCATTCCTATGTCTCGCTGCGCGCCGATGGCGTGATCGCGGGCCTTGGGGTCGAAGGATATGAACTGGCGCTCCGACGCATGGCGTCGCTTTTGGCATGAGCGCCCGGTATGCCGTGCTTGGCAATCCGCTGAGCCACACCAAGTCGCCCTTCATCCACACGGAATTTGCCCGGCAATTCGGTGACGATCTGTCCTACGAGGCGATCGAAGCCCCCTTGACCGGCTTCGCCGAAACCCTCCGCGCCTTTGCACGGGACGGCGGCCTTGGCGTAAACGTCACCGTACCGTTCAAGATCGAGGCCTTTGAGCTGGCCGATGAAGCCCGCGACGCGGCGCGAATCTGCGGGGCTTCAAATTGCCTGAAATTCGAAGCCGGTCGCATCATCGCCGAGAATTTCGACGGCATCGGCCTCTTGCGCGACGTGACCACGAACCTCGGCCACGAGGTGGCGGGAAAACACGTGCTGTTCGCCGGGGCCGGTGGCGCGACGCGGGGCGCCGTGGCCCCTTTCCTCGCCGCCGGGGTGGAAAGCATCACCATCGCAAACCGAACGCCGTCGAAAGCCGAAACGATCCGTGACCTTCTTGGTGACCGGGGCACGATCCACGCGATCGGTTTCGATGACGCGCGCGGCGGATACGATATTGTCCTGAACGCCACGACCACCAGCCTCACTGGCGGTAAACCGCCCCTGCCCGCATCGGTGTTCGACGATGCCACGCTCGCCTATGACCTTGTCTATGGCAAGGGCCTGACCCCGTTTCTGTCCGACGCCCAAACTACCGGTGTCGAAATCGCGGATGGGGTGGGGATGCTGGTCGAACAGGCGGCCGAAGCCTATGACTGGTGGCGCGGGAAACGACCCGACACCGCCCCGGTCATCGCCGCCATGACCATTCCCCTTACCTGATCCCCTTCATCGTTTTGAAAATACCTCGGGGAGGAACGATGCATTTGCCTGCAAATGCATCGTCGGAGGGGCAGCGCCCCTCCGGCCGCGCCCGGCGCGGCCTGTTCAGACAAGCCCTTTGAACAAACCTTGGAACCACGCGATCGGCACATGCTGACCCAAGGTGAACATCCACGAAAACGGGCGCGGAAAGCTGTAAGAAAACCGGCGTTTGTCGATCGCACGCATCACGTGATCTGCCGCTTCGTCCGGCGACATGAGCTGGGGCATCTTGAAGGCGTTCTTCTCGGTCAGCCGCGTCTCGATGAAGCCCGGGTTCATGCGCTGCACCAGGATATCGGTTTTCGACAGATCGATCCGAAGGTTCTCGGCCACATGCATCACGGCGGCTTTCGACAGGCCATAGCCGACCGCACCGGGCAGGCCGCGAAATCCCGACAGGGACCCGATCAAAGCGATATGGCCCGCGTTGTTCGCAACGAATCGTGGCACGACCTCGCCCAGCACATTGAGACAGCCGGTGATGTTGGTATCGACCATCATCCGCGCCGCATCGCCGTTCCACTCGGTGGCCTTCATCGGCTCATAGGCCCCGACGGAATAGACGATCCCGTCAAAATCACCCGCCGCCTCGGCGGCGGCGGCGACAGACACCGGGTCGGTCACATCGACAGGCACGGCGGTGGCATCCCGCAACTCATCGACAAGGCTGGTCAACCTCTCCGCGCTACGCGCCGACACGACGAGAGAAGCGCCGCGCGCATCCAACGCCTGGGCGAGCGCGCGTCCAAGCCCTTCAGAGGCTCCGATGATCCAGTAACGTTTGGCGGGAAGGGGTTTTTTCATGGTCGCTCAACATCCGGCGCAACGCGCCGGTTCCTCAGGTGATTTCTTCGGTCGGGGGCTCCGGGCGGCGGCGAAACCGGGCGCCCTTCATCTTCAGCTTCCCGGCCTGCCAAATGATCAGGGCCATCACGCGCAGCGCCCCGGCGGGACGGCGGATCGCAGCACTTGCAAGGCCGCCGTAGGTCAGCGGTTTGACCGGCCCGGTCAGGGTGGCGACCAGCCCCTTGTTGCCATCCGACAGGTCGATGGTGATCGCGATCTTCCCGTCGCCCACCTTGAACCGGAACCGGTAATCGCCCGACACGTCCTGGAACGGCGAAACGTGGAACACTTTTTGCGACATCATCACGTCACCGGGCCGGATCGGCGCAAACGCCGGGTTGGCGCAGAGGTAGGAGTGGCGATCACCCATCGTGTTGTTCACCTCCGCGATCACGGCGATAAGGTCTTCGCCCCGCATCGCGATCCAGAAGGAGACAGGGTTGAACCAGAACCCGACAAACCGGGGCTGGGCGAGCAACAGGATCTTTATGTCCGACAGGTCGAGACCCGCGCGCGTGAACACGGCCTGCGCCCATGCCACGCCTTCACCCTCGCCCCGGTTGCCGCCGTGATCGCGGTCATGAAGCGAGAAAAGACCCCATGAATTGCGCGCAAACAGCGGTGGCAGACCGGCCGTCTCGTCCGGGTCGATCAGCAGGTAATCAACGCCATAGGTAAAGGCGTTGCGCACAGACCCTTTCCGCACATGGGTCGTCGACCCGCGCATATGACGATGCCCCGTCATTGCGCCGCCACGACCGCTTCTGCCGGTTCAAGCGCCTCGGCAATGGCCACTGCCGAGGCAAATCCATCCTCGTGGAAGCCGTAGCGCGTATAGGCGCCCGCGAACCATGTGTTGTTCTCGCCCTGCAATTCCCGCAGCGCGTTCTGCGCCCGCAAGGCCGCCCGGTCGAACACCGGGTGGCGGAAGGTGGCGGTGTCGTGAATCGCCGCGTCCCGGATCGGCGCTGCCGGGTTCAGCGTGATGAACAGCGGATCATCCTCGGGGATGTTCTGAAGCCGGTTCATCCAGTAGGTGACCCCGATCTGGTCGCGGTCTTCACGCATGTCGGCTTGGTAATTCCACGACGACCAGCACCGTTTGCGGCGCGGCATCTGCGTTGGGTCCGCATGCAGAACAACCTCGTTGTCCTGGTAATTCAGATTGCCCAGCGCTGCCTGTTCCGCCCGGGTCGGATCGGCAAGAAGACGCAGCGCATCGTCCGAATGGGTCGCGAAGACCACGTGATCGAAGCGCTCCGGTTCCACACCGCGTGCCCGAACGGTCGACCCGTCCGGGCCCCGGCGCACGGCCTCGACCGGCGTGCCGGGACGCAGGCGCACACCCTTGGCCGTGAGATTCTCGGTCAATCGGCGCACATATTCGACCGATCCGCCATCAATGGTCATCCACTGATGCTGTTGCCAGCCCAGAAGCGCGTGGTTGCGGAAGAAATTGACAAGGCTCTTGGCCGGGAAGCCCCGGATTTCTTCTGTCGAGGTCGACCAGATCGCCCCGCACATCGGCATGAGGTAGAAGCGCTCGAACCATTCGCCCAGCTCCATACGCACCACGAGCTCGCCGATGGTCATGTCGTCGTCCTGCGCAAAGGCTTCGGCTTCGGCGTTGAAGCGGGTGAGATCGCGAATCATCCGCACGAACCGCGGACGGGCGATGTTGCGGCGCTGGCCGAAGATGGAATTGAGCGATTGCAGGGAATACTCCATCGCCCCGCCATTCACGCTCGCCCCGAAACTCATGTCCGACTTTGCGACCGGCACGTCGAGCGCGTCAAGCATCCGGGTGAAATGGGGATAGGTTTCGTAATTGAACACGATGAACCCGGTATCCACCGGCTGATCACCATTGCGCCCGGCGATCAGCGTGCGGGAATGACCGCCCAGACGCGGCTCGGCCTCGTACAACGTGACATCGTTGGTTGCACCGAGCAGGTAGGCGGCGGCCAGACCCGAAACACCGCCGCCGATCACGGCAATTCGTTGCGGCCTGACTTGGGGGGCGTCGAATGACATCCTTGTTATTCCTTTTGGCTTTTTCTTTCATACGCATCGCCGAAAAGCACGGATCAAATCTGATCCAAGTTTCAACACCTGCCGTAAATGGTCTATGCTGAGGATTAACGACGACCTTATTGCCGCGGAAAAAAGTGCTCATCCAGAGCCGTCCACAGGCATTGCGACAGTTAGGAAAGCCCAGCGCGTGGCGATGATGAAGAACGAGGCGGTCTATTCCGAGCAGACGCTCTGGATGCTTGCCATAAAGAACAAGCGGGACAAACAGGCATTCGGCCTTCTGTTCGACCATTTTGCGCCGCGGCTGAAAGGTTTCGTGATTCGTGCGGGTGCCCCGGCCGGACAGGCCGAGGACATCGTGCAGGACGTGATGTTGTCGGTATGGCGAAAGGCGCACCTGTTCGATCCCGAACGGGCGCAGGTTTCGAGCTGGATTTACCAGATCGCGCGCAATCGCCAGATCGACATCATCCGTAAGGAAGGCCGCCCGATGCCCGAGGCGCTCAAGGCGGAACAGGACGAGGCCGAGCCTGATGCAGGCCAAGTTCTTGCGATGGAACAGGAGGCCGACGTTCTGCGCGAAGCGCTCGATCGTCTTAATCCGGACCAGCGTGACATGATCGAGAAAGCCTACCTTGGTGAGCTTACTCATAGCGATATCGCCGATGCGACCGGCCTGCCGCTCGGGACGATAAAGTCCCGGATCCGGCTTGGATTGGAACGTCTTCGGCACGAACTGAAGGATCTGAGGTAGATGACCCACCAAACCTCACATCATATCCCCGACGCCCTGATGGCGGCATATGTGTCCGGGACCCTGCCGCGCCCCTTCGCGCTGGTGGTGGCAAGCCACGTGTCCATGTGCGACGACTGTCGCGCCAACCTGCACGCCCACGAGGCTGCCGGGGGTGCCGTGCTGGAATCCATCGGCGAAGAGCGTTTGTCGGGTGATCTTCGGTCAAAGGTCATGGGGGCGCTGGATGACGCGTTCGACATGGCCCCCGAACCTGCCCCTGCGAAGCGTTCGGGCGTTTTCCCGGGTCCGGTCATGGAGGCGTTGAAAGGTCAGCCGCCGAAATGGAAACGGCTTGGCGGTGGCGTGCGGCAATGCATTCTCGACATGGGGGCCGAAGGTTCGGCCCGGCTCCTGCATATTCCAGCGGGAAACCCGGTGCCTGAACATAGCCATGGCGGGCTTGAGCTGACGCTGGTGTTGCAGGGCGGGTTTTCCGACACGACCGGGCATTTCGACGTGGGTGACGTGGAAGTCGCCGATGGAGACCTCGAACATGTGCCGGTCGCGGACATGGAGGTGGATTGCATCTGCCTTGCCGCGACCGATGCCCCGCTTCGGTTCTCGTCGCTGATGCCCCGGATCCTGCAACCCTTCTTCGCCATTTGATCCCCACCTTGATGTGAGCGTTTTCAGCGCGCCTACGTGTATTCCCGTAGGCGCGCCTGTATTTTGGACCTTTTGCCGCACAATTCACCACCCGGTCCGCCCAAAAACGTTTGAAAAACGTTTACTTGCAGCTAGGGTGAGGCAGGCGGCGCGCAGGGAGGCGTGCGGTCCAATAAACGTATGACTGACGTCATTTGGAGGAGGATACTCATGGAACGTCGTAAGTTTTTGAAAGGCGCCGCGATCGGTGCCGCCGGCTCCGCGCTGGCAACACCCGCGCTCGCACAGAACGCCACGACCATGACCATCGTGTCGACATGGCCGCGTGACTTCCCCGGTCTCGGTGTGTCGGCCCAACGTCTGGCCGCGCGTATTACCGAGCTGTCGGAAGGCGCGATTCAGACCGAATATTTCGCCGCCGGTGAGCGCGTGGGTGCGCTCGACGTGTTCGACGAAGTGGCAAGCGGCAACTCGCAGGCCTATCTCGGCGCTGACTACTACTGGACCGGCAAACACCCGGCGCTGGCCTATTTCACCGCCGTGCCCTTCGGCATGACCTTTGCCGAGATCAACGCTTGGTCGATCTATGGCGAAGGCCGCGCGCTGTGGGACGAGCTGCAGGATGAATTCGGTCTGTACGGTATTCCCGCCGGCAACACCGGGACGCAGGCCGGCGGCTGGTTCAACAAGGAAATCGAGGATGCCGACGACCTCAAGGGTCTGAAAATGCGTATCCCGGGCCTTGGTGGTCAGGTGCTGTCGAAACTCGGCGCCTCGACCGTGTCGCTCCCGGGTGGCCAGATCTACGAAAACCTCGTGTCCGGGTCGATCGAAGCAACCGAATGGGTGGGTCCCTACAACGACTACTTCATGAAGTTCTACGAAGCCGCCCAATACTACTACACCGGCGGTATGCACGAGCCGGGCGCACAGCTTTCGCTGACCTCGAACAAATCGTGGTGGTCGTCCTTGACCGACACCGAGCGGGCCATCATCACCGCCGCCGCGCTGGAAGAAAACGCCAACAGCTTCTACGAGATCACCGCCCTGAACGGCGAATACCTGCAACGTCTCGTGGACGAGCAGGGCGTCGAAGTGCGGTCGTTCAACGAAGATGTGTGGGACGCCATGGGTGAAGCCGCCCTCGAAGTGTTCGAGGAAACCTCGGCGCACTCCGATCTCGCCGCACGCGTGAACGATTCCATGTTCAAGGCAATGCGCAACTACGGGTCCGGGATCGCCCTCTTCGAGGGTCAGTTCGTGAACAACCGCAACCGGATTCTCGGTATCGGTTGATCGGCGTGCGCTGATTCATAAAAAAATGAAAAGCGGGGCTTTGGTCCCGCTTTTTATCTGATACTTGAGCGCATCCATCACGCACCCGACGGGGAGGGGTCATGACCGAGGTTTTCGATCACACCGAGATTCCGCGCCACGGCAAACCTGCCGTGCTGCCAAGACTTTTCGGCTGGACCAGCCTGACAATGCTGGCGGCGTTCCTGATCAACAACATGCTGGTCGTCTATCTCGACTGGCCCGGGGTGAAGACGCTGGTGTCCGAGGTCGGAACGCTCGCCATGCTTCAGCTCGGGATCTATGTCGTCGCCATCGCCATTTCGGCGGGTTTCGTGCTCATGACACAGGATCGCGCCATCCGTTGGGACGCCTACAAGGTGCACAGGTTCAACACCTACCTGATCCGCGGCCTGTTCTGGTCGGTGTTCTTTGTCGGCGTGTTTGACGCGGCCATCGCCTTCATGCGGGCCGAGGACCTGATCGAGCCGATCCTGGGCGAAGCGGCGTCGCGCAATTTCGCGCGCTCGAACTGGGTCGGCCCATGGGTGCACGGGCCACTCATCGTCCTGTCGTTCATCATCGCCTATTTCAACCGCAGCCTTGGCTTCATATGGCTCGCGCTTCTGATCGTTGCGGCCGAGCTTCTCATCGTGATCTCGCGCTTCGTATTCTCCTATGAGCAGGCGCTCATGGGCGATCTGGTGCGCTATTGGTATGCGGCGCTGTTTCTCTTCGCATCCGCCTATACGCTATTTGACGAAGGCCATGTGCGGGTCGATGTGTTCTATGCCGGGTTCGGGCGCACGCGCCGGGGGTTCGTCAATGCCATCGGCACGATCCTTCTGGGCATGACCACCACGTGGGTGATCCTGATCGTCGGCTTCAATGGCCCTCAGTCGATCATCAACGCGCCACTCACGAATTACGAGGTGAGCCAGGCGGGCCGTTACGGGATGTTCGTGAAATACCAGATGGCCGCCTTCATCGGCCTGTTCGGCATCACCATGCTGATCCAGTTTGTCAGCTATTTCTTCGACGCCATCGCGGACAAACGCGATGAGCCCGGCCACCGCGAAGCCACGCAACCCGGCGCTGCGCACTAAGGGGAACGACGCACCATGGAACTCTTTTTCCTTCTGCTCCTTGTCGTCATCATGGCGACCGCCCTTGGCTCGGGCTATCCCGTCGCCTTCGCGCTTCCGGGGGCCGCGATCCTGTCAATCGGGCTTGCCGCGCTGGCGGGTTATGCCTTCGACGGTAACACGGATGCCTATTTCCACTCTGGCGGACCGCAGCAATGGCTGACGGCGGGTGTCACCAACCTCCGAGGGGTTTATTGGGAGGTCGAGAGGGATACCCTGATCGCCATCCCGCTTTTCATCTTCATGGGCATCATGCTTCAGCGGTCGAAGATCGCCGAAGATCTTCTGGTCACCATGGCGCAGCTTTTTGGCCCGGTGCCCGGTGGTCTGGGCATTTCCGTCGTGTTCGTGGGCGCGCTGCTCGCCGCCACGACCGGGATCGTCGGGGCGACCGTGGTCGCCATGGGCATGATTTCCCTGCCCGCGATGCTGCGTTCGAAATATTCGCAATCGCTTGCCACCGGCACCATCGCGGCCTCTGGCACCTTGGGCCAGATCATCCCGCCCTCGATCGTGCTCATCATCCTTGCCGACCAGCTGGCAAGCGCGGCTGACCAGGCCTCGACCCTGCGCAAATCCTTGCACAAGGAAGCCACGGGCGAGCTTTCGATGCCCTCGGTCTTCGACGTGTCCGGCACCTCGGCGGGCGAGATGTTTCTCGGGGCCTTCATCCCCGGTCTCGTGCTCGTCGGCATCTACATGGTCTATATCCTCGTCTTCGCTATCCTGAGGCCCCAGTCGGCCCCGGCGGTGCGTGACGAAACGCAAAGGTTCGATGCCCGGTTCTGGGGGCGCGTCACGCTGACCCTCGTTCCGCCGCTCGGGCTTATCTTTCTCGTGCTGGGGTCGATCATCGGCGGGATCGCCACGGTGAACCAGGCGGGCGCCATCGGGGCGGCCGGTGCGTTGATCATGGCGTCCTACCGAATTCCGGGCGAAGGCACGCGCCGCCTCTACGTGCCCGCCATCATTGCGATCGCGTCGCTTGCGGCGATCGGCTTTGCCCTGTCGAACTTCAACATGAACGTGAAGGCGATGGCGAGCGACGCGGACAAGATCGGCATTGCCATCGGCACCGTCGCCACCATCACACTCATGATCTCGCTGGTCTGGTCGGCGCTGCGGGCATTTAGGATAGAAAACACGCTTCAAAGCGTGATGCTCGAAACCGCCAAGACCACATCGCTCGTCTTCATCATCCTTCTGGGTGCCGCCATGCTCACCGCCGCCTTCCGGGGCTTTGGCGGCGAAGAGATCGTGCGCGAATTTCTGAACGGGCTTCCCGGCGGGTTCTGGACCCAGTTCGTGATCGTCATGGCGGTGATCTTTGTCCTGGGCTTCTTCCTCGATTTCATCGAGATCGCCGTGGTCGTGGTGCCCATCGTGGCACCGATCCTTCTGTCCGACCCCGAGGCGAACGTGACAGCCGTCTGGCTGGGCGTGATGATCGGTCTGAACATGCAAACCTCGTTCCTGACCCCCCCGTTCGGCTTCGCGTTGTTCTATCTCAGGGGTGTTGCCCCGGCGATTGTAAAGACGCTTCAGATCTACAAGGGCGTCATTCCCTTCATCGTGCTTCAGTTGATCGCGCTTGGAATCGTCGGCTCCTATCCGCCGCTGGTGAATTACCTGCCGAACCGGGTCAGCCTGACATCCGAAACCGCGCCACCGCCACGCAACCCGAAGCTTCAGCTTTGCCTTGAGGAATACGTGTTCGACCGGATCGCTTCGACGTCCGCGACGACCGATGCCATCGAAGCGGCCAAGATGCTCGATCTAACGGCGTTGCCACGCGATCTGGCGAATGACTTCAACGCAGGTGTCGAAAGCGCCGAGACCGCGCTTGATCAGATCGAGGTTATCGTCAGGGCCGAAGCCGCCGTGGCCGAGGCCGAGGGCGAGTATCGTCCGAAGCTCACGCTGGTGCGCGGGCTGGAAAAGAAAATCCGCCGCTTGGTCGAAGAACGCGACTTCCTCGCAACCACCCTGTCCCGGCAGGGGGAAGAGGCCGCGGCGTCCGACGGTCTGGCCGAAGACATCGCGCATCTCGATGAAGAGATCGCGGCGCTTGAGGCTCAGATCCCGGCCGATTGGGACGAGGTTCATGACCGTTTCGCGGAATTGACCAAGGCCGAAGACGCAGCGCGCCTCCAGTATCGCCGCGCTGCCGACGATGCCTATTCCGACCCGGCCGAGGTTCTCGCCATACTCGAATCCAGCGAAGCCTTCGCCGAGCTCGAAGCACCGCTCAATGACCTGCGCGAGCTAATCGAGACCGGGCAAGGCGAAGCGGACGCCGAAAAGGTCGAACAGGTCGAAGACATGTTCGATGAGGTTGCGGGTGCGGGCGACATCAAGTCGGCCCTTGCCAAGTCCCGCCGCGAGATCGACGAGGACGAGGTGGACCGGGACGTCGTGATCGAGAACTACGAAGACGCCTTGGCCGAATACGCCGCGCAAAAGCAATGGCGTGCCGATGCACAGGCCGCCCTGCCGGGTGTCCGGGCCTATGTCGAAGGGGTCGAAGGCACCTTTGGCATCCGGTTGCAGGACCGCTTCACCCGGCCACAGGCCCTCGCGATGGCAAGCTGCAATGCGCGCCACCGGGACGTGTCCCTGAATTTCTGACGGACGCCTGGATTTGAACAGAAACCGGCGCGGGCCCTTCCGCGCCGGTTTTCTTTTGACCTCCCGGCTGCAATCGGCATCATGCGCCCATGCTTATCTTTCTCAACGGATTTCCCGGAACGGGCAAACTCACTGTCGGTCAAGCGCTGATGGACAAGCTGGGCGGGCGTCTTCTGGACGTGCACAGCCAGATGAACATTGCCTTCGCGCTGACCGAATTCAAAAGCGATGCCTTCTACGACACCGCCCGCGCGGTGTGGAAGATCGCCGACACACGGATCGCGGAGCTTCCCGAAGACGTGCCCCTGATCATGACCGATGCCCTGCGCGAAGGGTCGGCATGGTCGCGCGAGGCATGGGAGCGTATCCTCAAGCTCGCCGAAACACGGGGGCCGCTTTACGTGGTGCACCTGCATTGCGACCCGGATGAGAACGTGCGCCGCATCGGATCGGCAGGGCAGGAAGCCATGCGCAAGGAACGCAAACGCGCCCTGGCGTTGCAGTATCACGAAGAGGGGCGCATCCTGATCGGGGGCGAGGCCCAGAATGTCATGGAGCTCGACACCACCGAGCTGACCTCGGAAGAATGTGCCGAGGCGATCGCGGATTGGGTGGTCATCCCCTGACCCGGATCACGCCGCGATCCGTCGCGCCGCGATCCAGCTTGCCACCACCATCGCCCCGGCAGTGAGAAGACACAGCGCCAGCCCGCCGACCTGGTAGGAAACACCCGAAAGCAGCGTGCCGATCAGCCGCCCGGTGGCGTTCGACATGTAATAAAACCCGACATCCATGGTGACGCGCTCGGATTTCGTGAAGGCAAGGATCAGGTAAGAGTGGAGCGCGGAATTCACCGCGAACACGAAGCCGAACAGCAAAAGCCCCGCGACGATGACCGGTAAAAGCCACGGCGCCTCGGGCCAAAAGGCCATCGCGCCCAGCGCGAAAGGGATCAGCGCCAGAAGACCAACCCAGCGGATGGCAAGCCGCGTGGCCTCCGCCCCGTCATGCGCCGCCGGACCAAGCAGTTTCGGGGCCCCCGCCTGCACCGCGCCATAGGCGATGATCCAGAGCGCCATGAACCCCCCGACGATGAAAAAGGCGTTGTCGGTCCCAAGATGTTCTTCGACGCGGGCGTGAAAGAAGATCGGGATACCGACCACGAACCACGTGTCCCGGGCCCCGAACAGGAACATGCGGGCAAGCGAGAGACGATTGATCTTCGCATCCTTTGAAAAGACCTGCGAAAATTTCGCTTCTTTCGATCCCTTAGGCAGGCCCGAGGGCATGAACCGGACGATCGCGACCAGGATCACGGCCAGAACCGCCGCCATGACGATGACCGCCGATTTGAACCCGATCAGGGCCAGCAGGCCGGCCCCGACGAAAAAGCCAACGCCCTTGATCGCGTTCTTGGACCCGGTAAGCACCGCCACCCATTTGAACAGACCCCCGTCACCCTGCGGCGCAAGCAGCTTCACCGCCGATTTCGACGACATTTTTGCAAGATCCTTTGCCACGCCGGACAGCCCCTGAACGACCATGACGAAGGGCACCGAAAGCGCGATCGCCCATCCCGGCTCCAACCGGCTGAGCGCGAGAAGTGCGACGACCTGTAGACCTAGGCCCAGGTAGAGCGTTGTGGTCAGACCAAAGCGCGCCGCGATCCAGCCCGCCGACAGATTGGTGACCATCCCCGCGATCTCGTAAAGCAGGAACAACCACGCCAGCGTGATGGGCGAGAACCCGAGCTGGTGAAAATGCAACAGCACCAGCATCCGCAACGCCCCGTCGGTGAGCATGAAGGCCCAGTAGGCGGCGGTGACCGCGATATAGGCGGCAAGGGGCGTGTCCGCGCGCGTGCCGTGTTCAGCCATGGGTTATTGCGTTTTCCTGTAAGTCAGCGGTCTCATCCCGCCCGCCATGAAAAGATCAAGCTCGCCAGGCACCGGGAAGCTGGCGAACATGCAGCGCTCCTCCATCCCGTCTGACGACACCAGCCGGAAGGCAGGTCCATCACCCGGAGACCCCGCGCAACCATCGCGAAACGACATATAGGTCTGGTCCATCGGAACATCCTGGTAAATCTCTTCGAACAGCGACCCGTAGATCAGGATCTGTGAACTGGGGTCTTCGGTCGAGGTCCAGAACCCCTGAAGCGCGTCACGGGTCGCGGCATAGTCATCGGACCCGGCATTGGTGAAGGTGTAGAGCACGATCTGCGCCTCGGCCCCCTCGTAGGATGCGAGATCGCCGGAAAACAGCAGGCGGGAATTCGGCTCACGTTCATAGAGATCCGCCAAGATCGCCTCGGGCGTGTGGTTGTAGGTCGAAGCTACATAAACCCAATCCTCGTAGACGAACATGCACTGGATCCCCGCATCCAACACGTCGCAATGCGAAAACGTGCCGGTCAACGTGAAGGGCTCGCCAAAGGTGCCGGAAGGCGGCATGTCGACCATGACCGAAGGTTCCATGATATCGTTCAAAAGGGCGGCGCCCCCGGTCAATGCCTCTTCCTTCGGCGCCTGTTCCGGCGCGGGCTCCGGCGCGGCGGCGCTTGCCGGGGTCAGGGTGACCGACACCCCCGTGCGCCCGTCCAACGCGATTTCATTGAACCCCTCGCTGTCAAATCCGCGTCCCGAACAGCCTTCGTCCCCGACAATGGTGAATTCATCGTCCGAGGTGCAGAACATGTAGCGCGCATGGTCAAAGTCCACGCCCGTGGCTTCCACCCGGTAATAGTAATGCGACAGGGGCAGATCGCCATCGACCGCGACCTTGCAGGTGCCCGGATCGACATTCCACCACCCCTCCGAGGTCCAGCCTCCATCGGCCTTGTAGCCGATTGCCACCGAGGCGACCGTGTCGGTCGGATTGCAAAACTCCAACGCGGCCAGCGCGGGCGATGCCCCAAGCATCGCGGCGACCGTCAGAATACGTGCGATCATGATCTGTCCCTTTCGTTCCTCGCCATACCCGCGCGCCGTAACAGCTTTGCAACAACCCCGCCGTGACGGGCGCATAGGGGGATCATAACGTCAATTCACGTAACTGAAGGAGATATATTGACCCTCGACCACATCCTCGACCGCGAGATGACGTTGCGCGGCCTCGGTGACGAGGAAACAGGCCGGTCCCATTGACGGCTCGATCTCGGGATAGCCGATGATGACCGGGCCGCGACCATCCGAGGCGGCACATTGGGGATGAAGCTGAAAATTGTATATCTCGGCGATATTGGCGTCTAAGATCAACCGAAGCTGGTTGCCTTCGATGGCCCAGCCATAGCCGCTCCCATCATCGCTTTGCCAATAGCCCTGCAAATGTTGCATCAGCCCATCCATGCCAAGCGCGCTGACGGTCGACGCGGGTGCTGCCGCCGCCCCAATCACCTCGTACCGACGGACGGTGATGTCCGCACGGTCGCCTTCGTAGAAGATCATGTCACCGGACAGCTGTATCTGGGCACCGGTCGGGGTCTGGTTCAACCCGTCGATGATCGCGATGTCCGTGGGACCAAGGTCAGAGACGATATACCGCCAGCCCTCCGCCCGGACCTCGCATTCAAGCACCTCTGCCTCGGCCCAGCACCCTTTGAACCGCCCCACGATCGAAAAGGGTTCGCCATAGGTGCCGGGGCCATTGTCCGGCTTTTGAAAGACCGCGCTGGCATAAAGCCCCCCGTCCACCTCGGGCACCGGGGGCACAGGGTCCGACACCGCCGCAGATGACTTTTGCCCCGTGTTCGAGCCTGTTTCTGCATCAGTCAGGGTCATGGTATGCGCGGTCGCGCCATCCAGGGCGATCTCGTTGAACCCCTTTCGGTCATATCCGCGCGCATCACAATTCTCGTCGCCGACGATGGTGAAGGCGTCGCCCGAGGTGCAGAACATGAACTGGGCGTGCTCCCGGTTTTTGCCCCCGCTCTCGGCGCGCCAATAGTAATGGCTCAGGGGCAGATCGCCCGCGATCACCGTGGTGCACCCCCCGACCTCGACGTTCCACCAACCTTCCGAAGTCCAGCCCTCTGTATCCTTGTACCCGATGGCGACCGAGGCGGTTGTGTCGGTCTCGTTGCAAACCGCGAGCTCTGCGAAACCCGGCAACGGGACCAAGGCGAGGGCAGCGGCAAGGGCAGAAATCTTCATGCGTCATGCTCCGTGATCAGGGACGTTCGGTCGCCATGATCATCCGGACAATATCACCAAGACGGCAGGCATAGCCCCATTCGTTATCATACCATGCATAGATCTTCACCTGCGTTTCGTTCACCACCATCGTCGAGGGCGCGTCCACGATCGAGGATCGGCTGTCATTGACATAATCGGCCGAGACGAGCGGGCGGGTCTCGTAGCCCAAAATGCCCTTGAGCGGCCCGTTGGCGGCAGCTTCGAGAAGCGCGTTCACCTCGTCCACGGTGGTTTTGCGCGCGACCTCGAACACGCAATCGGTGAGCGAAGCGTTCAGAAGCGGCACGCGCACAGCATGGCCATCGAGGCGACCGGTCAGTTCCGGAAAGATCTGCGTGATCGCCCGGGCCGATCCCGTGGTGGTCGGTATCAAGGAATTCAACGCCGAACGGGCGCGGCGCAAATCCTTCGCCGGGCGGTCCACGATGGTCTGGGTGTTGGTCACGTCGTGGATCGTGGTGATCGACCCATGCCGGATGCCAAGCCCTTGCTGAATGACCTGAACCACCGGGGCAAGACAGTTGGTGGTACAGGACGCCGCGGTG
Organism: Maritimibacter sp.; assembly: GCA_011389895.1. GTDB lineage: Bacteria > Pseudomonadota > Alphaproteobacteria > Rhodobacterales > Rhodobacteraceae > Maritimibacter. The sequence continues at coordinate 74,554 of JAABTN010000003.1, read as the reverse complement.
AGCAAGGCATGGTCATCATAAAGATGATGGTTCACGCCATAGACCACGTTCAAGGCATTGGCTTCCTTCACCGGGGCGGACACCACCACCTTGTTCACGCCCGCCGCATAATAGGGCGCGAGTTGATGGTTGGTCTTGAACGCCCCGGTGCAATCAATGACCAGATCGACGCCGTCCAATGGCAGGTCTTCCAGCGTCCAGGACGCTGTCATCGCGATCTGTCGCCCGTTGATGGTGACGTGATCCGCGCCTGCCGCGATATCAGCGTCCCAATGCCCGTGCACCGTGTCAAAGGCAAACAGATGCGCATGAACCTCGGGTGTGCCGGCAGGGTCGTTCAGGAAGGCGATTTCGCCAGCGAACCCGGTGTCGATCAGGTTGCGCAGGACGAGTTTGCCAATTCGACCAAGGCCGTTGATGGCGATGCGGGTCATATGTGCCTCTCCCATGTTTCCTCGCGCCTAATCGCCGCGCGTAACAATGGTATGACGCAAGGCGTCATGCGGGGGCCAGCCCCCGCACCCCCGAGGTATTTTCAAAACGATGAAGGGGATCAAAGGCTATGACCGGCCTTCAGCTCCATGTCATGTTCGCTGCGCGACCCTTTCACCCCGAGACGCCCATGAAGCGAGACAACGTGACCGATGACGATAAGCGCGGGACCGGGAAGGTCGGCGGCGGCAACCCGGGCCACGATATCGGAAAGCGGGCCGGTGATGACCTGTTGTTCCAGCCGGGTGCCATTGTCGATCACGGCGACCGGCATGTCGGGATCGACCCCTTGGGTGAGCGCGGCGCGCGCAACATCGGCCAAGGCATTGAGGCCCATGTAGACGACCACCGTCTGGCCATTTTGCGCATAGCGGGTCCAGTCGTGGTCGATCACCCCGCCTGCGCCATGGGCGGTGATGAAGACACAGCTTTGCGCATGGTCGCGGTGGGTCAGCGGGATGCCCGCCGCCGCGCCACAGCCCGCCGCCGCGGTGATGCCGGGAACGACCTCGACCGGGATACCCCGGTTCGCCACCTCTTCAAGCTCTTCGCCACCGCGCCCGAAGATGAAGGGATCGCCCCCCTTGAGCCGCAGCACACGTTCCCCGCGCGCGGCGCGTTCGATCATCAAATCCGTAATATCGCGCTGGGAAAGAGTATGATTGCCCGCCTTCTTGCCGACAAAGATCCGCTCGGCATCCCGGCGGACGAGATCGATGATCCCGTCGCCCACGAGCCGGTCATAGAGCACCACATCGGCATGCTGCATCATGCGCAGCGCCTTGAAGGTCAGAAGGTCGGGGTCGCCCGGACCGGCCCCGACAAGCCAGACCTCGCCCCGTTCGAGCCCCTTGGACCCCCGGTTCAGATCCTCTTGCAGCCGGTCCTCTGCCAGACCCTCTTCCCCCGCGAGAAAGGCATCGCCCACCGGCCCTTCGATCAGGTTTTCCCAAAACCGCCGACGGTTGCGCCCGTTTGGCACGGCTTCGTAGATGCGCCCCCGGAACCGCGCGAGAAAAAGCGCGAGACGGCCATAGGCGGCGGGTAGCATCGCCTCCATCCGGGCGCGCAGGATCCGCGCGATGACCGGGGCCGCCCCGCCGGTGGAAATGGCAATGGTGATCGGTTCGCGTTCGACCACCGAGGGGGTGATGAAATCACAATAGCTTTTCTCATCCGCGACATTCACCAGCGCCCCGGCGGCCTTGGCCGCGCGGTGGAGAAGCGCATCGCGCGCCGGGTCTTCCGATGCGCCATAGGCGACGAGACAGCCGGAAAAATCCGCCTCGACCGGCACCCGCGCGACGTGGGTGAGGTTTTCGTGACCTAGGAACACGCGCACCTCGTCGCCCGGATCGGGGTCGAAAACGGTGACATGGGCCCCGGCATTCAGCGCGCGTTCAACCCGGCGCGCGGCGACGGTGGTTCCGCCATCGACGATCACGGGCTTGCCCGCGACTTCGAGGAAAATGGGGAGGTAATCCATGATGCGTCCCTTTGACCTTCACGCCCATGTCCCGCTTTGTCGGGGTCATGTCAAATGCGCAAAGGTGCATGTTTTCTTGAGCCTACACGTTGCCTTCGTTGCAGTTTAGGATGGGGGGCATGAACATCCAACGCCCCTACAGCGCCGACAATCCACATCCATTCGCGCCTTATGTCGCCATTCTGGCGCGCGGCAAGACGAAGCAGCGCCCCTTCACCTTTGACGAGGCACGGGTGTCGATGGGGATGATCCTGCGGGACGAGGCTTTGCCAGAGCAGATCGGGGCCTACCTGATGCTGCTGAGGCTCAAGGAAGAGACTCCGGAGGAAATCGCCGGGTTCGCCACGGCCACGCGCGAGAACTTTCCCGATATCGTCCCCCCAAGGGTCGATCTCGATTGGTCCAGCTACGCGGGCAAACGGGTGCAATTGCCGTGGTTTCTCCTGTCCCTTTCCGCCCTTGTGCAATCGGGCGCGCGCGTCGTGATGCACGGGGCCGAGGGGCATACGCCCGGGCGGGTCTACACCCGCGACGTGCTGACGCGATTCGGGGTGCCCGTGGCGACGACTTTTGCCGAAGGGGCAGCGCAGGCAGAGGCGGGCTTTGCCTACCTGCCGCTTGAGGTCTTGAACCCGACCTTGCGCGATCTGATCGAACTGAAGCCGGTTCTTGGCCTGCGCTCGCCGGTCAACAGCTTTACCCGGTTGCTCAATCCGTTCGCTGCGCCCACGGTGATGCAGGGGATATTTCATCGCGGGTTTCTTGACATCCACGCCGGTGCAGCGCGGATTTTGAACATCCCCAACATGGCCGTGTTTCGCGGCGATGGCGGCGAGACCGAGATGCGCCCGAACAAGCCCTGCCCGGTCTGGACCACCCATCATGAAGGTGCCCCTGTGGCCGAAACATGGCCCGCGACGCTGGACGACGGGCACGCGCCGCCGGACACGGTAATGAACCCCGATCTTCTGCTCGACCTGTGGCAGGGGCACGCGGAACCGCCCTATGGACGCGAGGCGATGTTGTCGACGCTGGCGGTCACCTTGGCCACGATGGGCCGGGCGGGCAGCCCCGGTGAAGCCCGCGCCTTGGCCGAAACGCTGTGGGGCGACCGGGACAAGACGCGCCTGTTCTGATCTGCCGTGCCGGGCGGTTGCCCCCACGCACGCGCCGCTCTATCACGGGGAAAAGAACGGAGGCTTCATGGCGAACCATTTCTACAAGGGTGATCTGCCCGATGACCTCGACCTTGGCCCATCGGTCGCGATTGATTGCGAAACCATGGGGCTGAACCCGCATCGTGACCGGCTCTGCGTCGTGCAGATGTCCGGCGGCGATGGCAACGCGCATATCGTGCAGGTGGCCAAGGGACAGACATCGGCGCCGAACCTTGAACGCATGCTGGCCGATCCCGATGTGCTGAAGCTGTTTCATTTCGGGCGCTTCGATATTGCCGCGCTGCTCAACGCCTTTGGCACGCTGGCCGCGCCGGTCTATTGCACCAAGATCGCGTCAAAGCTGGTGCGGACCTACACGGATCGTCATGGGCTCAAGAACCTGTTGGACGAGCTTTTGCGCATCGACGTGTCGAAAATGCAGCAGCAATCGGATTGGGGTGCGTTCGAGCTGACCGAGGCGCAGCTTGAATACGCCGCGTCGGATGTGCTTTATCTTCACCGGCTCAAGGACAAGCTTGACGGGCGGCTGCACCGCGAAGGGCGGATGGAGATGGCGCAGGCCTGTTTCGATTTCCTTCCCACGCGCGCGCAGCTCGATCTCGCGGGTTGGCCCGAGATTGATATTTTCGCGCACTGAAATCGTCGGTCGGTTTGATCTGATCCCATTGACAAGCCCTGCGATCCGGCGCTCAATACCGGGGATGCATGAAGCACAACCATCCCCTTCGTGCCGCGAACACACCCTTTCGCAGCGCGTCGGCCGCCACGGGAAACCGGGCGACAAGCTTCGCACAAACTCCTGTAATCCGTCCCTTTTTTCGGTCTTGTCACATTCCGTGGCCTGACCTTGGGACCATCTATCCATGAGGAGGAAAGATGCAGTATCAGATCAGCGGAAAACAAATTGATATCGGCGAAGCCCTACAGGTTTATGTCAAGGAAGGTCTTGGCACCGTCGTGGAAAAATACGCTGAGCGACCGACGGACGCGCATGTGATTTTCTCGAAGAACGCGAGCGAATTTGCCTGTGAAACGATCGTGCATCTGTCCACCGGCCTGACCGCACAGGCCAGCGCGCGGTCCCATGACATCCACGCATCGTTCGACCAATGCGCCGAGAAAATGGAAAAACAGTTGCGCCGTTACAAGCGTCGGCTGAAAGACCATCACTCTGCGCGCGCGAACCCGGTTGATGTTTTCGAAGGAGCCTCGTATATCCTCGCCGCAGAAGATGGGCCGGGAGACGTCGAGCCAGAAGGCATGGAGCCGATCATCATCGCCGAGATGGAGACACAGATCCCGTCTCTGTCAGTTGGTGAAGCGGTGATGCAGATGGAGTTGGCACATGCGCCGGTTGTTGTCTTTCGAAACGAGAAATCGAACGGTGTGAATGTCGTGTACCGTCGTGAGGACGGCAACATCGGTTGGATCGACCCAGGAAACCAGGCCTGATCACCACAGGCCTGCGCAGACCCCGGTCGGGATAGAAGTGTAGGACCAATGGAACTTTCCGAAATCCTTCGGCCAGCCGCCGTGAAGGTGGTATCCACCGTTTCCTCGAAGAAACGCCTGTTTCAGGATCTCGGCGACCTTGTCGCCGGGGTCTATGGCATTGATGCCACTGCCGCGTTCACGGCGCTGCAAGACCGTGAAAGCCTTGGCCCCACCGGGGTCGGGCATGGTGTTGCCCTGCCGCATGCGCGAATCGATGGGCTCGACCGGGTGGTCGGTGCCTTCCTGCGTCTCGACAAGCCTGTCGATTTCGGGTCGGTCGATCGTCAGCCCGTGGATCTCGTGTTCGCGCTGTTTGCGCCCGAGGGGGCCGGTGTCGATCATTTGAAGGCCCTCGCGCTCGTGTCGCGCACCATGCGGGATCAATCGGTGACGGCAAAACTGCGGGCCAACAACGATCCGGAAACCCTGCACACCATTCTGACCGACGCGCAGGCGATCCGGGCGGCATAACGCGCCACCCGTCCGTTCGCCCCTAATCCTCGGCGCGGTCCCATTTGCGGAACCCGAACGCCATGTAATCGCGGGCATAGGCCTTTCGCACCGCTTTCTCGACGTCATCGTCATAGATCGAAGTCAGCGAATGGGGCTCATCCGGGATCGCCGCGCCAAAGGGCGGCGGGTCCAACCCCACCTCCATCGCCAGCACCGCCAACCCTTCGTTGATCTTGGATTCGCGCAAGACGTGATCGGGCGCCACGAACTCGGCAAACCCGCGCAAAAGATTGTCTTGGGTGGCCCAGATCGGCAAAACCGGATGCACGCTGGACCCGCCAAGCGTGCCCGCGACGAAATCGAGAAATTTCAGGAAGGCGGCGCGATGGCGGGGGCGATCATACCCCTCGCCCACCGGCGTATCCCACGGGATGTCGAGCCCGTATTTCTCGATCAACCCATGGCGAAGCTCCCACATCGTCCACGGCGTGTGGTTTAGCACGTAGCGGCAGAACACCGAATGCGCGCGCTCGGCCGGGTGGCGCAGAACCGTGAAGCTACGGTGCCCCTTGTTCTGGTTCTTCCATTGCCGAAGCTCTTTTTGCGTGATCCCGGTGGCAAGAACATCGCGGTGCACGTTGTCCAATGCCGCGATCCAATCGCGCACCTCTTGGTCCAGCGCGCCGGGAATCGGCATGAAACACAGCGGCGCTTCCTTCCCGGTGACATAGCTGGGCACGGTCGGCCCGCGTTTCGGCTCGAAATTCGGCAAGGTGCCAAGATCGTAGCGGTCAATGTCGTTCACCGTTTGCTCGACCGCCTCGAAATTGCGCACTTTGTCGGCCAGAGGTTCGGGGTTTTGTTTCTTGAACTTGCCGGACAGGCTCCGAAGCTCTTCGGTCTCGCCAAGGTATCGGGCAAGCCCGTTGACCACGCGAAGATCCTGAATGTCGTCGTAGTCGAGGTAGAACCCCGCCTGCCCGCTGATCTGAAGCTGTCGTGCAATGCGCTGCTGCCGCTCTTTCACCGTGTAGTAGAAATTCTTGAAATCCTTGGCATCGAATTTCACCCGCCATGTCTTTCGATCCACGTCATCGCCCAACTGCCACTGCTTGGTCGACCATGCGATTCGCTGACTGACCCAGGCGTCGATGAGATTGCGGTTGAGCACGATCTTGGCACAGCGCCGGTCGGCCATGACCAGGTCGAACACGCGCGGATCGTGGTCGTGGAACAGCCGGAAACCGGGGATGCCATCGGTGTTCGCCTTCATCGCGTCGATCAACGCCACCGGGTCGGCATCGCGCTGAGCCATCGTGATCCCGAAAAGCTCGGTGCGGTCGGGGTCCACCAGAAGCCATGGATTGAAGGCTTCGCCGTAACAGGTGATCCCCGGAAATTCCCGCAGGTTCGATTCGAGAAAATTCGATCCGGTCCGCATTTCCGCGAGGATGACGAAGGAGTCAAAGGGGCGTTCCATATCGGACCTATTTCACGAGATAAGGTTTGCGGTGTTTTCGGCGGATTTGCCGGTCAGAGTTGTCCACCGGAAAATCCCCCATGAGATAGGGCTGCATCCCTTCGTTCTTGAGCTGTTGCAGGAACAAACCAAACCCGTCGAGCGGCACCATGTGCGGCGCTTCGGTCAGGCGGTTTGCCTGCCGCGCGCCGATCTCGTCGATGATGGTTTGAAGCGGCTCCATCGGGTTCTCGATGAAATCGGCAAGCGTCCAGATGCGCACCCGCGCCTTGGTCCAGACAGAGCGCAGGATCTCAAGGTGTTCGGTCTCGATGCGCTGCAACCGCGCCGCCTCACGCCGGATGTCCGAGAAGTTGGCGTTCGAGAAGAAAAGCGGCACCGCCCAGGCCCCGGTGATCACCGATATCTGAGCATTCGGGTCTTTCGCCACGTCCCATGAAATATCCTGGTTATCGGCGGGGCCGAACATGAAACACTGCCGTTCCCCGCGCGTGTTCCAGATCAGGTTGGTCAGAAACGCGCGCGGATTGTAATCGCGCAATTCGGCGCTATCGACCATGGCCCCGGCAAATACCTTTTGCCCACCCGCAAACTCGACCCGATCCGGGCCATAGAGGTGGCCATGCACGCGGGTCTGGGTGACACGTGGCAGCCATTCCTCGAAATCCTCGAACAGCTCTGTGAACCCCTCGAAAATCGAATATTGCGACGAGGTCAGGCCGTTTTCCCAGTTTTCGTTGGGAAAGCGGCTTTGCATGTAAAGCCCGGCCCGCCCCTTTGTCCTGCGCTCCACGGCCTTTGAAAAAACACGGTCTATCTTGCCCGGATTGGGTTCGGCCCCGGTGAAGATCGACACGTCGTCGGACAGAAACCCGGTGTAGAGTTTTTCCGCGTGCGGCCAGATCTTGCGCGCAACGAAACAATCCGAGCGGCGCAAAAGCTGCATGTGGTCGTCGTAGAAGATATGTGGCTTGCCCTGAAAGTCGAACTTGGACAGGGTCAAGGACCTGCTTTCGATATTGGTGGAATAGAGCCTGACGAGGGTCTGGAAATAGCTTTCATCCGGTATCCAGACCTTTGAGAAATAGCGGTCGTATTTCAGCCGATCCTTGTCTTCGAGAATGGCGGAAAGCGTTTGGCGGGTCAGGCACCACCATTGGCTGCCCAGATGGGGCACAAGCCCCTCGGGCACGTGCCGCTTGTAATTCAACCGGCGCTGAAGGCGCACATACCAGTCAAAGGCGCGGCGGCTTTTTTTCCATGAGAACGGAAAGCGAAAAATGAAACGCTCGATATCAAGCCCGCCGACTGTCCAAGGCACATCCTCGGTCGTGACGCTTTCGATGAAATTCATCATCGGGCGCGCGGCAAGGTAATCTTTCATCTCCTGCACCGGGCGCAGGGGCAGGCAAGACCCGGAAGCGAGGTAGACATGGCGCACCTCGGGAAACTCCGCCAACACCATCTCGGAGGCCGATTGGCTTGCCGCGACGAGCGACCATGTGCCCCATTCGCAGTTGTGGCGTTTGCAAAAGCGCACGTTTTGCAGGTCACCGAGGCTCGCGGTGAATTCCTTGTAGGCGCGGCGCCCGACCTTCTTGTCGACATGGATGACGACCGGGCAGTCGTGCTTTGCCCAATGGCGCGCGACCTGTGCCGCGCGGTCGAGCGCGGTGTGCACCAACATGGCGATGCCGACGGTCACGCCCAGTTCCCCTTGGACATGAGACCGAGGATCTCCAGCTGCCGCCAATTGATGTATTTCTCCGACCATTTGCACCACAGGTCGGGATCATCTTCGAGCTTCTCGGCATAGGCGCGGTATTCGTGCGACGCGGCATAATGCTGCCGCCGCTGAAGCTCTTCCGCCGCCTTGGCCGCGAAGGTGTCAAGAAACTTGGCATGAAGCAGACAGCCAGAGGCCTTTTCACCCCCCCATTCGTCGTAGACGAGGTTCAATCCCCTCGGCAAAAGGCTATGGGTCGAGGACACGTAGGTATAGCTGCGCTGCCATTTCACCAGCGGAATCTTGTTCAACGCCGGCGCACGGGCCGGGTTGTCGGGAAAGAACATGCGCGCACGCGGCCCGCCCTGGATCCACAGGTTCCCGAATTTCGGGTTCCGTTCGATCATGTAATTCCCGGCATCGAACCAATTGGCGATCTCGAACGGATCCTGACCCTCGCGGTAAGGTTGGGCGGACATCCGGCCCTTGGGATACATGTCAAGAAGCATGGCCCCGAAGCTTTTGATCGACGAGGCATCGAGCCAGTCCGTCAGCGCCCGCAATCCGCGGGTATCGCAGAAGGGAAACACAAGGAACTCGTCCGGGTCGACCGTCAGGCACCAATGGTTGTGGCCATGGCGGCGCATAAGCCAATTCAGCCAATCCATCCCGAAACGCGCGCGCTTGTAACTCGCCGTTCCGGTCCAAAGCGACACGTCCTCCTGCGCGGCAAGGTAGTCGCGGGTGCCATCATCGCTGTCGTTATCGACGAAGAAGAAATGGTTCACGCCCATGTTGCGGTAATACCGCAGGAAATACGGAAGCCGCAGGCGTTCGTTGCGGGCGGTGCAGAAAACGAGAATGTCGGTGGGCTGGATTGTTTCCGTGCGGTTGACGACCGGCTTGATCTCACGCCGCTTGCGAAACGCGCGGATACGCCACCGTTTTCGCAGCAGCCGGAGCCGATATGTCCGCACGATGCCCAAGTCTGCCCTTTCGACGCCTCAGCTTATGTCCCCGTTATCATAGACAATTAACGACAAGGTTAAAATGTTTCTGCCACGTGGGGAGATCACCCGCCGCCGCCCCTGTCTCACGTTCTTCGCGTGCTGTTTGCCTGATGTTATCCACCCAAGAATACAGATCGTCCGGATCAAGGTAAACGAGTTTGTTTCCAAATACTTCACGATAGACCGGCAGGTCCGCGGCGATCACCTTGGTCCCGAGGGCGAGCGCTTCGCCGGGGGGCAGGCCGAACCCTTCGACCCGGCTGGGCATCAAAAGCGCGTGGGCCCCGGAGATCAGCGCCGCAGTGGCACCGTCCGGCAAAGGACCAAGTTCGCGCACGTTGATGCGTTCCCGATCCAGCCGGGCGAACACCTCGGCATTGTTCCAGCCGCGTGCACCGACAAGGAACAGGTCCGGTATATCCTCGGCATACATCGTCTCGCGCATCGCCGCCCAGGCATCCAGCAAAAGCGCGTGGTTCTTGCGCGGCTCTATCGTGCCAAGGGTCACGAAATAGGGTCTATTCCGGCCCAAATCAGGGGAAAGCTGGGTTGGGTCAGGCTCCGGTCGGTCAATGCCCAGCGGCGCGACGACCGCATCGGGCACCCGCCCGAAGCGTTCAAACCGTGCCTCGGTCACCTCACGGGTCGCCTGCGCGGTGTGGATCACCAGATCTGCCTTGGTCGCCACCTGCCGCATCCGCGCCTCAAAGCTTTCCACGGTGCCTTCACGCTGCCAATCCGGGTGATCGAGCGGGATGGTATCATGCACCAGAACCACCGCGCGACCGTCTTCCAGGGCATGAACCGCGTCAAAGACCGACACCACGAGGTTCGAGTGACCCACATTCACCCATGTGGTGTGCCCGGGCAAATGGCGGGCCAACATCGGGCCAAGCAACCGTCGCCCGGACCGCGCCACCGCCAAGCGGCGCAGATCGGCTTCGGGCCCGCGTCGCCCGGAGCCGGGTTTGAGAAAAATCTTGGTCAGAAGATCCGGGGGGCCCCAAGGCTCACTACCAAGAAGCCGCGCCGCCAACGCCTCGACCCCGGCGCGGTCAAAAAGCGTGAACCCGAACGATGATCGCACCAGCGCGAACAGCGGTGCCTCATCGGCAAGAAACCGGTTCAGATAGGCCGCTTCGACCCGGTCAATGCCGGTCAGCGCCGGACGCCCCACGCGGGACACCAATCGCGACAGGTCGAGAAGCCGGGCCCGCGGTTCCAAGACCGGGCCTTAGCCCGCAGCCCGTTTGGCATCAACCACGGCTTCAAGATAGGCCATCAGCTCGGGATTGAGGTCTTTTCGTTCAAGCCCGAAATGCACGGTCGCCTGAAGATACCCAGACTTCGAGCCGCAATCGAACCGCTCGCCATCAAACAGCAGCCCGTGAACCGGCCTTCCTTGGGTGATCTCGTCGGCAATGGCATCGGTGAGCTGAATCTCACCGCCCGCGCCCTTGCGAAACTTCCCAAGGTTCGCGAGCACATCCGGGGTCAGGATATAACGCCCGATCACGGCGTAATTCGACGGTTGTTGGCCGGTCTGCGGTTTCTCGACCATTCCCTTCACCTTGATCAGGTTGCCGTCCTGTTCCGCCGGGTCGATCACGCCGTAGGCATAGGCTTTCTCCGGGGCGACCTCCATCGCCGCGACCATTGATCCGCCGGTCTCGTCATAGGCATCGACCATCTGTTTCAGGCAGGATTTCTCACCCGTGATGATGTCATCCGGCAAAAGCACCGCGAAAGGTTCATCCGCGATCAGCCGGTGGGCACAATAGATCGCGTGACCCAGGCCCAGCGCCTTGTGCTGCCGGATATAGGCGATGGCACCGGACCCCATGTTGGTCGACCGAAGCACATCGAGCAGATCATCCTTGCCTTTCGCGACAAGCTCGGCCTCGACGACCGGGGCGTTGTCGAAATAGTCCTCAAGCGCGCCCTTGCCGCGCGAGGTGACGAAGATGAATTCCTCGATCCCCGCTTCGCGCGCTTCGTCGATCGCGTATTGGATCAGGGGCCGGTCGACCAGCGTCATGATTTCCTTGGGGATCGACTTGGTTGCGGGCAAGAACCGCGTTCCCAAACCTGCCACTGGGAAAATCGCCTTGGTCACCTTCTTGGACATCTTCTTCCACCTCTCAAATCCATTAAGCCGGGCTTGGGGTAACAAGCCGTTCGTGCGGCGTGAACCGTGGGCCGGGTCCGTCTCACAGATATGTCGCGGGGCGCGGGAGGTCACCCAATTTCTGGGATGTTTGCCTGTTTTTCACGCAGAATACCAATTCTTGTGCGCTCAGCAGCAACCCGTTTGGAAAAGGACCAAAGCCGGACCCGCGGTTGCGCACGGTCGGAGGGGCCAAACAGGCCACCGCGTTGTTCCCAATACCCCTCGGCGTGAAACCGCATGCGGTGGGGGCGCGCGGTGGGGGACAACCGAAGGACCGTTGCAACCGATCCGTCCGCGACCGCCGCCCGGGCTTTGGCCGCAAGCCGACGCTTCGACCATGCACGCCCAGCGATCAGCACGCTGGTGCCATCAAACGTGTGTTCGAACCGTTTGAACGGCGTATTCGGGTCAGGCAACGGATCCGATGGGTGCGCATCCCGTGTCAGGCCGACGTCGAACCCCCTGAAAAAGCTTTCCTCCAACCGGGTCTTTTCGGCGGCGGTCATGCGACCGGCGTCAAGATGCCTGCGCAATCGCTGCTCTTGCTCGGAAAACGCGCGATCCGTCGCGGTCTCCATCTCGTCGGGGGCATGCTTTCGCAAAAAAACGGCCCAGGACGCGCCGATTTCGGTCAGGTCGGTCGGGACGCGATCCTCGGTCCGGTTATCAGAGGCTGCGAAGGCGTGGTGAACCTGTGCCGTGGGCACGATCATCGTGCACCGATCCGCCAGCCGAAGGTTCACATCGGTTTCATCTAGGAAATAGTGAAACGCCGGGTCAAAACCGCCGATGTCGGCAATCACCGATCGCCGCAGGGCCATATTGGTGCCCTCGGTCTTGATCGCCTCGCCCTGCGCCAGCTCCGGCGTAAACGGCGCATCGCCGCTTTGCGGAATGTCCCGCGCGGCGCCAAGCCGGTTCACCGCCCGCGCGCGCCATTGAAAGCTGATCCCGTTTCGCCCGCGCACGTATCCGCCCGTCTGGGCCACCTCAGGGTCGGAAAACGGAGCCACGAGGTAGGTGAGCCATGTGGGCTCAGGCACCGCGTCATCGTCGATGAAGGCCACGATGCTGCCTGCCGCCGCCCTGATCCCCGCATTGCGCGCCGACGCAATGTTTGCCGCGTCGAAGGCGACCCGTTTGATCGCATCGCCCCAGGGTGCAACCGCGTCCAACCCTTCGGGGTCCGAGACCACGACAATCTCGAAGTCGGGATACCAAAGCTGACCCACGCCGATCAGGCAGCGGTGCAAAAGCGCCGGTCTGCCCCGGCTCACGATAATCACGGAAACCGGGGGCGGGGTGGTCATTCAAGACCCATTTCGGCCAACATAGACTCTATAATCGCCACATCTTCCGGGTTGTTCAGCTCCCAGAACAGACGCCCGCGCGCCTCGACCTCGACACACAGAACGGGGCGTTCGCGTTCGAGAAACCGGAGTTGTTCAAGCCCTTCGAGACGCTCCAATGGCCCCGGCTCCCATCGTGGATAGGCGGCGAGGGCCGAGGGGCGGTAGGCATAGACGCCGACATGGTGAAACACCGGTGTCATGGCCTCGGGCGCGTAATCCTGCGTGGTATAGGGGATCACTTCTTTTGAAAAATAGAGCGCCTCGTTCTCGATCCCCATGACGGCCGTGGTGCCGCCGACCCGCCCATTGCGACGATCTTCGCGAAACCCGTCAAGGGCACGACCGGAACAACGCAGCACCGGGGTCGCCACTTCGGCGGTCGGGTGCGCCTTCAGTCCAGCGACGAGGTCTTCGACGAACCATGGCGGGGTCAGCGGTGCATCGCCCTGCAAATTCACGATGATGTCAAAGCGCCCGCCCAGCGCGTCGAACGCCTCGGCACAGCGCTCGGTGCCATTGGCGCAACCGTCCGAGGTCACGACCACCTCGGCCCCGAACCCCTCAGCTGCATCACGGATCCGGTCGTCGTCGGTGGCGATCACAACCCGGTCGGCAGCGCGCACCGCCATCGCGGCCTCCCACGAGCGTTGGGTCAGGGATTTTTCCACGCCCGACACCCCGCGCAGACCCGCCAAAGCCTTGCCTGGATAACGGGACGAGGCATAGCGGGCCGGGATGACGATGAGAACCGGCATATCAGCCTTTCTTCAATTCCACGCCGGGGGCATAGGCGATGAAAAAGGGGTTCTCGTAGATCGGCTTGCCATAGGTCAGCGGCTCATGGGTATCAAAGCGCACGACCGCGCCGCCCGCACCGTGCAGAACCGCATGCCCCGCCGCCGTATCCCATTCCATCGTCCGCCCGAGGCGGGGGTAAATGTCGGCCTCGCCCGTCGCCACCAGGCAGAACTTGAGCGACGATCCCGCGCTTTTCATGTCCTTCACCGCATATTTAGAGATGTAATCATCGGTGGCCTGATCGCGGTGCGATTTCGAGGCAACGACCATCAGCGCGCTGTTGTCGGGATGCGACACCCGGATCGGGTGGCAATTGCCGGGCTGGTCGGGGTGAAAATCGCCCGTCTCCTCGACCGACGCGCCGCGCTCGTCGGTGTAGAACATGCGTTTGCGCGCCGGGGCATAGACCACGCCGCGCACCGGCGTTCCGTCTTTCACATAAGCGATGTTCACGGTGAAATCGCCCCGGCGGTTGACGAATTCCCGGGTGCCGTCGAGCGGATCGACGATCAGGAATTCATCGGCGGTTTCCTTGTGACTGTCTGCCTGTTCCTCGGTCACGATGACCATGTCGGGAAACATCTTGCGCAGACCTGCGTGGATCAGGGCATCGGCGGCCTCGTCGGCCTCGGTCACCGGGCTGTCGTCGGCCTTTGCCCGCACCTCGAAATCGTCCGCGTCATAGATCGCCATGATCGTCTCGCCCGCCTCGATCGCCAGACGCCGCAGCGTGCCCATGAGAACTTCGTAATCCAACACGGCTCCTTTCGCCGGGAAACACCGGCGTTGTTGATAAAAAACTTCGTTCCCCTTATGGTGCTCAATAAAGGGAACGGCAAGATTTCCCTGTGAAAATGGCGCTGGCAGGCACAGGATCATTTCATGTTTCGAGTCGAGACACGACCAAGCAAGATTTCCCGGATCGTCGGGATTTTCGAGCTCATCTATCATGTGACGGTCCATGGGCTGCGAAAATCCCATGCCAACGCGCTCATGGGTCTGTTCATCAACATGCTGCAAACGATGATCCTCGTTGCGGTGTTCTATGTCATGTATTCGGTGCTCGGCCTGCGCGGCTCTCTGATCCGCGGCGATTTCCTGCTGTTCATCATGTCGGGGATTTTCCTTTACATGACCCAGACCAAATCCATGGCGGCCATCGTCGGGGCGGACGGTCCGGCCAGCCCGATGATGCAGCACGCCCCGATGTCGACCTTCGTGTCGATCGTCGCCAATTCGCTCGGGGCTCTCTATATCCAGATCCTGTCTGTCGCGGTGGTGCTTTACATCTACCACATCGCCTTCAAGCCGGTCGAAATCTACAGCATGTCGGGCGTTTTCTTCATGCTCCTGATGGCCTGGTATTCGGGCATCGGCATCGGCATGGTATTCTACGCCCTGAAACCGTGGTTTCCACAGTTCGCGACGGTCGGATCAACGATCTACACCCGCGCGAACATGGTCGCCTCCGGCAAAATGTTCGTGGCCAACACGGTGCCGTTCAACGTGCTGGTGCTGTTCACGTGGAACCCGCTGTTTCACATCATCGACCAGGCGCGCGGCTTCGCGTTCATCAACTACAACCCGCATTTTTCGAATTGGGTTTACCCGCTGATCGTCTCGACCGTCCTTCTGGTGATCGGGTTCATGGGCGAAAGCTACACCCGCAAACATGCCTCGCTATCCTGGGATGCGCGCCGGTGAAGCGGCTTATCCTGTGTCTCACGCTGATCTGGCCCACATCGCTTGCCGCGCAGATGGCCGATCTTCCCGCGCTTTATGATGTTACCGGCGTGGCGGCGAACGACGTGCTGAACGTGCGCACCACCCCCGATGCGGGCGGGCAGAAGATCGGTGCGCTGGAGCCTTTCCAAACCGGGGTCGAGGTCGTGCAACTCAACCCCGACCGAAGCTGGGGTCAGATCAACTTGGGCGAGACGGCCGGATGGGTGTCGATGCGGTTTCTGGCGCGGCAACCGGGGCAGGCGGCGGGCGAAAAGCTCCCCACTCCGATGTGGTGTTACGGAACCGAACCCTTCTGGTCGCTCGAGATCCGCGCCTCCGAGGTGACGTTTTCCGACCCCGGCATGGGCGCGGACCCGATCACCATGTACCGCCAGCCGGTGGATCAGCTTCCCTCGTCGCCGCGTGCCGCATTGGTGGCAGGCGACATCACCGGGTTCATCAGCCGGGAGGCCTGCAATGACGGCATGTCCGATCAGCGGTTTGGTCGGCGCGTGGATTTCTTTCGCACTGGCAATGGCGGAAGCTTCCCGCTGTCGGGGTGCTGCACGCTTCAGGATTGAAGCACCGCTTTAATCCACCACCCGCAGGGTCAGGTTGATACGCCCGCCCCCCTTTAGAAGCGTCGATGTCCCGAACTTGATCCGGTCCACCCCGTGATAGGCCAATCGCGCGTCACCCCCCATGACCAGAACATCGCCCGACCTGAGCCACGCGGATTGCGTGCGCCCGCCCCGTTCGGTCCCGCCAATGCGAAACAACGCCTCGTCCCCAAGCGACACCGACACCACCGGCTGCGTGAAATCCGCCTCGTCACGGTCTTGATGCAACCCCATCTTCGCGCCTTCGCGGTAGACATTGACCAAGCAGCAATCCGGATCGCGCGCGCCGGGCGCAACCGCGCGCCAGATCCCAAGCACCTGATCCGGGATCGGCGGCCATGCACCGCCCTCGGGATGCTGGCGCTCATACCGATAGCCGCGCGAGCGGTCGGAATACCATCCATAGCGCCCTGCCGAGGTCATCGCGACCGACATCTTCTTGCCCCGCCGCGTCTCGGGCGAGAACAGCGGGGCCTGCGCCACCACGTCGCGTAACGCCGCCACCAGCGCCGCCTGCGCCGCCGGGTCGAGATACTCCGGGTAGACCTGCGCCCCGTTCAGATCGAGGGGCGATCCCGCTCTTTCATGCCGATCCATTACAAAACCCTGAAAACGAGTCGCTTTTTTCATCCAAAACACGGTTTTCCCCGCCTTGCAGCGGTCTTTTGGCCCCCTTATATACCCGGAGACGCCGGAACGGGATCAGTTTCGGCCTGTGACTGGGATCGGGCGAAGGTGCTTTCGGGGCCTTTGCCCTCATCATCGCCAAAGAGAGGAATGAGAGCATGGGTAAAGTCATTGGTATCGACCTGGGGACAACGAACTCCTGCGTCGCGATCATGGACGGCTCGCAAGCGCGGGTCATCGAGAATGCGGAAGGCACGCGCACGACGCCTTCCATCGTCGCCTTCAAGGATGACGAGCGCCTCGTGGGCCAGCCGGCGAAACGGCAGGCGGTCACGAACCCCGATAACACCATCTTCGCGGTAAAGCGTCTTATTGGCCGTCGCGTGGGCGATGCTGCCGTCGAGAAAGACAAGAAGCTCGTCCCCTACAACATCGTTGACGGTGGCAATGGCGACGCGTGGGTCGAAGCTGCGGGCGAGAAATATTCGCCGTCGCAGATCTCGGCATTCATCCTGCAAAAGATGAAGGAAACCGCCGAAAGCTATCTCGGCGAAGATGTGGACCAGGCCGTCATCACGGTGCCTGCCTATTTCAACGACGCACAGCGTCAGGCCACAAAGGACGCGGGCAAGATCGCCGGTCTCGAAGTGCTTCGGATCATCAACGAACCGACCGCAGCCGCGCTGGCCTATGGCCTTGACAAGAAAGAGACCAAGACGATCGCGGTCTATGACCTTGGCGGCGGCACCTTCGACGTCACGATCCTTGAGATCGACGACGGGCTGTTCGAAGTGAAATCCACCAACGGCGACACGTTCCTTGGTGGTGAAGACTTCGACATGCGGGTGGTCAACTACCTCGCCGATGAGTTCAAGAAGGAAAACAACGTCGACCTGACGAAGGACAAGATGGCGCTTCAGCGGCTCAAGGAAGCCGCCGAGAAAGCCAAGATCGAGCTGTCCTCGTCCAGCCAGACCGAGATCAACCAGCCGTTCATCTCGATGGGCTCCGATGGTCAACCGCTTCACATGGTGATGAAACTCACCCGTGCGAAGTTGGAAAGCCTTGTCGGCGACCTGATCAAGAATTCGCTGAAGCCCTGCCAGGCCGCGCTCAAGGATGCGGGCGTGACCAAGGACGAGATCGACGAGGTCATTCTGGTCGGCGGCCAGACGCGGATGCCGAAGGTCTATGACGAAGTGACCAAGTTCTTCGGGAAAGAGCCGCACAAGGGTGTGAACCCGGACGAAGTGGTTGCCATGGGCGCCGCCATTCAGGCCGGCGTGCTGCAAGGTGACGTGAAAGACGTGGTCCTGCTCGACGTAACGCCCCTGTCGCTTGGGATCGAAACGCTCGGCGGCGTGTTCACGCGCCTGATCGACCGCAACACCACGATCCCGACGAAGAAAAGCCAGGTCTTCTCGACTGCCGAGGATAACCAGAACGCGGTGACGATCCGCGTGTTCCAGGGCGAACGCGAAATGGCGACGGACAACAAGATGCTGGGTCAATTCAACCTTGAAGACATCCCGCCCGCACCGCGCGGCATGCCGCAGATCGAGGTCACCTTTGACATCGACGCCAACGGCATCGTGTCTGTCGGGGCCAAGGACAAGGGCACCAACAAGGAACAGAAGATCACGATCCAGGCGTCGGGCGGTCTGTCGGAAGACGAGATCAACCAGATGGTGAAGGACGCCGAGGCGAACGCCGAAGCCGACAAGGAACGCAAGGATCTTGTCGAAGCCAAGAACCAGGCTGAAAGCCTCGTCCATTCGACCGAAAAGGCGATGGAAGAGCATTCGGACAAGGTCGACCCGACCACCATCGAGGCGATCGAGCTCGCCATTGCCGCGCTCAAGGATGACCTTGAGACCGACAACGTCGACAAGATCAAATCGGGCATTCAGAACGTGAGCGAAGCGTCGATGAAGCTCGGTGAAGCGATCTACAAGGCCCAGTCCGAGGACAGCGGCGAAGAGATGCCGGACGAGGGCGAAGGCCCCTCCGGTGTGGACGACGACATCGTCGACGCCGATTTCGAAGACCTCGACGACAAAAAGCGGTCGTAAACCTGCAAAAAGCGGATCCCGGCCTGTCCCTCGTGGCAGGTCGGGTTGCGTGTTCCCAAGGGGGACTGACCGATGTCGAAACGCGATTATTACGAGGTTCTGGGCGTCGAAAAGGGTGCCTCGGCCGACGAGATCAAGAAAGCATACCGCCGAAAGGCGAAAGAGCTTCATCCCGACCGTAACGCGGACAATCCGGACGCCGAGGCCCAGTTCAAGGAAGCGAACGAGGCCTATGACGTTCTGAAGGACGACGAGCGTAAGGCGGCCTATGACCGCTTTGGCCATGCCGCCTTCGAAGGTGGCATGGGCGGCGGCGGCGGCGGACGCCCCGGTGGCGGATACGGCGCGCAGCAGGGCGACTTTGCCAGCGCCTTTTCGGACGTCTTCGATGACCTGTTCGGTGACTTCATGGGCGGGCGCGGCGGCGGCGCACGGTCGCGCGCGATGCGCGGCTCGGACCTGCGGTATAACATGCGCGTCACGTTGGAAGAGGCCTTTGAGGGGCTTCAGAAAACGATCAACGTGCCCACCTCGGTCGCCTGCGACGAATGCAACGGCACCGGGGCCGAATCCGGGGCCGAACCGACGACCTGCCCGACCTGTTCGGGGCTGGGCAAGGTGCGCGCGCAACAAGGGTTCTTCACGGTTGAGCGCACCTGCCCGACCTGCCACGGCATGGGCCAGATCATCAAGAACCCCTGCAACGCCTGCCACGGTCATGGACGGATCGAGAAAGAGCGCGCCCTGTCAGTGAATATCCCGGCGGGGGTCGAAACCGGCACCCGCATCCGGCTCGCCGGTGAAGGCGAAGCCGGGTTGCGCGGCGGGCCTTCGGGCGATCTCTACATCTTCATCCAGGTAGCCGAACACAACCTGTTCGAACGCGACGGCGCGCATCTGCATTGCCGGGTGCCGGTGTCGATGATCTCGGCCGCGCTGGGCGGGGATATCGAGGTGCCGACCATCGACGGCGGGCGCAGCCGCGTGAAGATCCCGGCAGGCAGCCAATCTGGCCGACAAATGCGGCTCAAGGGCAAAGGCATGCCGGCGCTGCGCGGGGCAAGCAACGGTGACATGTATATCGAACTTGCGGTCGAGACCCCGGTGAACCTCACCGGCAAGCAAAAAGACCTTTTGAAGGAATTCGAAAAACTCTCGGAAGAGAACAACCCGGAAGGAACCGATTTCTTCTCCAAGGTCAAAACCTTCTGGGACGGGATGAAAGGCTAGGCCTTTCTCCCACCCTTTCCGGGCCACGTTAACCATAGATTCATCGTTGCACGGCACTCTGGTGGCATGACCCAACACGCCCCCCAGATGTCCGAAGCCGCCATGCCCCTGTTTTCCTGTGACGAAGCCGCCCCGGTGCCCGTCTCTGGCAGCAAGGCGCGGCTACCATCCTATATCAAGGATCACCGCGCGCGGCTTCGGCAGCGGTTCGTGTCCGCTGGACCCGCCGCGCTTGCCGATTACGAGATGCTCGAACTCGTCCTCTTTCGCGCCATTCCCCGCCAGGATGTGAAACCCTTGGCGCGGCGGCTTCTGGACCGCTTCGGGGATTTCAACGGGGTTCTCTCCGCCTCCCCCGCCCGGCTCAAGGAGATGCATGGGGTCGGCGAAGCGGTCATCCAGGAATTGAAGATTGTCGAGGCGGCGGCACACCGCCTGTCACGCGCCCGGGTCATCGGGCGGCGCATCGTGTCATCCTGGCAACAACTTTTGGACTATTGCCACACGACCATGAGCCACCGGGACACCGAGCAGTTTCGCGTTCTCTACCTCGACCGGAAAAACACCCTCATCGCGGATGAGGCCCTGGCGGAAGGCACCGTTGGCCATGTGCCCGTCTATCCGCGCGAGGTCGTGAAACGGGCACTCGAAGTGGGCGCCTCGGCCCTGATCCTCGTGCACAACCACCCCTCGGGCGATCCCACCCCGTCGCAAGACGATATCGCCATGACGCGCAAGGTAGCCGATGCCGCCGCCGCGCTCGACATAAGGCTCCATGATCACATCATTATCGGGCGGTCCCGCGAAGTCAGCTTTCGGTCGGACGGATACCTGAAATAGGGCCTATTCAACCCAAACTTCGACACGTCGATTGATCCGGCGGCCCCATTCGCTGTCATCGCAGGCCATGGGAAGCGCTTCGCCAAAGGCATCGGTGGTGATCGTGACCCGCTCGGGGTCAAAGGTTTCCGCCGCCTCGACAACTGCCCGGCGCACCGTCTCGGCCCGGCGCGCGGCAAGGCGTTTGTTCAATGCCGCCGCGCCCTCGCCATCCGAGAAGCCGACGAACACCAGGCTGCGCCCATCGAACGCGCCAGCCTCCAGCGCCTCGGCAAGCAGCCCAACGTTCGAGCGCGACGGTGCGTCGAGCGCGGTCGATCCGCCCGAGAACCGATAGGTCAGGGTCAAACGACGGGTGCCTGTCATCAGCGCGACCATGCGCTGCAATTCTTCGAGCGGGATCTCGTCACCCGCCTGCGCGATGGCATTGGCCAGCCGCGCGCCCTGATCCGCAACCGATATTTCGTCGATCCCCTGATCCACAAGCCCGACGCGCTGGATCACCCGCTCTGCCGCGCCGGTGCGCAGGAACCTGAGAAAATCGCGCCCCGCCTGCGGCAGACGGATCGCCGGACGATAAAGAAAGACCGGGGCGGCCAGCGGATAATCCCCCGCCTTGATCGCGGTTCGGCCCGGGGCGACTTCAAAGGTGCACGCCCCGGTCAAGGTGACGGTTTCGGTAAGCCCGGTTTGTGAAAAGCTTGTTATTCCCAGGCCAAATGGATCGTCTTCCACCGCCCGCGTCACGCCAGCGTTCGCGGCTTTCGTCAGAACGCTGTCCGCCAACTGCTTGTCATACGGCGTCACCACCATATCGTTGAAAACCATGCCGAAACCCGCGGCAGGGTCGCGCAGGTAAAGCGTGATCGGGGCATCTTCGCCGCCGACATCCGCCCAGCGCGTGATGTCCCCGGCATAAAGATCGGCCAACGTTTCGATCCCGAGATGGCGCACGGGGTTGCCAGGGTTGACCACCGGGACAAGCGCATCCAGCGCCAGAACCCGCGATTGCCGCACCGCGTCAAGATCGCCCAATGCCGCGTCGCGCGCCATCAAACGCTCATCCCGGGTGGGTTCGCGCAGCGATACGACGAAATCGGCAACCTCGGCGATCAGATCGGCAAACGCCTCTTGCGAGGTGGTGAGCCGGACGCGGAACCGCGCGACCGGGCGGGCATCATCCCCGTCATACAGAGTGTAGACAAAGCCCCTGCCGGGCCATTCTTCGCGCGTGGCGGCATAGCCTTCGATACGGGCAAAGCTTTCGATAAGCGCGGGAAAGAGCGGCTCCGCCACCGCCTGTGCCGCCGAAATCGACATATCGGCGACAAATCCGGTGAGGTTCGGGCACCCCGGCCCATCACAGTCCACCCCCGATCCATCGACCGTGAGCACGCCGTATTCCGTATCGACGCGATAAAATTCGCCATCGAACCCAAGAAGTGTCCCGGAAATCTCGATCGCGCCGTCCCGCGAGGTCAGCGTGACATCCTCGGCGAACGTTGGAAGGGCCGGAAAAAGCGCCAGACATGCGGCCAGTCCCGCCGCACGAAGCCATGTCATGTATGTTGCCCCCGGACCCGATTTTCTGCGCGATCAATTCCGCGCGATTGTCAGGTCTTCGGGCAGGTTTTTCAACACAAGATATTCACCGACCGCGCCACATTCCGGCACCACCATCCCGACCTCGGTGATCACCGGGTCCGTATCGACGGATGAGCGAAGGTATTCGCCCATGATCGCGTCTTCGCAGGTGGTTTCCAGAACTTGCGCCTCGATCGAGATCGCGGGGGCGGTCGGCATTGAGACCGGGTAGGTATAGACATCCGCGGCAAACCCGCCGGATGTGGAGCCAAGGACGGTCACGAAACCGCCTTCGCCCTTGATCGCATGATCCGGCATCGCGGGCGATTCCGCCCAACGGTGACCAGCATCGCCATAGAACGCACCGCCTTCCAGCGCATGAAGCTGAAGCCCGGTGCCGCCGTGCCAGACGAGCGCAACGCGGTCATATTCGGCCATATCGGGCACGGTGACGTCCGCCGACAGGGTCTGCCCGGCCACGGAAACCTCGATCCGGGCCTCGGAAGTCATGGCCGGAACCGAAAGATCAAGCACTCCGTCTTCATTGAGTTTCTCGGTGAAGCGTAGGCCCACGTGGTCAATATCGACCTCCGCACCGGGGTTGCAGGACGACAAAACCGTCAGATCGACCATCGCCCCGGCCCGGGCCGTGGCGCGCACGTTCGGCCCACAGCCGGTCACGGTGACCGCGTCGTCGCGCGGCGTCGGGGCCCCGGCGGCGGGCGCAATGTCGATCATGTCGGTCTGCGGCGCAAACTCCGGGTTGGTGACCGCGCGGGTCACGTTGGCCAGCTCAACCGGCAGGTCAGCAGGAAGCTCTGTTTGCCCCAAATCCATCGCCTCGGACGTGGTCTCCGGCGTTTCGGGGGCGCTGGCAGACACGGGAATATCAAGCTTGATATCCTCCGGCAGCCCCGCGATTTGAAGATCACGCTCCGGCTGTTCGGTCTCGGCGGTCTCGGCAACCCTGTCGTCGGCTGGCACGGCCTCTGCACCGTCACCCACGATACTGGCGGATACATCAGCGCGCGTCACCTCTTCGCCAGGAGCCTCGGCCCCATCCATGTTTGGGGTATCCGCCTCAAGCGCGGCCTGTTGTTGCGCGTCGCTTTGCACGCTGTCTGATGCCTGCACAGGTTGGGGCGCGGTGGAAGAGGCCGGGGGCGTGCCCATGACAGAGGCGGTGCTGACCTGCTGCTGCGACGGCATATCAACGCGCACGGTCTGATCCCCGACGTTGCGCTGCATCACATGGCCGGTCGCCAAGGCCACCACCAACGCGCCAACGGCGGTGTAGACACGTTTCTTGTCCAACTTGGTCGAGATCTCTTGAATTTTCTCAAGCATGCCGACGGTCCTTTCCCACGGTTCAAGGGAAATTTGACCGATCAATAGGGTGACAGAATGAATAAAAGGTGACCAAAAAACGATGCGTTTCCGGATTTGCACCCGAAAATCGCACCGTTTTTCAATGGTCTAGCCGCTATGTGCCAGAATTTTGCCGATTTCAGGCGCGGTCAGAGCGCGCCATGGCAATGCTTGAACTTCTTGCCAGACCCACAGGGGCAGGGCGCGTTTCGGCCCGGGTTGCCCCATGTCGAGGGGTCGGATTCGTCAAAGCCTTCGCGCGCGCTGCCCGGTTCCGCCGGTCCCGATGTCTCGGCCTGATCCGCGGCCTTTGCCAGCGCGGCCTGTTGCTGCGCCATCTGCTCCATCATTGCTTTTTGCTCTTCCTCGGTCATCGGGCGCACCTGTCCAAGCTTCTGGCTGACCTCAGAACGCAGACCTTCGAGCATGCCTTCGAATAACTGGAAAGCCTCGGTCTTGTATTCATTAAGAGGATCACGCTGCGCATAGCCGCGAAAGCCCACGACAGACCGCAGGTGTTCTAGTGTCAGGAGGTGTTCACGCCACTTCGCGTCGATGGTCTGCAACAAGATCTGCTTCTCGATGTTGCGCATGGATTCGGGGCCAAAGGCCTCGGCCTTTTCGGCCATCTGCGCATCCGTCGCGTCGCAAAGCTTTTCGCGAATCGTATCGTCGTCGGCGCCTTCCTCATCAGCCCATTCCATCACCGGCAGGTCGAGGTTCAACTTTTCAAGAACAGCGGCATAAAGCCCCTCGGTGTTCCATTGGTCTGCATAGCTTTTGGGCGGCATGAATTCGTCGACAAGATCGTCGATAACCTGGTGACGCATGTCTTGGGTCACGTCGGACAGGTCGGCGTTCTCCATGATCTCGCGACGCTGGGAAAAGATCACTTTCCGCTGGTCGTTCATCACGTCATCGAATTTCAAAAGCTGTTTGCGGATGTCGAAGTTGCGGCCCTCGACTTTTGCCTGCGCGCGCTCAAGCGACTTGTTCACCCAAGGGTGAATGATCGCCTCGCCCTCTTTCATGCCCAGCCCCGACAGAACCTTGTCAAGCCGCTCGGACCCGAAGATCCGCATCAGGTCATCTTCAAGCGACAGGTAGAAGGCCGAGCGGCCCGGGTCACCCTGACGCCCCGACCGACCGCGAAGCTGGTTGTCGATCCGGCGGCTTTCATGCCGTTCGGTGGCGAGCACGAAAAGACCGCCTGCCGCGATCACCTTGGCCTTTTCATCCGCGACCTCGGCCTCTGCCGTGGCCCGCAGCGCCTCGGGGTCGGCCTCGGGGTCGGCGGCAAGCGCGTCAAGCACCTTCATCTCGACGTTTCCGCCAAGCTGAATGTCGGTGCCGCGCCCGGCCATGTTGGTGGCGATGGTCACGGCGCCGATCCGGCCCGCTTCGGCAATGATATGCGCCTCTTGCTCATGCTGGCGGGCGTTCAGCACGTTGTGGTGCACCTCGGCCTTGGTCAAAAGCTGGCTCAATTCCTCGGATTTCTCGATCGAGGTCGTGCCAACCAGAACCGGCTGGCCCTTTTCATGGGATTTCTTGATCTCGTCGACGATCGCCGCGTATTTGTCGCCCACGGTGCGGTAGACCGCGTCATGTTCATCGACGCGCGCAATCGGCATGTTCGTCGGCACCTCGACCACGCCAAGGCCGTAGATGTCCATGAATTCCTCTTGTTCGGTCAGCGCGGTGCCGGTCATCCCCGCGAGCTTGTCGTAAAGCCGGAAATAGTTCTGGAAGGTGACCGAGGCCATGGTCACGTTCTCGGGCTGGATATCCACGCCCTCTTTCGCTTCGATTGCCTGGTGCAGACCATCGGCAAGACGGCGTCCGGACATCATGCGACCAGTGAATTCGTCGATCAGCACGACCTCGCCACCGCGCACGATGTAATCCTTGTCCTTCTGGAACAGCTTGTGCGCGCGCAAGGCGTTGTTGACGTGGTGCACGACCGTGGTCGATTCCGGGTCATAAAGCGTCTGGTCCTCGGGCAGGAGCCCTTCGCGATGCAGCCGCTCTTCAAGGAAATCGTTGCCCTCGTCGGTAAAGGTGGCCGAGCGCGCCTTTTCATCGAGGGTATAGTGATCTTCCTGAATGTCCGGGATCACCGTGTTGATCGACACGTAGAGGTCGGATTTGTCCTCGGACGGGCCCGAGATGATCAAGGGCGTGCGCGCTTCGTCGATCAGGATCGAATCGACTTCGTCCACGATGCCAAAGAAATGATCGCGCTGGTTCATGTCCTCGATCGAGGCTTTCATGTTGTCGCGCAGGTAATCGAACCCCAGCTCGTTGTTGGTGGCATAGGTGATGTCGGCGGCGTAGGCGCCCTTTTTCTCGGCGTCGGGTTGCTGCGGATACACCACGCCGGTGGTCAGGCCCAATGCCCCGTAAACCTTGCCCATCCATTCCGCGTCACGCTTGGCTAGGTAATCGTTCACGGTCACGACATGAACGCCCTTGCCGGTCAGCGCATTGAGATAGGCGGGGAAGGTGGCGACAAGCGTCTTGCCCTCGCCCGTCTTCATCTCGGCAATGTTGCCTTGGTGTAGGAAAATCCCGCCGATAAGCTGCACATCGAAGGCACGTAGACCCAAGGCCCGGCGCGCCGCTTCGCGACAGTTGGCGAAGGCTTCGGGAAGCAGATCGTCCAGCTTTTCGCCCGCCTCGATCCGCACCTTGAAAGCGGTCGTCTTCTCGATCAGCCCGTCATCGGTGAGCTTTTCAAACTCCGGCTCCAATGCGTTGATTTTCTCAATGATCGCGCGCGTCGCTTTCACTTTACGGTCATTCGGGGTGCCAAATGCCTTCTTGGCGAGTGTTCCTAGACCCAGCATAAATTCTCCGCTGCCTTCCGCTCGATGCGCGACTTTGCGCTTTGACGTTCTCGTGATCCGGTGAAGGGTGGTTGCCCGACCGTCCAAGGCCCCATATCAAGGGCGCGAGTTGGCCCCGTTCAAGGACTCTTGCGATGTAAGGTCCGGGGCCCAGATAGTCAACGACGCCGGGACATCCGGCACGATCAAAGGACGTTTCATGACCTATACACCCACCCGCGCCTCGCTGTTCAAAGCGACCCTTTTGTCCGTGACGCTGGCTCTGCCCGGCTGGGCGCAGGAGGAAGAAACCACATCCGAAGACACCACGACCCCGGTCACCGCCGAGACGGTCGTTGCCACGGTCAACGGCGAGGAAATCACCATCGGCCACGTGGTCGCCGCCCGCGCCATGCTGCCGGACCAATATCAACAGATGCCGAACGAGATCCTGTTTCCCGGCCTTGTCGATCAGCTCGTCCAGCAAACCGTTCTAAGCCAGGCGATCGACCAGATCAGCCCGCAGATCGAGATTCAGCTTGATAACGAACGCCGGTCGATGGTCGCCGCCGAGAAGATTTCCGAGGTCGTCTCGGATGCCGTGGACGAAGACGCGCTTCAGGCCGCCTATGACGCCAAGTACGAGGGCGCGGAACCGACCACCGAATGGAACGCGTCGCACATCCTCGTGGAGACCGAGGCCGAGGCGGCCGATCTTTTGGAACAGGCGCGTGCCGAAGACGCCGATTTCGCCGCACTGGCGCAAGAGTTTTCCACGGGGCCATCCGGTCCCTCCGGCGGTGAGCTTGGCTGGTTCTCGTCCGGCATGATGGTCGAACCGTTCGAGGTCGCGGTGTCCGACATGGCCGCAGGCGACGTCACCGGGCCGGTGCAGACGCAGTTTGGCTGGCACGTGGTGCGGCTGAACGAGACCCGTGAAAAAGGCGCGCCCACGCTGGACGAAGTGCGCGATGAATTGGCCGGTGAGATCCAATCGAACGCGGTGGAACAGGCCGTTGCAGCCATGATGGAAGACGCGGCGGTCGAGCGTGCCGATCTCGAAGGGATCGACCCGGGTGTTCTGACCGACACCACCCTGTTCGAATAGTCCCGAGAAACCGGGGGGCGATCCATGGGCAAGACGAACAAGATCAAGAAACTGAAGTTCAGGATCAAGGCTCTGAAAGCGGCCCTGACGACCGCGTCGACCCACACCCACGCGGTCGCCCCGCTTGCCCCGGCCAGCTTTCCGGACCTGCCCGTCATCGACGGTGTCCGGTTCGCTGCCGCCGAGGCGGGGGTGAAATACAAGGGGCGGCTGGACGTGATGCTGGCCGTCTGTGACCCGGGGACAAGTATCGCAGGGGTCTTTACCCGGTCGGCCACGCGGTCGGCCAACGTGCTCGATTGTCAGGAAAAGCTGGGGTCTGACCCGGCGGCTGGTGCCGCGATCATCGTGAATTCGGGAAACTCCAACGCCTTCACCGGGCGCGCTGGGGCCGGGTCGGTCAAGGCGATCAGCGAAACCGTGTCCAAGGTGACTGCTGTGCCCGAAAACAGGGTCTATTCCGCCTCAACCGGCGTGATTGGCGAGCCTCTTCCACATGATCGCATCACCGCGAAACTGGACGAGCTTTCCGCCGCGCTGGACCCTGCATCGCTGGGTCTGGCCGCCCGGGCGATCATGACCACCGACACCTTTCCGAAGGGCGCGATGGCCGAAGTGTCGATCGACAGCAAGCCCGTGAAAATCGCCGGCATCGCCAAGGGATCGGGGATGATCGCGCCGGATATGGCAACCATGCTGGTCTATATCTTCACCGACGCAAAGGTGGAGCAGCCGGTGTTGCAAGACATGCTTGGCGACCTGACCAACCAGACATTCAACAACATCACCGTGGACAGCGACACCTCGACCTCCGACACCCTGATCCTTGCGGCAACCGGGGCCTCCGGCGTGGCGGTCACTGCAGAGACCGAGGCGTTTCGCACTGGCCTTCATGACGTGATGCTGGACCTCGCCCATCAGGTTGTGCGCGACGGCGAAGGGGCGACGAAATTTGTCGAGGTGCGCGTGACCGGTGCCGCCAATGACGCCGACGCGCGGACCCATGCGATGGCCATCGCCAATTCGCCGCTGGTCAAGACCGCGGTGGCGGGCGAAGACCCGAACTGGGGCCGGGTGGTCATGGCCATTGGCAAATCCGGGGCCGCAGCGGACCGCGACCTGATCACCATTCACTTCGGTGACATCCTCGTGGCCGAGAAGGGCTGGGTTGCCGAAAGCTACCGGGAAGACGCCGGGGCGGCCTACATGCGGCAAGACACGCTCTTGATCTCGGTCGACCTCGGACTTGGGTCAGGTGAGGCACAGGTCTGGACCTGTGACCTGACCCATGGCTACATCCAGATCAATGCGGATTACCGGTCGTGAAGACCGTTCTTGTGTCCGCCGTGGCCCTTTTGGACCGGGATGGCCGGGTGCTTTTGGCACAACGCCCGGAGGGCAAATCCATGGCCGGTCTGTGGGAATTTCCCGGGGGCAAGGTCGAGACCGGCGAAACGCCCGAGACCGCGCTGATCCGCGAACTCAACGAAGAGCTGGGGATCGAGACTTGGAACAGCTGTCTCGCCCCGCTCACCTTCGCCTCGCATGGCTACGACGATTTTCACCTGCTGATGCCGGTCTTCGTCTGCCGGAAATGGGAGGGGACGCCGCAGCCGAAAGAGGGTCAGACCCTGAAATGGGTCGCGGTGAACAAGCTGCGCGAATACCCGATGCCGCCCGCCGATATCCCGCTGATCGCCATGATGCGGGACATGCTTTAAGGCGAGGGCAGCGCGCCAGTCAGTGCCCCGGTTCGGTCCCAAACCCCCGCCCATGACTTTCTCTGACGAAACCTTGTGCCGAATGGCGTGAGCGCAGAAGATGCTTCCATGAGTGTCGCATCTCACAGGAAACCCGCGCGGCCCGTCATCCGCATGATCATCCTGACGGCAACGGCGCTCTGCGTCGGTGCAGCGGCCTCGTTCGCGGCGATCCTTTTTGTCGAGATGGTCTCACACCTCAATTCAGCGCTTCTGGTTGCGCCTCGTGCGCGGGTGCAATGGGAACGGCTGCCGTGGCTCATCGTGCTTGCGACCCTGCTGGTGCCCACGCTGGGGGGGCTGATCGTGGGGCTTCTGCATCGCTACCTGTCGCCTGAACGCCGCCCTCTCGGCCCTTTGGACGTGATCCGGTCGGTGCAGTTTCACCGCACGTTGCCGGACACGCGAAGCGGGATCGTCTCGACCCTCACCGCGATCCTGTCGCTGGGCACCGGGGCCTCGGTCGGCCAATACGGGCCGATGGTTTACCTTGGCGCACTCTTCGGCAGCGCGGTGCACCGGCTGCGCGCGAGCGTGCCCAATCTCGATGGTATTGCCATGAGTTGTGGCGTGGCCGCGGCCATCGCCACCGCTTTCAACGCGCCGATTGCCGGGCTGGTCTTTGCCCACGAGGTGGTGCTGCGCCACTATGCGACCCAAGCCTTCGCGCCGGTCACGGTCGCGTCCGCCACCGGCTATGTCATCGCCAACGTGATTTTCGAGCGCCCCGCGCTTTTCCTTGTCGAATTTCCGGGCGTGGCGCATGGGTATGAATTCGGCCTTTTCGCGCTCATGGGGCTCTTGGTGGCGCTCGCCGCGATCGGCTTCATGCGGCTTCTGCTGGCCTGTGGTCCGTGGATTGCCAGCCTGATCAAACATCCCGCGCTGCGCCCCGGGCTTGCCGGGCTCGCCGTGGGCGTGACCGCGCTTGCCTTGCCCGATGTGCTCGGGATCGGCACCGAAACCCTGCGTTTTGCCACCATCGAGGGCGCGTTTGGGCAGGGGGAGCTTCTCGTGCTCATCCTCGCCAAGATCACGCTCACGGCGCTTTGCATCGGGGCGGGGTTTTCGGGTGGTGTGTTCAGCCCCGCCTTGCTTGTCGGGAGCCTCATCGGGGCGTTATTCTGGTCTCTCGTCACGGGTGCTGCCGGGATCGCGACCTCGGGCGTGGCGGTCTATGCCATCGGCGCGATGATGGCCTTTGCCAGCGCCGTGATCGGCGCGCCGCTCACCTGTATCCTGATCGTGTTCGAGCTGACCCGGAATTACGACATCACCATCGCCGCCATGGTCGCGGTGGTGTTCTCGAACCTCGTATCGCACCGGTTGTTCGGCCGCTCCCTGTTCGACATTCAACTGTCGCGCAAGGGCATGGATTTCTCCAAGGGGCGGGACCGCGCGCTTCTGGCCGCCATACCGGTGCGCGATTTGCTAAGCGACAAGGCCATCACGATGACGCCCGAAGACGCCCCCGCCGACGTCGATGCGCGGCTGACCGAGGCCGGGTGGCGGCAGGCGTTTGCACTTGACCCGGACGGGCGGCTCACCGGGGTCTACAGCACCGCCCAAGGCGTCACGCCCGCCACGCTCACCTTCGAAGACGACACCAATCTTGCCGATGCGATGGACCGGATGCGGGGCTTTGTCGGCGACGCGGTGCCGGTCGTCACACGCGATGACGGGCGCTACCTCGGCGCGGTGTCCGAGGCTGACATCGTCAGCGCGTGGATCGACCATGTCGCCCGGATCAGGGAGGAAGAGAATGCTGCGCTATAGCCTGTCCGCCATTCTGATCGCCCTGAGTAGCGCCGCGCCTGCGCAGGATCTCACGGTGGCCACATGGGGCGGGGCCTACGAAGCGGCGCAACAGGTGTCGGTGTTCGACCCCTTTGCCGCGGACACCGGACAGGCCGTCAACGCCGTGCAATATGACGGCACGGTCGCGGCATTGCGCGCATGGGCCGGGCCCGGCGAATGGGACGTGATCGACATGCTCGCCGATCAGGCGCGCGTTGCCTGCGCCGAAGGGCTGTTGCTGCCGCTCGATGCGCAGACCCTTCTCGGGCGCGCCGCGCTGGAAGATTTTCTCCCCCATGCGCCCGGTCGCTGCAGCATGCCGCAAAATGTCTATGCCCGCGTTCTGGCCTATGATGAGCGTGCGTTTCCGGGTGTCAAACCTACCCGGATCGAAGATTTCTTCGACACCGCCCGCTTTCCCGGCAAACGCGCGGTGCAGCGTAGCCCCGATGGCATTCTTGAATGGGCGCTCTTGTCCGAAGGCGTCCCGCCCGAACAGGTCTATGGTCTTCTCAGCACCGGGCGGGGTCTGCGGCTTGCGTTCCGGCGGCTTGATGAAATCCGCGACGATATCTTGTGGTGGAGCGACCCGGCAAAGCCTGCAAAGATGCTGGCCGATAGGCGTGCAGTGATGGCGGCGGGCTTCAACGGGCGGTTTTTCGATGTCGCGGCACGCGGCGAGGCCCCCGTGGATATCGTCTGGGATGGCCGGATCATTGGCACCGAAGTCTGGGCCATTCCGGCAACCACTGAGAAGCCCGAGGCGGCGCGTGATTTCCTCGCTTTCGCGATGCGCCCGACCTCGATGGCCCGGTTCTCAGAGCGTATTCCCTATGGCCCGACGCGGCAATCCGCCTTTGCACAAATCGGGCTCAACCCGACGACCGGCGTGCCGATGCGCGTTCATCTGCCCAACGCCCCGCAACACGGCGGGCGCGCCTTGCTCCGCGACAGCGCATGGAACGCCAACACCCGCGACTTGCGCCAAAGGCGGTTCGAAGCATGGCTTGAGCAGGACGAAGAGGCACCGGGGCAGTAACCGGCAGCAAAAAGGGCGGCCCGAGCCGCCCCTTGATCGTCTATCTGGCCCGGATCACTCCAGCGACCGCTCGACCTCTTCACGTTCGAAGATCTCGATCACGTCGCCCGGGCGAATGTCTTCGTAATTCTCGAAGGCCATGCCGCATTCCTGACCGGACTGGACATCCGCCACTTCGTTCTTGAACCGCTTGAGCGTTTTCAGCGTGCCTTCGTGGATCACCACGTCGTCGCGCAGAAGACGCACACCGGCGGACCGCCGCGCGATGCCCTCGGTGACGAGACAGCCTGCAACCTTGCCGACGTTGGAGACCTTGAAGACCTCCCGGATCTCGGCGTAACCGATGAACTTCTCGCGCACTTCCGCCGACAACAGGCCCGAGGCCGCCGCTTTCACATCATCCACGAGATCGTAGATCACGCTGTAATAGCGGATTTCCACGCCCTTCTGGTTGGCCGAATTACGGGCCGGGGCGTTCGCACGCACGTTGAACCCGATCACCGGCGCACCCGAGGCTTCGGCCAGACCGATGTCGGTTTCCGTGATCGCGCCCACACCATAGTGCAGCACGCGCACGCGCACCTCGTCGTTGCCGATCTTTTCCATCGCCTGAACGATGGCTTCGGCAGATCCCTGCACATCGGCTTTCACCAGGATGGGCAGCTCGGCGACATCCTTGTCGTCCTTCGCCTTCTGCATCATTTGTTCAAGCGTCGTTGCGGCACCGGCAGCGGCACGTTTGTCTTTCGCGGCCTGTTCGCGGTATTCCGCGATCTCACGGGCCTGTGCCTCGGTATCGACCACGTTCAGAACATCACCGGCTTCCGGTGTGCCGTTCAGACCGAGAACTTCGACCGGAACCGAAGGCCCGGCCTCCTTCACCCGCTCGCCACGGTCGTTTTCCATGGCGCGCACTTTGCCCCACTGCTCCCCGACGACGAAAATGTCACCTTGGCGCAGCGTGCCGTTCTGGATCAGAACGGTGGCAACCGGACCCCGGCCCACGTCAAGCTGTGCTTCGATCACGGCACCGGAGGCGGCGCGATTCGGGTTGGCGTGCAATTCGAGGATCTCGGATTGAAGCGCGATGGCTTCGAGCAGTTCATCAAGCCCCTGACCCGTCTGGGCCGAAACTTCGACATCCTGAACGTCG
The DNA here is from genome assembly GCA_011389895.1 of Maritimibacter sp. GTDB lineage: Bacteria > Pseudomonadota > Alphaproteobacteria > Rhodobacterales > Rhodobacteraceae > Maritimibacter. Next base: position 41,164 of record JAABTN010000003.1, on the reverse strand, counting down.
CCCGACAGCTTCTCGACGATGACCTCGTGTTGCAACAGATCGGTGCGCACCTTGTCCGGGTCGGCTTCGGGTTTGTCACACTTGTTGATCGCAATGATCATCGGAACACCCGCCGCCTTGGCGTGATTGATCGCCTCGACCGTTTGCGGCATGACCGCGTCATCTGCGGCCACCACGAGCACGACGATATCCGTCACCTGCGCGCCACGGGCCCGCATTGACGTGAACGCGGCGTGGCCCGGTGTGTCGAGGAACGACAGAAGCGTTCCGCTGTCGGTTGTCACCTGGTAGGCGCCGATATGCTGGGTGATGCCGCCGGCTTCACCCGCAGTCACCTTGGCATTGCGGATCGCGTCGAGAAGCGAGGTTTTGCCGTGGTCGACGTGGCCCATGATGGTGATCACCGGCGGACGCGCAGACAGGTCTTCGTCCTTGTCTTCGACCTGGTGGATCACCTGCTCGACGTCAGCGTCGGACACCCGGACCATGTTGTGACCGAATTCCTCGACGATCACTTCGGCGGTGTCCTGATCGATTGACTGGTTCTGCGTGACCATCATGCCCATCTGCATGAGCGCCTTTACCACGTCAGCAGAGCGTTCCGCCATGCGGTTGGCAAGCTCTTGCACAAGAATGGCGTCGGGCACCTGCACATCGCGCACAACCTTTTCACGCGGTTCGGCGTTGCCCATGGCCTTTTGACGCATGCGCTCCTGCTTGCGTTTCATCGCGGCCATGGACCGTTGGCGGCCACCCTCGCGGCCTGCCAGCGCCTGATTCACCGTCAGCTTGCCCGAGCGGCGACCATCGTCACCCTTGCTCTTGCCGCGATTGCGGTCATCGGCCTGCGGTTTGTCGCGGTCGGGTTTGCGGGCCTGCGGCTTTGCACTGCGGGCCTCGGCGGCCTGTGCGGCGGCGGGGTCGTCGGGCGTGGCGGCGGGCTTGGCTTTCGCCTCGACCGCTTCCTTGCGCTGACGCTCTTCTTCCTCGGCCTTCTTGCGGGCGGCCTCGGCGCGCTCTTTCTCTTCGCGCTCCTTCTCGTCCGCCTCACGGCGGCGGCGCTCACGCTCTTCTTCGCGGGATTTCTCTTCTTCCGCGCGACGCTTTGCTTCGCCGGCCTCGTTGGCCTTGGCGGCGGCAAGCGCCTTCATCCGGCGCTCCAGCTCGGCGTCGGAAATGCCCGCGGGGCGTTTGGACGGATCGGTCGCAGGCGACCCGGCACCCGACCCGCCACCCGAACCCGACCCGGGCTTGGGTTTGACGACCCGCTTGCGCTTGGTCTCGACCACCACGTTCTTGGTGCGCCCATGGCTGAAGCTCTGCTTCACGGAGCCAGGATGGCCCCCTTTCAGCCCAAGAGGCTTTTTACCGTCCGTATCGCTCATCTAGTCTTCGTACCTTTCCGGTGGGCCTTCCCACCGTCCATATCGTCGCGTAAGCTTGTTAGCTTTGCGGCTTCCTCTACAACACGTTTCGTGAGTCCGCCACCCGCGAGTGCGGCATGTATCACATGATCGCGACCGAATGCCAAACCCAATTCATCTGCGCTCAGGCAGGAAAAATGGCTGTTTTGGCCCTCTGGCGGGCGTAATTTCGTTTTTCCGCGTTCCGAGCCGTCAAATGCCTGAAATAGCACCTGCGCCTCTTCTTTTGCCAGCCAATCCTTGACCTTCTCGAATCCGGCCACGGCGCGACCTGCTTTGCGCGTTAGAGAGATAAGATGGATCACGCGATCTGCAAGGGCGGTCTCGATACGCTCTGCCAGATCGTCGGGCACCTTGACCGGCATCTTCGCGGCGCGGGCAAAGCCGCCCTTCTTCGCCACGAGGGCAAAATTCGCTTTCGTCGGCGTGATCCAAAGACCACGCCCCGGCAGCTTGCCCAGAAGGTCCGGCACCACGTCGCCATCAGGACCGATGACGAAGCGGATCATCCCGGTGACCGGGCGCACCTCTCCCGTCGCGACGCAGCGGCGCTCTGGCCCTGCTTCCCGAAGTTTGGGTGCACCCCCGCGCGTCATGCGCCATCCCGAGGCCTGGGATCAGGCCCCGACCTCCTCGGTTGCTTCGCCGTCTTCGCCCTCGGTCTCGTCCTCTTCTGACACAAGATCGGCGGGATCGACCCAGCCAAGCTGAATACGGGCGGTCATGACAAGGTTCTGCGCCTCTTCCAGACCCATATCGAACGGCTCCAACACCCCGTCGTCCTTGACGCGCTCGCCGTTGACGGTGGTCCAACCCCCCGCAAGCTCCCAATCCGCGCAGGTCGCGAAATCTTCCAGCGAGAAGACCCCGTCCTTTGCAAGCGCTTCGATCATCTGCGGCGTCAGCCCGTCGAAGGAGACAAGGCTGTCCTGCACGCCCAGCTCGCGGGCGGCTTCCAGAGCCTTGCGGTTCTGTTCCTCGATATAATCGCGCGCGCGGGCCTGAAGCTCATGCGCGGTGTCTTCGTCGACCCCTTCGATCACCAGAAGCTCGTCGATCTCGACATAGGCGACTTCCACGAGGTTGGTGAAACCTTCCGACACCAGAAGCTGGGCGAAAAATTCGTCAAGATCGAGGGTATCCATGAACAACTGCGTGCGCTCGGCAAACTCGGCCTGACGACGCTTGCTTTCTTCTTCCTCGGTAAGAATGTCGATGTCCAACCCGGTGAGCTGCGAGGCAAGGCGCACGTTCTGACCGCGGCGGCCAATGGCGAGCGAAAGCTGCTCATCCGGCACCACCACCTCGATCGACCCGGCGTCTTCGTCCAGAACCACCTTCGACACCTCGGCGGGTTGAAGCGCGTTCACGAGGAAGGTGGGCATGTCTTCATTCCACGGGATGATGTCGATCTTCTCGCCCTGAAGCTCGTTCACGACCGCCTGCACCCGGCTGCCGCGCATACCGACACAGGCCCCGACCGGGTCAATGGACCCGTCATAGGAAATCACGGCGATTTTAGCCCGCGATCCGGGGTCACGCGCAACCGCCTTGATCTCGATGATGCCATCGTAGATCTCGGGCACTTCCATCTTGAACAGCTCGGCCATGAATTCCGGCGCGGTGCGCGACAGGAAGATCTGCGGACCACGGGTTTCCCGGCGCACGTCCTTGACGAAGCACCGGATACGATCATTCGGACGATAGCTTTCGCGACCGATTTTCTCGTTGCGACGCAAGATTGCCTCGCCCGCGCCGACGTCCACGATCACGTTGCCGTATTCTTCGCGCTTCACGACACCGTTGATGATGGTGCCCGCGCGATCCTTGAATTCCTCGTACTGGCGATCCCGCTCGGCTTCGCGCACCTTTTGCAAGATCACCTGCTTGGCCGATTGGGCGGCGATCCGGCCCATGTCGACGGGCGGAACGGTTTCGCGGAATTCGTCGCCAAGCTGCGGCTCCTTGGCCTCGGACATGTCCAGAAGCGCGCCATCGCGATACCAGAATTCCTCGCGCCCGGCGCGCGCCGGTTCGAAATAAGCCTTGGCCTGATCGGCGGTAAACTCGGCCTGGTAATTCTCAAGCTCTTCCTCTTCGACGACCGTGCGCACACGGGTGAAGGTGGCACGCCCGGTCTTGCGGTCAATGGCAACGCGGATGTCCATTTCCGCGCCATAGCGCGACTTCGCAGCACGTGCGAGGCTCTCTTCCATAGCCTCGATCACGAGCGCCGGGTCGATCATCTTTTCCCGCGCAACGGCCTCGGCCGTTTGCAGCAGTTCAAGCTGGTTCGCAGAGGTAATTGCCATTTATCTTTCCTCCTCGGACGCTTCGTCGTCCGTTTCAATTTCGTCGTATTGGCTTTCGTCGATGATGCCCGCGTCCTTGCGCTGTTTCAGCATCTCGGAAACCAGGTCGTCGGTGAGCACGAGCTTTGCCTCGGCCAGCAGGTCAAAGGTCAGACCGATGGTCACAGGCGTGCCCTGGTCGTCGATCTCGATGAGAATCTCGTCCCCCTCGGTGCCGTGGATCACGCCCTTGAACCGCTTGCGCCCGTCGATCAGCTCTGATGTTTCAAGCTTCGCGATCCACCCGTTCCAGGTATCGAAATCCTTGAACCGGGTCAGCGGGCGGTCAATGCCGGGGCTCGACACCTCAAGCGTATATTCCCCGTCAATCGGGTCTTCGACATCAAGCGTTGCGCCCAGCGCGGTGTTGATCTCGGCCAAGTCATCAACCTCGATCCCGCCTTCGGGTTTCTCGGCCATGATCTGCAGCGTCTGGCTATTACCACCCATGAGCCGCAGGCGCACAAGCTCAAACCCCATTCCCTCGATCACGGGACGGACGATTTCACAGAGGCGACGGTCAATCGCGGTCGTGGCGACAAGATCGGACATGGAACCCTTTCAGGCACAAAAAAACGGGCCAGCGGCCCGTCGGTGTGTTCCGGTGGAGCGTCGGGTTTGGACCCCAGCGCCTCCGCTGTTGAGGGGGATATAGGGAAGGTGGGACGAGTCTGCAAGCACAATGTTCTCAGGACCGTTTCCGCGCCACGAGGAACACGGCAGATTTCGCATCCGGCACCCAGTCTTCGATGATCTCAAGCCCCTCTTGGGTCATGTAGCCGCGTATGTCGCCGGCGCTGATCGAGGCGAGATGCGGGATCAGCCCGAACAGCTGCCCCACCGGGGCGATCACGCGCAAGAGCGGATAGTTGCGCGTCGGCACGGTGGAGGACACGAAATATCCGCCAGGCGTCAGGGCCGCCGCGATCTTTTTCACCGTTGCCTCAGGGTCGGGCAGAAGATGCAGGACCGACAGGGCAAGGATCATGTCATAGCTCCCGGGCGCGATATCGGCTGCATCGAAGTCACCGCATTCGAACCGCATGTTGTCGGGCACCGGCCCCTCTGCCTCACCCCGCCGGATCATTTCGGGCGAGATGTCCATCGCCGTATAGCTCGCCACAAGCGGTGCGTGTTTGCGCCCGGTGTTCCCCGATCCACAGCCGATTTCGAGAAGCTTCATGCCGGGGCGCAGATAGGCGCGCGTCAGTTCAAGCTTGCGTTCATAGGCGGGCACATCACCGATGGGCGATGCGATGTAGCGCTTTGCCAGCCGGTCCCAGATGCGCCTTTGGTCCTTCATAGGCCCAGCGTGCTTTGCTGCCGCGTCAGTTTGTCGGTGGTGCGCACAAGCTCGGCGGCAATGCCGGGCTCGGATACCGCGTGACCGGCACGGGGGATCATGCGAAACTCGGACGTTGGCCATGCCTTGTGCAGCGCCCATGCCGATTGGGGCGGGCAGATCATGTCATGGCGGCCCTGAACGATGGTGCCCGGCACATGGGCGATCTTGTTCATGTTGGCGAGGATCTGTTGATCCTCCGACAGGAAGGCGCGGTTTTGGAAATAGTGGTTCTCAAGCCGCGCGAAGGCGAGCGCGTAATCCGCCGGGCTGTCGATCATCGCCCCGTCATTGTCGATCGAGGCCAGCGCATTTTCCCACGCCGCCCAGACGCGCGCATGCTTGAGCTCATCGGTGCGATTTCCGGAAAACAGGCGCTGATGATAGGCCTTGATCAAATCATCCCGCTCGTCCTCGGGGATCGGCTCCATGAACCGGGCCCAGAGATCGGGCCAGAACTGCCCGGCCCCGCCGCCATAGAACCAGTTGAACTCGCGTTCTGTGGCAAGAAACACACCGCGCAGCACCAGCCATGCCACCCGCGACGGATGCGCCTGGGCATAGATCAGGGCCAGCGTCGCCCCCCAGCTTCCCCCGAAGACGATCCAACGGTCGATCCCCAACGTAGTGCGGATAAGCTCGATGTCTTCGACAAGGTGCCAGGTCGTGTTATGCGTGACGCTGGCATGAGGGCGGGAGCGGCCGCAGCCGCGCTGATCGAACAGGATAATGCGGTATTTCTGCGGATTGAAAAACCGGCGCATGGCGGGGGAACATCCTCCGCCGGGGCCACCGTGAAACACGACGATGGGAATGCCGTCTCTTGCCCCGCATTGCTCGACATAAACCTGGTGGCCATCACCGACCTCCAGCATTTGCCGATCCCACGGTTCGAGAGGGAGATACAATTTCGCCCCTGTGCTGTTTTTTCCTGCGGCGTGTTCCATCAAGACCTAATATAGGGGGCGAAGAATGTTCCGCCATCAATGCAAGAGGGTAGCATGACCACCGCAGAAACGACAGTCGATCCCAGTGAAGTCGCCAAATTCGAGGCGATGGCAGCAGAATGGTGGGATGCGACGGGTAAGTTCAAGCCCCTGCACATGATGAATCCCGTCAGGCTGGATTACATCACGTCACAAATCGCGGCAGAGTTCGGGCGTGATCTGTCCGACAACAAACCCTTCGCCGGTCTCCGGCTTCTCGACATCGGCTGTGGTGGCGGGCTGTTGTCCGAACCCATGGCGCGGCTCGGGGCCACGGTCGTGGGCGCCGATGCGGCGGCGGGGAATATTCCGGTTGCGCAGGTGCACGCCGAACAATCCGGGCTCGACATCGACTATCGCCACACCACCGCCGAGGCGATGGCGGCGGCGGGCGAGAAATTCGACGTGGTGCTCAACATGGAGGTTGTCGAACATGTGTCCGATCCGCTGTCCTATCTCACGGCCTGCCATCAGCTTCTGAAACCCGGCGGTCTCATGGTTGCCTCGACCATCAACCGGAACCCGAAAAGTTACATGGTCGCCATCATCGGGGCCGAACATGTCATGCGCTGGCTACCCAAGGGCACGCACGAGTGGAAGAAATTCATTACGCCGGACGAGCTTGGCGACCTGATCACGCGCGCCGGGCTTCGGCTTGTCGACAAGAAGGGTTTCGTCTTCAATCCGGTGTTGTGGAGCTGGTCGATCTCGTCCCGCGACCTGTCGGTGAACTATGTCACCACGAGCGTTGCAAACTAGGCGCGCGCTCCACGTCAGCCCTGTTCATCGAATTTCACCCGCATCTCGCGCAGAACGGGCAGGACCGCGCGCACCTTGTCCGGACCGATCTGTGCGACCACGTCCGCGATAATCGGCGTGATCGCGGCAAGCGCGGCATCGCGGGCCTTGCGCCCGGCGGGCGAGATGGTCACTTGCTTGCGCCGCGCATCGTCCCAATCGGGATGCACGTGAATATGCCCGGCCCACTCCAGCTTGTTCAACGTGTTGGTCATCGCGCCCCGCGTCACATGGAACGATTTCGCCAACTGCGCCGGCGACCGCGTCTCGCCCGCGCGGGCAAGATGGTTGAGCACGGAAAAATGGCTTAGCTCCATACCCTTTGGCAACGCCTTCGACAGGGCCGTGCGCGCGAGCTGATCGGCCATGAACATTTCACTGAAGAGGGCGACAGACAGGCTGTCTGAGTACTGGTCGGTCATGCGGGGTCTTCAAACTCGCGGTCATGGCGCAGGGCCGGGATACGATGACGCGACTTTTCCACGTCCGAGAGGTCAAGATCAACCAAGGTTATCCCCGGCGCGCTGCCGCCATCAGCCAGAACCGTGCCCCAAGGTGACACCGCGAGAGAATGCCCATGCGTCGCTCTCTTCCCGGTGTTCTGACCGGTCTGCGCGGGGGCGAGCACGAAACACCCGGTTTCAATGGCCCGGGCGCGCAACAACACCTCCCAATGTGCCGGTCCGGTGGCTGTCGAAAAGGCGGAAGGCACGGTCAGAATGCTGGCCCCGGCCTGGGCGAGCCTTCGATAAAGATGCGGGAACCGCACGTCGTAACAGATGGTAAGTCCGACCGGAATTCCATCGACCTGGGCCAATTCAGAGACCGATCCCGGGCGATAACCCGCGCTTTCGCGATACCGTTCGCTGGTCGAGACATCGACATCGAACATGTGGATCTTGTCATACCGCGCGGTGATACTTCCCGCCGGGTCGATCAGGAAAGACCGGTTCGCGAACCGGCCATCGGGATCATCCGTCTTGAGCGCCAGAGACCCGATCAGAAGCCAAACCCCAAGCGCGGCTGCGTCAGCCCGCAGGGCCGCCAAGGTAACATCGGTCTCCTCGGGTGAAAGCACCTCTTCCTGGTGCGCCCGGCTGGTCGAGACGCAATTCGTCACCTCGGGGGTCAACACGAAGCGCGCCCCCTCCGCCGCCGCCTTTTGCACAAGCGCGCGCGTTGCGGGAAGGTTGGCGGCGGGATCGTCGCCGGAACAAAGCTGAACCAGCGCGACCCGGGTCACGCGGCCAGCAGGGGGTCGAGTTTGCCCGCGCGCTCAAGTTCATGCAGCTCGTCGCACCCACCGACGTGGATTTCGCCAATCCAGATTTGCGGCACGGTGTGCTGTCCGGATTTCTGCATCATCTCCTGCCGCTTCTCCTTGTCGCGCGACACGTCGATCTCGTTAAACTCGGCGTTCTTCTTTTTCAAAAGCCGTTTCGCCGCGACGCAGAAGCCGCAAAAGGGGGTGGTATAGATCGTGATCGGTTTCATCGGATGTCCTTTTCGGGCTGTGGCCCTGTCATGGAACATCTAGGTATCCTTGGCCACCCGCGCCAGTGTCGCGATGCAAACCACCCGCGCGCCCGCGACATATGTCGCCTCGGTCGCCGCCCCCAAGGTCGCGCCCGAGGCCATCACATCATCGACGATAAGCACATCCTTGCCCGCAAGATCCGCGCCCTTCTTCGGATGCGGTTGGATCACGCCAACAAGATTGGCAAAGCGGGCGTCGAAATTCTTGCCGCCTTGCGTTTCACCACCACGGGCGCGGATCAGTGCGTTTGGTAATACCGCCATCCCGGTCTCCCGGCCCAGCGCGCGGGCGATCTCGGCGGCTTGGTTGTAGCGGCGGCGAAACATCCGGGTCCAGTGAGACGGGATCGGGACAATGACCATGCCCGGCGTTGTGATCGGTTCGATCGCCCGTGCCATCCACCGCGCCGCCGGGCGCGCGATATCAAGCCGGTCGGCATATTTCAGACCAAGGACGAGCCGCCGCCCGATCCCATCATACGTCAACGCCGTGCGCCCCCGTCGCCAAGGCCGCGCAATGTGCATGCAGTCGTCGCATTGGTCGGTCCCCCCGTCTTCCTCACCCGGAAGCGGCGTGCCACAGGTGTCGCAGACATGGCCAAGCACGAACCGCGTTTCGCGCCAACAGGCCCCGCAAAGCCCGCCATCGCCATCGACGATCTCACCACAACTTGCACATTGCGCCGGGTAAACCGCCCGGACGAGCGATTGCATTTCGCGTGCCTCCTTCTATGGTCTCGCGCCATGACCCAGCGCCTGACCGATCAAACCCGACTTGCCCTGACCCGCAGCCGTGCGACCGCGGACGGAATGTTTCTTCAGGAAGAAGCGGCTTTCGAGGCTCAGGATCGCCTAATCGAGGTTAACAGAAGGTTTACGAAACCCGCCGTGGTGACGGGTTTTCCCGAGGTTTGGGGCCGGTTCTTTCCCGATGCGGTGATCGCGCCGGATGACGACCACCTTGCGCTGACCCCCGGCGCGCATGATCTCGTGATCCATGGCCTGTCGATGCATTGGGCGAATGACCCGGTCGGCCAGCTTGTTCAATGCCTGCGCGCGTTGGAGCCTGACGGGTTCTTCATCGGCGTGATGTTCGGGGGCGAAACGCTCTCCGAACTCCGGTCTGTCCTGTCGGAAACCGAGATCGCGATGAGCGCAGGGTTGTCCCCCCGCCTGCTCCCGATGGGCGAACTTCGCGACCTCGGCGCGCTGTTGCAACGGGCCGGTTTTGCGCTTCCGGTCGCAGACAACTCCAAACGCAGCGTGAGCTACGCGGACGCCTTCGCCCTGCTTCGTGACCTGCGCAACATGGGCGAAGGCAATGCGCTTGCGACCCGGGCGACGCGAACACCGCGGGCCCTGTTCCCCGCGATGGCCGCGCGTTATGGCGAGGCCTTCGGTGCCGAGGACGGGCGAATCACCGCGACATTCGATCTCATTTTCCTCGCCGGATGGGCCCCTCATGAAAGCCAGCAGAAGCCACTGCGCCCCGGATCCGCCAAGATGCGGCTGGCCGATGCGCTTGGCGTCGATGAAACCAAACCGGACGACACCCCGTAACAGGCGGGACGTGAAGGGACAGAGAATGAAAACCGATACCATGCCTGCGGATCACCCCGAGGTGCCGACCGCCAAGGTTGGCGTGCTTTTTGCCAATCTCGGAACACCGGACAACTATGACTATTGGTCGATGCGCCGCTATCTGAACGAATTCCTGTCGGACAAGCGCGTGATCGACTATCCGTCATGGAAATGGCAACCGATCCTCCAAGGTCCAATTCTCACCATCCGGCCATTCCGCTCTGGCGCGAATTACAAGATGATCTGGAATCACGAGGAAGGCGAAAGCCCCTTGATGACGATCACCAAGGCACAGGTGGCAAAGCTGTCGGATAAGCTGGGTGATGCCTTCGGCGACCGGATCATGGTCGATTTCTGCATGCGCTATGGCAACCCCTCGACCAAGTCCAAGGTTGACGCGATGGTCAAGGCGGGGTGCCGGCGCATCCTGTTCTTTCCGCTGTATCCCCATTATTCGGCCACCACGTCGGGCACTGCGAACGACGAATTTTTCCGCGCGCTCATGGACCAAACATGGCAACCGGCGGTGCGCACCACCTCGGCCTATTTCGACCGCGCCGATTATATCGAGGCGCTCGCACAATCGGTCGAGCGGGTGTATCCGACCGAAGCGGATGCGCCGGACCGGGTGATCTGTTCATACCACGGCATGCCCGAGCGGTACCTGATGGAAGGCGATCCCTATCACTGCCAATGTCAGAAAACGACGCGGCTTCTGACCGAACGGTTGGGCTGGTCGGAAGACCGGATTCAAACCACGTTCCAATCGGTGTTCGGCCCCGAGGAATGGCTCAAACCCTACACGGTTGAAGAGGTCGCGCGGCTGGCAAAAGAGGACGGGGTGAAAAAGATCGCCGTGCTCGCACCCGCTTTTTCCGCCGATTGCATCGAAACGCTGGAAGAGATCAAGGGCGAGATTTGTGAAGCCTTCGAAGAGGCCGGGGGGGAAAGCTTTACCTACATTCCCTGTCTCAACGACGACCCGGCCCATATCGACGCGCTGGCGAATGTGACCATCGAAAACCTCGCCGGTTGGCTGGAATAGAGCCTAAATCTCCCAACCGTGATGGCGACAGGTTGCGAGGATCTTTGCCTCCGCCACGCCTTCCTCATCGGCCTTGATCGCGTTGAGGTGGAGGAACCAGTATAGGTATTTCTCGTAATCGGGCGCACAGGCTTCGACCTGCCACCAAGCCTCATCGCTACCAAGCTGCGAGATACGGGGCATCTGGTGGTGAAAATCCGTCTCGCCATAAAGGATCGCGGGCTTTTTGAAGAAGAACCCCGACAGCGCGGCGGCGGAATTCTGCGTCACGGTGAAGTCACAGGTGCGTAGAGCCTCTTCCATCCCGCCGGTTTGCACCGTCACGCGCGTATCCCGGTCCTCGATGCGTTCCAGCGCGCGACGCTCTTCCTCGGAATACTCCTCGCCGGGGTGAAGCCCGATCAGAATGCGCCGGTCCCCCGCCCGCGCCTGAACCTCGCCGATCATGTCCAGGGGCGACATGGATTGAAACGACCTCTGCGCGGTCAACCGCCCCTGAAGCGCGACATAGATCATCCCGGTCTTCTCGGCCCGCGCCGGACCACCCCGAAACACCCATTTGCGCCAATTTCCGAACCACTTTTGAGCATGATCAGGGTCAATTTCGTCCGGTTCGAACCGGCTTTGGGCAACCTCGAACTCCCACCGCTTGGACGTTGCCTCGATCCGCCAATAGGGAAAGTAATAGGCTTTGCGCATGTTCAGCGATTTCGGGTGAAACGGATCATCCATGAGAAACAGCGAATAACCCCGCCGCGCCGCCGACTTCGCCCGCGCGTCAAACGAATTTTGCCGAAGCTCAACGCGAAACCCGGCCTCTTGAAACGCCTTGGTCACCCGGTCGCCAAAGCCGAACCATCCTTCGCGCGCCTGCCACAGCATGGATTCATCCAGATAGATGCGAAGGATTTTCGGCTCACTCATGACCGCGACCCTAGCCGGGCGAAGCGGGCGGTCAAGCAGGGGTGGTCAAGTCTGGTGGTTGTCGCGCCACCGCGCGGGGTCCATATAGACGTGACAACGAGCGGAGGCGAAATGGCGGACAAGGATTTTCCCGGCTGGCACGGCACCACGATCTGCGGTGTGAAAAAGGGGGGCGAGGTTGTGATCGCGGGCGACGGACAGGTGAGCCTTGGCGAAACCGTGATCAAGGGCAGCGCGCGCAAGGTCCGGCGGCTTAGCCCGGGCGGCTATGACATCGTCGCCGGGTTCGCCGGATCGACCGCCGATGCCTTTACCCTGCTCGAACGACTGGAAACCAAGCTGGAGAAAACCCCCGGACAGCTTGCGCGCGCCTGTGTCGAGCTGGCCAAGGACTGGCGCACCGACAAGTACCTCCAGAAACTCGAAGCCATGCTCATCGTGACCGATGGTGACGACCTCTATGTCGTGACCGGGGCGGGTGATGTGCTGGAGCCGGAAAACAGCGTTGCGGCGATCGGATCGGGCGGCAATTACGCCCTCGCCGCCGCCCGCGCGATGATGGACACGGACAAGACCGCCGAAACGGTGGCGCGCGAAGCGATGGCAATCGCCTCGGACATCTGCGTTTACACCAACGGCAATCTCACCATCGAAAAAATTACCAAGTAAGGGCGTTTCATGACCGACCTGACCCCTCGCGAGATCGTCAGCGAACTCGATCGTTTCATCATTGGCCAACGCGACGCGAAGCGCGCGGTGGCGGTGGCGCTGCGCAATCGCTGGCGTCGCAAACAGCTCCCCGATGATCTGCGGGACGAGGTATATCCAAAAAACATCCTGATGATCGGGCCGACCGGGGTCGGCAAGACCGAGATTTCGCGGCGTCTGGCCAAGCTCGCGCGGGCACCGTTCATAAAGGTCGAGGCCACAAAGTTTACCGAGGTCGGCTATGTCGGTCGCGACGTGGAGCAGATCGTGCGCGATCTCGTGGACAGCGCCATCATCCAGACCCGTGAATACATGCGGGACGAGGTCAAATCCGCCGCCGAACACAACGCCGAGGAACGCGTTATTTCCGCCCTCGCCGGTGATGGCGCGCGCGACGGCACGCGCGAGATGTTTCGCAAGAAACTCCGCTCCGGCGAGCTTGATGGAACCGAGATCGAGCTGGACGTGCAGGACCAGTCGGGCGGGGGCATGCCCGCGATGGACATTCCCGGCCAACCCGGCATGTCGATGGGGGCGCTGAACCTCGGGGATATCTTTGGCAAGGCCTTTGGCGGACGCACGGTGCGCAAGAAGATGACGGTTGCCGAAAGCTACGAGGTGCTGTTGAGCGAAGAGGCCGACAAGCTTCTGGACGACGACAGCGTGAACAAGATCGCGTTGGAAAGCGTCGAGCAGAACGGGATCGTGTTTCTGGACGAGATCGACAAGGTCTGTGCCCGCACCGATGCCCGCGGCGGCGATGTCAGCCGCGAGGGCGTGCAACGCGATCTCTTGCCGCTGATCGAGGGCACCACCGTGTCAACCAAACATGGCGCGGTGAAAACCGATCATATCCTGTTCATCGCTTCCGGCGCATTCCATATCGCCAAACCATCCGACCTGTTGCCCGAGCTTCAGGGGCGCTTGCCGATCCGGGTTGAGCTTCGGGCTTTGACCGAGGAAGATTTCGTCGCGATCTTGACCGAAACCGACAATGCGCTCACCCGGCAATACACCGCGCTGATGGGCACCGAGCAGGTCAAGGTCACCTTCACCGAGGATGGGATCAAGGCGCTTGCGCGCATTGCCGCCGAGGTGAACACCAGCGTGGAGAACATCGGCGCGCGGCGGCTTTATACCGTGATGGAGCGGGTGTTCGAAGAACTAAGCTTTACCGCGCCTGACAAGCCGGGCGAAGAAATCACCGTGGACGCGGGCTTTGTCGATGCAAATCTCGGCGAGTTGATGCAAAGCGCCGACATCGGGCGATATATGCTATAGCCAGACAGCGGTGCGCGGGTCTACGGTCGTGGTATTGTGAGATGTCATTTGCGCACCCTGTTTGCCCTGTTCCTTCTGGTCCTGGCCGGTTGTTCGGAGCCGGATTATGCCCCGGTGCGCCCCGACGCGCCGCGTGCCGACGCGCCCGAGGTTTTCGTTGCCACGACACGGGCCAAGGCCCCTGATGGCTGGTTTTCCGATGAGCGCGGGGAGGGCCTGAGCTATGTCTCCGTTCCGGTCAATTTCCCGGCGGACTACACCCCCGGCCAACGGGCCCTGATCCGGCAAGACCCCGATCCGGAATCCGATTTCTGGGTCAGCGGCAAGACCGACTACTCGCGCGCCGCGTTCGAGGCTGCGCTGACCGAAAAGCTGCGGGGTTCTCCCCCCGGCAAACGCGATGTCACGATCTATGTCCACGGCTTTTACAACACCTTCTTCAACGGCGTGTTCCGGTCCGCCCAGCTAAGCAATGATTTCGCCTTGAACGGCGCGAAGGTGCATTTTTCTTGGCCTTCGCGCGGGTCGAACACGGGTTATGCCTATGACCGTGAAAGCGTCCTGTATTCGCGCGACGGGTTGGAAAGCCTGTTGCGCTCCGTGTCGCGCGTCGGGGCGGATCGCGTCACGATCATCGCCCATTCGCTTGGCGCCATGCTGGTGATGGAAACCCTGCGCCAGATCGAAATTTCCGAACCCGGATGGTCCTATCGACAGATCGACGGGCTTGCCTTCGTCTCACCGGATATCGGCGTGGAGGTGTTCAAGACACAGGCAGCACGCTTTGACCGGCTGCCCGAGGACATGGTGATTTTCGTGTCGAACCGCGATCAAGTCCTGATGCTGTCGTCCCGCGTGGCGGGGGACAAGGCGCGGCTGGGATCCATGCGCAATATCCCGGTGACGACCGAGGGTGATCTGACCGTGGTCGATGTCTCGGCGCTGGCCGGGTCGGCGGGGTCGGGGCATTTCATTCCCGCAACCTCGCCCGCCGCAATCAAGCTGATGCGGGATGGCGATGACTTTGTGGATTTCTTCCCCCGCGACGGGTCAGGTCAGGCGATCAGCGCGAATACGCGGTTGTTAAAGGTCTTGCCCCTGCCCTAACGCATCCGGCGCAGGTAGACGTAATAGGCCCCCATGCCGCCATGTTTCACGTGCGCCTCGGTGATTTGAAGCACATGTGCTTTCAACGGCGCAGAGTTGAGCCAATGGGGAACCTGGTGTCGCAACACGCCGTGACGTTCCGGGATGGGCCCGCTGTCCGGTCTGGATTTCCCTTTCCCGGTGATGATGAGGACAAGCCTTTGGCCGCCCGCTACGGCATCGAGGATAAATCGGGTCAGCGCCGGATGCGCCTGTGCCAGGGTCAGCCCGTGCAGATCCAGCCGCGCGTCAGGTTTGAGCCTGCCACGCTTCATCTGTGTAAACCGGCGGCGGTCCATCGACATGGGCTGTGACGCTACGTGGTTTTCGATCGGCTGCGCAATGTCATGCGCGGGCGGCGTGGCCTGTGATGTCTGGCCCACGCGAAACCGGGGCGGGGTGGCGGTGTTCGTTGGGGCGGAGGTTTCCGGTTGCAAAAGCGCACCCTCGGCGCTCTCGGTCCGGTGCCGGTCGGGGTGCATCGGGGTGGCCTTGTCCACCACCTTTTCCCAAAGCGCGCGTTCTTCGTCGCTCAGACGTCTGGGAGACCGGCGGGCCATGCTATTATTCCTCCGGCAACAGGGCATAGGCCCGCTGGATCGGAAGCAGCACGATCATGCGCCCCGTGTCCTTGATCCGCCCAGCTTCCCGCCCCGCGGTATCCCCGGTGCCCCAGAAGATATCGGCACGCTGCGCCCCCTTGATCCGCGACCCGGTATCCTGTGCAACCATGAGCCGGGAAAACGGGTTTTCGCCGCGCTTCTCGATCCAGACCGGCGCGCCAAGCGGAGTATAGGCCGGATCGACCGCAAGCGTGCGCTGCGCGGTGATCGCCCGGTTCATCGCACCCACCGGCCCGGCGTCGGGGGGTAGATGTTCGCGTTCGGTGAAAAAGACGTAAGAGGTGTTGTGGCTCAGAAGATTACGACCCTGCGCCGGGTTGCGGCGCACCCAGTTCTTGATGACCTCTGCCGAAACCTGGTGCTGGTTGTAGACGCCCCGGCGCACCAGCTCATCCCCGAGCGACCGATACCGATGCCCGTTCGACCCCCCGAAACCCAGCCGGATCGTCGACCCATCCCGCAGCCGGATACGCCCCGAGCCCTGAATCTGCAGAAACTGCAATTCCACCGGGTCTTCGACCCATGCGATTTCAAGCCCACGCCCGGCCAGCGCACCCTCTTCCTCGATCTGGCGGCGGGTATAGGCCTGCTGACCAGAAGCGATTTCGGGGGGGAGGCGGTAGACGGGGATGTCAAAGCGTGATGTGCGACGCTCGGACCCCATGATTTCCGGTTCGAAATAGGCAGTGAAAAGCGGCGCTTTGCCGTCTTCAATCAGGACCGGGCGAAAGAACAGCTCGAAAAAGCTTTTTGGGGGACCATCGAAGCCAAAGCCCAGCGCGCAGACAGGGCGCCATTGCGGATCATCCAGAAGCTCGCAGGTATGAAGAAAGGCGACCATCGCCGCCTCGTGGTCATCCACGTCCCAGCCCGGAAGATCCTCGAACGTGACAAGCGATACCTCCGCCTCGTCGACCGAGGCCGAAACGGGGGCCGCGACCCCGATGCTTACCGCAATCAGAACCGCCGCAGCCCAGCGCATCTCAACCGCCCGTGGCGACCAACAACCAGTTCGGGTTGTCCGACCCCATGACGCGGGCAAAGGTCCAGATGTCTTTCTGCCGCTTCACTTCGTTGGGATTGCCCTCGATGATATCGCCGCCCTTGTCGCGCACGACCGAGGTCATTTCCCCGACGAATTTCATCGTGATCTCGCCCTCACCGGTGTCTTGGTCAAAATCTGCTTCGACCAGCTTGATTTCACGCACCCCGACGAAATTGGCGTCGATGGTCAGACCCTGTTTTTCGCGCTCTTCGACCACGGACGCGAAGCTGTCATAAACTTCGTCCGAGAGGAACGGCTGGATGTCCGCCATTTCGCCCGCCTCGAATTTCATCAAGATCATTTCATAGGCGCCGCGCGCGCCGCCCATGAATTCACTGACCGAGAAACTTGGCTCAGCCGCCTTCATGCGGGCCAGCGCTTCCGCCGATGGGCTGCCTTCGGGCACGTTGTCGGTGATATCGGTATCCGGCCCGCCTTCGATCACCTCGAATTTATCGCGGCCAGACGTCTTTTGCGTGCCGTCGCGCGTGACCGTAGGCTTCTCGAACCCTTCGCGGGTGCCAAGCACATCGCGCAGGCGCAGGATCAGGAAAATGGCAATCGCTGCGAGAACGATCAATTGGATGACGGGAGATGACATTCTTACCTCATTTCGGGACGCGGTTTGAAACGGCCGCCTTTGGCCCATATGTAGGCATTGGATCGGGCCAAGTCCACTGGCCCAGAACGTTTGAATGGATATGCCATGTGGCTCTTGTTTCTTTTTGTCGCGGTGCCGATCGTTGAAATCGGCCTGTTTATTCAGGTTGGCGGGTGGCTTGGGCTCTGGCCAACGCTGGGTATCGTGTTGATTACGGCGCTCATCGGCTCTTGGATGGTTCGTCAACAGGGCGCCTTGGCCATGGGGCAGGTGCGCCAAAGCTTTGATCGGCTGTCTGACCCGTCCGAACCCTTGGCACATGGCGCGATGATCCTGTTTTCAGGCGCACTTTTGCTGACGCCGGGGTTTTTCACCGATGCGGTCGGTTTCCTGCTTTTGATCCCCGCCGTGCGCCATTGGGCGTTTCGCGAAGCAAAGAAACGGATCAAGGTGCAGGGGTTTTCAAGCTTCTCGGTGCATGAAACCCGTGGTCCGCCTCCCGGCGGCCATCCCGGCGCGCGACCGGGGGCAAGACCGGGCCCGAAACCGGGGGGCGACGATGTGATCGACGGTGATTTCGAAGATGTCACACCCGACAAGAAGCCCACGCACAAACCTGTGAACGGTCCCTCAGGCTGGACCAAACACTGACAACTTGTGCTCGGCGAGGTATATGCGAAGCCATGGCGTGAACCACTCCGGATGGTCCGCCACTTCCTGTTCAAGCTGTTTCAGGCCGATCCAGCGGACGCCATCGACCTCATCCGGGTTCAGCGTGATAAGAGGGCGCCGGTCGCTTTTGACCAAGAACAGGTCTACAACCTCGTGTTCGATCATGCCCCCGCCGACCTCGGCCCGATATTCGATCTGGCCTTTCCATTCGGGCGTGACCCCGGTGATCCCAAGTTCTTCGTCCAGACGGCGCGCGGCACAGATCTCGGGTGCCTCATCCCACAGCGGATGGGTGCAACATGTGTTCGCCCAGAGCCCGGGCGTGTGATATTTTCCCGCCGCACGCTGTTGGATCAGGATCTCATCGTCATGGATCAGAAAGACCGACACCGCACGATGGCGCAGCCCATCCAGATGGGCTGACAATTTCTCGACCGGCGTCAATTTGCCGTCGACCCATGCGGGGATCATATCCTTCATCCCCTGCTGATACCCCGGGACCGCAAGCATGGGAAGGGTTGGCGTTGAGGCCCTTGGAACAAGCTGGTATCAAGTCGCGAGATTTCTTTTTGGGAGACCGTAATGGCGGACGAAAACGGGGCACAAACGGCCCAACAACAACCTCAGGTCAACATGAAGATCCTGGGCCAGTACATCCGGGACATGTCGTTCGAGAACATCCTTGTCCAAAAGGGTGTGACCGGCGAGGTTCAGCCTGAGCTCAAGGTCGAAGTTGCTCTGGATGCGAAGAAGCGCTCGACCGAGAACCAATACGAAGTGCTGACCAAGTACAAGGTGACCTCGACCAACAAGGAAACCGGGTCCGAGATGTTCATTCTCGAGCTTGAATATGCCGGGCTCTTCCATGTTGAAAACGTGCCGGAGGATCAGCTTCACCCCTTCCTCCTGATCGAATGTCCGCGCCAGCTTTTCCCCTTCGCCCGTCGCATCGTGTCGGACGTCACTCGTGACGGGGGCTTCCCGCCGGTGAACCTCGACAACGTCGATTTCGTGGCGCTCTACCGGCAAGAGCTTTCGCGCCGCAAAGAGACCGAGACAGCCCCGACCAACTGATCGAAGGCCGATTAAACCCCGCGATTACGCCCTTTTCCAAAGGGCGTTTTCGCCAAGCTCCTCGATAAACTCGCGATGCACCACAGCCTCACCCGCGGTCAGACGGGAAGGAAGCGGCGTGGCACGCGGACGCGGACGCCAGGTGTCTTCAACCTCGGTCGTGTCGTCCGTTGAACGGATGCCCCCGAGAACAAGCCCGGGCTGCCGCCCCCCGATAAGCTCAAGATACACCTCGGCCAAGATTTCGCTATCAAGCAGCGCGCCGTGCAGCTCGCGATGTGAATTGTCGATGCCGAACCGGCGGCAAAGCGCGTCAAGCGAATTGCCCGCGCCGGGGTATTTCTTGCGGGCTATAATGAGCGTGTCGATGGCCTGATCCATCAGGATTTGCGGGCGATTACACCACCCAAGCTCGGCATTCAGAAACGGAACATCGAAATTCGCGTTGTGAATGACCAGCTTCGCATCCCCGATGAAATCGAGAAACGCATCCGCCACCTCTTCGAACACGGGGTAGTCGCGCAGAAAATCCTCCGACAGCCCATGCACCTTGAACGCACCTTCGGGCATGTCGCGTTTCGGGTTGATGTATTGGTGATAGGTCCGGCCTGTCGGCATGTGGTTCATTAGCTCGACACAGCCGATCTCGACCATCCGGTCCCCGGTCTTCGGGTCAAAGCCGGTGGTTTCCGTGTCCATGACAATTTCACGCATCTATCTTCCCCCGAATGTCGTCCAGCACCGATCGCACAGAGGCGCGGGCGGCCTCAAGCGTCAAGGTCTCGATCACGTAATCGGCGCGCCTGCGCTTTTCCGCGTCCGGCATCTGTTTGGCGAGGATGGTTTGAAACGTGGCCGCGTCCATGCTGCCGCGCGCCAAGACCCGGTCGCGTTGCACGTCTTCGGGAACGGATACGACCACGACCGCGTCCATGCCGGTCCCACCGCCGCCCTCGAACAACAGCGGGATGTCGAGAAGGGCGATGTCGGCGTCCGTTGCGGCGAGAAATGCCTGCCGATCCTTGGCCACCAGCGGATGAACGATCGCCTCGATCTGTTTCAGGGCCGAAGGGTCGCGGGCCATCCATGCCTTCAACGCCCCGCGATCAACCGCGCCCTCCACGATCGCCTCGGGACAAAGCGCCCGGATCGGCTCGACCGCCGCGCCGCCCGGGGCATAGAGCCGGTGAACCGCCGCGTCGGCATCCCAGACGGGCACACCTTCGTCGGCAAACATCTGCGCCGTGGTGGATTTCCCCATCCCGATCGACCCTGTGAGCCCAAGCACAAAGGTCATGTTGCCCACAAGACTGCCCGCGCGGCGTCATCCGTTGGCGGGCGTGCCCCGAACCAGCGCTCGAAACTTGGCGCGGCTTGGCACAACATCATGCCAGACCCGTCGATGGCATGGCTTCCATAGTCATGCGCTTGGCGAAGAAACCGCGTATGCGGCGGATCAAGGGTCAGATCACAGGCCACGGACCCCGGGCGCAGACCATCAAGCGGCACGCGAAACTCCGGCATCCCCTGCCGGCCAAGCGGCGTGGCGTTCACCACCATCGCGGCCCCATCGGCAAGGTTCCCGGCCTTGACCCAGTCATAAACCTTGATCCGTGTCCCAAACTCCTGCCGCAACTGGTCGGTCTTGGGGCGCGTCCGGCTCGCCACCCGGATCTCTTCAACCCCGACCTCAAGCAGCGCGGCAATGATCACGCGGGCCGATTGCCCGGCCCCGAAAATGGCCGCCGGACCCAGTTTGGGGTCCCAGTCAGGAATGGTTTGGCGGATGTTTTCGACAAAGCCATAGCCATCGGTGTTATCCCCATGCAGCTTCCCGTCCTTGCGAAAAATGATGGTGTTCGCCCCAGCCATCAGCGCCGCCCGGTCGGTGATGATATCGGCATGCGCCAACATGGCTTTTTGATAGGCGGGCGCGATGTGCAGCCCGACAAACCCGATCCTTGGCAAGGTCGTCAGAACCGCTTCAAGATCGTTGAATTCGACCTCAAGCGGCACGTAACAGCCCGAAAGCCCCGTTACCTTGAACCAGTAGTCCATCACGCGCGGAAGGGCGCTTGTCCCCCCGGGCGGCATCACAATGGCGGCAAGCGGGATACTAGGTGAACTCATACGCGCAACTCCCCTCGCGCAATGAGATAGGACAAAAGCTCTGTCATCGGCAAGCCAAGCACATCGAAATAGCTTCCCTGAACCCGTGTGAAAAGGCGAACGCCTTCTTCCTCAAGCTTGTAGGCCCCCACGGAATGTCGGATCGACTCCCAGTTTCGCGCAACGTACGCGTCAATATACCCCGCACTCAGATCCCGCATCGTCATGTGCACGACACCGACGTGGCGCCAGATCGGCTCTGCCTGATGATAGATCACGGCAGCGGACAAAAGCTGATGGGTCTGACCGGACAGGCGGGTGAGTTGATCGCGCGCCTCCTCCGGCGTTTCCGGTTTGACCAGCACGGTTTTGCCCAGCGCGGCAACCTGATCACAGCCGAGAACCAGCGCCTCGGGGCGCTTCATCCCGGTCTTGCGCGCCTTGTATTCCGCCAGCGTGTCGGCAATGTCGCGCGGCGATGCCTGTTCTGCATCAAGCCCGGCGCGAATCGCGGCTTCATCCACCCGACCGGGCAGAATTTCGAACGAAAGCCCGGCATTTCGCAAAAGCTCGGCCCGAATTTTGGAGCCTGACGCCAGGATAAGATCAGTGGCCATGTTGGGAACCCTGTGGAAAATCCGTGTTTGTTCCAGCTTACGTGAGTGTGCGCCAGACGGGAGAAAATGGGAATCCCCACTGATGGCCCGGTTGTCGTCATTTCATCCCACGCTGGTTCCACATGTGGGGGCGCTTTTCCACCGGCTTGGGACGAAGCCTCGGATGCACAGGATAGTCCACCAGGACATCCACAAGCCCGATCATTCTAAACCTTTGACATAAAATGTTTTTCCTTGCGTTTCCCTGTTTCCCTCGAACTTTGTCCCACTCTCATTCGTGCTGTGGGAAAAAGGGGCAAAATCCGATAATCCCCACCGTGCACAGGCCCTACAATCTTCAAAATCCTTTTAAAATTTCTTTTTTTATTATTGGGTAGGGCAGGCAGAGATCGCTTTGACATCCTGCTTGGAACAGCCAGATTGACTTGAACCCTTTGGGGGCCTATATCCACGCCCCAAGCGGTCGTCCGACCGAAGTACCTCCATCCCCAACACAAGACCACGCCATTTCGCGTTGTCGTCCGGTGATTCCCATGTCTGAACGTTTGAACCTGTCTGAACTCAAAGCTCAGAGTCCCAAGGACCTTCTGGCCCTTGCCGAAGAGCTTGAGATCGAAAACGCCTCGACGATGCGCAAGGGCGAGATGATGTTCCAGATCCTGCAGGCACGCGCCGAGGATGGGTGGGAGATCGGCGGGGACGGGGTGCTTGAGGTGCTGCAAGACGGCTTTGGCTTCCTGCGCTCGCCCGAGGCAAACTATCTTCCGGGCCCGGACGACATCTACATGTCGCCGGACATGATCCGGAAACACTCGCTGCGCACCGGCGATACGGTGGAAGGCGTAATCTCTGCACCGGCGGAAAGCGAGAACTACTTTGCCATCACGAAGGTCGAGAAGATCAACTTCACCGACCCAGAGACGGCCAAGCACAAAGTCGCCTTTGACAACCTCACGCCGCTTCACCCGGATGAGCGTTTGAAGATGGAGCTTGACGATCCGACGTCAAAGGACCGCTCGGCCCGGATCATCGATCTGGTCGCCCCGATCGGGAAAGGCCAACGCTCGCTTATCGTCGCGCCGCCGCGCACCGGTAAAACCGTTCTCTTGCAGAACATCGCGCAATCCATCTCGGTCAACCACCCTGAGGTATATCTGATCGTTCTCCTGATCGACGAACGGCCGGAGGAAGTCACCGATATGAAACGCTCGGTGAAGGGCGAAGTGGTGGCATCGACCTTTGATGAACCCGCCTCGCGCCACGTGGCCGTGTCGGAAATGATCATCGAGAAGGCAAAGCGTCTGGTCGAACACAAGCGTGACGTGGTCATCCTGCTCGACTCGATCACCCGTCTTGGCCGCGCGTTCAACACCACGGTGCCATCGTCGGGCAAGGTTCTGACCGGCGGTGTCGATGCAAATGCGCTGCAACGCCCGAAGCGGTTCTTCGGCGCGGCCCGTAATATCGAAGAGGGCGGGTCGCTGACCATCATCGCGACCGCCCTGATCGACACCGGGTCGCGGATGGACGAGGTCATCTTTGAAGAATTCAAAGGCACCGGCAACTCCGAGCTGGTTCTGGACCGCAAGGTGTCGGACAAGCGTATTTTCCCGGCCATTGACATCATCAAGTCGGGCACGCGGAAAGAAGAGCTTTTGGTCAGCTCGAAGGATCTGCAAAAAACCTATGTCTTGCGGCGTATCCTGAACCCGATGGGCACCACGGATGCCATCGAATTCCTGATCTCGAAGCTCAAGCAGACCAAGACGAACGACGAGTTCTTCGATTCGATGAACGCGTAATTCCTGTTATAAAACAACAGGTTATCTATGGATACGATCTTCGCCCAGGCCACCTCGCGTGGCAAGGCCGGCGTGGCCGTGATCCGGGTGTCGGGCCCGGAAGCGATCGCGGCTGGTCAACAGATCGTGGGGCGTCTGCCGGACCCGAGAACATGCGCGCTTCGTGTTCTCAAGGGGCGCGATGGGCCGATTGACGAAGCACTGGTGCTTCGGTTCGAAGCCAATCACAGCTTTACCGGCGAAGATGTTGTCGAATTTCAAGTGCACGGATCGACGGCGGTTATCACCGCGCTGCTGGATGAGCTGTCGCGGCTTCCCGGTCTTCGCATGGCTGAACCGGGGGAATTCACCCGACGCGCGCTTGAAAACGAGCGGCTTGATCTGACCCAGATCGAAGGTCTTGCGGATCTCATCGACGCCGAGACGGAAGCACAAAGACGGCAGGCATTGCGCGTGCTTTCAGGCTCGCTTGGCGCAAAAGCCGAAAGCTGGCGAAGTGATCTGATCCGTTCTGTGGCATTGCTTGAGGCAACCATCGACTTTGCCGACGAAGACGTGCCGGTCGATGTGTCGCCGGAAGTCCTCGATCTCTTGAACCGGACGCAACACGGCCTTCTGCGCGAGGTGGAGGGATCAAAGGTGGCCGAGCGGATTCGCGAAGGGTTCGAGGTCGCGATTGTCGGCGCGCCGAACGCGGGTAAATCAACCCTCCTGAACGCGCTGGCGGGGCGCGAAGCGGCGATTACATCGGACATCGCGGGCACGACCCGGGATGTGATCGAGGTGCGGATGGATCTTCAGGGCCTGCCTGTCACCATGCTCGACACCGCGGGTTTGCGTGATAGCGAAGACCGGATCGAACAGCTTGGCGTCGCCCGCGCCCGCGAACGCGCGATGGCAGCGGATCTGAGAATTTTCCTGTTGTCCGAAGAGCCGCTTGATTTCGATCCGCTAGATGGCGATATCGTGGTCGAAGGGAAGGCTGACCTGACAGGGCGTGGGGTTTCTGGCAAGACAGGTGAGGGGATCGATTATCTCGTCGCCCAGGTGACCGAGATTCTCTCGAACCGTGCGTCCGGGGCGGGCACCGCCATCCGTGCCCGGCATCGGCATTCCATGACCCACGCGTTGGAGGCTTTGGAAACAGCTCGAATCGAGGTAGAGAGCGGGGCTGAGCGGTCGGAATTGGCGGCGGAAGAACTTTGGTCCGCGATCCGCGCGCTTGATTCGCTTGTCGGTCGGGTTGATGTTGAAATGGTTCTGGACGAAATTTTCGCCAGTTTCTGCCTTGGGAAATAGGCGTTTGCGAGAGGAGTGTTTCACGTGAAACATTCATTCGATGTGATCGTGGTCGGTGGCGGCCACGCTGGTGCGGAGGCTGCCTTGGCCGCCGCCCGCAACGGCGCGCGCACCGCGCTGATCACGCTTCGGCGTAGCGATCTGGGCGTCATGTCCTGCAATCCGGCCATTGGCGGGCTTGGCAAAGGCCACCTCGTGCGCGAAGTCGATGCGCTCGACGGCGCGATGGGCCGTGCGGCGGACAAGGCGGGGATTCAATTTCGCCTGCTCAACCGCTCCAAAGGCCCCGCGGTTCAAGGCCCACGTGCGCAAGCAGATCGCAAGCTTTACCGCGCTGCGATGGGCGAGATTGTTGCGGCGGCTGAGGGGCTCTCGATCATAGAAGGGGAAGCGACGGAATTTCTCCTCCGCGAAGGCGCGGTTACAGGCCTTAGGCTTAGCGATGGCTCAGAGCTTTCGGCGCAGGCCGTGGTTCTGACCACGGGAACCTTCCTGCGCGGGGTGATCCATATCGGCGAAGAGCGGCGCGAAGGTGGGCGTATGGGCGACCGTCCCTCGGTCAAGCTCGCGCAACAGATTGATGATTTTGGCCTGCCACTCGGGCGGTTGAAAACCGGGACGCCCCCGCGGCTGGATGGAAGCACGATCAACTGGGATGTGCTCGACGCCCAGCCGGGCGATGAAGCACCCGAGATGTTCTCATTCCTCAACAAGACACCCTTTGCGCGACAGGTTTCGTGCGGAATCACGCATACCAATGCGCGAACACATGAAATCATCACCGCGAACCTTTTGAAATCGGCGATGTATGGCGGGCATATAGATGGGGTCGGCCCCCGGTATTGCCCGTCGATCGAGGATAAGGTGGTGCGTTTTGCCGAGAAGACATCGCACCAGGTGTTTTTGGAGCCGGAAGGGTTGGACGACGATACGGTTTACCCGAACGGTATTTCCACCTCGCTTCCGATTGATGTGCAAGAAGCTTATGTGCGATCGATTCGCGGGCTTGAGGATGTCACGATCCGGCAGCCGGGCTATGCGATTGAATACGACTACGTCGATCCCCGCGCGCTTCGGCAGACGTTGGAGCTTCGCGCCGTGTCCGGACTATATCTAGCGGGTCAGATCAACGGCACCACTGGATATGAGGAAGCTGCGGCACAAGGTTTGGTCGCAGGCACAAACGCGGCCCGCGCGGCGCGTGGGTTTGAGAGTGTCATATTCTCGCGCGCGACATCCTACATCGGGGTGATGATTGACGACCTGGTAACGCGCGGAGTGACCGAGCCCTATCGCATGTTCACCTCGCGCGCGGAATTCAGGCTGGCGTTGCGTGCCGATAACGCGGATCAGCGGCTGACCCCCTTGGCGATTGAGCTTGGGGCCATTTCCGACGTGCGCCGGGTGGCGTTCGAGGAGAAGATGGCACGCTTGAACACGGCGACCAAAGCTTTGTCTGCACAAACCTTTACCCCGCAACAGGTCAACGCGGTCGGGGGAAAGGTGCGCGAAGATGGAACCCGTCGCACGGCCTACGACCTATTGTCGATCCCCGGCCTGACGTTTGAAAACGTGGCTGCACTGGACCCGGGTTTTACGGGGATTGATTCTAACACACGGGCGCAGATCGCCAAGGACGCGCTTTATGCCAAGTATATCGAGCGGCAGAAGCGGGAAGTGGAATCGATGCAGCGCGACGAAGGCCATGCGATTCCCGAAGATTTTGACTATTCCGGGCTGGACGGGCTGACCACAGAGCTGACCGGAAAGCTGTCGCGGGCAAGGCCAGAAACGCTGGCGCAGGCCGGTCGGATCGAGGGAATGACACCAGCTGCGCTGACGCTGATCCTTGCGAAACTGCGTCAGGCTGGCCGAGCGCGGAGCGCATGAGGGCCGAAGAGTTTGCCGCGCAGGAAAATGTTTCACGTGAAACATTGGAGCGGCTGAAGACTTATGAAGCCCTCCTGCGGAAGTGGACGCCGAAGATCAATCTGGTGTCCCGAAGCACGCTTGATGATTTCTGGTCGCGTCATATCCTTGATTCGACGCAAATCCTTGCCCTGGGCCCCGACGATGCCCATGAATGGGTTGATCTCGGGACGGGCGGTGGATTTCCCGGTGTTGTCATCGCCATCCTGGCCGCAGAGCGAAACCCGGACCTTTCGGTGACCTGTGTTGAATCGGACCTGCGAAAGGCAACGTTTTTGCGCACCGTGCTTCGCGAGACCGGGGTTTCAGGGTCGGTGATCGCGGAGCGGATCGAAGCGGTTGAACCCCTGTCGGCAGATGTTGTTTCTGCCCGCGCGCTCGCCCCGCTTCCAAAGCTTTTGGAGCTTGCCGAACCGCACCTTGCGCCAGGCGGTGTTGCTCTTTTCCCAAAAGGGGCGGAACATGACTCGGAACTGAAGGAAGCGCTTGAAACGTGGTCGTTCCGGGCCGATAAGATACGGAGCAGAACCCACCCCGAAGCCGTTATCCTCAGAATCGGAGAGATCGAGCGTGTCTGATCCAAAAATCATCGCGATTACCAATCAGAAGGGCGGGGTCGGCAAAACCACCACGGCCATCAACCTTGCCGCAGCCCTTGCTTTGGCCGGGGACAAGGTTTTGGTCGTTGATCTGGATCCGCAGGGGAACGCGTCAACCGGGCTTGGCATCGAGCCGCAGGACCGCGCGTTAACCACCTATGATTTGTTGTTGGAAGAGACGCCGATACAAGATGTTGTGATTCCGACCGAGGTCGAGCGGCTCTTTATCGCGCCTGCGACCACCGATCTGTCCTCGGCTGATATCGAGCTTGTGGCGAATGAAAAGCGGTCGCATCTTCTGCATGACGCCCTGCGCGCGCATGAAGCTTTGGCGCTCGGGTTCGATTTCGTGCTGATTGATTGTCCGCCGTCCTTGAACCTTCTCACCGTGAACGCGCTGGTTGCGAGCCATTCGGTGCTGATCCCGCTTCAATCCGAATTTTTCGCGCTCGAAGGTCTTAGCCAGCTGATGCTCACCATCCGCGAGGTCCGCGAGGCGGCAAATCCACGCTTGCGGATCGAAGGTGTCGTTCTGACGATGCATGACATGCGCAACAGGCTTGCCCAACAGGTCGAAGCGGATGCGCGTGATACGCTGGGTGAGCTTGTGTTCAAGACAGTCATTCCCCGCAATGTGCGGGTGAGCGAGGCGCCGTCATTCGCGATGCCGGTCATCACCTATGACCCGGTCTCGAAAGGCAGCCAGGCATATATCGCGCTGGCACAGGAATTGACCGCGAAAGCGGGCTGAGGAGGCAAGATGGCAGAGAAGAAACAAAACCGGGGTCTCGGGCGTGGTCTTTCGGCGCTGATGGCCGATGTTCAGCCCGAAGGTGACGCCGATGTTGCCACGACCGATGCGCCGCGCAAGCCGGATATGATGATCCCGATCGAGAAGGTAAAAGCGAACCCGGATCAGCCGCGTCGCCAATTCTCGGAAGAGGCCTTGGCGGAGCTTTCGACGTCGATCAAGGAAAAGGGGATCATCCAACCGTTGATCGTGCGCCCGCATCCGCAAAATGCGGATGAGTTTGAAATCGTTGCGGGGGAACGCCGTTGGCGCGCGGCGCAGAAGGCGCGATTGCACGAGGTTCCGGCGCTGATCCGCGATTATGATGATACCGAGGCCTACGAGGTCGCGATCATCGAGAACATTCAGCGCGCTGATCTGAACGCGGTCGAGGAAGCGGCGGGATACAAGGAGCTGATGGAGAAGTTCGGTCATACGCAGGAAAAGCTGGCCGATGCTCTTGGGAAATCGCGGTCGCATATCGCCAACATGATGCGGCTTCTGAACCTTCCCGCCGAAGTGCTTGAATACGTTCGGGATGGGAAGCTGTCCGCGGGGGCCGCGCGTGCGATGATCACGTCGGATGATCCCGTGAAGCTTGCCAAACATGCGATTGGAAGCGCGCTTTCGGTGCGCGAGATCGAGCGGCTTGCGAAAGAGGGGATGGGTCAGAAAAAGGGCTCTACCTCACGCCAAAAGGGCGAAAAGGATGCCGATACCGTCGCGCTGGAAAAGGCGCTTGGGGCAACGTTGGGCATGAAGGTTTCGATTGATCACAAGCCTGGCGGGCAGGCGGGGGCGGTCACGATCCGCTACGACAACCTTGATCAGCTTGATGACCTGTGCCGGTATCTGGGTGATGGTGATTAATCTGGCAAAAGCTCGGTTATGATCGCGTTCAACACCGCGCGACCTTCCCGCGTGGCGATCAGGAAGCCCTGATCTTCCCGGAGCAGGTTGTGATCTTTTAACATATTGATTTTAAATGGTTTAATGGGGTCCGGCGAGATGTCGTCAAAGCGGCTCAGATCAAGCCCCCTGGTCGTCCTCAGGGCCATCATCAGGTACTCCCCGGCGTGATCTCGACGAGAAAGGCGATCTCGCGCCGCCTCACCGCGTCCGTTTGTGACATCTGACAGCCATGCGGTAGGCGACAGCGCGGTCGACGTGGCATAGCGCGCATTGTTCAGGGTCAGACGCCCGTGGGCGCCGGGCCCGATACCGGCGTAATCACCCCCGGACCAGTAAATAAGATTGTGACGGCTCTCTTCCCCTGGGCGGGCGTGGTTTGACACCTCGTAAGCCGAGAGCCCGGCGGCTTCGGTCAGCGTCTGGGTGAGAAAGAACATGTCGGCCCCGAGATCTTCGGTTGGCAATCCGCCAAGCTTGCCCCGCGCGAACCGTTCGCCAAAGGCCGTGCCGTCTTCGATGGTAAGTTGATAAAGCGACATGTGATCGGGGCCGAGATCAATGGCATGGGTTAGCTCGGCTTCCCAATCCGCCAGGGATTGATCTTGTCTTGCATAGATCAGGTCAAAATTGATGCGGTCGAACACGCCGCGCGCGGTGTCGAGCGCCTTCATCGCGGTCTTGACGTCATGCAGACGCCCGAGACGTTTCAGGTCGGTGTCGTTCAGGGCCTGAAACCCCATCGACACGCGGTTGACGCCCGCCGACCGGTAGCCCGCGAAGCGCGCCGCTTCGACAGAGGATGGGTTGGCTTCCAACGTGATTTCGATGTCATTGGCCGGGGTCCAATGGGACAGGGCGCGGTCAATGACGGCGTCGACCAAGCGAGGCTCCATCAAGGAGGGGGTTCCTCCGCCAAAATAGAGACTGTTCAACACGCGTCCGGGCGTTTCGTGGGCGACCCGGTCAATTTCGGCGATATAGGCGGTCAGCCAGTCATCTTGGTTGATCGAGGACGAGACGTGGCTGTTGAAATCGCAATAGGGGCACTTGGCGGCGCAGAAAGGCCAATGGACATAAAGGCCAAAGCCGCCAAGCCGCCAGTCATCGGTCAAAGCAGCCCTCGACCAGCTTGGCAAAGGCGATCGCGCGGTGGCTCATCGCGTGCTTCTCGGACGGGTCCATTTCACCGAAGGTCACGTCATGGCCATCGGGAATGAAGATCGGGTCATAGCCGAACCCCTGTTCGCCGCGCATCGGCCATGTCAGGCGACCGGACACACGGCCTTCGAAAACCTCGTCATGACCATCCGGCCAGGCAAGGCAGAGGGTGCAATTGAACGACGCGGTGCGCGGTTCGCCCGCACCCTTGGCGTCGAGCATGTCCCATGTCTTTTTCATCGCCATCGGAAAATCCCGTCCATTCGGGGTTTCGGCCCAATCGGCGGTATAGACGCCGGGCGCGCCGTCGAGGGCATCGACACAGATGCCACTGTCATCGGACAGGGCGGGAAGACCGCTTTCTTTCGCTGCAAAATGCGCCTTGATCCGTGCGTTCCCGGCAAAGCTGTCTTCGGTCTCCGCCGGCTCATCCAGCCCGAGATCGCCTGCGGATGTGCAGGTCACACCGAAGGGGGCAACGAGGGCGGCGATTTCGCGCAATTTGCCCGCGTTGTGGCTCGCGATGACGAGCGTTTCGGCGTCAAACCGGCGTGTCATGCGCAGGCTTTTTTCTGTGCGGCAACAAGCTCGGCCGCGCCTTTTTCGGCCAGGCCCATCAGGTCATCCATCTGCTGGCGGGAAAAGGTCGATCCCTCGGCACTCATCTGCACCTCGATGAGCCGGCCGGTTCCGGTCATGACAAAATTGCCATCCACCCCGGCTTCGGAATCTTCTGGGTAATCAAGGTCCAGCACCGGCTGACCGGCATAGATCCCGCAGGAAATCGCGGCGACCGGGTCAAGCAACGGATCGGAGATGATATCGCCCGCCTTCATCAGCTTGTTGGTCGCCAAACGCAGGGCGACCCAGCCCCCGGTGATCGCGGCACAGCGGGTGCCTCCATCAGCCTGAATCACGTCACAGTCCACGGTGATCTGCCGCTCACCCATGGCTTGACGATCGACACCGGCCCGCAGGGACCGGCCAATCAGGCGCTGGATTTCCACCGTGCGCCCGCCTTGTTTGCCCGCCGTCGCCTCGCGCCGCATCCGCGACGTGGTCGAGCGCGGCAGCATGCCGTATTCCGCCGTGACCCAGCCCATGCCGGAATTGCGCAGGAAGGGCGGCACGCGCGGTTCGAGCGATGCGGTGCAAAGCACATGCGTATCGCCCATCTTTATCATGCAGGACCCTTCGGCATGTTTCGTGACGTCCGTTTCGATTGAAACCGACCGCATTTCATCTACATTCCTGCCAGAGGGGCGCATTCTGGTGTCCTTCCTTGCTTTTCGCGCTGTGGGTGTCACGGGTCGGGTGAAAAGGCAAGGGTTCGGAGGCAGCATGACCGAAGGGTCGCAACCAATCGACACGTTGAATGACCGGTCACGCGAAGTGTTTCGCAAGCTGGTCGAGGCCTATCTGGAAACCGGCGATCCCGTGGGGTCACGCACGCTGACGCGCGGCATGGATGCAAAGGTCTCGGCGGCCACGATCCGCAACGTCATGCAAGACCTTGAATACATGGGGCTTCTCGATAGCCCGCATGTGTCGGCGGGGCGGATTCCCACCGAGCTGGGGTTGCGTATGTTCGTGGACGGGTTTCTTGAGGTCGGTGATCTCACAAAGGATGACCGGGGCAAGATCGAGGAAACGCTTGGCTCGAACGCAGCCGATGTGCCCGGGCTTTTAAACTCGGTCGGAAAGGCGCTGTCGGGGATCACCTCTGGTGCGAGCCTTGTTCTCACGCCAAAGCATGAAGCGCCGATCAAGCATATCGAATTCATCAGCCTTGCCACCGACCGCGCGCTTGTCGTGCTGGTGTTTGCCGATGGGCAGGTCGAGAACCGGGTGTTTGCGCCGCCGCCGGGGCAAACCCCAAGCTCGATGCGGGAAGCGGCGAATTTTCTGAATGCCTTGGCAGAAGGCAAGACGCTGTCGGAGCTACGAGATGTCATGCGGCGCGAAATCGAAGTGCGGCGGCAGGAGATCGACAGCCTTGCGCGCGAAATGGTCGAAGGCGGTCTCGCGCTGTGGAACACCGATGGGGCCGGGCCGGACAGGTTGATCGTGCGGGGACGCTCGAATCTCATCACCGATCCGGCGGATGAAGCCGAGCTTGAGCGGATCAAGCGGTTGTTCGACGACCTTGAGCGTAAGCAGGATATTGCCGAATTTCTCGAGTTGACCGAGGATGGCGAGGGTGTGCGCATTTTTATCGGGTCAGAGAACAAACTTTTCTCACTTTCGGGTTCCTCTCTGGTGGTTTCTCCATATATGAACGCTGACCGAAAGATCGTCGGTGCGGTCGGGGTGATTGGGCCCACGCGGCTCAACTACGGGCGCATCGTGCCGATTGTGGATTACACGGCGCAACTGGTCGGGAAAATCATCTCGGACCGGGGCTGAAGAGGATAATGATGGCGGACCCGAAGAAAGAGCCGATCGAGGATATCGAAGCAGCGATCGAAGAAATCATGGGGGAACAGGCGGAGGCGGACGAGCCGCTCCAATCCCTTGATGACATGGCCGAGGAAGGGGTCGACCATGACGCGCTGGATCAGGATACGATTGACGCGCTGACAGCCGAGCGTGACGAATTGCGCGACAAGTTCATGCGCGCGCTGGCCGATGCCGAGAACATGCGCAAGCGGGCGGATCGCGACCGGCGCGAGGCCGAGAATTACGGTGGATCGAAGCTCGCCCGTGATATGCTGCCGGTCTATGACAGCATGAAACGCGCGCTTGACGCGATTGACGATGATCTGCGCGAACGGGCCTCGGGCCTGACCGAAGGGATCGAGCTGACCATGCGCGCGCTGCTTGATATTTTCTCAAAGCATGGGATCACCATTCTGGCACCCGAGATTGGTGAGCGGTTTGATCCCGAGCACCACGAAGCGATGTTCGAAGCACCGGTGCCTGACACCAAGAAGGGCCATATCATTCAGGTGATGGCGGAAGGCTTCATGCTTCACGACCGGCTGTTGCGCCCGGCGCAGGTTGGCGTCTCGTCTAATCCCGGCTGAGATCCTTCAACTGGTAAATCAGGTCAAGCGCCTCACGAGGCGACAGCTCGTCGGGATGAATTCCGGCGAGCTTTTCTGTGAGCAGTGAGGGCCCGCTTGGCCGGGGGCTGGAAGGCGGCGGGGCGACGGCCGAGAAGAGGGGGAGATCGTCGATCAACGCCTTTTGTGCAGAGCCGCCTTCGCGTTCGCCTTTTTCAAGCGCGTCGAGAACGATCCGCGCGCGGTCGATGACGCTGTCTGGCAGCCCGGCGAGCTTGGCGACCTGAACCCCGTAGGACCGGTCGGCGGCGCCCCGGATCACCTCGTGCAAAAAAATCACCTCGCCATTCCATTCCTTGACCGAAATCGTCGCGTTGTCGACCCCGGTGAGCGTATCGGCCAATTGCGTAAGCTCATGGTAATGCGTGGCAAAAAGCGCCCGGCACCGGTTCGCATCGTGCAGGTATTCGAGCGTGGCCCAAGCGATGGACAGGCCGTCATAGGTCGCCGTGCCCCGCCCAATCTCGTCCAGAATGACCAGCGCGCGGTCATCGGCCTGGTTCAGAATGGCGGCGGTTTCGACCATTTCGACCATGAAGGTCGAGCGCCCGCGCGCAAGGTCGTCTGATGCCCCGACGCGCGAGAAAAGTTGGCTTACAATGCCGATCCGTGCCTTGGTCGCGGGCACGAAGCTCCCGGCCTGGGCCAAGAGCGCGATCAGGGCGTTCTGTCTCAGAAAGGTAGATTTACCCGCCATGTTCGGCCCCGTCAGAAGCCAGATGTCGGCACCTTCGGACCCGTCGGACAGTGCGCAATCGTTCGCGATGAAGGGATCGCCGCCTTGGGCGCGCAGGGCGCTTTCCACCACCGGATGACGCCCCCCCGAAATCTCGAACGCGCGGCTGTCTTCGATCACCGGGCAAACCCAGTTCTCGGTGACGGCCAAATCCGCGAGCGCAGCGGCAAGATCCATCTCGGACAGCGCGCGTGCGGCTTCGCCCAAGGGGCCCGAATGATCGAGAATTGCCTGTTTCAGGGTGTCATAGAGCCGTTTTTCAATCTCAAGCACCCGGTTCCCGGCGTTCAGGATCTTGGTCTCCATCTCGGACAGATCAACGGTCGTGAAGCGGAGCGCATTTGCCGTGGTTTGCCGGTGGATGAAGGTTTCGGACAAGGGGGGAGAGAGCATCTTTTCCGCATGCGTTGCGGTGCATTCGATGAAATAGCCCAGCACGTTGTTGTGCTTGATCTTCAGCGATGAAATGCCGCTTTGGCTGGCGTAATCCGACTGCATCCCGGCGATCACTGCGCGCCCCTCGTCCCGGAGTGTCCGGGCGTCATCAAGATCGGCGTCATGCCCCTGTGCGATGAAGCCGCCATCGCGGACCAAAAGCGGCGGCTCGGCAATGAGCGCGTGGTCAAGAAGGTCACGCAGATTGTCATGGCCTGACAGGTTGCCGACCGCTTGGGACAAAAGCTTGGGGGTTTCGGGATCGCCGAACTGGTCATGAATCTCGGATGCCGCACCCAGCCCATCGCGGATCGCGGCAAGATCGCGGGGACCGCCCCGATCGAGGGCAAGACGGGACAGCGCCCGGTCAATGTCGGGCACTTTGCGCAGCGCGTCGCGCAAATCCGCCCGCGCGCGGGAGTTTTCCAGCAGGAAAGACACCGCTTCATGGCGCGCCGTGATTGTCGACAGGTCGCAAGACGGGCTGGAAATCCGGCGCTCAAGCAACCGCCCCCCGCCCGCGGTCACCGTGCGATCAATGGTGGCAAGCAGCGATCCATCGCGACCCCCGGCAAGGGCGTGGGTAATTTCCAGGTTGCGGCGCGTGGCCGCATCGATCTGCATCGCCCCTCCCGCGCTTTCCATTTCTGGCGGGCGCAGCAGCGGGAGGTTTCCCTTTTGCGTGATGTCGAGGTATTCGACAATCGCCCCCATCGCCCCAAGCGGCGCGCGACCGAAGGTTCCGAAGGCGTCCAAAGTGTTGACCCCGAAGACGGCGCACAACCGTTTGCTCGCCGACGTGCTGTCGAAAGCAGCCCCGCCCAACCCCGTCAGGGCGGCGCCATTGTCAGAGACTATTTCGGCCAAATCCGTTTCTTGCGCGTCGTTCACCACCACCTCGCGCGGGGCGATGCGGGCAAGCTCTGGCCCCAGCCGGTGACGCGGACAGGGCATCACCCGGAACGCGCCGGTCGAGATATCGACCCAAGCCAGCGCGCCGTCATCCCGAACCTCGCAATAGGCGGCGAGAAAATTGTGACGCCTGGCTTCAAGCAGGCTGTCTTCGGTCAGGGTGCCCGGGGTGACAAGCCGCACGACATCGCGGTTGACCACCGATTTCGCGCCGCGCTTCTTTGCCTCGGACGGGTCTTCCATCTGTTCGCAGACCGCGACACGAAACCCTTTTCGAATAAGGGTCAGTAGGTATCCTTCGGCGGAATGCACCGGAACACCGCACATCGGGATGTCTTCGCCCAGATGTTTGCCCCGCTTGGTCAGCGCGATATCGAGCGCCTCGGCGGCGGCCACCGCATCATCGAAGAACAGCTCGTAAAAATCGCCCATCCGGTAGAACAACAGTGCGTCGGGATACCGGGATTTGATCTCCAGGTATTGCGCCATCATCGGTGTGACGGTGTTTGGAGTGTTCACGTTTGCCCCCGGCGGTTTGGGAAACTCTAACCAGTGCCATGGCGGGGTGAAACCCCGGCGTTGCAAAGCATCGACCGGTCAGACATTTCGCAGGCGCGACACCCAATTCCAAGAGGTCCGGCACATGTCATCCAGCCCCCGGCGCGCTTCAAAGCCAAGAATTTCGCGTGCCGAGGCCGGGTCGGCATAGAAACAGTCGATATCGCCTGCGCGACGCGGACCGACCGTGTAGGCCAGCGGTTTCTGGCAGGCCTTTTCATAAGCGCGCAACATGTCGAACACCGAGTATCCCGTGCCGGTCCCGAGGTTCAGGATATGCGTGCTGTTGTCATAGATAAGCTTGTCCACCGATTGCACGTGCCCTTGGGCCAGATCTACCACGTGGATGTAGTCGCGCACGCCGGTGCCATCGGGCGTGTTGTAATCATCGCCAAACACGGTGAGTTGCGGCAATTCGCCGGTCGCGACCTTGGCGATATAGGGCATCAGGTTGTTGGGAATGTCGTTCGGGTCTTCGCCGATCAGCGCCGAATCATGCGCGCCCGCCGGGTTGAAATACCGCAGAACGCCATAGGTCCAGCGATCGTCGGCCTCTTTCAGATGCTTGAGAAGCGTTTCGCAAGTCACCTTGGATTGTGCATAGGGTGAAACCGGGGCAATCCGGTGATCTTCGGTATAGGGCAACGACAGGGGTTCGCCATAGACCGTGGCGGTGGACGAGAACACGACGCGGAACACCCCGGCCTCTTTCATCGCCATCAGAAGGGTCGAGAACCCGGTGCAATTCGTTTCGAAATACTCCAGCGGTTTTTCCACACTTTCTCCGACTGCCTTTTTCGCCGCGAAATGGATCACCGCGTCGAAGTCATGCGAGGCGAACACGGTGGCGAGGAATGCCTTGTCGAGCACGTCGCCTTCGTGAACCAGAACAGGGCTGTCGGTGATCTGGGCAAGACGATCAATGACGTCTTTGCGCGCGTTCGAGAAATTGTCGATGATGACAACCTCATGCCCCGCCGCCTTCAGTTCGACATAGGTGTGGGACCCGATATACCCCGCGCCGCCGGTCAGAAGAATTTTGCCCATGCTCGAAAGCCCCCATGATTCGTGTCGAATTTAGAGACATGGGGGCGGGATTTCACCCGGATTTCGGCAGGACGCCAATTACCTCAGCCGCGCAGGAAAATTGCGTTTTGCTGACGATTTTTTTCGGAATATGTCGCGAAATGCGAGAAAAACCCCCGGAGTGTTTCGTTTATCCGGTTGAGACGGGTGACAGCAAAGGCTACAGAGTTTCGAACGCAGAACAGAGAGAGACATGGCAGGTAAATCCAGGATCACCCGCGAAGAGGCGCTTGCCTTCCACATAGACCCGCGTCCGGGGAAGTTCGACG
Source organism: Maritimibacter sp. (assembly GCA_011389895.1). Lineage (GTDB taxonomy): Bacteria > Pseudomonadota > Alphaproteobacteria > Rhodobacterales > Rhodobacteraceae > Maritimibacter. Next base: position 3,751 of record JAABTN010000003.1, on the reverse strand, counting down.
TGACACCGTCGGTTCCCATGACCACGCAACGGGATCTGTCGCTTGCCTATTCCCCGGGCGTGGCCGTGCCGTGCGAGGCGATTCATGCCAACCCCGAGACGGTCTATGATTACACCAACAAGGGCAATCTGGTCGCGGTGGTGTCGAACGGATCGGCGGTGCTGGGGCTGGGCAATCTCGGCGCGCTTGCGTCGAAACCGGTGATGGAGGGCAAGGCGGTTCTGTTCAAACGCTTCGCCGACGTGAATTCGATCGACATCGAGCTCGACACAGAAGATCCCGAGGAGATCATCAACGCCGTCCGGCTGATGGGTCCGACATTTGGTGGTATCAACCTTGAGGATATCAAGGCGCCGGAATGTTTCATCATCGAGCAGCGGCTCAAGGAAGAGATGGACATCCCGGTGTTCCATGATGACCAACATGGCACCGCCGTGATCTGTGCCGCCGGGCTGATCAACGCGCTGCATATCTCGGGCAAGAAGATCGAGGACTGCCGGATCGTTCTGAACGGCGCCGGGGCGGCCGGGATCGCCTGTATCGAATTGCTGAAGGCGATGGGGGCGCGGCACGACAATTGTATCGTGTGCGACACCAAGGGCGTGATCTACCAGGGTCGCACCGAGGGCATGAACCAATGGAAATCCGCCCATGCCGCGCATACGGACCTGCGCACGCTGGACGAGGCGATGAAGGGGGCGGATGTGTTCCTTGGTGTCTCGGTCCGGGGGGCGGTGACGCAGGACATGGTCAAGAACATGGGCAAAGATGCCGTGATCTTTGCCATGGCCAACCCGGACCCCGAGATCACGCCGGAAGAGGTGCACGAGGTGCGTGAAGACGTGATCGTGGCAACCGGGCGGTCGGATTACCCGAACCAGGTGAACAATGTGCTCGGGTTTCCCTATCTCTTTCGCGGTGCTCTCGACATCCACGCGCGGGCTATCAATGACGAAATGAAGATCGCCTGTGCCGAAGCGCTTGCCGCGCTTGCGCGTGAAGATGTTCCCGATGAAGTCGCCATGGCCTATGGCAAGAAGCTTACTTTCGGGCGCGATTACATCATTCCGACACCGTTCGATCCGCGGCTCATCCACGTGATCCCGCCCGCGGTGGCAAAGGCCGGGGCCGATAGCGGTGCGGCGCGACGCCCGATCATCGACATGGCGGGGTATGAAAACACGCTGAAGGCGCGGATGGACCCGACCGCCTCGATCCTTCGGTCGCTCAACACGCGGGCCCGCGCGGCGCAGGCGACGATGATCTTTGCCGAGGGCGATGACCCGCATGTTCTGCGTGCCGCCGTTGCCTATCAACGCAACGGGTTCGGCAAGGCCTTGGTGGTCGGGCGCAGTTCCGATGTGAAGGAAAAGCTTGAGACCGCCGGGTTGGGGGACGCGGTGTCCGAGCTTGAGATCGTGAATGCGGCCAATACCCAACATCTCGCGGCCTATAAGACCTATCTCTATGAACGGTTGCAGCGCGACGGGTTCGACCGCCACGATATTCACCGTCTCGCCGCGCGGGACCGGCACGTCTTTGCCGCGCTGATGTTGGCCCATGGGCATGGCGATGCGCTTGTCACCGGGGCGACCCGGAAATCGGCGCATGTGATGGAGTTGATCAATCACGTATTCGACGCGAAGCCAAAGGACGGGGCGGTGGGTGTTACCGCGCTGTTGCACAAGGGCCGGATCGTTTTGATTGCGGATACGCTGGTGCATGAATGGCCCGAGACCGAAGATCTTGCCAATATCGCCGAGGGTGCTGCGGCGGTGGCGCGGGATCTCGGGTTGGAGCCGCGTGTCGCCTTTGTCTCGTTCTCGACCTTCGGATATCCCAAATCCGAGCGGGCGGAAAAGATGCATGAAACCCCCGCGATCCTTGAGCGGCGCGGTGTGGATTTCGAGTTTGATGGAGAAATGGCGGTGGATGTCGCGCTGAACCCCGATGTTCTGGCGCAATATCCGTTCTGCCGCCTGTCCGGGCCGGCAAACATCCTTGTCGTGCCGGCGCGCCATTCGGCCTCGATCAGCGTGAAGATGATGCAGGAATTGGCGGGGGCGACGGTGATCGGCCCGATCCTGACCGGCGTTTCCAAGCCGATTCAGATCGCTTCGACCACGTCGACCGCGAACGACATCCTGAACATGGCAGTATTGGCAGCCTGCAAGGTGAAGTGATGACGGTGTTCAACTTCGGTTCGATCAACGTGGATCATTTTTACAATGTGCCGCATCTGCCCCGACCCGGCGAAACGCTCGCCGCGACTGGGCATGCGCAGGGTCTGGGGGGCAAGGGCGCGAACCAATCGGTCGCGGCGCGGCGCATGGGGTCGGATGTCGTGCATATCGGGATGGTCGGGCCAGAGGGCGCTGGGCGTCGGGAGCTTGATCAATTCGGGGTGGATGTGCGGTTCACCGGCACCGATGGGCGGATGACGGGGCATGCCAATATCTATGTCGACGAGAGGGGCGAAAACCTTATCGTGGTGATGCCGGGGGCGAACCATGAACAGTCTCTATCCCTGCTTGAAGCGGCCATGTCCGAGGCCCGGGCTGGGGATATCTTTCTGCTTCAGAACGAGGCGAACCATACTGCGGAAGCCGCCCGCATGGCGCGTGCCGCGGGCTGTTTCGTGATCTATTCGGCAGCCCCGTTCAAACCGGAGAAGGCGCATGATCTTTTACCGCTTGTCGATGTGCTCGTGGTCAATCAGGTCGAAGCGGAGCAGATGGCAGAATTCCTTGGCATCGAGATCGCGGCGCTTGAGGTGCCCGCGCTTTTGATCACCAAGGGGGCCGATGGCGCGACGTGGCGGGGCAAGACAGAGGTCTTTCAAGCGGCCTTTGCCGCCGATCCGGTCGACACCACCGGGGCCGGGGATTGTTTCATCGGGGCTGTGGCGGCGGGGCTCGACCAAGGTCTTTCGATTGCAGAGGCGCTTCGCCTCGGGTCTGCCGCGTCGGCGATCCAGGTCACGCGTCCGGGTACCGCCGATGCCATTCCGACCCGGCAAGAGGTGAACGATCTGCTCGCCCAACCGTAGCGTGACGCGCAAAGGAGCGCCGCGATGAATGATGAACAGACCATCCATGATGCCACAGATACCCCCCGCGACGCGCATCTCAAATTCTGGCTGAATGGCCGCACCGTCGGGGACGCGGAGGCGGGTCTTTTGTGGCCGGCGGCCTTAGGTGACTTCGGCCAAGGTGTGGGGGCAGCGTTTTCCGTCAAAAAACGTCTCTAACACGGCGGAAAACACGTCATGCGCCCCGGGCACCTCGGCGAAAAGTGTCATTGAGGATCGAAGTTTCTGTGCATCGACATCGCCCAGGATGTCTTCGGCGCGCTTGTCTTCGTGTGTGAGGATAAGCGACGACACCTCGACCAGACGCGGACCAAGCGTCGGCTCTTCAAGGTAATCCTTGGCTTCACCCAGATCGTGCAGCCCGAAAAGCTGCGAGATGTTGGATTGTCCAAGGCTCGCAAGTTGCGGGAAGATGAACCACATCCAATGGGTCGCCTTACGCCCCGCCTTCAATTCGGCAATCACCTCGGACCAGACGCCATCCTGCGCCTCGATGAACATTTCCGCTTCGTCGGGATCCATGGAACCTCCTGATCTCAAGCGCGAGTGTAGGCAAGCGTGGGCTGACCGCAACCAATCGGTTCGGGGCCGGTGCCGACAGGCGTCGCGCCGGTGATTATCAGCCTTGGGTTCGGCGATTCCGGGTCGCGAGGAGCTTTA